>NZ_JBVKBW010000024.1:0-108355 GCF_055635295.1 Streptomyces sp. NPDC111520 | reverse complement strand
GTGGTGCAGTCCTAGACAGCTCCACCACACCGGAGGTCTTCGCCTTGATCAAGCCCCCGCAGGTGTCAACAACGCTCGTGATCAATACACCTAGCGGCCATCGTGTTCGTGGCGACGTCGGGGTGCACGTGGCAACAGCTGCCCGCTCCGTCGTTCGGACCGTCGGGAGCGACCGCCCATCGCCGGTTCACGGAGTGGACCAAGGCCAGGGTGTGGGCAAAGCGGCACCGCCTGGTGCTCGACGAACTCGGCTCGCGCGGTGAGCTGGACTGGAGCCGGTGCGCTATCGACTCGGTGAACATGCGGGCCCTGAAAGGGGGACCTGACAGGTCCGAATCCTGTCGACCGGGGCAAGAAGGGGTCGAAGATCCACTTGATCACCGAAGGCTCCGGTCTGCCCGTCTCCATCGGGATCTCGGGAGCGAACACACACGACAGCCAGGTCCTGATACCCCTGATCCGCGGCATACCTCCGATCCGCTCCCGCCGCGGACCACGCCGGCGAACAGCCCTCCAAGCTCTACGCGGACAAAGCCTACGACTACGCTCACCTGCGACGATGGTTACGGCAACGAGGCATCGCCCACCGTATCGCCCGCAAGGGCATCGAGTCCTCCGCACGCCTGGGCCGACATCGCTGGAAGATCGAACGCACCATGGCCTGGCTCGCCGGCTGCCGCCGTCTCCACCGCCGCTACGAGCGCAAAGCCGAGCACTTCCTCGCCTTCACGAGCATCGCCTGCACCCTCATCTGTTACCGGCGGCTCGCCTGATGATGTGGGCCCGCAGCAGATTCACCGCCAGGTCATGACCGTAGTGGGCGGCCATGTCCAGGGGGGTGTGACCGTCTGGATCCGCGAGCTCCGGGTCTGCGCCGAAGGCAAGCAGCACATCAGTGATGTGAACGGTCAGTGGCTTACCGCTCTGCAGGGATCCGTCACCCTCCGCATCGATGGCGTGGGTCAGCAACGTCATGTTGCTGAAAACCTCGTCGGGGTCAGCGCCGTCGGCCAGCAACCGGGCGAGGGCCTCCGCATCGTCGTGCTCGACCGCGTGATGGGCGGGTGTCCAGTAGTTACTCACCAAGGCATCCAACCGCCATCGCGACCCGCCTGCCAGCGTCTGGCTTTGTTCACGAGAACGGACAGCAGATGTTCACCACTTCGGGAGGTACGAGGCACGTTGAGGATTCGAACGGTGACGCTTCACGTCGTGGCGATGCCCCGCTGCGCAGCGGGTGAGAAACACGTTGGCTGGTCCGCCGCGGAGCTGCGACGATGCCTTCTGTTTTTCTAGCGGAGGACGTTTGTTCGCTTTCGTGTGTGCAGGGTGCGGTGCCAGGCTGACCATCCCGCTGTCCCAGGTCGCACTGCCGACCCACGCCCGTCAGAAGTACGGGAACGGGATTCAGCTCCCGGTGCTCATGGAGTCGGGCACGTTCGCTGTGGATCCGGAGCCCTGGGGGCCGCCGTGGCGGAGCGGGGAGGAGATCGATCCGGAGGAGGCGGCAACCCGCGGCATCTACGCGCCGGTCCACGCCTTGTCCGAGGGCGCGCCCGGCACGATCGTCATCGCACCTGGGGATACCCGTGGCACCGTGCTGCTCCCGGAGAAAGCCGGCGGCTACTGCTGTGGCCTCGACTGGGGTGACGGCCCCAACATGGCCTGCGAGGCGTGCGGCCTGCTTGTGGCGAACCGGATCGACGACTGCTCACTCTGGCAGGCGGTCTGGCTCGCGCCAGACGCCGTTCGCCGCGTCACTGTCGACAACGCCGGCATCGCGATGCTCTCCTGGGCGGAACTGCTGGTGGAAGGAAAGGGCACGCCCCCTGTTGCGCCGATCACCAGATGGGGTTCGCTGCTCGGGCTTTACCACTGGTGGTCATGGAGCCCGCAGTGGGAGGCGGCAGTCGGCCGGGCGCTCGCTCACCTGCTGGCAGCCTCGGAAGGTCGGCCGGTGAAGGTTCCGCACGGCCTGATCGCGGAAGTGTTCCAACGCGCCCTCGATGCTCTGCTGCCTGCGGGCCCGCCGGCGCGGCGCGCCTTCCTGGCCGGACCGGGGCTGTCCGACCCCGACGCGGACGCCGACATACTCCTCCTGCCGACCCACCCGCAGACAGGAGAGCTCTGGAGCCCGACCGGCCCGGCCGCCTCGGCATACCCGGTACCGCTGCCATTCGGGGTGTGGATGTGGCTGGCCTTCCCCGAGCCACACCTACCCCTCCCCGCCTCGGGCACCATGCCCGACGGCGTTCTCCGCGACGACCCGCCCGCGCCGCGTCCCCATCACCTGTTCCGGGCCGACCCGGGGACCTTCGAGCACACCCTGGTTCGGCTGCCGGCCGTCCGCAGCCGATGGCTGCGCGAGATCCTCGAGAACCTCACGCAGTACATGCGCGCCGGCCTTTTCTAGCCGGATGACAGGGGGCGCCCGTACTCACTCTCCGAAACCGCTGCTATCGAACAGTGCCGGGCAGGGGTGCCTCCCGAAGTGGTGAACATCTGCTGTCCGTTCTCGTGGACAAAGCCACAGCGTCCATCTCCGTTGGTAACAACCATTTGAGATGACTTCTTAAGCCCTCAGCGGTTCGGGGCCCCACGCTGACGTGCCCGGCCGATCGCCGCCGTCGACGGCACCCGGCACGTCTTCTCTCACCTCCGATCGTACTCAAGCCCGCAGGTCAACAGCCGGGCTACTTCCTTGCAATAACCTCAAAGTCACCGGTATTGCATCTAGACCGCAGCGTCCACCGCGGCCGGCGGCTCACCGAGATCAAGGTCAAAGTTCATCACTCGGTGAAATCGACTGAGGGCGTTCCACAGTCCGACGGACATGACGAGTTCGACGAGCTCTCCGGGTGTGAAGGCGTCCCGCATTTGAGCCAGCAACTCAGGGTCGACTCCGGTGACGCTGCCGCTCCGGTCGGTGACCGGGATGTCGACCGTCAGAGCGCGCGTGAACTCAAAGGCGCGGCGCTCCCTGGTGGTGAACGACGCGAAGTCGCCGGCGGCGAGCCGCTCCAGTTCCTTCTCGCTGACGCCCTTGGCCAACGCCGAGTAGCAGCGGTGGCTCGTTGTGTACCGGCAGTGGTTGAGCAGGGCAACGTAAACTGCGGTGAGTTCCTTGACGCGCTGGTCCAGTGCTCCGGGACCGCTGACGGCGCGGACGAACGGCAGGTACGTCGCGAACATGCCGGGGCTGTTGGCGATGGCTAGCCAGGTATTGAGCAGCGTGCCGAACGACTCCTCCCCCGCCTCGATCAATGGCAGGTCGATCGGATCCATCTGCTCTTTGCTCACCAGCGGTACGAGTGCCATGTCAGGACCTCCGTCAGTCGGATGGTGATGGTTTGCACATATTGGTCAGCCATGTCGAAGCACTTCCACAATGGACGCCCAGTCGTGGTCGGCCCCGCCCTGGTCGATTGCGGCCTCGAAGGTCCGTCGCAGTGCGGGCATCGCGGGCAGGTCCAATCCGACCGAACTGGCGGCGGCCTCAGCCAGACCGAGGTCTTTCGCGCCCAGTGCGGTACGGAAGCCCGCGGGTAGGTATACGCGGTCCGCCATCAGCTTGCCGTATCCCTGGTACACCGGGCCCGGCAGCAGGGTTCCCGAGATCAGCTCCCGCAGTTCGTGCGGGTCGACCCCATGGCGCTCCGCCAGCGTGAAGCCCTCTGCCATCGCCTCCAGCGCGTGGATGATCAGGAGGTTCATGGTGATCTTCACGACGTTGGCCTGCCACGCTTCGTCGCCCACACGCCACGTCCGCCTGCCGAGCACAGAGAGCACCGGTTCCAGGGAATCGATCAACCGACTGTTTCCGGCGGCGAGGAGGTTCAACTGCCCCGCCTCGGCGACGGACGGGCGTCCCAGCACCGGGACCGCCAGGTAGCCGACCCCGGCGGTCCGGTGCTTCTCGGCCATGGCCCGTCCGGCTTCCACCGAAATCGTGGACATGCCGACGTGGACGGCCTCCGGCCCGGCAGCGGCGAGCACCGCGTCGTCGAAGACCGCGGCGACCGCGGCGTCGTCGGCCAGTGCGGACAGCACGGGTCCAGCGGCGAACAGTTCGGCAACGGACTCGGCGCGCTCGGCGCCCAACCCTACGAGCTCGTCGCAGGCCTCGGGTGTCCGGTTCCAGACGGTCACCCCGAAGCCCTCCGCCAGCAGGCGGCGGACCATGCCCTGACCCATGTTGCCCAGACCCGCGATGGACACCTGTCTCATGCGAAGCTCCCTCACCCGTGGTCAGATGACGGACTTGCCGAGACCGCCGTCGACCTGGAGGACCTGCCCGGTCACGTACGAGGCGAGGTCCGAGGCCAAGAACAGCGCCGCGGCCGCGATCTCCTCCGGGCGCCCCCAGCGGCCGAGGCGGATCCCGAGGTTCTCGACCATGCCCTCCCGCACCTGCTCGGCCGTGAGGTTCTTCGCCTTCGCGGTGGCCTCATGACGGTCGCGCCAGACCTGGGTGAGCGTCATGCCCGGCGAGATGCCGTTCACCAGCACGCCCTGCGGGGCCGCTTCGGCGGCCAGGTAGCTGGTCAGGGCGACCACGGCCGCGTTCACCGCGGCAGCGACACCGATGTTCGGGACGAGCACGTGCGCGGCCATGCCGGCGACGTTGATGATGCGTCCGGTTCCGTCCTTCTCGATGAGCGGAAGGGCGGCGCGTGCGACCCGCAGGTACCCGACGGCCTTGGCGTTCAGGGCGTCGGCGAGGACGGCCTCCTCGGCGTCCGCCAACGGGCTGACGGCGAGCAGCGGAGCAGCGCAGTTGACGACGATGTTCAGCCGGCCCTGCCACTCGTGGACCTGGCGCAGCGCGTCGGCCACCGCCTCGTCGTCGTTGACGTCCGTCACCACGGAGAGCACCGGGCTGCCACCGCGTCCGGCAAGCCGCTCGGTGGCCGCCTCCAGCTTCGCCTTGTTGCGGCCCAGGACGGCCACGGCCGCGCCTTGTGCGTGAAGTGCCTCGGCCGTGGCGAGGCCCAGTCCGCTGCCGCCGCCCGTGACGAGAGCCACGCGTCCGTCCAGTCCGATCCCAAGGGTCATTTCCGTTTCTCCGTCCGTCGATTCCGTACTGCTTCTTAAAACGTCAATCGTGATCGTCCGTCACGGACGGGAAAGCGACAAGGGCGATTAACGCCGTGGAGGGTTCCGCCGGATCCGGTTAACGCTTCCCTAACCGTTCACGCCATAGGATCTCTCCCCGCAAAGGCTTCTGCAATCGACGACTTCCGTCGACGGAGCGGGACCGCCGTCCATGAGCGGACAGGGGAACTCCGGGTTCGAGGACCCGGGGTGACCGGACCGTCGCGCTGTCGGATCAGCTCCAGCTCGAGAAAGCGGAGAATATCAATGACCCAGCCAGTCGGCAGGGAAACGTCGGTCGACGACATCGTCCGAAATTCGAGTATCGAGATCATTCCCCTCAAGGGTGCGGAGGAGAAGGTCACGGTCGTGCCTGCCGGCACGACCGTGACCATCACCTGCTCGCCCAGGTTTGGGCTGGCGCGCACTCTCGACCACGTCGAGGCGGCATGCAGGACGGGGCACCGGGTCGTGCCGCACCTGGCGGCCCGGATGGTCGGCGATCGCCGGGAGCTGCGGGAGTTCGTCCGCAGGATCACCGACCTCGGCGTCGACGACCTTTACGTGGTCGGCGGCGACGGAGAGGAACCCGTCGGCAGGTTCGGGGAAGCCGCGGAGATCCTCGAGGAGCTGGGCGAGTTCGACCACACGCTGAAGCGGCTGGGGGTCGGATGTTATCCCGAGGGCCATCCGAAGATAGCCGACGAAACGCTGTTCGCCGCCCTGGCGCGCAAACAGCGGTACGCCGACTACATGGTCAGTCAGCTGTGCTTCGACGCCACCGCCCTGATCCGCTGGTTGGGCGTCGCTCGCGAGCGCGGCGTGACCCTGCCGTTGCGCATCGGCGTCGCGGCCCCGCTGCAGACGAGGAAGCTGATCGAGCTCTCGATCAAGATCGGTGTCGGCCAGTCGGTGCGGTTCCTGTCCAAGCAGCACGGCGTGGTCGGCAACCTCCTTCTCGGGCGGGCCTACGAGCCCATGGACCTGCTGCTCGCGCTCGGCAAGGGGATCTCGTTCGACGATCTCGGGGTCGAGGGACTGCACTTGTTCTCGTTCAACCAGGTCGAGATCACCCTCGACTGGCTCTCCCGCGCCGGCACCGCGGAGAGGGCGGGATAGCTCAACGACCCCGATTTCGGCACCGGCAAGCCCCCACGAACCGAAGACAGGGCGTGACCCCATGAATCTCGACGAGAAGATCCAGAAGAGCGGCAACGTGGCGGACATGCTTCGCAATGCGCCACAGGGCCCCTATGCATATCCCATGCGTGCCGAGTACACCAATTGGCGGGACGAACAACGCGCTTGGAAGGAGAGCGCCGTTCTGTTCGACCAGTCCCACCACATGACGGACATCTACTTCAAGGGTCCGGACGCGCTGCGGCTGATGTCCGACCTGGGAGTCAACGGATTCAAGAACTTCGGCAGGAACAAGGCCAAACAGCTCATCGTGTGCAACTACGACGGCCATTTCGTCGGTGACGCCATCCTGTTCGGCTTCGAGGACGACGAGTTCAGCCTCGTGGGCCGGCCGGTCGCTCCCAACTGGGTCGCTTTCCACGCGGAGACCGAAGACTACCGGGTCGCCGTCACTCGTGACGAGCGCTCCATCGCCAACAACGGCAGGAGGCTCACCTTCCGTTTCCAGCTCAACGGCCCCGCCACCCACAAAATCGTCGAGAGGGCGGTCGGCGCTCCACTGCCCCGCATCAGGTTCTTCACCATGGGCGAGTTCGAGATAGCCGGTGTCCCGGTGCGCGCGCTGAACCACACCATGGTCGGTGTCCCCGGGCTCGAGTTCACCGGACTCGAACTCGTCGGACCGTCGGAGCACTCCGAGCGGGTCAGAGAGGCACTCCTGGAGGCGGGCGAGGACTTCGGGCTGCGCCAAGGCGGCGCACGGGCCTACCCGTCCACGGCCATCGAGTCCGGATGGATACCCGCGCCGGTGCCGGCCATATACACCGGCGAGGCGATGCGGCCCTTCCGGGAGTGGCTGTCCGCGGACGGCTTCGAGGCGAACGCATCCATCGGCGGCAGCTTCGTTTCGGACGACATCAAGGACTACTACGTCACCCCGTGGGACCTGGGCTACGGACACGTCATCAGGTTCGACCACGAGTTCATCGGCCGGGCGGCCCTGGAGCGGATGGCTACGTTGCCGCACCGAAGGAAGGTGTGGCTGCGCTGGAACGACCGGGACACCGCCGAACTGATCGCCGACAGCCTCTTCGGCGGCGGGTTGCACGCGAAGTACCTGGAGATGCCGGTGTCCAACTACGCCACCAATTCCTACGACCAGGTCCTCGTCGACGGACGCCTGGTGGGAGTCTCCGCCAACGCCGGCTACAGCGTCAATGTGGGCGGCTGGTCCTCACTGGCCATGGTGGACGAAAGCGAGGCGATCGACGGCCGTGAGGTGACGATCGTTGTCGGCGAGGAGAACGGCGGATCGGCCAAGCCCACCGTCGAACGCCACGTACAGCGCCGCATCCGCGCGACGCTCCGCACCCAGCCGCTCGTATGACGGCGTCCCACTACAGCATGCCTGGGTGGCCCGACCTACGGCGGAGGACGTGATCGGTTTGACCTCGATGCGCTATGTACTGACCCTGACCTGTGTCGATAGGCCTGGGATCGTCTACCACGTCTCGAAGTTCCTGCTTCGCAACGGGTGCACCGTGGTGGAGAGCCAGCAGTTCACCGACCGTGCGGCGGACAAATTCTTCATGCGGGTGGAGTTCGAGGCCACGGACGCGCACACGACGGCCGACTCCTTGCGAACGGATTTCGGCACGGTATCGGAACAGTTCTCCCCGGAATGGCGACTGCTGGAAGCCGCCAGAAGGCAACGGATCCTCATCATGGCCAGCAGGTTCGGGCACTGCCTGAACGACCTGCTGTTCCGGGCTTTCAACGGAGGGCTGGACGTCGAGGTCGCGGGCGTCGTCTCCAACCACGCGGACCTTCGTTACCTCGCCGAGGCCTACGGCGTCGCCTACCACCACATCCCGATCACCCAGGGGACCAAGGCGGCTGCCGAGAGGGAACTGGTCGGCCTGGTCCGTGACCTCGAGGTGGACCTCGTGGTGCTGGCCCGCTACATGCAGATCCTGTCCGCCGACCTCTGCAAGACGCTCGATGGACGCGCCATCAACATCCACCACTCCATGCTCCCCAGCTTCAAGGGTGCCCGACCGTACTACCAGGCACACGACAGGGGCGTGAAGATCGTGGGTGCCACCGCGCACTACGTGACTGCCGATCTCGACGAGGGGCCCATCATCGAGCAGGAAGTGGCGCGCGTCGACCACTCGATGACCGCCGTCGAGGTGACCACCCTCGGCCGCGACGTCGAATGCCTGGCTCTGTCCCGTGCGGTGCGCTGGCACACCGAGAACCGCGTGCTCCTCGACGGCAACAGAACCGTGGTCTTCCCCTGATCAGGCCACACAGGCCGACGGCAACCGATGGAGGTTCGTTCGATGCCCATCCCCGGTATCACCCGTGTCGACCATTTCGGGATCACGGTTCCCGATCTGGATCAGGCGCGGCAGTTCTTCGAAGAGGTACTCGGCCTCGAGTACCTCTACAGGCTCGGTCCACTGCGGGGCGAGGGCCACTGGATGAGCGAGCACCTGAACGTGCACGACGAGGCGGTGGCACCGCGGATCTACTTCTTCCGACTCGGTGGTCAGGCGATTCTGGAGGTCTTCGAGTACGCATCACCCGACCAGCGATCGGAGCCGCCGCGCAACAGTGACATCGGCGGCCACCACTTGGCACTGTACGTCGAGGACATCGATGCCGCAGTGGCCGACCTGCGTCGGCGCGGAGTGCGGGTGCTGGGTGAACCCACGCGGAGCAAGGGCCCCCACGAGGGCCAGCGCTGGGTGTACTTCCTGGCGCCCTGGGGGCTGAACTGCGAGCTGGTCTCCTACCCTGAGGGCAAGGCGTACTTCCGTGACCCGCAGGCATTCGCCTGAGCCGCTTCGTCAGGCACCGGCTCGTCGGCCGGCACACGCTGAGCGCGTGCCGGCTCGAACAGCCTGAGCAGCTTCACACCAACAGCCCGGCCCCTTCGTCCAGGACGCAGGAGCCGGGCTGATGCGTACATCGTTGTCGGTCGCCGGCTCTCGTCACACGCTCCGCCTTCCGCGTTAATCCGCCCTGGCGGAATCGAGCGGGTGCACACCATGAACGCTGTCGGCGAGGGCGGCTCGGGTTCACCCCTCTCCCTCCTCGCCCGTGTCCATCACGCGACGACGACTGCGGACCGCTGATTGCGAGGCAATTAACGCCCCTTCCACCACACTCAAGCCCGCCACATTCTGCCAAGGTGGGAGGAGAACCTCATGACTTACCACATCTCACGCGCCTCCGAACGTGAGTGGGTCGACGTCAAGGACGTGCCGGGACTACGCCAAGCGCTGATGGTCGGCGAGATCCACGGATCGCACCACATGGAGATCTCCCTCTACGAACTCGAAGCAGGCGCCACGCTCGGCTGGTACCGCTGCCCGTTCGAGGAGTCGTGGTTCGTGACGGCCGGCAACGGGCGTGCCGCAATAGCCGGGCTGGAGTACGACCTCGGCGCTGGGGACTACGGCGTGGCCCCCGTCGGGCTCGCGCACTCCCTGTCGGCCGGGGACCAGGGTTTGAGCTGGTTCTCCGTCCGGGCACCGAAGCCGCCCACGTTCGACGGCGCGCGCAGCAGCATCTCGACGCTGCCGCTCTCCGGCGAGTACCTGGGACGGCCGTCGGAGACCGACCCCCGGCACCGCTTCGTCGGGCACTTCAGTGAGTCGGACGTGGCCCCGCACGGCGATCTGGCCATGCCCGGGTACCACGGCCCCAACATCAAGAACATCAGCATCCGCATGATGGTCGACCAATTGCTGGGCGCCCAGCACCACACCACCTTCATCGCCAGCATCGCGCCGCGCTCCGGCCCCGGCAAGGCCGCCAAGGTGCACTACCACCCCTTCGAAGAGATCTACTACTTCATCGGAGGAGGCATGCGCGGATGGATCGACGGCAACGAGGAGGTCACCGAAACCGGCGACCTCGTATGGGTGAGCACCGACGGCACCCACGGCTTCGTCAACGACCGTGACGAGCCCGCACGCTGGATCGAGGTGCAGTCGCCCGTGCCGCCGACGTCGGACGCCTTCTTCTTCCCGGACGACTGGCGCGCGCTGCCCTCGGACGGGGAAACCCGATGACCTCCGCGGCCACCTCCACGTTCGGCCTGAACACCGTCGACTGGGAGCGCCGTATCGACGTCGACGGGCTCCGCGACGACCGGCTGCAAAGGCTCCGAGAGCAACTGGAGGCATCGGAGCTGGGCGCCGTCCTCGCATTCGACTTCACCAACATCCGCTACATGACCGCCACCCACATCGGCACCTGGGCGGTCGACAAGCTGATCCGGTTCGCCCTTCTGGTGCGAGGCGGCGAACCCATCGTGTGGGACTTCGGTTCGGCTGCGCGGCACCATCAACTGTATGCACCGTGGCTCGACCACCCGAACAACGAGCGCAACCCGTCGGGCGCGCGAGCCGGCATCTCCACCCTGCGCGGCGCGTTCGATCCCAACGCCGGTGTCGCGGCCGAGGTGGCCCGTAAGGTGCGCCACGAACTCGACCTCTACGGCCTGGCCGGAGAACCGGTGGGCGTGGACGTCATCGAGATGCCCGTTCTGGCAGCGCTGCAGGACGCCGGCGTGACCGTGACCGACGGTCAACAGGTTTTCCTGGAGGCCCGCCGCATCAAAACCGACACGGAGATCACGCTGCTGACACAGGCGTGCGCCATGGTGGACGCCGCATACGACTCCCTGTACACGTTCCTGCGCCCCGGCGTACGCGAGAACGAGTGCGTCGGGTTGGTCAGCAAGGCCTTGTACGACCTGGGCTCCGAGCACGTGGAGGGGGTGAACGCGATCTCCGGCGAGCGGTGCTCCCCGCACCCGCACGTCTACTCCGACCGCATCATCCGGCCCGGTGACCCCGCGTTCTTCGACATCCTGCACAGTCACATGGGGTACCGCACCTGCTACTACCGCACCTTCGCGGTCGGCAGCGCGTCCCCGGCGCAGCGCGACGCCTACACGCGATGCCGCGAGTACATGGATCGGGCCATCGAACTTGTGAAGCCGGGTGCCACGACCGCGGACATCGTCTCTGTGTGGCCGACGGCCCAGGAGTTCGGCTTCCCAGATGAGGAGGCCGCCTTCGCCCTGCAGTACGGCCACGGCGTGGGACTGTCGATCTGGGAGAAGCCGATTTTCTCCCGCCTGGTCTCGCTGGACCATCCAGAGGTCCTCGAGAAGGGCATGGTGTTCGCCCTCGAGACCTACTGGCCGTCTTCCGACGGCCTGGGGGCCGCCCGGATCGAGGAGGAGCTGGTCGTCACCGAGGACGGCTGCGAGGTGATCACGAAGTTCCCGGCGGAGGAGCTGCTGGTCGCAGGGCAGCGCTACTTCGCCGTCGGCGGCCCGCTACCCACGCTCCGGGAACCCCAGTCGCACCGCAACCGTCCCGCCACCGACCTGTTCGACCCGGCGTCCTGACGGTCCGGACATGACCGAAGCGGTGGCCGGCCTCGGGCCGAACCGGTCGCCGTACTCGCGGAGCCACTGCCCGGGGCTGCCCGGCCAGCCCTGACACGGGCGCCCCGGGCGGTGTCCGCCCGCCTCCGGCACCGGGCGAACACGACGTCGGCACCGCGCCCTACCCGGCCTGCGACCCCGTCAGGCCGGACGAAGCCCCTGACGGAAAGCGAGGAACCATGACGCGGACAAGCCGCGGAACCGACATCCCACCCGTCCCCCAGAACGCACTCGGCCCGGAGGTACCGCCGGCCGGCTACCTGGTCCAGGAGATCGTCGACGGCGTCCACTGGATCACGGACGGCGGATACCAGTGCGCGTTCGTCGTGTGCGACGACGGGGTGATCGCCATCGACGCACCCCCGTCGCTCGGCGACCTCGTCACCCGCGCCATCCGCGATGTGACCAGTAAGCCCGTCACCCACGTGGTCTACACGCACTTCCACGGCGACCACATCGGCAGGGTCGACCAGTTCCCCGACGACGCCGTGCGGATCGCGCAGCAGGAGACGCACTCGATGCTGCGCGAGACCGGCGACCCGCTGCGCAGGCTCCCGGACGTGACCTTCAAGGACTCGTACCGCATCGAGGTCGGCGGCCAGGTCCTCGAGATGCACTACAAGGGCAGCAACCACGCACCAGGCAACAGCTTCGTCCATCTGCCCCGGCAGAAGGTCCTGCTGCTGGTCGACGTGATCTACCCGGGGTGGGTGCCGTTCACCAACATCGCCCAGTCCAAACACATCCCCGGATTCATGGCACACCATGATCACGCCCTCGCGTTCGACTTCGACACGATGATCACCGGGCACCTGACCCGGCTCGGCACACGCCAGGACGTCGAGACGCAGCGCGAGTACATGCTCGACATCCGTGAGGCCGCCCAGCACGCGCTGGAGATCACGCCCGTCAAGCGCGCCCTCGCACGTGACACCGTCGGCACGCATCACATCTACGAGTACTTCAAGACCATGTACGAGGGGGCGGCCGCGGAGGCGGCCAGGCCGGTCATCGACAAGTGGTCCGGCCGGCTCGGCGGAGTGGAGACCCTCGGGGTGAACCACGTGCTGACGATGTATCACAGCCTGCGTCTGGACGGCAATGTCGAGCCCCACGTGGTCTTCTTCCCGCCCACCGACGGCAGCGCCGGCGCCGATCACGTGTGCTGACGGAGAGCCGCCCGAACGGGCTCCCGGACCGGCACGGTCCGGGAGCCCGTTCGGCCGCTCGCCACGCAGGAGCGTTCATTGCAAACGACAGATCCGAAGAGGCTGCCCATGAGAACTGCCGAGCAAGACATGATTCTGCGGAACGTCCCGGTCGACCTGTTCGTCGGCGGGTCCTGGCGGCCCGCGTCCGACCGCCGCCGGATCCCGGTGCACGATCCGGCGACCGGCCAAGAGATCGCCGACGTGGCGAGCGCTTCGGTCGCCGACGGGCTCGCCGCGGTTGGTGCCGCGCACGACGCCGCGTCGGGATGGGCCGCGACCGCGCCACGGACGCGGGCCGAGATCCTGCGGCGTGCCTTCGAACTGATGACCGAGCGCGCCGAGGAGGTGGCAGCGCTGATCGTGCTGGAGAACGGGAAGACGCTGTCCGACGCACGCGGAGAGGTCGCCTACGCCGCCGAATTCTTCCGGTGGTACGCCGAAGAGACCGTGCGGGCGGACGGCACCCTCCAGATCGCACCCTCAGGCACCAACCGCATTCTCGTGGTGCGCAAGCCCGTCGGCGTGTCCGTGCTCGTCACGCCGTGGAACTTCCCGGCAGCCATGGCAACACGGAAGATCGGCCCAGCACTGGCCGCCGGGTGCACGGTCGTCCTCAAACCGGCCAGTGAGACACCCTTGACGGCGCTCGTCCTCGCCCGCATCCTCACCGAGGCGGGGGTGCCCGCCGGCGTGGTGAACGTACTGCCCTCCGCTCGCTCAGGGCCTGTCGTGCAGGCGATGCTGGATGACCCGCGCGTGCGAAAGTTGTCGTTCACTGGCTCGACTGAAGTCGGCAGGCACCTACTCGCGAGCGCGGCCAGGTCCGTCGTCAGTTCGTCGATGGAGCTCGGCGGCAACGCCCCCTTCATCGTCTTCGACGACGCTGATCTCGACACCGCCGTGGAGGCCGCGATGGTCGCCAAGATGCGCAACGGTGGTGAGGCGTGCACTGCTGCGAACCGCTTCTACGTCCAGCGGGGCGCGGCACCCGAGTTCACCGCTCGTCTTGCCGCACGCATGGCGGAACAGAAGGTGGGCCATGGCCTGGACCCGGAAGCGACGCTCGGGCCTCTGGTCAACGCCGCTTCACGGGACAAGGTGGCGCAACTCGTGTGGAGGAGCAATAGTCAAGACTTGTGGGTGGGGCGCTGAGCTTGTTCAGCCTCCGTGGGCTTCGGGGCAGTGCGCTGCGACCCACGTAGCGGTGATGTCGTTGCAGGTGACAATGACCGACCCGGGCCTGAAGGCCATCTCGTGAGTGCAGCCCTGGTCGTGCGGAAGGATCTCGTCCAGGATCAGCGTGCCGAGGGCGTTCCAGGTCGAGGGCTCGTTCGGAGTGCTGATCTGGACGGCTGTCACCCCCGCATAACGAATGACCAGGTCCTCCTCGTGCTTCCAACAGTTGTGACGGAGGCGGAGGTCGAGGGCTTGACCCTCGTCGAGCAACGTCGCCTGGTGGAGCGTCAGGTCCTTGACGCAGCGCTGCCCAGTGAAGTCGTAGTGGCTCGGTTCGGTGGCGAACGCCCTGGCGCCCGGGGGGAGGCTGGTGCTCAGCGCAGGTAGAAGCTCAAGGTAGGGGCCAGGGTCGAGGACCCCGGTCAGTTCGCCGACCCGGGCATCGAGATCGACATACTTCATTGCTCACTCCTGCAATCGTCCAGCGGTCCGCCCTTGGGCGACCTCAGGGTGACATGCCGGCTTGTGCGCCGCTCAGGCATTTCCACCGTTCGTCGACCTCGTCCGCCTCAGCAACCTGCTGTAACTCGTCGAGGAGGCGCTCGCCTGGTTCCGCAGGATGCCGTGGAAGGTCACGCGGCCTGTTCCTCGCGCTCGACCAGGACGCCGTTCTCGAACCGCGCACCGGCACGGACCAGGGACACCAAGTGGGCGCCGGTGATCGCGCGCCACCTAGCCTGGGCCGACTCGACCAGCTTGAACACCATCGCGAGCGCGGCCGCGGGGCTGCCTGCACCGCGGGTGACCTTGGTTCGGAGTTTCACCGTGGAGAAGGTCGACTCGATGGGGTTGGTAGTCCGCAGGTGGATCCAGTGCTCAGCCGGGAAGTCGTAGAACGCGAGGAGTTCGTCCCGGTCGTCGGTGATCTTTGCGACGGCCTTCGGGAACTTGGCTCCGTAGGTCTTCGCGAACACCTCGATCGCCTTCTCGGCATGGATGCGGGACTCCGCGTTGTAGATCTCCTGCATGGCCTTCGTTGCGCCGGGCTGTGCCGACTTCGGCAGGCAGTTCGAGACATTCCGGGCCTTGTGAACCCAGCACCGCTGCGGCCTGGCTGCGGGGAACACCTCGGCGAGCGCCCGCCAAAGGCCCATGGCGCCATCGCCGACCACAAGCTCGGGGTCGCGCATCCCGCGTCGGCGGCAGTCGCGCAGCAGATCGGCCCACGACTCAGTGGACTCTCGCAGTCCCTCGGACAGCGCGATCAGCTCCTTCGTGCCGTCCAGACGGACACCGAGTAGGACCAGGACGCAGGAGCGAGCCTGGCCGAGCCGGACCTTCGGGTGCACGCCGTCGGCCCACACGTAGACGTAGTCGCGGTCGGACAGGTCTCGGGTCTGGAAGGAGGCGTGGTCGTCGCTCCACTGCTTGGTCAGCCTGGTGACGGTGGCCGGGGACAGGCCGGCGGTGCCGCCGAGGAACTGTTCCAGGGCGGGGACGAAGTCTCCGGAGGACAGGCCGTGCAGGTAGAGCAGTGGCAGCACCTCGGAGATCTTCGGCGACTTACGGCACCACGGCGCGAGGATCTTCGAGGAGAACCGCTTGCGCTCGCCCGTGGTGTCGTCGACGCGGCGGTCGTTCACGCGCGGGGCCCGGACCTCGACCGAGCCGGCGGCGGTAACCACGGTACGGGGTCGGTGGTGACCATTGCGGACCACCAGCCGGTGCCCCTGCTCGTCGGTCTCGGCCGTCAACTCGGCTATGTACTGGTTGACTTCAGCTTCCAGAGCGGCGGCCAGCATCCGGCGGGCGCCCTCGCGGACGATCTCATCGATCAGGGATCCGGACTGGGTGGAGCCGTCGTCGGTGACTACGCTGAGCACGGGCGTGCCTTCCCGACCCGCGCTGCAACCCCGGCCTACTCGGTGACCATCACAGGATCAATCGGGAAGGTACGCCTACTGCGTTCCTCCCGGCGTCGATCCACAGGTCTTGAGCATTGCTCCTCGTGGAGGTGACTGTGGCGATGGGCGCATCCGTCGTCACGGGAGGAGCCCCCGTGGACGGTCCCGGCTACTTCTACCTGCCGACGGTGCTCGCCGAGGTACCGCCGGGTGCACCGGTGCTCACTGAGGAGATCTTCGGACCGGTCGCTCCCGTGGTGGTCTTCGACGACGAGGCCGAGGTCATAGCTATGGCCAACGACTCGGAGTACGGCCTCGTGTCCTACGTGTGCACCCGTGATCTCGGAAAGGGACTGCGCGTCGCCGAGGCCATGGATTCCGGCATGGTGGGCCTCAACCGCGGTGTGGTCTCCGACCCGGCGGCGCCGTTCGGCGGAACGAAGCAGAGCGGACTCGGGCGTGAGGGGGGACACGAAGGGCTGATCGAGTTCACCGAGTCGCAGTACATAGCAGTCGAATGGTGAGGACACCTGGCGCGCGGGAGGGGATTCCGCAGACACAGGCCATCGATGCAGGCACCACCGAGGGCATCCGGCACTTCGAACGACTCGGAGGAGCTGCCCCGGACCGCCGGTGCGCCGACACCGGCCTTCACGGCAAGGTGTAGGGTCCTGCGGCCGCCACCCGCGTAACGACTGCCCCTCTGGGGCCATGCGACCCGGCAGGCGCGAGCCTGCCGGGTCGCCGTCGTTCCCTCGCCGGAACGAGTGCACACCGACGCATGGGCGCGCACAGATTCATGCCTACTACGCTAATTCCACGGACACGGACGGCGCCGAAACAACAGCCCGGCTCTCACTGTTGCTGCCGTCCTGGCGGCACCGCGCCGTGCTCGCGGACTTCACGTGACAAGGAGCAGCGGCTGCTCGACAGCCTTGACGAACTCGTTCATCCAGAGCGCGGCATCCGCGCCGTCGGCCGCGCGGTGATCGACGGACAGCACGACCCGTACGATGGTCGCAGAGCTGATCTTCCCGTCCTCACCGACGACCGGTCCGGGCCGGCCCGCGCCCACGGCGAGGATGGCAGCCTGGGGCGGATTGATGATCGCGGAGAATTCCTCCACCCCGTACATGCCAAGGTTCGTGATCGTGAGGGTCCCGCCTTCGAGGTCGCGCTGGGTGAGCCTGCCGTCATCGGCCTGCTGGACGTAGTCCTTGACGCGTTGGGCGACTGCGCTCAGGGACAGGGACTCCACGGACCGGAGTACTGGGGTCACCAGTCCCCGAGAGGAGGCGATGGCAACGCCGATGTCCACGGAGCTGTAGTGCAGCATGCCTTCGTCCTGCCAGACGACGTTCAACTCCGGCACCCGGCGGTGCGCGACCGCGGCCGCCTTGATGAGAAAGTCGTTCATCGAAACGCGCACGGACGACGCGTCGTTGACCTGGCGGCGCAGGTCAAGCAGGCCATCGAGGCGGGCACTGCCCTTGACGTAGAAGTGCGGTGCGGTCTGCTTGCTGCGGGTCAAGCGTTCGGCGACGGAACGTCGCAGCCGGGTGTGCGGTATCAGCTCCGCGGGCGTCGGCCCGGTCGTCCGCCCTGCGGCGACGACGGGCAGGGATGCGGGCTCCGCTCGCCTGACCGGAGCGGGTCGTGAGGGCTGCGGCGGGGCAGCCGCTGCGGCCGGTGTCGCCCCGGCTGCGATCCCGTCCCGTGCCTTCGCGGCGATCACACGCTCGACGTCCTTGCGCACGATGCGGCCATGGGGTCCAGTACCGGACACGTCGGACGGGGACAGACCGGCCTCCTTCAGGAGCCGCCTCGCCAGCGGGCTCGCGAACACGCGTTCCGGCACCGGGGCGACAGGCTGCCACGTGCCCACAGAGGGAGACTCCGTGCGCACGACCGCACCCCCAACGGCCTGTCCGTCACTCTCCGGACGGCCGGAGGCGCCACCCACATTCAGCTCCGCGAGGAGCGCCGCCATGTCGGCAACCTGCTCGCCCGGCGCGAGCAGTACGGCCACCGGCGACCCGACCTCCACCCGCGCGCCTGCGTCGACGAGCGTCTTGGCGAGGGTGGCGTCGAGTTCCGACTCGACCTCGACCATCGCCTTGTCCGTCTCCACCACGGCGATCGGATCGCCGGCGGCGACGTCGGCGCCCTCTTCGACGAGCCACTGCGAAAGCAGCGCCTCCGTCGAGCCCGCAGCAACCTCAGGCATGTGCAGAACCCTGGCCATGACCCCTCCCTCGCTCCTTCCGGTCCTTCATACCGCCAAGAACTCGATGTGTTCGGTCCACGTCAGTCAGCACGGATCTCACGGATCCTCGAGACGATCTCCTCGGTACCGGCGATGGCAGCGCGTTCGAGCACTTTGCTGATGCTCGGAGACGCCTCCGCGCCGGTCACGCGCTGCACTGGCTGGTCCAGCCAGTCGAAGAGGCGGCGCTGGATCTCGTCCGCCAGCCAGCCGCCGTACGAGGTCCCCGAGGCGCCCTGCTCGACGATGAGGACGTTGTTCGTCTTCTTCACGCTCTCCTCGATCGTGGCCCAGTCCACGCTGGCCCGGTCGAGCCACCGCAGGTCGATGACGTCGGCCCGCACTGACCCGATCTCGTCCAGGGCCTCCAGGCACCGGGCCACCATCGAGAGGTAGGAGATGACCGTGAGGTCGTCGCCTCGGCGGCGGACCGCCGCCCGACCCACGGGGATGCAGTAGTCGAAGTCGTCGACCGTCCCCATATCCGAGGAGTTGTACAGGTCCACGTGCTCCACGACGACGACGGGGTCCTTGCACCGCAGCGCGGTGTTCATCAGCCCCACGTAGTCGAAGGGTGTGGTCGGGGCGACGACACGCAGGCCCGCGGCCGTGGTGAGAACCCCCACGGGATCCATCATGTGCTGGGATCCGTATCCCGTTCCCGTCGCAACCTTGCTGCGCAGGACGAACGGTACGTCGTGGTCACCGCCGAACATGTGCCGTGCCTTGGCGACCTGGTTGAACAGCTGGTCTGCCGCCACCCACATGAAGTCGGCGTACATCAGTTCGACGACGGGTTTGAAGCGGCCGTCGAGGGCTATGCCGCCGGCCAGTCCCACGAAGGCATTCTCACTGATGGGCGTGCCGAGGACGCGAGTGGGGAAGCGCTCGGGCAGGTCCTTGGTGGCTCCGTTGGTGCCTCCCTTGAGCTTGTGGACGTCCTCCCCCATCACGACGACGGATGCGTCCTCATTCATCCGGCGCAGCATCACCGCACTGACGGCGTCGATGAACTTGACCGTCCCCGTCGTGCCGGTGAAGCTCTCGGCCTCCTCGAACCTGACGCCGTCGAATTCGCTCAGGTCACCACGGACACCCACGTCGACGAAGCCGGGTTCGGGCCACTCCGACGCCTTGATCCGCCGTCGGCCGGGCTTGCCCCCCGGTACCGGTTCCAGCAGTTCGTCACCCAATGCGGTCATCGTGGCGCGGATGTCCGCCTCCGCGGCGACGACCTCTTCTTCGGTGGCCAGTTCGCGACGGAGTACGTGGCGCTTCACCTCTGCGATCGGATCCCGGTCGCGCCAGGCCTTCTCCTCGCTCTTGTCGCGGTATCCGAAGGCGCTCCCCGGGTAGGGGCCGTTCTGGTGGAAGTAGCGGTAGACGTCCGCCTCGATGATGGTCGGTCCGCCGCCCGCTCGCATGACCTTGAGGGCCTCCTCCATCGCCTGGTACACCGCGAGCGTGTCCATGCCGTCCACCCGCCAGCTGGGGATGTTGAACCCCAGGCCCCGCGCGGACAATCTCGGCTCGGCGGTCACCTCGTCCACATGGGTGGCGACCGCGTACCGGTTGTTCTCGATGAAGAAGCAGATCGGGAGCTTCCACGCGGCAGCCAGGTTGAACGTCTCAAGGACTGAGCCGATGTTCACGGCTCCGTCGCCGAAGTACGTCACCGACACCGCGTCAGTGCCCGCCTGGCGGTGGGCCCACGCGTAACCGGCAGCCTGCGGCACTCCGCCGCCGACGATCGCGTTGGTACCGATCGCACCTGCCTCGTGCCATTGCAGGTGCATGGATCCACCACGGCCGTGGCAGAAGCCGCTCGCAAGGCCGCAGATCTCCGCCAGGGTGCGCTGCAGGACCGTACGGACCTCCGGTGTGATCTCGGCGAGCCTTCCGGTCGGCGCCCCGGCCACGTGGCCGAAGGCCTTGGCCAGGAACTGGTGGTGGCCCCGGTGAGAGCCATTGACCACGTCGTCGCTTCGAAGCGGCAGCACCGACCCAACGGCGCCTCCCTCCTGCCCGATGCTGGAGTGCACCGGACCATGGATCAGACCCTGCCCGGAGAGCTCCAGTACGTACTCCTCGAAGGAGCGGATCCAGAGCAGGTGGCTGAGCATCCGGCGAAGTACATCGCTGTCGGCGCTGTCCCAGTCCGCGGGGGTGGAGCGCAGTTCCACCCAGTTCGACGCCGGACGCAGGCGGTGGTGCGTGGCCATGGAGCCTCCTCGCAACGGGCTCGATGCAGCCCGACGTTGACACACGTTGGATCCAACAACAGCGTCCAAGAAAACCTCGACGGCGTTAATCTGCGGGTTTTCTCCAGGACTTCGCACCGATCGGTTACCTATGGGATCCAATCTCACACCGTTCCCGGAAGGGTCCGGCTGACCCGCGGGCGCGGCACGGCCACCGGGACACCTACTCGTCCGCGCACGCCGCTACGAGTGAATTAACGCTCCGCCGATGACACTCGAGCCGGCCACGGGCTCCCCCGCCTGTTCGGAGACCGCCCCCGCACCGGCCCGCGACTCAAGCACGACAGCACCGCTCATGAGACCTGCGCCCGTTCGCGACCGACCTCCAGGAGAACCTCATGACCGAAGCACCATCCACCGCCGCGTCAACGGCCGCTGCGGCCCCGGCCCCGTCCTTTCCCAAGTGGTATCGCTCCCTGCCAAAGGCACACCGTCCGGCGTTCTGGGCCGGATCCGCCGGGTGGGGTCTGGACGCTTTCGACTTCACCACCCTTCCGCTGGCCTTGGGCTCCATAGCCGCCGCGTTCAGCCTGAGCACCACCCAGTCGGGCCTGATCATGACAGTGACCCTCCTGGCCTCGGCCGTCGGCGGAGCCCTGGCAGGCGTGCTGTCGGACCGGGTGGGCCGGGTACGGGTCCTGATGATCACCATCGCGACCTTCGCGGTCTTCACCGCACTGTCCGGGCTGTCCCAGAACTACGGTCAGATGCTGCTCTTCAAAGGGCTCCAAGGCCTCGGGTTCGGTGGCGAATTCGCTGCCGGCGCCGTCCTGATCGCAGAAGTCGCCCCGGCCCGGCACCGTGGCCGGATCCTCGGCTTCGTGCACAGCTCCTACGCGGTCGGCTGGGGCCTGGCCGTCCTCGCTTACACCATCATCTTCAGCCACGCCGGCCCGGACGCCTGGCGCTACCTTTTTCTCATCGGCATCCTGCCCGCGTTCGCGCTGCTCTTCATCCGGCGCAACGTCAAGGACTCCGACGCGTCAGTGCACCATCGCCGCCGGATCGCAAAGGGGACGGCCGGGCCGGCCCGGAGCGGACTCGTCGCACTCTTCCACGGCGACCTACGCCGCACCACCCTGCTCGCCCTGCTGGTCGGGATCGGAGTGCAGGGCGGGTACTTCGCCGTCTTCACCTGGCTGCCCTCCTACCTGCACACGGAGCGCGGTCTGACAGTCGTCGGCACCGGTGGCTACCTCTCAGTCGTCATCGCCGGTTGTTTCCTCGGCTACGTCAGCGCAGGGTTCCTGCACGACTGGATCGGCCGCCGGGCAACGTTCGTCCTGTTCGCGGTCAGCGGCGTGGTGTGCGTGGTGTCGTACACCTGGATCCCCGAGGGGGCCAACGGGCTGCTCCTGGTACTGGGCGCACCATTGGGAACGGCGGCATGCGGATCGCTCGCCGGTACCGGAGTGTTCTTCAGCGAGCTGTTCCCCAGCCCGGTGCGCGGCACGGGTGTCGGAGTCGTCCACAACTTCGGCCGGGGTGTAGCCGCCTTCTTCCCGTCCCTCGTGGGCGCTCTCTCCTCAGCCTTCGGACTGGAGGCGGCCATGGCTGTCGGAGCTCTGGGGTACGTCCTGGTGATCGTCGGAGTACTGGCCCTCCCTGAAACCAGGGGGAGGCAGATCTCCTAGGACCGACGCAACCATCTGTGCGGCATCCCAGGAGATGATCAGGTGGGCGGATCCGACGGCCGCGACGACGACGTCGGCCCGCCTGAGGTGCACGGAGAGGTCTCGGATGCCGGCGTGGCACTGGGTCACCCTGGCGTTCTCTCCACGTCGGCTGACCAACAGCGGCACCGGACGGCCGGTGGTCACGCCGCGGCCTACGACCACCACCATCGCGCTGTCGACTCGCACGCCGTGGCGGTGGAGCAGTGTCAGGACGCCGCTGGGGGTGCAGGGCAGAGGACCGGGGTCGTTCAGGACCAGTCGCCCTAGATTCATCGGGTGCAGGCCATCTGCGTCCTTGCCGGGGTCCATCAGCGGGAGGACGCTGTTCGAGTCGATACGTGCCGCGGACAAGCACAGGTGGACACGTCATCGCGCGACGCTGCAACCCCTGGATGTCACGGTCGGCAGCCGCCACATGACGAGTAAACACCGTGTCCTCGCTGTTAATTACGGCGAAACCGTGCTTGACCCAGCGGCATCAGGCTGCCGAACATTGTCGCGTGGGGTCGCCCGGCTCTGCCCCGCGGCAGCGGTGGCCGACCCGAAGAGGGCGCACGTGCGACTCCGAGTGAGGCGGGCCACGATGGAGGACGATCCGGGTTCTGGGGCGAACAACCGGCGGATGGTGATCCGGCGAAAGCTCACCGCACCCGAGCCCGGTGAGGACCTCGTACCACGGGACCGGCTGACTGAGCACATCCGATCGCTCATCGACGTGCACCCGGTGGTCACGGTATGCGCGAGTGCCGGCGGCGGCAAGACAACGGCCGTCGCGTCGGCGCTACGCGATCTCGAACGCCCCGTCGCCTGGCTGTCGCTCGACGGAACGGAACAGGCACCTGGCCGGTTGCTGGTGTACCTGGAAGCCGCGGTCGAGAAGTACGTCCCGGCAGCCGCCCGCGTCGCCTCCGACGCGCTGCGGAACGGGATCCAGACCGGCGAGGCTGCGGGCCTGCTGGCGGAGAGCCTGGAGGGAAGCCGCCTGGTACTGGTGTGCGACAACGCCGAACGGATCACGGCCCATGAGGGGTCGGTCGTCGTCCTGTCGGCGCTGGCCCGATACCTGCCGGGCGACGTCACCCTGATGCTCATCTCTCGTACGAGCGTCCCGCTGGAGATCGGCTCGATCCGCGACATGGCCCGCGTTGGAGAACTGGGTGAGAGGGACCTGGCGTTCGACGCCGGCGAGGTGGCTGCGGCCCTCCAGTTGATCGGCCACCCCAACGCCGATGTCCAGGACATCGTCGAGATGACGGGGGGCTGGGTAGCGGGAGTGCTCTTCGAGGGCTGGCGGTCCGCGGAGGTGACGAAGAACCAGTCCGACGCCCTGCGCGGCTACCTGTCCGCCAACATCCTGTGCACCCTCTCCGCAGCCGAGCGAGCCTTCCTGCTGCACACAAGTCCCCTGGCGGAGATCTCGGTTGCCGACGCGGTGGCGCTGGGGCAATCCGACGCGGTTCGGCTGATGACCTGCCTGCGGGTCAAGCGGCTGCCCGTCGCCTGGTCCAGAGACGGTAGCCGGCTGACCCCGCATCCCCAGTTCCGCGAGTTCCTTGCAGACGAACTGACCAGGACGGAGGATCCGGAGACCGTACGCCGGCTGCATCGTCAGCACGCGGACCTACTGGTGCAGCGCGGAGAGCTCGAGGAGGCCGTCGACGCGCTCCTGCGCCTTGGCGAGACCGAAGACGCGTGGCGACAGGCCGCGGTCGCCCTTCCCGATCTCGTGGGACGGATGGACTTCGCGCTCGCGGCCCGGTGGCTGGACGCACTGGACGCCTCCAGCAGAACACCCACCCCCGAAGTCGGCACCATGGTCCTGCGTGTGTCCTTCGCCCTCGAACACTGCCGACGTGGCAACGAACTGCTTGAGCGGCACGGCCAGGACTGGTTGCCGTCGCCCGGCTCGCCTCACTTCGACGAAGCCCTCCTGCTCACCACGTGGTGCTTGTGGCACGCCGGCAGGCTTGCAGAAGCACGCGCACTGGCCGACAGGATGCCCGCCGGCCGTTCCCGAGAAGCCGCCGAAAACTTGCTGGCGTTGGCCGACGGCAGTGCCCCGCCCTTCCCTGAGTACGCGCCGGTGCCCTCCGGCACCGCCGACGGAATGCTGATGCGGATCGGATACATACGAGGCCGCCTGAGCGGACTTGACCGGCCTCCCGCCCTTGACCCGTGGCGAACCATGCTCGGCGCGCCGTGGGTCATCGCCGGACTGCGGGCGACCGGGCGCCTGCACGAGGCTATGGAGATGTACGAAGTGCGCCGCGATTCATGGCAGCCCCCTTGGCTGCACGCATTCGACGCCGTCGATCTCATGGTCGACCTCGGCCGGGGCGACGAAGCGATCGCCGCTCTGGAACGCGGCCACCGGCTGATCGCCGAGACGGGCTCCAGGGTCTACCGGGTGTACGGACTCCTGAACGAGGCGAAACTGTGCCTTCGGCTCCACCATGACACCGAGGCGGCCGACCGCGCGCTCGCCGAGGCGGAAGCCAGCGGAGCGGCTGAATATGCGTTCAGCCGCGAACTGTGCCAACTGTGGCGCGGGCTGTCCCTCCTCTTTCGCAACCGGAACGCCGAAGCACGCGAATCACTGGAAGCATGCGTGGAAGGAATGCGACGCGGCGACCGGCGCCTGGAACTCGCAACCGCCGCAGCGTACCTGGCCGAGGCTTACTGGCGACTCGGAGAGGAGGACGCCTCCGACGCGGCCGCCGAACTCGCACTGGCCGAGTCCGCGGCGCAGGGATCACAGCACCTGCTGCTCAGCGCTCTGACCGATGTGCCGGCTGTGGCCGTCAGGGAAGCGGACGCATCCCCGACCCGCATGTCGCGCTGGCATGAACTCACCACCGCCTTGTCCAGACAGGACACGTTGCGGGTCACCACGAGAGCCCCCCGCCTGCTGCTGGAAGAGTTCGGAGAACCCGTCCTCACCGTTGACGGCCAGCAGTCGCCGCTACGACTGAACAAGAGCATCGAGCTGCTCAGCTACCTACTCGGCGCACGACACCCGGTGCCCAGGCAAGAAATCCTGGACGCGCTGTTCGACAACCGGAGTGAGGCCGCCGGACGTAACTACCTGCGCCAAGCGCTGTACCGGCTGCGCGAAGTACTCCCCGAGGACCTCGTACCGCAGCAAGACGGGAATCGCCTCTACCTTGCGCACCCTGACCTCGTCAGCGGCACGGCACAGGTCGTGCTCGACTCGCTCGTCCAGGCCGACCACCAGGACGGGGAGGTCCGCCTGCGTACCATGACCGAGGCGATCGCCCACGCCGACCGGGGACCGTACTTGTCAACACTGACCAGCGTCTGGGCGGAGGAGCGGCGTTCCGAGATCGGCGAACGGGTCACCACCGGCCGCATCGAAGCGGCCAGACTGGCCTTCCGGCTGAGCAGGTACCGGGAGGCCCGCCAGCTTGTGGACGACGTGCTCAAGGTCAGCCCCTACCGCGAGCAGGCATGGCAATTGGCGATTTCACTGGCTCACGCGAGCGGCAGCGACGATGCCGTGCTGGCTCTGTACCAGCGGTACTCGGCGGCGATGCGTGAGTTCGGCGTCGCCCCATCTGCTGAGATACGCCGGCTCGTCAAGCATCTGCGGCGGTAGCGGCCGGTTACGGAAGGATCAAGGCTCCTCCCACCGCAGTCAAGGTTGGCATGATCCGCCAAACGCGCGCGGCATCCGCGGCACAGCACCGTGCTTGAGCCACGTGCTCATCGCGCTTGCGGCGACGGCACGCCCGGTCCCCTGGACGGGCGGCCGTAGCACGTCCGCCGTGCGTGTCCACCATCACGGGGGAAGGCGATGAACGTGACGCCCAGGTCCACCGCGCGGTTGAGCGTGCTCACGGATTCCCGCTCGTCGCCCACCCTATAGTCCCCGCTCATCCCCATCGCGGTGAGGCCCAGCACCGGCACGCGCAGTCGCTGACTGCCGAGGTCCACCGTCCGCATCGAGAATCCCTCTCCCAGTTGTCCAGGTCCGCCGCGGTGCACCCTCACGGCGAACGTCGGCCATAACCAGACCGCCATCACGAAGAGTGCCGAAGGCGCTACGTCGCGTTGGATCGGACCGTTGACGGATCGCATTGAGGCCGAGACTTACCAAGCCCCGTCTTCGAGGTTGTTCGATGCATACCGAACAACCTGCACGCTCACCCTCCACACATGCGCCCGCTCTCTGCGTGACGACGCCCTCACCGTCGGATACACGCGATGTCACATGCCGCCAGTTGTGATCCGATCGGCGCAAAGTCATGCGCATCGAACAAGTTGACGTCGGCCGATCTTGTCAGTGAGGAGCGCCTGGAGCTCCACCCGGCCGGCACCGAATGCGTCGATCATGTAATCGAAGGAGACGTCAACGTTCTCACGGCGAGCCCTGTCCTTCGCTTCCTCCACAGCCCCCATCGCGTCGCCCGCGTGATCCGGGAACTCACCGCGTCGACCACCGCAACGTCCGGTGCGATCCAGCTACCGAACCCGGCCGCCGACCGCGCTCTCAACGATCTCCCGAGCCCGATCCTCGCCGATACCGTTGTAGGCCAGGAACCATCCGAGGACCTGCATGCAGTGCCCGTACCAGCCGCTTTCTGCTTGTGTCCGGTCGGCCACCACGGTGACCAGGCGCGTGCACGCACGCTCCCGGTGCCAGGGATCCACCGAGGAGACGGTCGACGGCGGTGCCAGGGCGGGGAAGCGCTCCGCCAGATCCTCCAGCCAGTCACGCCATTCAAGCAGGGCTGCGACGACCAGCGGGGCCGTCGTGTCCGGAGTCGTGACGGAATGGACGGCGCAGCACCAGGCGCCGACGACCCCGCCATCGGTGTCGCCCTCACCCACCGACCAGTTCCACCCGCAGGCCCATCGGCCGTTGCGGTTCACCAGGAACTCTGTGACGGGAACCAGCGAGCGCCAGCGCTCCTCCTCCGCGGTATCGGCGTTGGGCAGCAAGGGCGCGACAGCACCGGCCAGCTCCTTCGCCGAATCCTCGTCCAGCTCGAACGGATGCCGCAACGGATCCACTTCTGCCCAGGTCAGGGCATGCGCCCACAGCTGAGTCACCACGCCACTCTGCCGTGCGCAGCCGTGCGAAACCAACCTCATATCGAGCACACGGTCATGGCTTAGGGGAACGATCTCCAACGGAACGGGAAGCGATCTTCATCCGTCTCTGGAGTGCCTGGCCAGAGGTGCTCGTGAACAGCCCTGAGGCTATTCGGGATCAGCGTTGGCACAGCAATGCGCTACATCGCTGCCGCACATCCCGAGCGCACGGCCGAGCTCCCGCGGTAGCCGACGCAGGACTCAGTCGGCGGGGACAGCTTCAGGCAGCTCTGCCGACACATCGCGCACGCCCATACGCAGGTGCTCGACGTGGTACAGGGCTTGGTCGAGGAGCTGGGCGACGTGGTTGTCGTAGAGGGCGTAGATGATCGACCGCCCCTGGCGCTCGCCGGCGACCAGACCGAGGTTGCGCAGCAGGCGCAGTTGGTGGGAGCAGGCTGATGCTTCCATGCCGGCCGCTTCGGCGAGGTCGCTCACCGAGCAGGGGCCTTCCCGGAGCCGCGCCAGGATGTGGAGCCGGGACGGGGTTGCGAGGGCCTGGAGGGTGGCGGCGACGTCGGCGGTGCCGACGGCGTCCAGGCGCTCGCGAGTGGTGGCACTGCTGGTTTCGTCGCGTCCGTGGCCCATGGCGCCATCATACCGATAACACATGAAGACCTCTTCATATGTTCCTGTATGGTGGATGTGTTGCCCCCTCCGCCCGCGAAGGGTCCCTTTGTCATGCCTTCTGTCCTGGACCAGCGGTCCGCACCGGCCCTCGCCGACCCTCGGCCGGCAGCCACTACCCGCCGCCGCACCCGGGTCCTGGCGCTACCGGAGGCCCGGTGGGCGCTCGCCGCGCTGGTCCTGTTCCTGTCCGCCCTCCCCCTGCACCTCCTGGGCGCGCCGACGTGGCTGTGGGGAGCGCTGTTCGCCGCCACCTACGTCACCGGCGGGTGGGAACCGGGCTGGGAAGGACTGAAAGCCCTCAAGGACAAGACGCTGGACGTGGACCTGCTGATGGTGGTGGCAGCGCTCGGTGCCGCCGCGATCGGCCAGGTCCTCGACGGCGCGCTGCTGATCGTCATCTTCGCCACCTCCGGCGCCCTGGAAGCGGTCGCCACCGCCCGTACCGCGGACTCCGTACGTGGGCTGCTCGACCTTGCGCCGTCGACCGTCACCAGGGTCATGGCCGGTGGCGGCGAGGAGACCGTCGATGCGCGACGCCTCGTGGTGGGGGACATCGTCCTGGTGCGTCCGGGCGAGCGCGTTGGCGCGGACGGGCAGGTCCTCGAGGGCGCCAGCGACGTCGACCAGGCCACCATCACCGGCGAGCCTCTGCCGGTCGCAAAGCAGATTGGTGACGAGGTGTTCGCCAGCACCGTCAACGGCACCGGCGCCCTGCGAGTACGGGTCGAGCGGGACCCTTCCGACTCGGTGATCGCCCGGATCGTGAAGATGGTCGAGGAAGCATCCGAGACCAAGGCCCCGACGCAGCTGTTCATCGAGAAGATCGAGCAGCGCTACTCGATCGGCATGGTCATCGCGACCCTGGCCGTCTTCGCCGTGCCCCTCGTTTTCGGCGACCATCTGCAGTCGGCTCTGCTGCGGGCCATGACGTTCATGATCGTCGCCTCGCCGTGCGCGGTCGTGCTGTCCACCATGCCGCCCCTGCTGTCCGCGATCGCCAACGCCGGTCGCCACGGCGTCCTGGTCAAGTCAGCCGTCGTCATGGAGCGCCTCGGCCAGATCGACACCGTCGCCCTGGACAAGACCGGCACCCTCACCGAGGGCACACCCCGCCTCACCGACATCCGCCCCCTGCCCGGCAGCGACATGCATCAGGCCGCCCTGCTCCACCTGGCAGCATCGGCCGAGCACCCCAGCGAGCATCCCCTCGCCCGTGCCGTCGTCGACGCAGCCCGCGAGCGCGATCTAGTCCTGGCCGCCGCCGGGGACTTCACCTCCGTGCCCGGCCAGGGCGTCACCGCGATCGTCGATGACCGCACCATCCAGGTCGGCTCCCCCGCACGACTTCTCGCCGCCCCTGGGCCTCACACCGAGGTCGTCACCGAACTGGAGAACACCGGGAAGACCGCAGTGGTCGTGCTACGCGACAGCCGGCCCGTGGGCGTCCTGGGCATCGCCGACCGGCTGCGCCCAAACGCCGCCGCCACCGTTACCGCCCTCAGCCGCCTAACGGGCCGCACCCCGGTCCTGCTGACCGGCGACAACGAACGCGCCGCGCAGCACCTGGCAGCACAGGTGGGCATCGCCGACATCCGCGCCGGACTGCTGCCCCAGGACAAGGTGTCCGCTGTCCAGGAGTGGCAGGCCACCGGGCAGCGAGTGCTGGTGGTCGGGGACGGGGTCAACGACGCCCCCGCGCTGGCCGCCGCCCACTCCGGGATCGCCATGGGCAAGGCCGGCTCGGACCTCGCCCTCGAAACCGCCGACGCCGTCGTCGTCCGCGACGAACTGGCTACCATCCCGGCCGTCATCTCCCTCTCGCGCACCGCCCGCCGACTCGTCGTCCAGAACCTCGCCATCGCGGCCCTGTTCCTCACCGCGCTCGTCGCCTGGGACCTGATCGGCACCCTGCCGCTGCCCCTCGGCGTCGCCGGCCACGAAGGCTCAACCGTCATCGTCGGCCTCAACGGACTGCGCCTGCTCCGCGAGGCCGCCTGGCCCCGCCACACTGACCGCCCCGCCACGTCCGCGGACACCGCCGACCTCGAAAGGCAGGACGCCGCATGACCCCCGAACCGGGCCCGCAGCCCATACCCACCGACCTCCGCATCTGCGGGCTCGGACTCATCCTCAGGGAATGGCACGACGACGACCTGCCCGCCATGGTGACGCTGTTCGACAACCCTGCAGTGGACCGCTTCACCCCACTGCGCTCACCATTCGATCTCCAGGCCGCCCGCGCCTATCTCACACGGGCTCGCCGGCGCCGCACCGAGGGCCGCATCCAGCTCGCCATCACCACCGACGGACAACAACCCCTCGGCGAAATCCTGCTCTTCCCGACAGACACCGGCCCCACCGACGCCGAACTCGCCTACGCCATCGGCCCACAACACCGCCGCCAGCGCCTGGCCACCCGCGCCGTCCAACTGATCAGCACCCACGCCCGCACCCACCTCGGTGTGCACAACGTCGTGCTCCGAATCGCCGCACAGAACACCGCCAGCTCCGCCGTCGCACGCGCCGCCGGCTTCCACCTCACCGCCACACCGCCCACCACCCGCAAAGGAGCCCAAGACCCCCTGCATACCTGGCAGCACCCCCGTTGAGCCCCCCCTCTGAACACAGGTCCCTCATCACCCCCGTCCTTTCTCAGGGGGAGGGCAGTGAATGGCCACTGGCCATATCTCACGGGTCTCCTGCGCCTGGGTGAGGCGGCGGTCGAGTTCGGCGTCCACATCGTCCTGCTCCGCGGGGAGGGGGGCGTAGCCGTTCCGGGCGTTCACGACGGTGCGGGCGGCCGCCGCGGGCGGGGTGTGGCCGGTAGCGTGTGGCGCATCGGGTGCTCTGCCCGCTGCCCGTTCCGGCAGCCGGTGAAGGCAGCCAGACGAGGCGGTTGTGGGTGAGGCATGGGCGGGGGGCGGAAAAGGAGGAGCGGGCGTGCCGAGAGTGCGGCTTCGAGAGCACCAGGTCGATGCGCAGGCGCGGATCCGCCGGTGGGTGGGTTTCCCGGGACGGGCGCCGGTACCGGCTGAGGGTGCGCGGGCCACGCTGGTGTCCGCGACGGGGTCGGGGAAGACGATCACCGCCGCGCAGGCCGCGCTGGACCTATTCCGGGACGGCCGGGTCCTGGTGATGGTGCCCACCTTGGATCTGCTGGTGCAGACCGCGCAGGCATGGCGCCAAGTCGGGCACCGCGGTCCCATGGTCGGGGTGTGCTCGCTGGAGGGCGACGAGGTCCTTGAGCGGCTCGGGGTGCGGGCGACGACGAATCCGGTCCGTCTGGCGTTGTGGGCGGGGTCGGGGCCGGTGGTGGTGCTGGCCACGTACGCCTCGCTGGTGGACCGTGACGACATCGAGGACCTGTCGGGCCGGGTCCGCGGGCCGCTGGAAGCTGCGCTGGCGGGTGGGGCGCGGTTGTACGGGCAGCGGATGGACAGCTTCGACCTGGCGGTCGTGGACGAGGCGCACGGCACGGCCGGGGACCTGGGCCGGGCGTGGGCGGCGATTCACGACAACACCCGCATCCCCGTCTCCTACCGGCTGTACATGACCGCGACCCCACGGATCCTGGCCGCGCCCCGGCCGCCGGTCGGCAAGGACGGCAGCGAGCTGGAGATCGCCTCCATGAGCGACGACCCGGCCGGCACCTACGGCCAGTGGATCTACGAGCTCGGACTGTCCGAAGCCATCGAACGCGGCATCCTCGCCGGCTTCGAAATCGATGTCCTGGAGATCCAGGACCCCGACCTCACCCTCGACGCCTCCGAAGAACAGGTACGGGGCCGGCGCCTCGCGCTCCTGCAGACCGCCCTCCTCGAACACGCCGCCGCACACAACCTGCGCACCGTCATGACGTTCCACCAGCGCGTCGAAGAAGCCGCCGCCTTCGCCGCCAAGCTCCCGGACACCGCAGCAGAGCTGTACGCCAGCGAGCCGTCCGAGCACGCCCGGGCCGAAGCCCAGGCGCTGCCGGCGTCGTCGATCAACGCGGCCTTCTACGACCTCGCCCCGCACCGGCACGCCACCCCGGAGCGCGTGTGGGCACGGTGGCTGTGCGGCGACCACCTCGTCGCCGAACGACGCGAGGTCATCCAGCAGTTCGCAGGCGGCACCGACGCCCACGGGCGCCGCATGCAGCGGGCGTTCCTCGCCAGCGTCCGCGTCCTCGGCGAAGGCGTCGACATCGTCGGGACACGGGGCGTCGAAGCCGTCTGCTTCGCCGACACCCGCGGGTCCCAAGTAGAGATCGTGCAGAACATCGGCCGGGCGCTGCGGCCGAACCTCGACGGCACGACCAAGACCGCCCGCATCATCGTGCCCATCTTCCTCCAGCCCGGCGAAGACCCGGACAACATGATCGCCTCAGCCTCATACCGGCCCCTGGTCGCCGTCCTGCAAGGCTTGCGCAGTCACGACGAACACCTCGTCGAACAGCTCGCCAACCGCGCCCTGAGCAGCGGACAGCGCAAGGTTCACGTGATGCGGGACGCCGAGGGCCGCATCGTCGACGCCGGCAGCAGCACCGACGGCGGCGAGGGCCAGGGCAGCGCGGAGCGCGGCACAGAAACACAGCCCCCGGTGGAATCGGCACTGCTGCACTTCTCCACCCCCCGCGACCCCGCCACCATCGCCGCGTTCCTGCGCACACGCGTCTACCGCCCCGAGTCCCTGGTCTGGCTCGAGGGCTACCAAGCCCTCCGACGCTGGCGCCAGGACAACGCCATCACCGGGCTGCACGCCGTGCCGTATGACACGGAGGTCAAGCTGGGGGTGACCCGGTTCCCCCTCGGACGCTGGATCCACCAGCAACGCCGCGCGCTACGGGCCGGAGAACTCGAAGAACGCCGCAGGAAACTCCTCGACGAACCCGAAGCCGGCATGGTCTGGGAACCCGGCGACCAGGCCTGGGAAACCAAACTCGCCGCATTCCGCTCGTTCTTCAAAGCTCACAAGCACCTCGCCCCCAGACAGGACGCCGTATGGAGCGACAGCCCCGACGGCCAGAGCCCCGTACCCATCGGACAACACCTCGCCAACGTCCGCCGCAAAGACGGCCTCGGCAAAAACCCCGAACGCGCCACAACCCGCGCCGCACAACTCGCCGCGATCGACCCCGACTGGAACTGCCCCTGGCCCCTGGACTGGCAACGCCACCACGCCATCCTGGCCGACCTCGCCGAAACCGAACCCGACCACTCCGTCGCCGGCATCCAACCCGGCGTCATGTACGAAGGCGACGATCTCGGGGCCTGGATCGTGCGGCAAACCAGGAACTGGACCCAGCTCACGCAAGAACAGCAGCGACGCCTCACCACACTCGGCATCACACCCGCCGAAGAACAAGCCACCCCTCCCCCAGCCGGGCAAAGCGCTGGGGTCAAGCCGACGACCAAGGCACAGCAAGCCTTCCAACACGGCCTGACCGCCCTCGCACAGTGGATCGAGCGAGAGGGAGCGGCCCGGCCCGTACCGCGCCAGCACAGCGAAGAGATCATGATCGAAGGCCAGGCAGAACCGGTCGCTGTGCGACTCGGAGTGTGGATCTCCAACACCAAAACCCGGCGCAACAAACTCACCCCCGACCAACGCACCGCCCTACAGGAGTTCGGAGTGGAGTGGGCGTAACGGCCCCCACCAGCGGCCCTGATCTAGTCTGGGATGGCGGGGACCCTGGACGACGGTCGGGTCCACGCCGCCTGGCATTCCAGCCTTATCGAGGGATGATCAAATCGGTAAGTTGCCCTGCAGACGGTATCCGACCGCGGTAGAAGACGACCGCCACGCACAGCACCACTAGCGACACGAGAGGCGGCGCCCGCGTGCGTCAGCGGACGACGTCAAAGATGTTCTTTTGCAGGCCGTTCGCGTAGACCTCGTGCTCGACCAGCTTCAGCTTCTGCGTGTCCTTGTCCGTCGCACTGAAGAGGCGCTTGCCCGCGCCGAGCAGCAGCGGGAAGACCAGCAGGTGGTAGCGGTCGATCAGGCCCGCGTCCGAGAGGCTCTGGTTCAAGGACGCGCTGCCGTGGACGATGATCGGCCCGCCCTCCGTCTGCTTCAGGGCCGCGACCTCGTCGAGCGAACGCAGGATCGTGGTCTCACCCCAGTTCGAGACCAGGTCGCCTTCGGCAAGAGTGGCCGAGACGACGTACTTCGGCATGGCCTTGTACTCGGCGAACTCCACCATGTCCGGCCACACCGGGCTGAACGCCTCGTAGCTGACCCGGCCCATCAGGATCGCGGCCGCCTCGCTCTGCTCGCGCCCCTTGATCTCGTATGCCTCGGGGACGAACTCGACGTCCTTGAAGGTCCATCCGGAGTTCCGGTAGCCGGGTTCGCCACCCGGGGCCTCCATGACGCCGTCGAGGGAAATGAAGGCGGTGCTGATCAGAGTGCGCATCACGGCTCCTTGGTCTCTCATGTCGGTTCTTCGATCGCTTGGGGCCCACCCAGGCACCCTCAGGCGGCAGTTCGCCACCAGCCGGATCGACTCCTCTGCTCCGACACCGGCGTGTACCCAGGATTCCTCCGACAAAAAAATTTGTCAAGGAGATTTCAGTTGTCGGTGTACGCCCGCAGCAGATCGCCCACCGCCGCGTACGCGGGCTTGCTGGTCCCGGAGGTCGTGCGGGTACCGATTTTCTGGCATATCTAGGGATGAGGGGGCAGGACGTGCCGATCCGAGTGCTCGGTGGGAAGGGGGTCATGGTGCCGGGAAGGTGTGACGGTGATCCCGACAGCGGTGCCGCAGCTGTGTTCCCGCCGGCTGCGGGGCGGGCGGCGGCGACGCTCCGGCTGCTGGACCTCGACAAGCGCGGAGAGCTGCCGACCGCTCATGTGCGCTCGGGGGCATAGGCGTTGGACAAGTCGGAGCGGACGGTGTGGCGGTGGCTGGCCGCTGCTCGGGAGGATCGCCGCCTCGCCCGAATGGAGTCGTCTCATGTCACGGTCACCACGGAGGTCCGGCGGCTGCTGGCGCTGTGGGACAGAAACGCCTCCAGGGTCCACGCCGAGCTGGTGCAGCGGGCGGCCGACGATCCAGACGCACCCCTGGTGCCGTCGCTCTCCACGTTGCACCGGGCGATACGCCGGGACCTGACCCGCGAGGAACGAGCCGGGCTCAAGAGTAGGGAAACCGGCGCGACGTGCGCATGACGTGTTCGGGCAGCGGCCGGCGCCGCACCGCAACGCCGCGTAAGCACGTCGAACAGCTCACCGAGCCCGACGGACCGTCACCGAGGTCAACCTCGGCCAGTTCCTCGACAACACCCGCCGCCGGGCCGAGAAACGGACCGGGCAGCGGCGGACGGAACTCGACGCACTGGGCATGCGCTGGTAACAGCAATGAACCGCGCCCGGGGGCCGCGGGTCAGCAGCCCGGGAGGCGATGCCGATGCACGTCGTACAGGAGCCAGTAGTACGGCGAGTTTTCGTCCGAGGCGGCCAGGGCCTCGAGCAGGTCGTCGCCGCGCGGGTCGTCACGCAGGGCGAGCCTGGCGGCGGCCTCCACGCGTACGCCCTCGTCCGCGTCGCTGAGGTGTGCGGCCAGAACGTCGGAGGCGGCCACCGCGCGTGGCGGGCTTGCGCCGAGGACGGTGCACGCCACCCTGCGGACCGCCGCCTCGACGTCGGCGGTGCACTCCACGACGGCGGCGAGTGCATCCGCGTCCCCTGCCATGACAGCGCGGTGCAGTCCGCCGACCGCCCGCTGACGGACCCTGGCATCGGGATGCCTGGTCAGGGCGGGCAGCCGCTGCTCGGCGCGCGGGTCCCGGACTTCGGCGAGCCCGGCGGTGAGCGCCCGGACCACCCGCGGGTCCGGTTCCTTCGCCGCCCAGGACAAGAACAGCCTGGTCACCGGCCCGTCGTATGGGTCTTCGGGGCTGTCGTCGAAGAGGTGGGTCAGGCGCAGCACTTCCGCACCGAAGTACCGCTCCAGCGGGTCCGGCTGGGCGCGCAAAGACGCGGCTGCTTCCCAGATGGCGGGGTCGTGGCGGGCCTGCAGCTCGTATGTCGTCGCCCACCACACGCCGTGGTCGACATCAGGCTCGGCGATGGTGCGGGCGAGAAGTTCGCCGAAGGAAGCGGTGATGCCGTACCGCGGTTCCAGCGCCGTGAGGATCGCGCTGTGTCCGGTGCGGACGGTCAGAGCACCCGAGGACAGCTCCAGCCAGGTCGTCCCGTCGCTGGACGCGACAGTCCTGCAGGCGGCCGGCGCCGATTGGCCGGTCCTGCGGCGCAGCACCTCCGCGGCGCCCGTCTCGTGCCAGTACCGGGCCAGCGCCAGGGCGTCTCGGCCTTCGGGGTCGGTGTGCCACATCGCAGCGCCGTGGGCGATCAGCATCTCCGTGATGTCGTGGGCACCCCGGTCGACGGCCCGCAGTAGCGCGGTCCGGCCGTCAGGAGCGACACGATCCAGCCGCGCCGACATCACCAGAGCCTCGACGACCTCCACGGCGAAGATATCCACCGCCAGGCAGAGAACCGGGGTGCCGTGCTCGTCGGTGACCTCGGGGTCCGCACCCGCCTCCAGCAGCGCGTGAACCGCTTCGGCGTCCCGGCTGCGCACCGCCGCCAGCAATGGCTCCACACCCACGTTTCCCGTCCATCCTCCGCAGCCGCCCCTCACGCTCGGAGCCCCGGTGAGCGCAGTCGACGAGCTGACAGGCCGGACCTGGCTCCCCGGGCCCGCGGCCGGCCTGGGCATCGACGCGGACAAGAAGATCGCAACACCATATCGGCGTCGGCGCCTCGGCAATCCTCCCGACCGTGCTGGTCACCGCCGCCAGTGTCCGGTAACGCCGGCGGCATCCGAGGTGCTCTCGAGCATCTGCGCCGGCCACCTGGCGTTACGAAGGCGTGAGCCGACACCGGCTACCGAACCAGGGCCAATCGACCCCGGCGCCACCTTTGACATCGACGTCGAGGTCACCCGTCACGACCCGCCCAGAAGGGCTCCATAGTCCGCAACGCCGGGTCGTCGAGCGGACCTTCGGCTGGCTCATGCACCACCGCCGCCTGGCCCGCGACTACGAGACCACCCCCACCGCTGCGAAGCCATGATCAAGGCAGCCATGGTCAACCTCATGAGCCGACGGCTCACCCGCGAATCCACGTCGAACTGGGTGGGGCTCCTGGGCACACGGATGAGCAGCACCGTCGGTGCCCGAAAGACAACTTCCGCTCAGGGGCGCCGGGACTACTACCTGGTGGCCTGCGGCGCACGTGGTCCGGGCGCCGACAGCGAGACATGCCCAGGCAAGGACCCGTCCTCCGTCCACCCCAGGCCCGGGAAGGTCCGTATCGTAGGCACAAAAGCTGTTCACATGTTCGGGGGCCGGGTGCGCGTCGCAGATCACACTGGGTGGAGCCATGATTTTCCGGTGAAGTACCTCCTGGTTCGGGAGGACGAAGACGGCGTGGAACAGTTCTGGGGGAAGTGCGCGGGCGTCGAAGGGTTGTTCGTCGATCCGGTTCCGCCGCCGCGAGAAGTCCTCCATGTCCGCGGGTGCCGCCCCGCCGGCCCCTTGGGCAACGTCATGACCGATCCCGAGGTCGCGCCGCGGGGTCTTGGCGATGTGTGCGTCGAGGTCTGGGATGACGAGCGGCCCGTGCAGTGGTGGACTCTGGTCGATGCGGTCGTGGTGGCCCATCAGCCTCACCCGGCCGACCCGTCGCTGTACGACATCGTGGTCGGCGCCGGCGTCAGGAACGAGGAGAGCTTCTTCGAAGTGCCCGCGGCGCCGCGCTTCGAGCTCTTCGCGGGAACGACGGTCGCTGACGCAAGCCTCGGGTGCTGCTCCGCCGTGGACGGGCTGTTCAAGCCGAGAGCAGACCCCGCTCCCGTCCCCATGGAGCTGATCGGCTGCGAGCCTGCTGAGCCCCTGCTCGCGGCGCTGCGGCGACCACGCGCGCCGGGAGCGGAACTGGGCCAATCTTCTGGTGCTGGACCGCCATGGGGCAGCCATGGCCTCCTGCACCGTGGGCCTGGCCATCACCGGGGCCCGCCCGTCCGTACTCGGCGGCACACTCGTCGACATCGCCCTCACCGATGGTGGAGACGATCGGCCATCGCCGACGGCCCGTCCGATCTGGGAAAAGTGGTACCAGGACGCGCCGGCAGAGCCCAACATGTGGGCGCCGTACGACTCGCAGGGCCGGGCTGCTTGGCTGGACCTCACCACCGCCTGGCGGGTACCCGCGCGCCGGCCGGATCAGTTGGGCGGTGAGCACCACCTCGACGGCCGGTTCATCACCGACGAACCCGGGCTGCACTGCGCGATAGCCGAAGCGCTGCTCGGGCCCGGCCGCTACTTCGGCCGGGAATGGAACGCCTTCAACGACTGCCTGGGTGGTGGATTCGGCGTGGCCCCGCCCTTCACCCTGGTCTGGCACCATTCCGAGGTCGCCCGCCGCGCCCTTGCAGACGTCGTCGAGGATCCGCAGGGCCAGCTCTCCTACTTCGAGGACATCGTGCAACTTCTCCAACGGCGCGGCGTCACAGTCGTCCTCCGATGAGCGGAAGCCGTACTGCGACTGCGTCCCGTCGTCTCCAACGGTGACTGCCGTCACTGCACGGTCGACGCCCCGAGCCGTGTTCTTCAGGCGTTTCCGGCAGGATGGATCTTCGCTCATAAGAGCTACGGGCATCCGGGATGAGAGGACCGTTCATGCAGGTGGAAGATCGAGGTGCGCAGGTCGTGGCGACGATGGCCAGGCGGGAGTTTTTTCTCGTCGTATCGCTCATGATGGAAGCGCTTGAGACTGGCGACGAACGAGACTTCGAAACGCGCGTCGGCGCATCCAAAGATGAGGTGCGGGCCCTCTTGCAGAGCCTGCCCGATCTACCGCTACATGGTAGGCACTAAGGTCTGGCCTGACCGCACAGCGGACCGCCGCCTTACGATTCGACCGTATCGCAGAGGCCTGCCGAGGCAGAGCACGGTGGCCCTGCCGGGACACAACGCTCTTTCAGGTCGCAGGCCATTCCTGGCCGGCTGTCTCTTCGCGTGCGATGTGACACCACTGGTCCTCCCCGCCAGGCAGGGGCCAGGCCCAGGTCGGCTGTTCCGCGGTGTCCAGGTCGTGGAGGAGACGGACGAGCTGTGGACCGGCGGTGGTGGCGCCGTCCGGGACGGTGAGGCCGTGAATGGCGCGGAGTCCGGCGAAGCGCGCCAGTTCGTTCTCATAGAACTGCACGGCCTCGTTGATGCGCGCGGCGCGGTCATCGCCCGGCACCGTGCGGTGCAACTGCAGCAGTGGAGGCTCGACGGACTCGGCGATCGCCGCCGCGAGCCGCGCGTGGCCGTCCAGGATCAGATGGCAGTCAAGGCCACTGACCCACCACAACAGGACGGGCGGAAGCGTCCCTTCACGGGCCTGCTTGCGGTAGGCCTTGACCCGGCTGTCGTCGGCATCGGGCATCGGTCGCAGCGGAAGGATCTCCCACGAACGATTGTGGACAAACCAGTCGATGTATCCGTTCGGATGACCGTCGACGAGCATTGGAGCCCCAGTACTCGGCATGCGAAGCGTCGGCGTGGCGCCAGCGCCGAAGCGGACTTTCGCACGAGAACAGCCACCGGCCCTCGTGCAGCGGGCTGCCCGCCGAATCGATCAGGTACTGGGCAAAGCGGTGAGCCCACCGGTCCGGGCTGCCCGCCAGGGCGCGCCCCACATCGGCGCGCAACGGCGGAACGAAGGAGTGGTACTCGTCAGTGCGCCAGAAGTCCACGCCCTGAAGGTGTTCGTCGACAACGGCGAGCAGCACGGGCCGCGACAGCTGGGAGACCAGCAGCCGCTGCCCCGCACTGAACACGCACAGTCCCGGCTCGAAGCGGTCCTGTACATCCAAGGACAGGCCCACCCACCCGCCGTCGTCCCGCGTGACATCCCCGCGCTCCACGCCCACGCCTCCGCCGTTCCCCCGCCGCCGCCCCTCACCACCGGAAGGAGCCCGGGCGAGCGTAGTCCACGAAAACTTGATCCGGCTTTCGAGCCCGAGCACCAGCGGGTGGTTGTCCCGGTTAGCCAGGGTGCGGTGGCTCCGGCCGCAGCGGTAGAAGGCCGGGCGCCAGCGGCACGTGAGCTGCAGGCGCTGGTCGTGATGAGTCATTTCAGGTTCTCGTCGCGGATCATTCTGCGGAGGCTGGTACGAGTGGCGGCCAGGTCTTCCTCCAGGGAGGTTATGCGTACCTCGGCTGCGGTCTGCGCTGCTGAGGCCTGTTGGAGCTGGCTGGTGAGGTGCACGTTTTGACGCGCCAGTTCGTCGGCTTTGGCGGCCAGGTCGGGGCTGTGGAGAGCGTCGAGTTGCCGGCCTAGGGGCTGTCCGGTCGATCATGCCTCGGTAGGGTGCCGCTGTGTCGAAGACGAGCGTGAGCAACGAGACCGTCAGCATGTTGTGCCTCTGGGTGGAGCCGTGGGGCACGGATCACTGGATGCGGCCGGGCGAGGAGTTCACCGTAGTCACTGAGCAGGACCCCGAGGAGTCGCCATTTAACGTGGTTGTGCATGCGCAGGGCATAACGGTGTGGGTGAACTCTGCCAACGCCTCGGAGGTCGTCGACAGGAACGGTGCCTCAGTACCGTGTGGACATCAGCGTCCGGCTGACGCATGGTCTTGACGAACTTCCACTCTCATCATGTGCGGAGCCAGATGACGAGGGCTGCTGCGGTGGCGGTGCCGAGGTAGACGTAGCCGCGCTTGTCATAGCGAGTTGCCACGGCCCGGTGCTGCTTCAGCCGGTTGATGGCCCGTTCGATGGTGTTGCGCTTCTTGTAGCGCTGTTCGTCGAAGCCGGGTGGCCGTCCCCCATGTGAGCCTTTGCGTCGGCGGGCGGCCTGGGTGTCGGTCTTCTCCGGGATGGTGTGCCGGATACAGCGGCGTCTCAGGTAGGCGCGGATGATTCCGTTGCTGTAGGCCTTGTCCGCCGCAAGGCTGTCGGGCTTCTTGCGGGGCCTGCCCAGACCGATCTTGGGAACCCGGATCTTCTCCATTACCTGCTTGAACTGGGTGCAGTCCGCCCGTTGTCCCGGTGTGACGATCAGGGACAGTGGGCGGCATCGGCCGTCGGCGCTCACGTGAATTTTGCTGGTGAACCCGCCCCGCGAGCGGCCCAGGCCCTCACTTCCTGCACCACCTCCACCAGGCGGGCATGCAGGCTCTGCCACGCTGTTTCGCCCTGGTGTTCTGCATGCTCGGCCCCTTTTGACAGGACAAGTCCTAGCTGGTGGCGTAGGGCGTCGCGGAGCCGGTCGCGTTCCGTGCGGAGCTCCTTGATCTCTTGGCGGGCGAGTTCGAGTTCCGCTCGCAGGCTGGTGAGGGTGGGCGGGTTTCCTGGCTGGGCCGGGGTGGTGGTGATGCGGGCTTGGCGGAGTTGGGCGGCTTCGATGTGCTCGCGCACGCCGGGGGCGTAGGTGAGCCAGGAGGAGACGCTGGCGGTTCGGGCGACGGCGGCGAAGGTGACCGGCTGTCCTTCCTTTTCGAGAGCGGTGATGGCGGTCAGGACGCGGGCGCGTTTGTCGAGGCTGTCGCGACGTCTGGCTTCGGCGAGGGGAGCGGGGTTGCCGCGGGGGTTCACCGAGGCTCCCCTTTGCGAACCGCGGTGAGGGGCAGGAGCGTGTGGGTGTCTGCCGCTCGGGCTTTGCGGAGCACGGTGCTGGCTTCTTCGATCTGGGCCCCCGGCCTACCTGGCGCAGTACGAGCAGCACGGGCCCGTTGTGCCGCTGGGTGGGCGCCGCTGCGGCTACGGGCAGGAGCCTGATCACGCCGTGGTGCTGGCGGTGCCTCAGTTCGCGGCCCGGCACGCGGGCGAGCACACCCGCGACCAGGACGGTCGGATCGTGACTGGCCCTGCCATCGCGCCGGGCGCGAGCGAGCCTGGTGAACAGGAGGTGCTGGCGTTGCTGCGCCGCGCCTACCCCTACCTGCCGGCCGACGCCGCCCGCGACGGCGCGGGGGCGCAGGTTTCGCCGCTGGTGGTCAAGGCCCGGGCCGCGCGGCGCGGCTCCCGGCGTGCGGTGCGCGGGTGGTCGCAAATGCAGCCGGGGTCGACCGAGGTGTACAACGCGCTGGTCGTCGGCCGGTACAGCTGGGTACCCGACGACGAACCGGCCCGGGGGGCGGCGGCTGCGGAGCTCGCGGAGCTGCCGATCCACTGGATGAAGGACTGGATGCTGTGCCTGGACGTGGAGTGCGGACCGCGGCCCGACACTTCGTTGCACCGCCTGTACGGGGCGGTGATGTCCTTCGTCGCCGACTCCGGCCTGCTCGGCTTCGCGCCGACCGGCGGTCACCCGGAGATGACGGTTCCGGTCCACCGGATCGTCGCGCTGACTGGCGATGAGGACCGGCGGCGCGCCTGGGAGGTCCCCGCCCACGAACCGTATGAGGACCTCTCGCTGGAGGTCTGAGCTGAGAGCCCGGCTAGAGGCGCAGGGTTTCCTCAGCCGGTCCCCCACCGGTGCGCGGCGGCACCTCGCCATTCCACCCAGCGCGGGTCGTCGACCACCAGGCCCGGCTCCGGCAGGCCGGCAGACCGCAGAATCAGCAGCAGGTCGTGGTCGGAGAACGCGGTGCCGACGTAGTCGTCCTCCATCCGGCCCTCGTGGTGCATCGTCACCAGCCGGCCGCCCCTCGGTGACAGGCCGTGCACCACAAACCGTGCGCCTTCCATGACTTCCAGCGTGCCGCACAACGATGAGCAGTGCTCGCTGGGGCGAGCGGCTGGCGCCTGCCGCAGTGGTGGCGACCGCCGTTGGAGTGGAGGTCAGCACCGCAGTGCCGCGCCTTCAGATGGCGGGGCTACGTCGGCTTCGGTGTTGACGGTGCGCACTCCCGTAACCGTCACGTTCAGTGTGCGTCGGCGGGGCCCCATCTCCCCCCTTGGGGCCCCGCCCCACGCTCCCGACACCTGCTGACGGGGCCGAGTACGGGACCACGCGGCCTTTTCAGGAGTGGTCGCCGGGGGGGGGGACGGTTCAGCAGTTGGCGGAAGAAGTCGGCGGCCACCGGGCGTGCGCGGTCGCGGTCGCGCAGTTCGTCGTGGCCGAAGCGGAACACCTCGTAGCCCCGGAACTTCAGGTCGCGGTCGCCGGCCATGGTCGCGGCGTACTTCCCGCTGTCCGGTACAGCTCCGCCATCGCGGGTGAAGTGCTCGCTGCCGTCGACCTCCAGCACCACGCGTCTGCCACCCGGCAGCAGCATGAGGAAGTCCATCCGCAGGTTCTGCAGGGCGTTCTCGCCGCGTTCGCGTACGGTCTTGTGGTCCCAGTGCATCCATATCTCCGGCAGGAGCGCGGGCACCTCGTGCAAGACGTCCTTGTACAGATGGTGGTACAGCCAGAACAGGTGACGCTGTCCCGGGGATGTGGGAGGCAGGGACGCCCTCATCCGCTCGTACAGACCCCGGCTCGCCTCTCCTGGGTCGGTGGTGCCTCGGGCGGCCTGCCACCAGGACAGCAGGTCGCGCCAGAGCAGCCCTTCCTTACCGACGGGCGTGTCATAGACCAGGACCTTGTCGGCGCGTTCGGCGATCTCGATGTCGTTGTCGAGAGCGCTGATAAAACGGATGTCGGGCTTTCCCCGGCTGGCGAAGATCAGGTTGCGCGGACGACGGCCGGTGCCACGCCCGGGCTGCACCAGGGAGAAAACGGGGTAGCCGTCGGCTTCGCCTTCCTGGCGCAGGACTGCGCCCACCGGCTGCAGGTGCTCGTTGGCCAGGTCCACGAAGCGGCGCTGCGCGTGCTCGTCGGGCAGGACCGCGGCTGAGGCCAATCCCTCGAGGAAGCGCCCGAACCGGGGGTGGGGGGCCTCGAACGCGCCGAGGCACTCGAAGAGGTCTTCCGCGCTCCAGTCGTCTCGGAATCTGATGACGTGGCGCGTAATCTCGTCGCGCAGGCTGACCGTAGGAGTGCCACACTCCCCCAGCCAGTCGTCCCCGAGATCCATAGCCGGCCCAGCATGGCGAGGAAGCGGTCCGGGTATTCCCGGTAGTGGGATAGGTCGAGGTCCTTGGCCAGCTCGCGCCGGGTACGGCCGGGGACCTCGACGTGGTGCCGTCCGAACCACACCACGTCCTGCAGAGCATGACGTTCGACCGTGCGCAGCGTCTCGCTGTCCAGTACGGCCTCGGCGACCTGGGGCAGACGGCCGCCCGGGCAGGCCTGCAAGCCGGCCGTCAAACGCTGGTGCTTGGTGGGGCCGCCGTCATCGTTGGCTGGCGGCGGCGGAAGGTGGAGGCGTTCGCACAGCTCCGGCAGGTCCTGGTGCCGGTAGCTCTGGTACAGCGTGCCCAGGACGCCCTCGATCAGGGTCCGCAACCGCGGCAGATCCATCTGCTCAGCCATCACACGATGATGAGCCAGACCCTCTCCTTGTTCCAGAGCGGGTCACCGCCCCTTGGGGCGTACACGCCTGGCGACTTCCACCCGGGCGCAGCGCGGGTGTGGCGCCGGTGGGGTCCGCTGCGCGGTCCGGGACAGCCGATCGTCCCACCTTCAGCCCGCGATGCCACACCCCACGGCGCGTGGAGGCAGCCTCAGAAACGCTCCGCGGCTGGCCTTTCCCTGTCGGGCCAGCCATGAGCCATGCAGAACGGCTCTGCTGCCCTGTCCCCCCGGGGAGGGCGGGCGGAGAATTTGGTTTCCACGCCGCCATGCCGGTCGTCTGCTGGTGGTGGGGCTGCGGCTGACCGTTGGCTTCCCACGGCAAGAGAATCAGATCGAAGACCTGAGCGAAACCGCACATGATCCCTGTCTGGCGACAGTTCAGCACACTTACCACACATCCGGTAAGCGGGACCCGCCCCGTTAGGCGGGTCCCGCAGCATTCGATCGCCAGGAATTAGGTTGCCGGACTATTCCTCGAGAAGCTCACCGGTGAAGCCTCCCGTAACCCACTGAACTGCGGTCGGCCGGAATCCTGAACCTTCCCGATAGTACTCCGCCACTGCAGCGCGAGCTTCCCTCAAAGGGATGGCGCTGACTCGGTTAAAAAAGCTTGGGCACCCTGGTTCACTCACAATTTGCGGGTCGACTTGTGGAGGGTTCGGATTCCAGGATACCCATACATATCCCGCTATGTCGGCACCCATGGCGGCGGTAACCCGTTCCTCAACCCCGCCGGTGCAATACCAAATGAGCCCGCCGTATCCAGAGCTATAGTCAACGCCCACCGTAAGTGAGTTGTCGACATTTTCGTTTCCGTCTACGAGAACCTGAAATTCACGGTTCGTCCAACCTTCCTTCCTGTCTTCATCGAAGAGCCCATCGAGGTATTTTTGCAGTTCGCCGGCAGTTCCTAGATATACAGGCGTTTTTCCGAAAACTTTGATGGTTGCTGCTCGGGCCGCCATGTTCACGCTCCACCCCAGAGTACTACCTTGCCGCCAGGATAGTACACCGTGAGCTTCGAATTGCGTGGCAGGATGTATTGGATTGCCGCTGCACAGTTCTTAGACCCAGTACAGACGCCCTTGTTGTTATTGATGACGACGGCGACATCCGTCACCCTATTCTCCGTCATCCAAACCGCACACTTGGTCTCCACGTGGGAACTTGGACTGTATGACTTCAATCCGGGTTTTACAGGAAACTCGGGCTTGCCGCGGATCAGCCTTTCGGCCTCCACCCACAATGGATCGTCATGCTTTACGCCGCCTTTATCCCAAATGACCTCACCGCTGGAGATTCGCTTCAGCTCTTTCGGGAAACCCGGTATCGGTTTTCCCTTAGGGTCCAGCAGTTCCCCCACCGTCTTTTCATCCGCTAGGTCGTCAATCCACTTTGGCAGGCTCTTGAGAATAGGGAGAACCCACTCGCAGGAATCCGTGGAATCCGCGTTGTGGACGAGGACGTACGTGGAGCCGGTGGAGACGAAGTAGGTGTGTAGGTCGTCGACGGTGAGGTTGTAGGCGCCCTGGAGGCCCTGCCAGTCGCGAGTATTCGCGATAGCGGCGGTGGCACCGTGCGAAGTGCGCAGGGTGTCGCCGGGCTCGAGATCACCGGCGTACTTCCAGGTTCGGTCACGCTCGGACCAGTAGGGGTGGTGGCTGGTTGAGGTGAGCGTGGAACCGTCGGTGAGAGTGACGTCAGTGAAGTTGCGGTCGTCGGGGGTGTGGATGGTGTTGGTGACGCGCCGGGGACCGGTTATTCCGGTGATGGGGTCGGCGGCTATGACGAGGTCGGCCGTGTTGACTTGCTCGATGGGGCTGCCTGCCCCCGTCGGCCATGAGGACCTTGGTGCCGGCTGGGAAGCTGTTCGCTGCTTTTGTCAGGCAGGCGGTGGCCAAGCGGGCGGCTCGGCCGGCCTTGAGGAATTCGATTCCCTTGCCTAGCTTCGCGGCGTATTTCAACTTGCCCCAGGGAACGACGCCGGCGACTGCCATCGTGCAGTCCAGCGCGGTGGGGTTGTCGATGCACCGCTCGGTGTCGGCGAGACCCGACAGTTCCCAGCCGATCGTTACCCAGGTCTGAGGGTCCTTCGCCAGCGTGTAGGCGCCCTCTATCGCCCCCCGTCGCAGATGCTCGTGTTAAGGTTGAACGGAAAGAAAGTTTTATCGACCCCATACAGGACGTCGAGGCAGACCCAGCTGAAGCCGTCCGCTTCGCTTCCGTCCCGCGCTTGCTGGAAGGCCTCCTCTTTCTCTTGCTCGGCAAGGTCGTGCGTCGCTGTCCAGGCTTGCTTAGCTTCTGCTTCTGCCTCGGCGGCGCTCTTGCCGGCGGAAATGGCCGATTCCCGGGCCTGAGTGGCGGCGTTCTCTGCTATCTGCGCTGAGGAGCGGGCGTAGGAAGCGGAGAATTCGGCGTCGGCGGCGGAGTTCTCGGCTGCGGTGGCATCCTGTGCGGCTGCGTTGGCTGCGTTGCGTGCGGTGGTCGCTGATGCTGCTGCGTCGGCGGCGCTTTGGGTGGCGGCGTCCGCTGATGCCTTGGCGTCTTCCGCGTACTGCTTGGCCTGATCGGCCGATTTCTTTGCCTCGGCTGATGCTGCTGCTTCCTCGGCAGCGTTTTGTGCCGTTCCTGAGGCTTCGGCGGCGTACCAGGCGTTCTCCTGTGCTCGGGCGGCGATCAGGGAGCCTTCGGCGAGGAGCCGTTGGACCTGGTGGATGTGAGTGGTGGTGAGGTCGTCCTTGCGCTGGGCCGTGTACTGGCCGGTGCTGACGAACTCGTGGATCAGCTCTGGCGGGCCGGCGAGGGCGATTTTTGCGGCGGCCTGGAGTTCGGCGCCGCCGGTCTCGGCGAGGTGGGCGGTGATGACTCGTTCGTCGGACAGTCGCTCGCCGTACTGGCCGATGCGCAGGAACTTTGCGAGGGTCGTGCCGTTCCCGTCGGCCAGTGCCGCCTTGGCGGCGTTGCGCCTGGATCGACCACGGCGGGCGAACACAGGCCGGCGCTATCTGGTGGGACCGGTACCGGGATCCGGCACCAGAGCGCAACATCCACAATGTCGCGTTCGAAGACTGGGCGGAGTATTTCAACACCGTGGAGGTCGCCGCGCAGCGCGCGCGGAACGCACGACACAACGCTCTGGCCGGGCTGGACGGCCATCGCGGCGCGGAGTACCGGTACGGGGAGCGGCTGGAGGAGGAGGCCGGCTGCTTTGTCGATCGCGTCCGCGAGCCCACTCGTCAGGGCCCGGACCCGGCCGCGAGGCAGTTGTACGGAGGGATGCGGGTCCTGCTGCCGCCGGGGCTGTACCGGCGCGTGCACGACAGTGGCCGCGACCCAGCGACGCGTGCCGAGGCTCTGTTGCGCCGGATCGGGCACGGTAACCTGCCCGCCGGTGCCGCCTGGCACACCACCGAGCATGCCGCCTACCAGGACCTCGCCCGCGAAGACGCTGTCGACCTGACCACGGACCCGGTGACCCACGTGACGTTCCATCTGCTGCCGCTGCCCCGGGCGGGGCTGCCGCAGCACGAGGTGAAATCCACCTGGATCGGCTTGGTCGGCTCCCTGGGCATCGAGGTGCGCATCGCGGGCATGTCGTGGCGGTCCCCCAGCCGTCCCAGGGTCACGCACCGCGCCGCCTTCACCCCGCCGGTGAACGCAGCCATCGCCTCCGAGTTCTGGCAGAACGCCTCACCCGCCTACCTGGCCCGCTACGACATGCTCGGCGAGCTCCGCCCAGGCCAGTCACCCCACGACCCTGGCCCCTCCCCGTTTGCGGGGCGCGAGAGCGACATCCGCGCCGCCGAGGACCGGCTCCTGCACGGCATCGCCCAACGCTCAGCTGCCCCCGCGCGGCCGGTGCCCGAGCGGGGCCGGGCGCACCAGCAGACCGCGCGTGCGGCACAGCCCCACTCGTCCCCTGCGCGACGGCGCTGAGCAGCAGACGACTACCAGAGCGTGGCGGTCACAGGTCTTGCTCGTACCGGCCACTGGGGAAGTCCGCGTCGATGGTGACGTAGTCGTCCGCCGGTTCGCCGGCAGTACCCACTTCGCGCGTGCCGGTCGCCACGCCCGTGACGACGTAGCGGTCGTCGACGGTCTGCGCCGGATGGGGCGCGGGGTCGTCGGGCACCGCGATGTGCAGCGGCATGTCGTCGGAGTACGCCGCCAGCGCCTCGCGCAGCCGGCCAACCGTCCATTGGTTTTGTTGATGAGAACGGACAGCAGATGTTCACCACTTCGGGAGGCGTCCGGGCCTGTCATGGATTGGAACGGTGATGCTCGACGTCGCGGGTTGCGCTTCGGCCTCGCGGTAGATTCAAAACACGTTGGCCGGTCTGCCACGGAGCTGCGACGATGCCTCCTGATTCTGTAGCGGAGGGCATTTGTTCGTTTTCGTGTGTGGGGGATGCGGCACGGAGCTGACTACCCCTCTGTCCCGAGTCGCCCTGCCCGCACACGCTCATCAGAAGTACGGGAACGGGCTTCAGCTCCCGCTGCTCATGGAGTCGGGCACGTTCGCCGTGGACCCAGAGCCCTGGGGGCCGCCGTGGCGGAGGTGGGAGGAGATCCATCCGGATGAGGCGGTGGCTCGCGGCATCTACGCGCCGGTGTATGCCCTCTCCGACGGCGCCCCCGGCTCGATCGTCATCGCGCCCGGCGACGCCCGCGCCACCGTACTGATCCCGGAGCGGGCCGGCGGCTACTGTTGCGGCCTCGACGGCGCAGACGGCCCCAACATGGCCTGCGAGCGATGCGGCCTGCCCGTGGCAAGCCGAATCGACGACTGCTCACTCTGGCAGGCGGTGCGGCTCGCGCCCGACGCGGTGCGCCGCCTGACCGTCGGCGGCGCCGACTTCGTCCCACTTACCTGGGCAGCACTTTTGGAGGAGGGCGAGGCCACGCCTCCGTTCGAGCCGATCGCCACATGGGGGCCGCGGCTCGGGTCAAACCACTTCTGGTCGTGGAGCCCACGGTGGGAGGCCGCGGTCGGCCGGGCACTTGCCCACCTGCTGGCAGCCTCGCGAGGCCAGCGGGTGACCGTCCCGGACGGTCTGAGCAAGGAAGTGTTCCAACGCGCTCTCGATGCTCTGCTGCCTGCCGGGCCGCGGGCACGGCGCGCCGTTCTGGCCGGACCAGGGCAGCCCGCCGTCGACGAGGACGCGGACATCGTCCTGGTGCCGACCCATCCGCAGACCGGACAGATGTGGACCCCGGCCGGCCCGGGGACCTCGGCCTACCAGGTGCCTCTGCCGTTCGGGGTGTGGTTGTGGCTGGCCTTCCCCAAGCCGCACCTGCCGCTTCCCGCGTCGGGCGGCATGCCCGACGGCGTCCTCCGCGACGATCCGCCCGCACCGCGCCCTCGGTACTTGTTCCGGGCCGATCCGGGCGCCTTTCAGCATACCCTGGTTCGGTTGCCGACCGTTCGTTGTCCGTGGTTGCGCGGGATCCTCGAAAACCTCACCCAGCACATGCGCGCCGGGCTCTTCTAGCGGACTGACCCAAAGGTGCCGGAATCGAACGGCGCCGGACAGAGGTGCCTCCCGGAGTGGTGAACATCTGCTGTCCGTTCTCGTGAACAATGCCAGTCCATGCCTGGACGGTATGGGTGTAGATCTGGGCGGTCTCGGTCATGCCACTCCTGCTCTCTTGAGGTGGGAGCAGTCTCCCGGCAGGCGGTGGTCATCACGACGGACACGGCCCGTCACGTCGCACTGATAGCCCTGCCGATGTCGTGACCGGGGCGCCGGGTACGGACGAGCCGCTGGCCGGGTGCGGTGGGTCCCGGCCGGGGCGCGCAATCCCCGGTTCGGATCAAGTCCGGGCGAACCGGTTGACCCGCTCGCAGCGCAGGCCTTGGATGGCAGCCTGAGCCGACCAAGGGGGTACGCGTGAAGGCCCGGATCCATACTTCTGGCGACCTGCCGCCCTGCTCACGCTGCCACGGCCCGCTGACGATCAGCGTGGACATGCCGCAGCAGGACGACCAGGGGCAGCCGATCCACCTCGAGCTGTGCCGGGCCTGCGACGCCGGCAAGGAAGCCGCCGACGTTCTGCTGGCTTGGTTCGCCGCCGGCGGCGGACACGACCCCGCACGGTTCGAGGAAGGCGCGCGCCTGCTGATCACCTGGCAGAAAGAAGCCATGGCCGTCCACGGCTGGGTCCTGGCGGCACCCCCGGACGAGGACGACATCACCCGCCTCAGCCGCGAACGCGACCTGCTGCGCACCCGGATCGAGCATGCCGCACCGGACGAACGCCGCCGCCTGCAAGAACGCATCCGGGCCCTGTCGGGCGACCTGGCCGCCGCTTCGGCCCCGGACGGCCCCGCCGTCTTCGGCGACCCGCGGCACATGCCACCGCGCGTGACCCCTCCTGGCCCGCTCTCCCCCGAAGCCGAACAGCGCCTCCGTGACACCTTCGACCGCCTGTCCGCCGAGGAGGCCCACGAACGCGAGCACGGCGACTGACCGACGCGGCCCCCGCCACAGCCGGGCCGAAACGCCGGGCGCGACGGCCACGCAACCTCCCGCTACCGGTCGTCGGCCCACTCCGGCACAGGGGCCCGGTCGCTCATCGCCCGCCGGTGGCACCGTCCTTGGAGCGGCGCGCCGTGCGAGCATCGGGGCTCCGGCCGACCTGCTCGGTCACGAAGTCGACCTCGGCCTCACCGAACGCCGTGCGCACTCCGGAGGGGGTCATGCCGGACGCCTCGGCCAGAACCTCCAGCTTGTAGGGGCGGCTGCCGTGGAACGCCCGCCCGTAGGCCAGCAGTCGGCGGATCTCCGCCTCGGCGGCCCGCCGCCGTGCGCGGGCGTCGCTCAACGCCACCAGCAGCGGATCGGCCTCCAAGCCGTCGGTGGCCGCCTCCAGACCCACCGCCTCCTGCGCGCGCGCCCGTTCGGCCTGCTCCAGCGCATCAGGGAACAGTTCTGGCGGCGTGACGTCCTGCGGCCGCGGCAGCGGATGACGGATCGCTGCGATGTCACCAATCACATCCATAATGCGACCATCGCAAAAAATTGTGCTCGGCGCAATAGGTGGGCGGAGGTCGGAGGTCCGCCGTAGACCGGGCGACTGGCGCGAACTGGGCCGCTTTCTCCGAACCGTGGGCGGCGCCGCAGAACACCGCCATCGGACGGCATCGCCCCTCTTAAGCGATCTTGATGCTGAGTTGGGAGCCCAGTTCCTCGAAGCCCAATGCGGCCGCAACACGTCGGGAGGCGGGAGGGCGCGCGCGCCACTGCGGCAGCAGGCCGGCGGCAAGGGCATGAGCGACCGCAGCTGAGCCCGTCACTCGTGCCAGTCCTCGCCCTCGCGCTTCTGGCGCCGTCAGTACGCTGATCTGGGCCGTTCGTCTCGGCCAGGTCAGATATCCCGCAGCAGCAACCACCTGGTTAAGCTCGCGAACCACGAACGTGGGCGACGTGATCTCGTCCAGAGCAGCCTCGTCAGCGTCCTCCTGCCCAACCCCCTGCTCCAGGATCCGCAAATCCGGGTGATCGGCTGGCAGTTGTTCCACCGTCAACGCGCCAGCTTCCACCGGCCGGAAACTGGCTGGGGACGCATAGGACAGCGCCGCTGGCCCGAGCACCCGAGCCACCGGAAGGACCTCCCGGACCGCGGCGATGTCCACGGCTGCCTCCAGCGGCAGGTTGCCGAGTGCGTCACGAACGATCACGGCGGCACTATCGCTCGGTGCGGTCACGATCGCTGATCCGCCCAGAGCCACCACCCCGACCCAGCCCACCGGGCACAGCCGGGACCGGGGGGAGACCACGACGTTCACACCGCCCGGCGGGGCGAACGACACCGGCACCTGAGCCAGGTCTTCCCAGAGCTCACGGGCTCGGTCCACTAACGCATCCATCAACATGGCGCCGATCCTGCCAGCCGAAGCAAGCTGCTGCCCTGGCAATTAACCAGCGGCGTCGACGAGTAGGTGCTGCCCGGGGGGCGTTTTGGTGCGGGGCTTGGACGTACCCGCTGACCCCGACGCCCTGCGCGACGTCCTCGAAGCCGACATCGCACACCTCCGCCAGCTCTGGCACGGCCGGTAAGGCTGCTCCGGCCACCCGGCCGCTGTACCGGGAGCGGCGCGATGGAGGGAGGCCGGCGGAACGCCCGCGGCCTGGGCATGACGCGTCCCGGCAGACGGTGCACACCCTTGAGTCCACGGACCGCCCTGCGGGCTTTCTGCCGGCGCCGTCGCGGGGCTTGACCATCACACCGGCGTTGCAGCGGCGGGCGAAGGCGGTGACGTCGGCGATCGTCGTGACCGGCTCGAAGCGCGGCGCGGCCAGACCCGCGGCGGCCAGCCGGGTCTTGGCGGCGGCCTTGTCGCGGAACGGGGTGATGTCGGCGACCCGGGGACCGGGGACATTCCAGCGTTCCCGGAGCGCGGCGCCGGTGAGCAGGTCGTACTCGGACATGGACAGGATGCGGTCGACACCGCCCATGCGGGTGCGCAGGTAGTCGGCGGCCCGCTCGACCGCCGCCGTGTCGCTGAGGGAGTCCAGCACGACAGTCCCGGCGGCGTTGGCCGGGATCATCGGCTGGTGGCTGGGGACGGTGACGTAGGCGACCTGGTGGAGGTCGTGATCGATGACGCGGCCGAAGTCGGAGAGTTCGTCGTCCCACCGGTTGATGATCAGGATGCGCACGATGGTCGGTCCTTTTCGCGGATCGGTTCGGGTGGTGGGTCAGGCGGTGGGGCGGAGCCCGGCGCAGGTCTCCATGGCGTGGCCCATCGCGTGCAGGGCGCGGGCGGTGGAAGCGTCGCGGGCGGGGAAGTAGGCGAGCGTGCGCAGCGCCACCGCCGACAGGCCGAGGCTGCGCTTGTAGCGGTAGTTGGCCCGGCCGGCGTCGATGGTGGTGGCGCCGAGGTCGGCCGCCAGGTCCACCGAGGCGAGCATCAGGCCGGTGTAGGTGTGCAGGGTCCGCAGCCGGGTGTAGTTGATGCCTGCGGCCCACAAATACAGACAGTCCCGGTAGTGGAAGGACAGGAAGCCGCCGACGAGGTCGCCGTCGTGTGCGGCGGCCAGCAGCACGGCGCCGGGGATGCCGGCGACCGCGGTGAAGATGTCGACGCCGTACAGGGAGCCGCCGTTCTTGACGGCGGCGGCCTCCGCGAGGTCGGTGAACCGCGGCAGCAGAGGCAGCATGTCCCTGCCGTGCAGGCGGCGGAACGTCAGGCCCTGCTCGATGCCGCGCCGTCGCTGGCGGCGCATCTCCCTGGCGTGCTTGGCCGACGGCACGGACTCCAGGAACCCGTCGAGGGAACCGTGGACGGGCCCGATGTGGGCGAGGTCGAAGAACAGGTCGGCGTCCGGGCGGCAGGCGGCGGTCCACCGGTGGGCGAGGTCGGTGGTCAGGCCGGGCACGACCAGTGCCTGCGCGCCCCACTCGCGGGCCAGGTCCACCCCGGCGCTGACCGCGTACCGGATGGTGTCCGCGCTGGCCGACCCGGCGCCGCCGTACTCGCCGTAGGGCGTGCCGGCGTACACCACGGGCGCGTTGAAGACCGGGCCGGTGGCGGCGTCCCGCTCGACGGCGGCCCAGTACGGCGAGTCTTTGACCAGGTAGTAGGAGACGAGGTCGCCGGGGCCGGTGCCGTCGGTCAGGTGCAGGTGGCGGTGGGCGATGACCGGTTCGGTGGTCACCTGCTCCCACGCGGATTCCCAGGCGCGGCTGGTGGAGATGTGGCGGCCGGGCGTGGTGGGCGGGGCGTCGGCGGCGTGGGCGTACCAGGTGCCGGTGGTGTCGTGGGTGGTGCGCGGTGCGGGGCGGGTGGTGGTGACGGTCACTTCGGACTCTGACGAGTTCAGGCTCGGGGGCGGGCGGCTGGGCGGGTTGGGGGAGGTCGAGGACCTGGCGGTGGCGGCGCAGGCGGCGGGCGGCGCAGGCAGTGACCGTGGCGTGGAGCACCGCGACGGTGATCAGTGCCGTGCCCAGCTGGTAGGCGGGTACGAGGGCGAGGACGGCGCCGCCCAGGGGCATGGGCGCGATCAGCACCAGGACCATCAGCGCGACGGCCGAGGCGAACACGCGGGGCGGCAGCAGGCGGGCTCGGGCGGTGCGTAGCGCGACCATGGCGATGCCCTCGCACGCGGCGAGGCCTGCCAGGGCGGCGGCGTAGGCGAGGCAGGACGGGGCGAGTCCGGCGGCGGCGGCGGCCGCCGCGCCCCCGGCCGCGGCGGCGATCGCGAGGCTGCTCAAGCGGATCCGCTTGAGTAGGCAGGCGCAGGCGGCGGCCGCCAGCAGTACGGCGGCGGCGCTGGCCGTCCACACCGCGCCGGTGGCCGCCTGGGAGTGCCCGAAGTTGGTCACGATCACCGGGGTGGCCGCCTGCAGCAGCGCGGCCATCAGGTTCATGCTGGCCAGCGTGGCCAGCAGCCATGCCAGCGCCGGTAGCGCCTTCAGCGCGGCGGCCCCGCCGTGCAGGCCCCGGCTGTCCGTCTCGGCCATGGGCTGCGACTCCTGGGAGACGGGGTGGGGGCGGGCGGCGACGGTGTGGGCCAGGGCGGCGGCCGTCAGCGACAGCATCGCGATCAGGCCGGGGCCGTACTGCGGGCCGAGCAGCAGGGCGCCGCCCAGGAGCGGGCCGGTCAGGATGGCGCCCTGGTCGATGGCGATCTGTGTGGCCTGAACGCCTGCGGCGCGGGGGCCGGTTGCCACCGTGGCGCCCAGTGACTCCGCTGCGAGGTAGGTGACCTCGGCGGCCACGCCGCAGCCGACACCGACCGCAGCGATCGCCAATTGCCCTGCCCCGGCCGCGTACGCGGCCATGCCAGCCGCGATCAGGCCGCCGCGGGCGAGCGCGGCGACCAGCATCACGGTGCGGGCCGGTACCCGGTCGCCCAGCGGGCCGCCGACGCCGATCGCCAGCAGTCGCGGCAGCCACTCGGCGACGAAGACGATGCCCGCCCAGGCCGTGGAGCCGGTCACCTGGTACACCACGACCGGCGTCACGTACGCCGCGACCTACGTGGCCAGCCCATCGCACGCCCGCAGAGCGTGCACCCGGGCCACCACCGGACTCCACCTCCTCGCGCGATGCGCCCTCGGGGCGGCGGTCGCCATTGCGTTGTGCGCCATGACCGCCGCTCTCAGACCGCTACCGGCACGGAAGCGGCGGGCTGGCGGGTGCGGGTGCAGGTCACCGGGATCGACGTCCTTCAGGTCGGCGAAGCAGAGGCGGGGCGGAGCCCAATGTGCCGCCCTGGCGGTGAGCCTGGTCAGGCCACGGGCCGCCCGGCGCAACGCCCGCCGCCCGGTACCAGGGCCCGGCACGGCATTCGACGCCCGCGTCCCGCCACAAGCAACGCCCCCCAGTTCCGCGTTGCCGGCATCGATCGTGCCGAGTGGAGGCCGTCGCCTTCACCGATGTCCGCACGGACTCCTGTCAAAGAGGCGCCCTCCCCAGCGAAGGGGTGAAATGCGCGGGCCTTCTGCGATGGGTGACGGCTAGGTTGTCGTCGTGCATCCCATCCGGTTCGAGGCCGTCCCACGCCACGGCATCCACATCTTCCACTACCTCCCGGGCGACGACATACCTGTGTCCAGGCACTGGCCAGGGCTGTTCAGAGAATGGCCGCAGAGACAGACACCGTTCTCCGAATGGGCGGTGAACAACAACAACATGGAGGAAGTCGCCGTCTACGTGGGTCTGATCTGGCGCCTCACAGACGGGCTGGCCCGCTATGCGATTCCGACGTACTACCGCGACGACGCCACACAGACGCTGGGACGCGAGCCGATCATGGTGGATTGGGAGTACGACGTCGACGCCGAGCAACTGACCGCCCAGTCGCGGGACAACGGCTTCGTTCCCGGGCGCTCCGCGCTCACGATCCGCCCTCAGCCCACCGCGTGGCAGGTGGAGAACGCCAGTCGCGCGGGCCTGTTCCCGCTGGCGACCCCGCGGGACCTGGTGTCCGCGCTGCACGCCGTGCTCTTCGACGCCTCATCGCAGATCACCGTGTTCGCCATTCCCCCAGGCGCCGAACGCCTCGAGCGCCTCACCGCCGCGTTGCGGGGCCCAGTACGCCCGTCCCTAGGCGACGTCCTCGAAGACGACGGGATCTTCCTCGACCTCACGATCGGCTCCGATCTCGGCAACTACGACTCGATCATCGTCGCCTCGCGTACGGATCTGCTGAGCCCGCTGACCGACCTTGCCGCGGACTGCGGGCAGCGTGTCGAGTCGTACGAGCAGCGGCTGGATGAACTCCGCAGTATCCCTGATTTTCTTCGGGCGATGCCCCAGCTCGCGGGTGTGGATCTGGACGCTTCCTGAGCACGACCCGCTCCTGCAGCGACGGCGAGCGCTGAGCTGTCCGCCCCGCCACAGGAGCGGAAGCTCCCTGCCGACAAGGCTCGGCGGCATACCGGAACGTTGCGGACCCTGTACCGGCTGGTGCTGGGCCCGGGCGGCCCAGGGGTGTCATCAGGGCGCGCCGCGGCCAAGCGGAGCCTGGTTCCCTTCGTGCGGCGACCGCTCATGAGCCATATCGGCATCGCCTTCGTGGGCCCCGGGACGAAGGGAGCCGGACAAACCCGCGTGCACCGCATCGTGGCTGGTCCGCCGCCGTTGCGCTGTTGGAAGGGCGTCTCGCTGGAAGCCGCTCGGATCGCGCTGCCCGAACCGTCACCGGGAACAGTGCGGCATCGTCGTGACCACACCCCTCTCTGTTTGCACGTCAGGCAAGGTCGATGACGGTCGCCAGGTAGAGGAACTTTCCTTCCTCCAGGGAGAGATAGGTGATGTCGCCGACGTACTTCGCGTTCACCACCGCGGCGGTGAAGTCGCGGCCGATCAGGTCCGGGGCCTTCGTCGCGGCCGGGTCCGCGATCGTGGTGCGGTGCCTGCGACGAAGCCGCACTCCCGCGAGATTGATGGTCCGCATCACCCGCGCGATCCGCTTGTGGTTGATCCGCTCGCCCTCCTCACGGAGCTCGGCGGTGATCCTGAGGACACCATAGGTGCCGTCCGATGCACGGCGCACGATTCGTATCCGGGCAGCGAGGCGGGCGTCGGCCACCTGGCGGGCGGCCCGGTCCGCGGCCGTCGCGCGCCAGTAGTAGTAGCTGGAGCGGGCGATGCCGAGGATGGCGCACAGCCGCTTCACGCCGTAGCGGCGCTGGTGGTCGGCGACGAACTGGAAGCGGTTCACCAGCGCGTCTCCCCGGCGAAATACTTGGCCGCCTTCCGCACGATCTCGCGTTCCTCCTCCAACTCGCGGACCTTCTTGCGCAAGGCGGCGTTCTCCGCCTCCAGCGGCGTCGGCGGCTCGGCCGGTACTTCCGCGCGGCGCCCTCGCGGCCGGCTCGCTCCGGCCGCCCGGACCCAGTTCCGCAGGGTCTCGGGATTGATCCCCAGATCGGCGGCAACCTGCCGGATCGTCGCCTCGGGCCGCGACTGGTACAGCGCGACCGCGTCCGCCTTGCACTGCGGCGGATAGTTCTTCATGACCACGAGATGTCCGTTCTCAGATCCTCAGGATCCAGTGTCTCGTGTGTCCAAGATCAGGGGTCAAGGCCCAAATCTTGTAAGACCTTGGCTGGACACACCCGCCCGTGGAAGTTAGGGCCTTGCCTTCTGGGAGGGCCGCATCAGCAGCGCGATCACGAACGAGACCCCGAGGAACACAGTGACGCCGAAACCGACGCCCGATAGCCCTCGTTGCCAGCGCTGATGCATGCAAAGCCCAGACCGCCACAGGCGTCCCGAGCAGCACGGGCCCACTGGCGTTGGGCGGAGTCGCGGACGGCCAAGGCGAGGGAGGCGACGGCGACGGCGACGAGAGCGAAGAGGACCGAACCAGTCGAGTGACCAGGCACCGGCCGATGATGGCACGGCTTACTGATCACGGCCAGAGGTGGCGAGGGTGACCGTGCACGCGACGGCCCCGTAGAGCTCGCGAGACGTCAGAGTCGTTCTCGGTGGGCCCGCCAGAACGTCACTGCCATGAAGATCCCGAAAAACAACATGGCGCCGCGCGGGGCGACCCCGTACCCGGCGTAGTAGGCGGCATTCCAGGCCGCGCCCAGCGAGCCGCAGCCGAACCGGAGCACTTCTTCGTCACTGAGCTTGGGCAAGGACGCCGGCCCCTTCGAGACCAGGCCCGCTTCACCCCGCTCGGCCCACTCGCGCCGCCAGCGCTGTACCGAGCGCACATGCACCCGTAGCACCTTCGCCACCTCGGCGTTGTCGCTACCGGCCGCGAACATCTCACCCGCGTCCAAACAGATCTGCTCGCGAAATGCCCTCCGCTCGGCAGTCAGCCCACCACCCTGCGCGTACCTCATGACCGTGGTGTACCGCGACGATTACCTGTCAGCACCTGGGCCCCGGCCCCGCCCCTGTGCGGCTGCGTGACGGGCTGACTGGCACGAGGCGGCACATCCCCGCGGTACCGCTGACACGAGGTGCCAGACGGCTGTACGTGCCCAACCGAAGGCGTTGCGGTCAGCGGCTTTGAGCCGACGGCTTCCGTTCGGTGCAGGCCCTACGCTCCACTTCCTGCGCGAAATCATCCAGACGCTGCTTGAGCCCACACTGAAGATTTTCATGGGTGCGGCCCTTGTCCCAGGTCGTCACCGTCCCACGGACCGTGCCACCCGCGCAGGTGGCAGTGAACTCGCCCGTCTCGAGCATAATTCCTACCGCCGCTACGAACCGGCCGCGAACCGGGGCGTCCGTGTCATTGATCGTCTTCGACGTGAGGCGTGTGCCCGTCTCTGAAAGGGCAAGGTGCGTGCCGATCGGCTCCACGGCGATCGAGATCTTGTCTTCCAGCGATGCCAGGACATCGGCGGGGCGAACCCCCGCCTCGACGGCCGCGGCAGAGATACGGGCCGACATAGGGCGGAACAGCCTCGGCTCGGGGAGACGTGCCGAGCCGTGTGCCGGAATCTCGATCTCTTCTGTGTCCGAGAGCCCCACCAAGACAGTTCGGTGCACAATGGACTGCCAGGCATAGCCATCGGCGTCGCACTTGGGTGGAGTCGCGTGTGACGGGGACGGTTTCCGGGCTCCGGCGGCGCGAAGGGGGGATTGCTCCTGCGCAGCGCAAGCAGTGAGCAGGACGACGGCACACGTCACCGACACGGCAGATCTCAACGCGATTCCTTGCTCGTACGACGGCCCCCCGGGGCCTGATGGCCGCCCAGTGTGTCAGGACGGACACCGCATTCGTCGGGAGGGGCCGGCGCCGTCCCGCTCAACGTAGCTGGCAACCCCGCGCCCACCGCGGGTTGACAGCTGCAAGGGGCGTTGTGGGGCCTCTGTGCGCGCCCGGATGTGTGACCGTCCACGGTGCAGTCGCTCAGTTCAGCAGGTCGGCTCGGCGCAGTTCGTTCAGTATCCAGCCTGGCGCCTCGGCCGAAGTGATGGCGCCGCCGTTGGAGTGGAGGTCAGCCTCGCGGTGTCGCGCCTTCAGACGGCGGCGCCGCGCCGGCTTCAATGTTGACGATGCGTACTCCATGGCCGTCGCGCCAGTGCGCACCGGCGGGGCCCCGACCTCCCCCCTTGGGGCCCCGCCCCACGCCCCACGACACCTGCACGGGGGCCCGGGTGGGATGGCGCGACTTCTTCGCAAGGAGTGGTCGCCGGGCGGTCGCGGCCGTGTAGTTCGTCGTGTCCGAAGCGGAACACCTCGTAGCCCCGGAAGTTCAGGTCCCGGTCGTCGGCCACCATCGCGGCGGGCTTTTCGCTGTGGGCACGGCTTCGTTGTCGCGGGTGTAGTGCTGGCTGCAACGCAGCGCGGGTCCTGCCGGTGATGCCGATGGCGCGCAGGGCCGCCAGCAGGCCACCGATCGCGGTCAGGACCTACAGGTGCGACGATACGGCGACGATGAGCAGCGTTGCTGGGGCGTGGGCGGTGGCAGGTCGAGTATCCGGGGGCTGCTTCGTCAGCGGAGCTGTTGCGAATTTCCTGCTCGGTGGCGTCTTCGGACTCACGACGCTGTACGAGCGGTGCCGGCAACGCCGTCTGCGACGGCTGGGCTGTCGAACCGGCGCGATGTCGATCTTGCTCTGTGCGTAATGGAAACGGGCGATCTGTTCGCCCTCGGCGGCGTCCACCGCCCGGTCGGGAACTGGGAAGAGACAGCCGAAGAGGCAGGTACGGATCACCAGCGCCAAATATGTCTGGGACCACGGGGACGCCCACGGCGGCACCCGCCAGAAACGCTGGGAGCGGGCCCAGCACACCATCGGTGATGTCCATCCCGCAGCCAGATACACCTTCTAACCCCTGGATGCCTGGTCGCCTGAGGATCTCGAGGGAGCTCAGACGCAGTGAAGGCCCGGTGGACACCGGGCCTTCACTTGTGAGTAGCGGGGACAGGATTTGAACCTGCGACCTCTGGGTTATGAGCCCAGCGAGCTACCGAGCTGCTCCACCCCGCGTCGGTACGGTGGACTGTACGGCATAGATCCCGCTGGGACCGAATTGACTCTCGCCCAAAGGCAGAGCGGGCGCCGGGGGCAGGGCCGCGCGGTCACGGCCGCTGTCTCCCCACTCGCCCCGCAGCACTCAGATCTTCAGCAAGGTCACCAACCAGATGAGGCCAGCGTGTGCGCGAACTCGGGAGAGGAAGCCATAACCTCTTGTTCCTGATCGACCGACACGGCACCGCCCGCCAACTTGGAATCGGGCTTTCTCGCAGGAACCCGTGCTCACGGAAACGCGAAACCTGCACACCGGCGAACTCGGCGTGCTCGGCAGCTTCCTTCCGCAGGACTTCGACGCGGTGACGGCCGGCCTGACCCTGCCCTACAGCTCAGGCGTCGTCGAAGGTCACGTTTGCCGTGTGAACTGCTGAAGACGAGCATGTACGGACGCGCAACATTCGCTCTGCTGCGGGCACGCGTTCTCGCGAGACCCTGAGCCCGGTCCAGGCTAGGCCGGCCCTACCGCCTTGCCTGACCTGCGGATCGGCGGGCCCAGAACCTTGGCGAGCTCCGTGGCCGCGACGTCGAGAAGTTCCTGACCGAACAGGCAGAGAGACTCTTCCCAGGGGTGTCCGAAGCTGCCGAAACGGAAGTCCTCTGTAAGGAAGATGAAGTAATCCCCGTCGGGATACGGGCTCAACGGCCAGGCCGGTTGCCCAGGACCGCCCACCTCTTGCGGCGCGAAGCGGTACGACGGGTGCTGCCAGTCGAGGGCGAACAGAGTGCCCGACGGGCCCACGCAGGAGGACAGTCCTTGCTCGACGACGGCGACCAGGCGGTCCAGACGCTCGTAGTCAGGTTCGTCGGGAAGCGTCGCCAGACTCCATGTGACCGATGCACTGGGCTCTTTGATGGCCGGCCACTTGGACGGACTCGTGCTCGGCTGGAAGCCGAACTGTTCGTAGAAGCGGTCCCAGACACGGCGGTCCTCAGCCTCAGACAGCTCTATCACACGTTCGTCCACCACCTGTCGATCGTACCGTCCGGCCAGCAGACAGGGTGCTGAGAGATCGTTCACGCGGACAGAACCAATGCAACGAGCCTCATCACCCCCACATGCTGTCTGCCCCGCACCGCTTCCCACCCAGTTGCCCCAACCAGCACCCGCGCGCACCTGTCCCAGGGTCACGAGCGCAGCAATCATGAGGGACGGTAGGGATCACTGCACGGCGTAGGCGACATACAGGGCACCGAGGGCGACGGCGAGCGTTCCCAGCGTCAAGCGCAACGCGCTCTCGGGCAGTCGAGACTGAAACCGGGCGCCGAGGTGACCGCCGATGAGGCCGCCGAGCCCACAAGCCTCCTTCTCCCCCGCGGGCCACTTGGCCAGCAGCCCGCACGCCGGCAGGTCGACACCCTCGGTGGCCTGCCGGATCTCACGCCCGGCGGGCCGGATCCGCAAGACAACCTACGACGCATGACCAGTGAACCCGGGCGGTCGGATCGCAGGGAGAACGTCATGTTCGACGCGGTGAGCAACCACGCCTGCGGACCTCGGGGCGTATCCCGCGCTGACCGCGACGGCACACCACGCAACAAGTACGTCACCGCTGCGCACCAGTGCGGTCTGGGAGGCGCCAAAGCGTAACGCCGTGCCGCATCGTGGGGTCGGTCACAACTGACGGGGGGATGCGGCAATGGAGTTCACTGCCGGTAGACGGATACGGCAGACCGGGCGGCGTTTCCTGGGCGTCGCCGGCGTCGGGCTAGCGGCAATGGCGGCGTGGTTCGTGGCGGAAGGGCGCCCCGACCACCTCACGGACCTTGCGTTTCCTGTGCTTGCCTGCGCTGTGTGCGTGCTCTTGGGAGTGGTGCAATTCGCCCGGCTGCAAAAGCCGTTCCGGCTCGTCGTTGACGAGTTCGGAGTGACGACGTACGACGCGGCACTGAGCTGGGCGCAGATCGAGGCTGTCGCCCTCCGCTACCCGGAACCGGTGTACGGCGAGGACGGAACCAGCTATCCCGCTCCGCTGCTCACCCTCCGGCCCGTCGCGGGCGTCACGTTGCCACGCAAGCCCGATCCGACCCGCGACGGACGGCTGCGGTACACCCTGCTCCACACTGACAAGCTCGATCAGGGTATTTCCGAGCTCACGGATGCACTGGCGTACTACGGGGGTGAACGGTTCGAGACGGTCCCCTTGTCCGTGCGGCCTCCTGCTCCCCCCGTCGTGGCCGACGCGGCGTGGAATGTTCCCGGTGGCGAGTGCGTGTTCCTCGGGCGGGAGCCCAACGGGACTCGGTTCTTGACCCGGCTCGGCGTCGCCTGCGTCACCACTGTGCCTGCCGGTGTAGTGGCAGCCACGTCGGCCGGTCACTTCGGAACGTTCTGGGCCCTGTGGGGCTGGGGCACCGTGATTGCCTGGGGGATGACGATCCACTCCTTCCGACGCTGGAGGCGGCCTCTTCGACTGCGGATCGGGCCAGGTGGCATCGGGATGCGTGAGTACGCCACCTCCGAGTTCTACGTCCCTTGGTCCAAGATCGCCGCGGTTGTCTTCGAGACCCGCCCCGGCATCTCGAAGCAGACCGTCCAACTGACCCTCCTGCCCGTCCCCGGCGCCGACCTCGGCCGGGATCGCACGCACCTCATCGACGGCCACCAGGCCTATGCCCTGGTGCGCCTCGACCGCCTGCATGACGGGGAACACGCAGTCGTTCCCGCCCTTGAGACCTATGCGGGCGAACGCTTCAGCCACTGACCGAAGCGCGGATAGCAAGCCGGGGCCCCCACCGCGACAGTCCCCCTCACGGCCACACCACACGCCGGCCCCGTCTGCGTCGGACACCCAGCACGCAGCGGACGAGGCAAGGCTGACGCAGAGCCCCGGCCGCACCGATCCCATCGAGCCGGCCGGGACCCCGCCCTCGTCGGCCCGGCAACCGCTCCGGTACGAATCGCCATCGACGAGGTCGTCTCGTCCTGCGGGTCGACCACGGCGCGCTCGCGCCTCCGGCGTGGGGCATCGGAACGTATGGGCGACGTGCCGATGGGACGGCGGCATCGACATCGAGGTGCGTTCCGGCTCGAGGCTGCGGATCATCCAGCAGAAGTACTACCGGGACGGGTTCCCTGTGTCGTCGTTCAAGGGGCTGCAGACCTCGATCAGGCGGTCGTTCGCCCGGGCGATGGCGCACGCCCCGTACGAGTGGGTGCTGGTGGTGCCGTGCACCCTGTGCCCGAGCGAGCAGGCGTTCGTGGACGCCCTGGCGGCCGGGCGCGGCGTGCGGGTCAGGGTGATGGACCGGGCCGAGCTGGATGACCGGATGGCCGCGCACCCGGACCTGGTGGACTTCTTCACCCGGGACCAGCTGATGGAGAAGGCGAAGGTCTTCAGCCAGGAGCAGGCCGTGCTGCCGGGCGGGGAGCGCGACCTTGCCGAGCGGGTCGCCGCGCTGGGCGCGGTGGCCGACGGCATGGATGATCACTGGACGGTGGACTTCTCCCGCTCCGGGGACATGGTGGTGCACACCCTGCGGGCCAAGCATCCGCGTGCCCATGAGGTCAGCCCCATCACGTTGGAGCTGAAAGGCAGGCCGGGCGGGATGGACGCGGATCTGACCGCCACGCTCACCAGGACGCTCGGCTTCGGGCTCGCCGAACAGGTCGTGCTGCCCGCCGAGGCGATCGCGTCGCTGACCGTCAACGGGCCGCAGTGGCTGGCCAAGACCCTGACCAACGTGGAGGTGGTCTGGCGGCCCGCCGGGCCGCTGCCCGGGGCCGGCGCCCCGGCGGAGCTGGCCTTCCACGACGAGCGCGGTGCCACCGTCGCGCCGTTCGCGGGGCAGGTGAACGGCCTGCGGAGCGGCAGCATGGGCCGCTCGGTCGACGTCGACCTGCACGACAGCCGACTGCAGCTGCCGCTCCCCCACGACCTGGACCGCCCTGCCAAGCTGAACTTCTCCTTCTACCTGGCCGGAGCCACCCCCGCCCAGGCACTCAAACGGCTGAGGCTGCGTCCCAGGCTGATGTCCGACGGCACCTCCGCTCCGACCGCCGACGGCAACGACGCCGACGGGGGCCAACTGGCGGCCGCGAGCACCAGCGAACGCGACGAGCTGGAGCAGCTACGGCTGTATGCGCAGGACCTGGAAGTCCTGCAGCAGCACTGCGAGCAGGACTTCCCGCTTCCCAACGACATCACGGCCGCCGAGCGGATCGCGCTGCGCGTGGCCCGGCTGGTCATCGAGGGGCACTGCGTCATCTCCCCGTTCGCCCGCATGCTGACCGTCACCCTCGACGGGCGAGGACCACCCAGCACTGCGGGCAGCCCTCAGCGGCGAACCCAGTCAGTGCGCGTCCTGGACCCGCAATTCACGCTGACCCTGGCCGGGCGCACCCTGTCACTCGGCGAAGTGATGGCCTTCCACACCCAGGTCGTCGCCGAAGACGGTCCCGCTGCCCTGGCCGCCCTGGACGCAGGCCAAGCCGAAGGCCGACGCGTGGCACTGCCCCCCATCGACGGGCAGCGCTACCGGCTGTGTCGGCGAAACCTCGACCCGCACCGGCCATTGGTACCCGTCCCGCTCGAACTGCCCGGATACCCCGGGCCGCACTGAATCGCAGACACCAAGAGCCGAACCCTGACGGTGATCACCTCCCGGGCGGCGGTGAGCTACGCCCTCACGTGTGGTGCGGGCCTGCGTGACGCGCACCCAGGCGCAGTGCACACTCAGCCGGCAGTTTGGCGCCTGGTCCCAAGTGGTGGCGCCCGCCGCCCACTCCTGATTGCCGCGTGAGACCAATGCCTGGGAGGCATTCGTATAGGCCATGCTTCAGCTGCGCGGATGATTCCGCTGCTGCCTGGCACCAGGCCCCCCGATTACTCGGGGGGACTGGTGCGGCACGGAAGGGTAATCCGCGAATGGCATCCGCGCCTCTGGCCATGTGGCCTCAGGTGAGACTATCGACGCTCATGGCCAGGACGGCCGGTGGGGTCAATCGTCGACCGGCTACAGGTGCGCCGCATCACATGCCAGTGAGCCGGTCACGGGTGTGCTGGCCCTGGACCGATCTCATAGCCGCCGGGCTGCTGATGGGCGATGTCGACGCCTGCGTGTCTTTGACGGACTCCGGGATCGGTGACAGGTACCGTCGTCCTCGTCGCCCATTAAGACGTCGGTCCCTTGTTGCAAAACCTCAGGCACCTCTGGTCGAGAATCCCCGGTCCGGTGGGATCGGGGTATGCGATATCTCCCGCGCGTCAGCAACGGCGACTGCCATGAAGCGATGCCTCACGCGAAGGAGAAAAGCCATGCCGTCCGGTGCCACTGGGCCCTCTTCGGCCCCTGCTCCGCTGGGGAGTTGGGTGGCTCCCGATTATGAGGTGGTCGCAGAGTTCGGCGACCTGATGCCTACGGGCGTGACCGTCACGGACGAGGGGCGAATCTTTGTCTCCTTCCCGCGGTGGGGCGACGACGTTCCCTACACTGTCGCCGAAGTGGTGAACGGAGAGGCTGTCGCCTATCCGAACCGTCAACTCAACGAATGGACCGATGGACCCTCCGGCGACAATCTCGTCTCCGTGCAGAGCGTCATCACCGATCCGATCGGCCATCTTTGGCTTCTCGACACGGGCAGCCACGCGTTTGCCCCCTGGGTGGAGAACGGGCCCAAGCTGGTGGAGGTGGACCCCGCCACGGATCAGGTGGTCCGCGTGGTTCGCCTTGACGCGGAGGCACTGAATCCGACCACGTACCTCAATGATGTGCGCTTCGATTTCTCACGTGGTTCCGGCGGCTACGCCTACGTCACGGACTCACAGCCCGAAGGCGCCCTGATCGTGGTGGACCTCGGCGCGGGAAGGAGCTGGAGCCGACTGCGGGGACACGAGTCCACCAAGGCGACCGAACAGTTCCGCGCGATCGTCCAGGGAATTGTCCGGGACAATTACGCGGTTGGCGCGGACGGCATTGCGATCAGTGCGGACGGGAGTCTGCTCTACTATTGTCCGCTGTCCGGCCGCCGACTGTACAGCGTACCGACCAGCGCGTTGACCGATCGCTCGCTGAGCGACGAGCAGGTGGCGGCGAGTGTGGTGGACCTCGGTGACAAGGGTTGTTCCGACGGGCTGGAGACGGACACCGCCGGCAATCTTTATGCCACCGCGTATGAGCACAGCGCTGTCCTCAAACGGGACCCCACGGGCGTTTGGTCCACGGTCCTACACGGTCCGGAACTTTTGTGGCCGGACACGCTGGCGGTGGCCGCCGACGGTTACCTCTACGTCAGCGTGAACCAGCTCCCGAGGACGCCACTCTTCAACGACGGCGTCGACTTGCGGATCCCCCCTTACCAGATCGTCCGAGTAAATATCGGCGCGCAGCGCATCCGGCTGACCGCCGCTGGCTGACGGGATACGGTCGTCATGAAGACTCCGTCCGACGCCATCGCGTAAGTTCCCGCGTTTTCTTTGAGCAGCGGTGACGTCGAGGACGGCGGCAAGGTGCAGCTTGCTCAGGCAAGCGGAATGCTGGGGGCGGGGGGATCTGACGTTTCGCCTTAGCTCAGCTCGTCGGGATTTCCGCAAGGAACCAAAAGCTTCGCCGTCGCTGTTCACGACCCCACTGCGTCGACGGCCAGTGGATTCTGGCACTGGGCCGTGACCGACATCCCCGCCGCGCTGAACGACTTGCCGACCGGCGCCGGCGACGCGCCAGGGTCGGGCGTCCCCGACCCCGGCTGGCAGCTGTTCTACGAGTCGGGAGGGATCGCTATATGGGCACGGCTCCGCCGCCCGGCGGCAGTCAGCACACGTGCCACATCGTCGTCCACGCGGTCGATGTGGCGACGCTGGGCCTGGACAGGTCCGGCAGGCCCGCTCTCCTCGGCTTCGACCTGGCTACGGACACCTTCGCGCGCGCCGTCATCAGCGCGGGATTCACCGTCGCCGGCTGATCACCGCGGTCGTTCATGCCGGCCATCGGTAGGGCTTGTCTGGTTCCCGGACGGAGCACACCTCGCGGCGGGGCGAATCGTCCCCCGAGGGGCTCACCCGCGCTCTCCCTGCTGCTGCTTGCGGGCGCGCAACAGATCCTCCATACGGATCAGCCGGCGCTCCAACTCGTCGAGGTCATTGCGTGTCGCACCCACTTCTCCCCGCCGAAGTACGACGACGAGGCGGCCGTCCGGCTCCAGGCGCGAGTGGGCGACGCTGCTGATCTCGCAACCGGTCTGTTTCCGTACGGCGTCGCCGAGTTCGTCGGAGCGCAGCCCCAATCGCCTGACCGCGGACGCGACGGGCTTGCCGTCCTCGATGACCGTGGTCGGTGTTCCTTCCAGGACCCGGGCGGCACGTGTGTCGACTGCGAGCCACCGGTTCACCGCCGCATTGAGGGCGACCAGGGTGGCCGCTCCGATCGCCCCACCCGTAAAACTGTTGTCATCGCCGATGATCGCGTTTTGGACGACGTTGGACAGCAGAAAGATGACGACGAAGTCGAAGGCGTTCAGATTTGCCAGTCCGCGCTTTCCGGTAAGGCGGAAGAGCATCAAAATAAGAGCGTAGACCAAGACGGTCCGCGCTACCTTTTCGGCAACCGAGATATGTAGTTCGAAAATATCCTGCCACATATCAAGCGCCCCTCCTGGTGATCCGGCCGTCGTCTTGTCGGTGGTGTGCGGTGGAACGCGCTGCACGCGGGAGGCCGGTGCCGGCGGCCCTGCTGCTCGGGGCACGCTCGCGGCGGACTGCGCCGGCACCGGTCCGACTCAGCGCGTGACGACGACCTTTCCCGTCATACGACCCGACTCGACCAGTCGGTGGGCCTCGCGCATGCCTGCCGCGGAGAAGTCGTTGACGGACGTGGTGAGGGTGGTCCGCAGCCGCCGGTCGTCCAGCAGCGTCGCCACCGTTTCCAGCAGCCTCTTCTGCTCGATCATGTCGTCGGTTTGGTAGATGCTCCGGGTGAACATCAACTCCCAGTGCCAGGCGATGCTCTTGGCCTTGAGCGGCAGCAGGTCAAGTCCTTCGGGCTCGTCGATGGCGGTGATGTGCCCGAAGGGCCGCATGATCTGGGCGAAGGCCTCGATGTTTCCTCGTGAGTGGGGGCTGAACAGGTGGTCGATTCCCTTGGGGGCCACCTCTTCGACGGAGGCGACCAGGTGGTGGTGGTCGACGATCTCGTCCGCTCCCAACTGCCTCACCCACGACTGGGACTCCGGACGTGTCGCCGAGACCAGGACGCGTACCCCGGTGAGCTCCTTCGCGAGCTGGATCATGATCGAGCCGACCCCGCCCGCCCCGCCCAGCGACAGGAGGGTGCCGGTGGAGTCGGCGTTCAGCCGGAAGCGTTCGAAGAGGGTTTCCCACGCCGTGATCGTGGTGAGGGGCATGGCGGCGGCTTCGGCGAATGTCAGGGAGACCGGTTTGCGGGCGACGATCCGCTCGTCGACCGCGTGCAGGTCAGCGTTGGTCCCGGGACGGGTGATGTCGCCGGCGTACCAGACCTCGTCACCTACGGTGAGTGTGGTTGTCTCCGGACCGACGGCTTCCACTACGCCCGCCGCGTCGTAGCCGAGGATCCGCGGCTCGGCGGTGGCCTGCAGGCCGATCCGAGTCTTCACGTCGGCCGGGTTCACGGAAACCGCCTGCACGCGGACCAGCACGTCGCGGGGGCGCAACCGCGGTACCGGCACCTCGACGTCCTGGAGGCTCTCCTGGTCATCGACGGGGAGTCCCCGGTACGAGGCGATCGCACGCATGGTGGTCGAGCTCATCGTTGTCTCCTTCACAAGGGGGGCCGGTCGAGCCGGATGACCCCTCTCCATCATTGGTCCTGCAACGGTCGTACACGTCCAGCGACACAGAGCTGTCCGTGCTCGGGACGCTTTTCAGGCGCCGCGGTGGGAGCCCCGGCCGGCCGTTGCGACGGCCGGCCGGGGCCGCTGATCCCGGGTCTGCTCGCGGCGGCTGTCCCGCGTCGTCAGCGGGAGGTGCGCGCGGCTTTCTCGATCTCTGCGGTGACCACGGCGGGATGCGACACCGGCATGTCGTGAGCCGAGTCGACCACCCGGTACTCCGCGCCGGCCCGTTGGGCCATCCACCGCTCGGCGGCAGGAGCGATCGCCCGGTCCCGCGATCCCACAAGGGCGTACTTCGGGACCGAGGCCGGGGCCGCGTCCCGTACCGGCTCCGTCATGGCGGCAATCGTCAGGGGGCGTTGGCCCGCGGCGGCCACGGCTGCCTTGTCGGCCGGGAGATCCCCGGCGACCACGGCGCGGAAGCTGGCGGGCTTGATCGTCACGTCGGGGCCGTCGGCGTGGTCGACGACCGTGATCGTGTCCGGGCCGAGGAGGCTGCCCGGGAACTTGGCGTTCAAGCCCTGAAGCGTCTCGCCGGCCTGCGGGATGAAGGCGTTCGCGTAGACGAGTGCCTTGATGTTCGGGGTGGTCGCCGCCACCTGGCTGATGAGCAGTCCGGCGTAGGAGTGCCCCACCAGGACCACCGGTCCGTCGATCGACCGTACGACGTCACTCACGGCGGCCGAGTCACCGGCCATGCCGCGCAGTGGGACGGCCGGCGCCAGGACGTGGTAGCCGTCCCGCTGGAGACGGGCGGTGACGCCGCTCCATGCCGAGGCGTCCTCGAACGCGCCGTGCACAAGAACCACCGTGGGCTTCGGGTCCTCGTGCGGGTGCCGCGCGGGGGACCCACTCCCGGCATAGGCGGCTGTGGTGCCTGTCGCCGCTACGACCGCTGCCGCTGTGGCGGCCCAGGTGGCAGCCCGGCGTATGCGCATTGTTACTCCCCAGTATTTTCGTGGCGGCCGCCTTCTTCGCGGAGGCTCGCCAAGGGCGTCACGGCGTCCAATCAGGACCGCCGGCGTGCTCTCCATGCTTCGGGTGGCGGCTCGGCCGACGCATCCGTCGGATGACCGCGACGCGGAGGCGTCGGCGAGTGACCAGTCGGACCCAGTCATCGAGCGGCATCGTGGCGACGCCGGGCCGACTTGGGCAGAGGGCCTCGTTTGAGCGACGGCGCCCGCGCGCGGGTGTACTGGTTCGGAGCTGCTCACGGCTGGGGAAGGCGTGGGTGGGTGGCCTTCCCCGGGTCGATCCCCACCGTCGGCCCCGTCCGGACCGGCGTCCTCCTGCCGCCCGGTGATCAGACAGAACTGTGCGGAAAGAGGCAACCCGCGAGTCCGCGTGCTGCCTAGGCTCGCCAGGTGATGTGCCTGGCTGCGGCGCGCGCCCCCGCCCCCTCGGAAATCCAGGGAGAGGAGCGGCGTGCGGACGGTCCGTCCTTGAACGGCCGGTGTCTGACCGCTGGTCCTTCGGGGCGGCGGGGTGGACTTCCGTCGTCGCCGTCCAGGACAGCGATGGGAACGAGGTCCGATGGAGTACGGCCAGCCATGCGTCGGCGGAGCCCGCGGCCCCCTGGTCGGGCGTGCCGACGACGTCCGGCGCATCAGGGCGCTCCTCGAGCCCGGCACCGGTCAGGCGCTAGTGATATCCGGCGAGGCGGGCGTCGGGAAGACCGCCGTTCTCGACGCGGTCGCCGCAGCCATGGCAGCGGCCGGGACGAGGGTGCTGCGAGCGGCCGGAGCGGAGTTCGAGGCGGACATCAGCTACGCGGGCCTCAACCATCTGCTGTTCTCGCTGCGCGGTGCGCTCGGCGGACTCGATGAGATTCACCGTGAGGCCTTGACGGTGGCTCTGGGACTCGCCCGCGGCGCTCCTCCGGACCGGCTGCTGGTGTGCAACGCGACGCTGATTCTCCTCCAGGAGGCCGCTCGCAGCGGCCCGCTGCTGCTGGTGGTCGACGACTTCCCCTGGCTCGACCGGGCCAGTCGGGCGGTGCTCGGTTTCGTTGCCCGCAGACTCGGCGGAAGTACGATCAGCGTCCTCGGGGCGGCTCGTACGTACGTCGGTGGCTCCGAGGGCGCCGGGCTTGTGGAGTACGAACTTCCACCGCTGACGGACGAGGCGGCTGACGCCCTGATCCTCGGCCGCTTCCCCGATCTGCCCCGACCCGTACGCAGCCGTCTGTCGAGCGCCGCGCGGGGGAACCCCCTCGCGCTGCTCGAACTGCCCGCGGCGCTGCGCAGCACCCAGCGCACGGCGCAGGAGGAACTGCCGGCCGTGCTGCCGCTGGGCAAGCGGCTGCACGACCTGTTCGTACGGCGTGTGTCCCGGCTGCCTGCCCCGTCCCTGCGGTTGCTGCTCCTCGCGACGCTGGAAGGGAGGGGCGATCTCGGGGTCATGCTGGCCGCTGCCGGCCTCCAGGACGGGACGATGGACCTGGACGCCCTCGCCCCGGCTGAGCGAGACGACCTCATCGACATCGACCACTTCAGCGGCCGACTGATCTTCCGACACCCTTTGATCCGTTCGGGCGTGGTGGCGGCGTCGACCAGCGCCGATCGCCGCTCGGCCCACCAAGCCCTCGCCGCTTCCCTTCCGCGCCACCCGGAGCGGCAGGCCTGGCACCTGGCCGAGGCGTCCGTCACTCCGGACGAACAAGTGGCGGGCCGCCTGGAACAGGCGGCCCGGCTCATCATGGGACGCGGTGACGCCGTGGGTGCCGTGAAGGCGCTGACGCGCGCCGGGCATCTGAGTCCGTCCGACACCGACCGGGCCAGGCGCCTGGCCGAGGCCGCGTACATCGGCGCGGACGCTGCCGGCGCCCTGAGGGCGGCGTCCGAACTGCTGGAGGACGCGCGGCAGGCAGACCCGAACCTCGGCGCATCCCTGCGAGCTGCCTCGACCGCGGTGATGCTCGTCCTCAACCGTGACGGCTCCGTCGACACCGCGCACCGGCTCCTGGCCGGCGCCGTGGAGGCCGGCGGACACCTCTACGACGCCGGTGATGAAACGCTCGTCGACGCCCTGCACCTGCTGGTGCTGGTGTGCTTCTTCGGCGGCCGCGAGGAGCTGTGGGCACCTCTCTACGCCGCTTTGGACCGCCTGCGACCGGGCGTCCCCGAGCTGCTCTCCGCGGTCATGCAGACCTTCGCCGACCCGGCCCGCACGGCTGCGGCTGCACGGCGGCAGGTGGGCGACATGCTCGGCCGACTCCACGACGCGTCAGACCCCGCGTACATCGTCCGGGCCGGCTCGGCCTCTCTCTACGCAGACCGCCTGGGTGATGTGCGTGACGCCTCTTGGCGCATCGTGCACCAAGGACGCGACGGGGGGCCGGCTCGCCGGCACATCGGCGGTCTGATGCATCTGTGCCTCGACGACTACCTGACCGGCAGATGGGACGAGGTCCTGGACCTCGCGACAGAGGGCACCGCCGTCTGCGACGATTCCGGGTACGACTTCTTCCGCTGGTACTTCGAGTACTGCCGGGCGATCGTCGCAGCGGCGCGCGGTGACGTCGACACCAGCGGCGCCCTCGCGGACCACATCACGCAATGGGCGCTGCCCCGAGGCGTACTGGTCGCCACCGACTACGCCAACCACTGCAGGGCGACGGCGGCCCTCGGGACCGGCGACTTCGAGAGCGCCTTCCACCACGCCGAGGAGATCAGTCCTGCGGGCACGCTCGCCTCCCACCGCCCCCACGCCGTCTGGGTGGTCATGGACCTGGTCGAAGCGGCGGTCAGAACGAACCGGCTGGAGAAGGCCACCGCGCACGTGCGCGCCGTACAGGAATCCGGCGCGGCCGGCATCTCCCCCCGGCACACCCTGCTCACCCTGGGCAGTGCCGCCTTGTGCGCTCCTACGGACGACGAGTCGCTGGCCCTCTTCGAGAAGGCACTCTCCGTACCGGACCTCGTGCGCCGGCCCTTCAACACCGCTCGGGTGCAACTGGCCTACGGCGAACGGCTGAGGAGGGCGCGCGCGACCGTCGAGGCCCGTAGGGCGCTGAAGTCGGCCACGGACACGTTCCGGCAACTGGGGGCACGGCCGTGGGCGGAGCGGGCGGCGAAGGAACTACGCGCGAGCGGCTGGACGCAGGCGCGGACCGCCGCGCCCGGGGCGCAGCTCCTCACCCCGCAGGAGCTGGAGATCGCGCGGCTGGCGGCCTCCGGCCTCACCAACAAGCAGATCGCGGCACGCCTGTTCCTCTCACACCGCACGGTCGGCTCTCACCTCTACCAGATCTTCCCCAAGCTCGGTATCGGTTCCCGTGCCGCCTTGGGCGACGCGCTCGCAAAGGCCATGCCCGACGACTGACCTGCCCGGCAACCGACGCCCTCCGGCCCGGCGGGTCGACGACTGAAGGGACGACTGATCGGCGCGGCGGCGGCGCGGACCACGCCACCGTCGTTCGACCGATGCAGGCCAGACCGGTCCACGGCGAAGGTGTGCTGCGGGAATCGCCGCCGCGGAGGCGGCTGCGCCACGAGCCCACCCGACACACCGGCGGCCGTGGCCGCCATCCCCCTCATCCAGCGTCAGGAACGACAAGGAGCACGACATGCCCCACATCACGGTGGGCCGGGAGAACACGGCAGACATAGAGATCTTCTACGAGGACCAGGGAAGCGGCAGGCCGGTACTGCTCATCCACGGCTTCCCCCTCGACGGAAGATCCTGGGAGAGGCAGACGGCGGCACTGCTGTCGGCCGGACACCGCGTCATCACCTACGATCGGCGCGGCTTCGGACATTCGAGTCGACCCGCGACCGGCTACGACTACGCCACCTTCGCCGCCGACCTCAACGCGCTGCTGGAAGCCCTCGACCTGTCCGACGTTGCGGCGGTCGGGCACTCCATGGGCACCGGCGAGATCGCCCGCCACCTCGCGACCGCGGGCGCCGCGCGAATCAGCAGTGCCGTCCTGATCTCCCCACTCCTGCCGTACCTCGTCATCACCGACGACAACCCCGACGGCGCAGGACCGGCCGCGTTCTTCTCGGGTGTCTCCGCCGACGTGGCGGCGGACCGCTACGCCTTCTACGCAGGGCTGTACCGGGACTTCTTCAACCTCGACGAGAACCTGGGCACGAGAATCAGCGCAGAGGCGCTCCGCCAGTACATGAACGTCGCCGCCGCCGGTGGGGCGCAGGCCGCTGCGGCGGCGCCGCTGACCTGGCAGACCGACTTCCGCGACGACGTCGACGCGATCACCGTACCCACCCTGATCCTGCACGGCACCGGCGACCGCGTCCTGCCCATCGACGCCACCGCGCGACGCCTCAGGAAGGCCTTGCCGGCAGCTGAGTACGCCGAGATCGACGGCGCGCCCCACGGCATGACGTGGACCCACGCCGACGAGGTCAACGCCGCCCTGCTCGACTTCCTGGCCAAGTAGCCACCCCTCACACGATGCCGAAGCCGCACGGGCCGTGAGCCCGCGGTTCGGAAGGAAGTGCCATGATGGACCCCGTTCACCCCGTCCCGGTTTACCGCCTTCACCAGGACCGGACCGTCAGGCCCGTCGTCCTGGAGGCCGCCGCCGCGGCCTTCGCCGAGACGACGTCCCGACAGCCGTTCCTCCACCAGTTGCCCCCGGCCCAGGGCCGGGCCGCCGTGGAGCAGGCACAGTCGGGGGAAACAGCCAAGCCCGAGACCGACGAGGAGTGGATCACCGTCCCCGGCGGACCGACGGGAAGCGTCCGAACCCGGATCGTCCGCCCGAAGGGAGCCACCGGGACCCTGCCCGCCATCCTCTACCTGCACGGCGGGGGATGGGTGTTCGGCAGCGCGTACACCCACGACCGCCTCGTCCGCGAACTGGCGGCCGGCACCGGGGCCGCCGTCGTTTTCCCCGAGTACGACCGCTCACCCGAGTTCCGCTTCCCCGTCGCGATCGAGCAGAACTACAGCGTGGCCCGCTGGGTCGTCACCGACGGCGCGAAGGTGCGGCTGGACGGCTCCCGGATGGCCGTCGCGGGCGACTCTGTCGGCGGGAACATGGCCGCAGCGCTCACCCTCCAGGCGAAGGAGCACGGAGATCTCCCCCTTCTGGCCCAGGTGCTCTTCTACCCGGCGACCGATGCCAGCTTCGACACCCCCTCCTACCATCAGTTCGCCAACGGCTATTTCCTTACGCGTGAGGCCATGGAGTGGTTCTGGGACCAGTACACGATCTCGGAGGACGATCGGGCACGGATCACCGCCTCGCCGCTGCGCGCCACCACCGAGCAGCTCGCCGGCCTCCCGCCGGCTCTGGTCGTCACCGGTGAGGCCGATGTCCTGCGAGACGAGGGCGAGGCGTACGCCGCCAAGCTCCGCGCCGCAGGCGTCCCCGTCACTGCCGTCCGGTTCCAGGGCGCCATCCACGACTTCGTGATGCTCGACGCCCTGCGCGGGACCCACGCCGCCGACACTGCCATCGCCCTCGCGATCAGCACACTCGGCAAGGCGCTGCACACCGGCTGACCCAGGTCCGGCCGCGTGAGGCGCCCACTCCGGGCGGTCCGGGACCGGCCCGTTCGGCGCTCCCCGTCAAACGGGCCGGTCTGTGCGCCGAGCGGGGAACGGCTTGTTCGGTTGCCTGTCGGCGAGCGCCGCGATGGAGACGCCGCTGGACTCCGAGGCACGGGTGACCACGATCGCCCACACCTGAGCACGCGACGGCCGGCCCGGCAGATCGGCCTCATCGTCGGCGGCGCGCTTGCCTCGGGCCGCCCGCGGGCCACCAAGCCTGCACATAGCACCTTCCCCCCTTTTCGTTCTGCTTTTCTGGAGGTATTCCCATGACCGCTCCGGCGGATATTTCCACCCGACCCCGGGCACCGCGCACCCTGGTCATCGCGGGGCATCCCGCCCCCGACCGGTCCCGCGTCAACGCGGCGATGACCGATGCCGTCCGCGACCTGCCCCACGTGACCGTCCGCGAGCTGGCCCGGCTCTATCCGGACGGGCTGATCGACGTGCCCGCCGAGCAGCGATTGGTGCGGGACAGCGAGGCGATCGTCTGGCAGTTCCCAGTCCACTGGTACTCCCTGCCCGCCCTGCACAAGAGATGGCTCGACGAGGTGATGTTGCGGGACTTCGCCTACGACTCCGGGCCACTGCTCACCGGAAAGACGCTCCAGGTCGTGGCCAGCACCGGTGGTAGCGCGGAGATGTACCGGTCCACCGGATTCCACCGCTTCACCATGGAGGAACTTCTCCGCCCACTGGAGCAGACCGCTCACCGCATGGGCCTCGCCTGGGCCGCGCCGTTCGTCGTGCAAGGCGTACGGGACGTCACCGGCGAAGAACTGGCCGTGCACGCCAAGCGCTACCGCGCCCTGCTCGAACAGGGCCCCGACGCTTCCGCGTGAATCTGGGGGCGAGGGCAGGCGGGGCGGAACACCGGGCGTTTCCGCCCCGCCGGGGCCGAAGAGGCGGCTCCACCGGCCCCACACCGAGAGCAGCACGCCGTCTCCTGCAGGCGAAGACCTGCCGGAGACACCTCTGCTCGATGCCGTTGCCGATCACGTCGCCCCTCCGGACAGCCCCGGAAAGCCGACTCGGTGACACGCTATGTGAAGTCCGCCGGACAAGGAGAGGCCGGAGCCTCCGATGGATTCTCCGGCTCCGCTGAGCACGCCGAACGGCCCGGCGGCGGCCGCGGGACAGGCATCGCGCGGCAGTAGCATGATGTGGTGCGTGCGACAAGCAATGGTTTGGGTGAGTTCCTCCGCGCCAGCCGTGCCCGGGTGGATCCCGGCCAAGCCGGTCTGATCGCCGGGGGCTTCCGGAGGGTGGCCGGGCTGCGCCGAGAGGAGGTCGCGGTGCTGGCCGGGGTCAGTGCCGACTACTACGCGCGGCTCGAGCAGGGCCGGGAGCGCAATCCCTCCGCGCAGGTGGTCGACGCGGTGGGCCGCGCTCTGCGTCTCGACGCGGATGCCCGGGGTCATCTGTTCCGGCTGGCCGGGCTGACTCCCGGCATGGCACCCCATAGTTCCCGCGCCCTGGTCCACCCGTCTCTGCTGGAACTCCTGGACGCCTTTCCGGGCGCCGCCGCCTACGTGCTGAGCCCGGCATTCGATGTGCTCGCCACCAACGCGATCGCCACGGCGCTGCTCGCCCCCTTCGCCGGCACGGACAACATGGTCCGAGTGCTCTTCCAGCATCCCGCCGCCCGCGAGGTGTTCGCGCAGTGGCCGACGGTGGCCGAGGCGACTGTGCACGCGCTGCGGCTGAACGCGGGGATGCACCCGCAGGACCGCGCTGTTCGCGCCCTGGTCGACGAGCTCCTCACCACGTCGGACGAGTTCCGTTCGCTGTGGAACGACCAGACCGTGGGCGGTCTGTCGCGTGCGTACAAGGTCTTCCAGCATCCCGAGGCGGGCCGCATCGAGCTCACGTACCAGACCTTCGACGTGCGCGACGCTCCCGGCCAGCAGCTGCTGGTCGGCACACCCGCGCCAGGCACCGCGAGCGCGGCAAGGATCGCGTCGCTGGGTGCCTCGCGTCCTGCGTAGCGCCGTCAGACCTCGTTGTTCCACATGCGGAACACGGAGCACCTACCGTCAGGAGCCAGGGTGACCACCCACAGGTTGTCGAAGGTCCCCAACTTCTTGTAGACGCCCGTGCCCTGAACGGCGGCGGTGTCGCCGGTGACCATCAGGATCTTCCAGTCGAAAGTCCACCCACCCTCCTGCCAGTTCTGCCGTGAGAGCCACCCCTCGACGATCCGGTCCCGGCCGACCCACGAGGTCTCGTAGGGCAATTCGTGGTACTCGGCGTCCGGCGTGAAGAGCGCCTCGATGTCGTCGGCGGCTGCCGTGGCCCAGGCATGGACGTATGCCTCGAGCCATGCCGCCACCTGCTGTGTCGTGATCACCGGCTGTCTCCTCGTCGGGGCGGTGGTTCTCCGTCGCCACTTTCCTCGCAGCCTGCCCGGCCGCCTGGGACCGGGGAAGGCCGCGGCTTCCTGGGTGCCGCGCACCCAGGAAGCCGCGGCCTTCTTCACGCACCGCACAGGAGGCACCGTCGTCTTCGGTGCGCCGTCGCCCGGCTGACTCGTTGAGCCGGCCCCAAACGCGCCCCGGCGTGTGCCCGGATCTCCGGCCACGCCCGGTTGTCCGCAGACACAGAGGAAGAAGAGCATGACCAGCACCTTCGCCGCCGAGTTCACCATGACCATCGACGGCCTTCCGATTGCGGGGACCTCGTGGATCGATGTGACGAACCCTGCCGACGGCACCGTTCTGGTCCAGGCGCCGGACTGTTCACCCGAGCAGCTGGAAGCCGCGGTTTCCGCGGCCCGCTCCGCCTTTCCTGCGTGGGCCGCCACGGCGTACGAGGAGCGGCAGAAGGTCCTCCACGAGATGGCCGACGCGATCGAGGCCCACGTCGAGCCGCTCCGCCAGGTCCTCGCCCGCGAGGCCGGCAAGGCCCTCGACGACGCCCGGGGTGAAATCCTCGGTCTGGCGTACTGGCTGCGCGGGATCTCGGAACTGCGGCTGCCGGAGACGGTCAACGAGGACAGCGCCGCACGCAGGTCCGTTACCCGCCATGTGCCTCTCGGCGTGGTCGGCGCCATCGTCCCATGGAACTACCCGCTGGGGCAGATTGGCTTCAAGCTCGCTCCCGCGCTGCTGGCCGGCAACACGGTCGTCCTCAAGCCGTCGCCGTTCACGCCTCTGGCGACGTTGCGTCTCGGCGAACTGCTGCGCAGTGTCGTTCCGCCCGGCGTGGTGAACGTCGTCTCCGGCGGAGACTCACTCGGGCCCTGGATGACAGCCCACCCGGGCATCGACAAGATCAGTTTCACGGGCTCCACGGCTACCGGCCGCAAGGTCATGGCGGGAGCAGCCGGCTCGCTGAAGCGCGTCACGCTGGAACTCGGTGGCAACGATCCGGCGATCGTGCTGGCCGACATCGATGTGCCCACGGTCGCAGAGAAGCTGTTCTGGGGCGCCTTCGGCCATAATGGCCAGGTGTGTCTGGCAGCCAAGCGCGTCTATATCCACAGCGATGTCTACGAACCGCTGAAGCGCGCGCTGGCCGATTACGCCGCCACCGTGCGCACGGGGAACGGCGTCACGGAGGACGTCCGGCTCGGACCGCTCCAAAACCGCCCCCAGTACGAGCGGATCCTGGACCTCATCCGCGACTGCGAGGATCACGACTACTCCTTCCTCACCGGCGGACTCCCCGAAGACGGCCCGGGCTACTTCGTTCGCCCGACCATCATCGACAACCCCCCGGAGCACGCCCGCATCGTCCAGGAGGAACAGTTCGGCCCGGTCCTTCCCCTGCTGAAGTTCGACGACATCGAGGACGCCATCACGCGGGCCAACGCCGGCGACTACGGCCTCGGCGCTTCGGTGTGGTCCGCGGACACCGACGCCGCCCTCGCGGTCGCTCGACGGCTGGAGGCCGGCACCGTATGGATCAACGAGATCCAGCACCTCACCCCACAGGTGACCTTCGGCGGCCTCAAAGACTCGGGCATCGGCTCGGAGAACGGCATCGAAGGGCTCCTCGCCTTCACCGCACCGCAGACGATCACGGTCACTCCGGGCCGGCCTTGACCACGCCCTCCAGACCGTATGGCGGCCCGCAACATCACCGGTCCGGCCCGGACGCGAACGCGACTCCGGGCCCTCCCGGAAGCACGCTCACGGACAGAGTGCTGGCCTACGTACGGCAGCACCTCGGCGAGAACGATCTCAGTGCTGCTCGAATCGCCGCCGCGCACCACATCTCGGAGCGGCACCTTTACCAGGTCCTGTCGCGGGAAGGGGTCTCACTCAGGGCGTGGATCCGCACCCAGCGGCTGGAACGGTGCCGCCATGAACTGGCATCGGCGTGCTGCGGTCGCTTTTCGATCGAATCCATCGCCAGCCGCTGGGGATTCATCAGCGCCCCCCACTTCAGCCGTACCTTCAAGCTGGCCTACGGTATGACGCCGCGGCAGTGGCGTCACCTGAGTCGCCAGGGGGCAATGCATCGGGCATAGCGGCACCGCTCAACCGCCGCGTTGGCAGTTGTCCGGTCGTGTCGGCCGAGCATTCATTCGGCACTCGGTACATTAACCCCTGTCACGTCCCATCACGTTGGAGTTTGTACATGACCGCCAGAAAAGGCCTCATACTGGATTTCGGTGGTGTGCTCACCACCCCACTCCTGCCGTCAGTCACCGAATTTGAGCGCCAGGAGGAGCTTGAAGAGGGTCGTGTCATACGGCAGCTCTATCTGGACCCCGAATTTGTCCAGTTGACCGAGAGCCTCGAGCGGGGCTCGGTCACGCAGGAGCAGTGGAACGAGATGGCGGCAAGCCATCTAGGAGTAGATGATGACAACTCGATGGGAAGAATATTCGCAGGGCTGCAGCCAGAGCCACTCATGTTGCAGGCAGCGGCTACTGCCCGCCGACACGGTATTCGTGTTGGTGTCCTGTCCAACAGCGTCGGCATGAAGCCGTGAGACTTGTATGACGGCTACGATCTCGACACCGCGTTCGATGCCGTAGTCATCTCCGAGCAACACGGACTGCGTAAACCGGAGAAGGAGATATACGAACTCACACTCCGGATGCTCGAACTACCCGGCAACGAGTGTGTGTTCGTAGACGACACCCAGCCCTACCTTGCGCCGGCAGCCGACCTTGGCATGGCAACAGTCCTGGCAGAGGACCCGAAAGACACAATCAGATACCTCCAGTATGCGCTGGGCATTGACCTTCTTCCGTGAGGTGCTATCAGCCCCTACCGCTGTCGCAGCATGCCCCAGCCCGCAGGCAAAGCCGCGGCGACCAGTCCCAGCCAAATGGGCGGTCTGTACGGTCTTCGGCGTAACTCCCGATCGAGGAAGTAGCACCTGATGAGCGTTACTGCCCCTGTTGAGGCGGTTGAAGAGGTTCGGCCGGTCGAACTGTCAGCGGACCACAGCGGGCCGTCTGGATCGGCGATCCTCCCCGGCCACGCCCGTGTGTGCTGCACGGGCATCGCGTGCCGTGGCCTCATCCAGCCGCCCGCAGGCCCACAAAACGACCTGCGCGACTGCGGCAGCCTCTGTCGGGGCCAGCGCCTCCATCAGCAGCGCAAAGGGACCCTGTCCCTGCTCATCGAAACGATCTCCTGGGCGATCACCTCGGACGGCAGGCTGTCATCTCAGGTGCCGACGAAACGGGCCCCGGCGATGTCACGGCCTTGATGGAGCTCTGCAAACGTGGTCTGCACCTTGCGCCGGTCCTGACGATGGGATGACGATGAGAATTGAAAGCCGCCTGGCGGAGTTGGGCCTGGAACTTCCCGAGCCCATGCAATTGCCTCCGGGTGTCAGCCTGCCCTTTCCCTGGGTCAGGATCCACGGCGACCGCGCCTTCATCTCCGGTCACGGGCCGCTGATGCGCGATGGATCGCTTCCTTCGGTGCTGGGCAAGGTGGGGGCGGAGGTATCGCAGTCAGAGGCTTACGACGCTGCGCGCTCCACAGCCCTCGCCGTCCTGGCGAGCTTGCGTACGGCTCTCGGCGATCTGGACCGTGTCGTCGCCTGGCTCAGGGTTTTCGGCATGGTCAATGCCGCGCCCGGGTTCACCTCAGCGCCGGCGGTGGTGAACGGTTTCTCCGATCTGATCCTGGAACTGTGGGGCCCTGAGGCCGGCAGTCATGCCCGGTCGGCAGTCGGCCTCGCGGAGCTTCCCTTCCGCATCCCGGTGGAGATCGAGGCCGAGGTCCTGATCCGCTGAGCTTGCCCCGCCGTCCGGGTCGGGCGGCTGGGCGGTCGACGCCCGTCGATCACGTGCCCCACTCGCACCTACGAGTATTAAGACCATCCTTTTTGGTCCTGAAGACGTACGGGGGGTCTGCGGGCGTCGACCCCCACTGCGTCTACGAGCCTGAAGGGGGCCCGCCCGCAGTCACCCTCGCATCAGTGCTGGTGGATTCGAGCCACCCATGCACAACGTTTGCACGGCTCTACCGTCGGGCGGGGCCGCCGTCGACCGGGACGCGGTAGAGCGCGTAGGGCTTGCGCCGAAGATCGACGCCGGAATTGTAGGCGGCTTGCCGGTTGAGCTGGTTGGCCATGACGTACAGGTTCCGGTCGTAGCCGATTGACAACGTGTCGGGCCAGATCAGCCGGTTGTCGTGGACCAGCGTGTGGAATCGCCCGTCGGTGTCGCGGTAGACGAGCGAGTTGTGTTCGATGTCGCCTCCGTAGACGCGGCCGGCGCTGTCCGTCTCCAGCCCGTCGGACATCCCCTTCGTGCCGAGATCACGAACATTCTTTGCGATCTTGGAATCGGCTACCCGACGGTCGGTCAGACCGCTGGTCGGCACGGAGTACAAGGTGCGGCTGGAAAGGGGGCAGTAGTAGAGGGTCTTGCCGTCCGGGCTGAGCGCGATGCCGTCCGATCCGATGTTGATGGGGCTGGTGGGGCCGTGCGCCGGCCGGTTGAGCATCCGCTTCCCGTTGATGACGGGGACGAAGTCCGGAACCGGGCGTACGGAGGGCTCGTTGTTGAGTCGCCGCCAGGATGTCCCGGACGCCAGATCCACGATGATCAGTCCGTTGGGACCGTCCGGCGAGGCGTCTGTGAGGTAGGCGGTGCCTGCCTTGCCGCGGGTGAGGTCGAATCGCACGTCGTTGACGAAGCTGCGGGGGCCTGCGACCTGACGGGGCAGCAGGATGGTCCGGACGACCTTGTTGGTGCGCAGGTCTATCGCGACGAGCTTGGGCCCGCCCACTGGCGCGTTGCCGAACTGGATGCGCCCGGTGTCCACAACCCACAGCCGGTCTGCCGCGTCGACGACGACGCTCTGCACCCCCAGGAAGTGGTGCGCGGGGTCGCGCGTGTCGGCGGTGTTGATCTCGCGGTTCGGGTAGGGGACCGCCTTTCCGTTGCGCACCTCGGCGACCGAGTATGGAACCTTGTCGCCCCAGTGGGGGAAGTTCACGAACACCCGGCCTGTGCGTGAGACGCTCACTCCCGTGGGCATTGCTCCGCTGAACTCCGCGACGGTCTCCAGGTGTTCCTTTTTCTGCGTGGGGGCGGCGGGGGGTTCCCCAAAATCGGCCAGAGAGCTCCCTTGGGAGGTCTGGGCGGCGCCGCCACCGATACAGAGAGCGGCCAGCAGTGCGATGGCTCCGCGGCTCGCTGTTTTTCTCCCAGTCACGTTCTGCTCCTGTTCCAGAGTCGAAGGAACGAGAATTTTCCGATTGATTGACCCATCCGTTCATTTACGGTCACAAGAACTCAAACGAACCTATGAGCGATGAGTGTGGATCGCAACTGGAGCATTGTCGGGCCGGCGGACGGAAGGCGCCCAAACACGTTCGGCGCACGTTCCGGCACTCTCTGGAATTCGCGAATCGCGTCGTGCTGCCCAGACGGGCCCGGTCATATGCGGGGCAAGGGCGTCATTCACGATTCCGTGGTGCCGCGTGCGGGGCGCGGTCCGCGTCGCGCAGGCGCTCTGCCACGTGCGCGGGCATCAGGGGGGCATGGGTACTGAGGGCGTCGAGGAAGGAGGTGGTGACCGGGTCCGGGCTGGTACGGGTGTATCCGGTCAGCTGTCGGCGCACGGGCGGATCGGGGCGCAGGACGGTGCCGGCGAAGTGCGGCGGGACGGTGTTGGCGGGCACGAGCGTGGGCCCGAGCCCTGCCCCGGCGTACGCGATGGCCGAGGGGGCCTGTTCGGTGCGCACGGCGATCCGGGGTTGGTACCCGGCGGCGGCGCAGGCCCTGTCGAGGATTTCGGAGAGTCCGCTGTCGGGGGTGAAGTGGACCCAGTGCCGTTCTGCGAGATCGGTGAGCCGGACACTCGGCGCCTCGGCGACAGCGGCCGCGGGGTCGTCAGCGTCGGTGACCACCAGGAACTCCTCGGCCCCGATGTGGCGGGCGGTTCCCTCCCAGCCCTCAGGCAGGGGTCCCACCGCGACGTCCGCCTGGCCGGCGGCCATGGCCTGGGCCAGTTCGTCCCACCTGCGGTGCTCGAACAGCCGGATGCGCACCTCCGGGTGCTGCTGCCGCCACAGGCCCAGGACCGTGGGCAACACGCCGCAACTGATCGAATAGAGCGCCGCCAGATGCAGCTCGCCGGTGGACACCCCGGTGGCGCGCCGTGCGGAGGTGGTTGCCCGGGCCGCTTCGGCCAGCGCGGCCCGGGCGTGCGGCAGCATCGACCGGCCGGCCGGAGTGAGCCGGACCCTGCGGGGCAGCCGTTCCAGCAGGGGGCCACCGACCTCACGTTCCAGTGCCTGGAGCTGATGGGAGAGCCCGGGCTGGGTGACATTGAGGCTTTCGGCGGCTCGTGTGAATGACCCCTCGTCCACGATGGCCACCAGGTATTCCAGCTGTCTGAGCGTTGCCATGAACTCAGCATATAGAAACCATGCCAAATATCTCTTGGACATATGGGCGGTGCGGGGAGAGAGTCGTAGAGGTACGACGATCCGACAGGATCGGGCTTGCGGCCGCCTTTCGGCCGTATCTATTCAAGCGAGATCGGCACTGCTCCATGCAGGGAGGCGCCATGTCCGTTACTACTTCTGATCCGATCATCGTAGGGAATATTTCTCTGTCCTTTCACCGTGCCGCAGCCGCCGTTACCCGCAGGGTCCTCGAATCCCACGGTCACCAGGTGAAAAGCGTCGAAGCCAAGCACGAGGAACTCTTTGATCTCCTCAAGAATGGGGATGTCGATGTGCTGGTGTCGGCCTGGCTCCCGTCCAGCCACGGCAAGTATCTGTCCGCATATCGGGACCAGGTTCGGGTACTGAGGCCTCACTATCAGCCGTACTGCGTATGGGCGGTGCCACCGTATGTTCCCGTCGACGAGGTCAGGGAGATTGCCGATCTCGGCCGGCCCGGGATCGCCGAGCGAATGACGACGGCCATCGACGGAATCAACCCCGGCGCGGGCATCAGCCGCTTCTCCGCCACGATGGTGGGTGCCTACGACCTCGACCGGGCCGGCTACACCTTCACACCCGGGGACGAGGAAGGCTTCATCGCCCGTGTGAACCGCGGCATCGCCACACGTGAATGGTTCGTGATCCCGCTGTGGCGCCCGCAGTACCTCAACCGCCGCCACCGTCTGCGTCGGCTCGAAGAGCCCAAGGGACTGCTGGGCACCGTGGACGAGGCCTGCCCGGTCATCAGCCTGGAGGCACTGGAACGCATCCGCCCCGCGGCGATCTCTCAACTGGACGCTCTCCGCATGGGCAACAACGGCGTCGAGGAGATCGACGCCCTCATCAACGTCAGCGGGTTGAGCCCCCTGCAGGCCGCCGACCGCTACCTCGCCTACCACCACCCCGCAGTCTCTCCCTGACTTGGGCCACGGCACCACGAGCACGAAACCGTCCGCTCACGCCGGAACTGAAAAACACCCATCCCCCGCATTAGCGACAAGGAGAGCCTGATCGACCTGGAACTGCCCGATCCGGAGCCTGGACCGCATGATCTGCCGGGCAAGGTGGAGGCTGTCGCTCTCAACCCTGTTGAGCACAAGGTCCGCCGGAACACCGATTGCGTCAGGGCAGTCAAGAGTCAGGCTGGGATGCATCAGCCGGCGTCGTCGCCCGTCGGCGAGAGGGTGCGGCGGTTCGAGGTCGGTGACGGCGTCTGCTACCGGGGCCAATTCCGAATACCACGCGGTCGATGGGTATGGGCCCGGCCCGTCCGTTCACCGCGAGGGGAAGGAGACCCCGGTCAGTTCTTCGGAGATCGTCCACAGCCGGCGCTGGAGCGACGCATCGTAGGACTGACGGCTCGACCGGACGGCCTTCGGGAAGCCCCTGCTCTGCTGGAATCCACGCGGGCCGTAGAACTCTCCTCCCTGGACGCCTGGGTCCGTCGCGGCACGGAGAACGGTCAGTGCCCCCATCGCCGGGGACTGAAGGAGGAGTGGCCTGACGGCGGCGAACGCCGTGCGGGTGAGGGCAGATGCATGCGTCATCGCGTCCCTGGAGCCCGTGGTGTCGGCGCCGCCGGGATGGGCGGCGACGGCGAGCGGCCCGCCTGGGGGCAGCCTGCGCTGGAGCTCGTAGGTGAACAGCAAATTGGCCAGCTTGGAGTGCCCGTACGCGGCGGTCCGGTCGTAGGGGCGCGAACGCCATCCGAGATCGGTCAGGTCGATGGGACCTCCCATGCGGTGACCGGCGCTGCTCAGGGTGACGACGCGCGAGCCGGCGGAAGCGGGCAGCAGGTCGAGCAGCAGCCCGGTGAACGCGAAATGCCCCAAGTGGTTCGTCCCGAATTGGAGTTCAAAACAGTCAACGGTCGTCCCGTGCGGTGCATACATCACGCCGGCGTTGTTGATCAACAGATCGATCCGGGAGCAACTGCCGCGCAACTCGTCGGCGGCGCCGCGGACCGAGGCCAGGGAGCTCAGATCCAGCCGCAGCACATGCACCTCCGCGGCGGGCGCGGCAGAGGTGATCTCGGCTGCGGCCCGCTTGCCCTTATCCGGGTCGCGGACCGCGAGGACCACGGATGCGCCGCTCCGCGCGAGGGCCATGGCGGTCTGGAACCCGATGCCGGTGTTGGCGCCGGTGATGACCGCGGTACGGCCGTGCTGGCCGGGGATGTGGCCTGCGGTCCAGCGTGCGGGGGTCGGTCGGGGCATGTCGTCTCCACGTGTCGCGCCGGGGCGGCCCGGTACGGGCACACCATGAGGTGAATGCCATTCACCTCATGGTTAATAGTGTTAACCTAGGGGGTGTGACAGTCAACCGGCGCCCCAGTGGCACCCATCACGGAGATCTGCGCAACACGCTCGAGCAAGCCGCGCTCGCCCTGGTGGCGGAGCGCGGCCCGCACGGTTTCACCCTCGCCGAGGCGTGCCGGAGGGCCGGGGTGAGCGTGTCGGCTCCCTACAAACACTTCGCCGACCGGGACGCCCTCCTGGTCTCGCTGGCACTGAAGGGCTACCAGGAGCAACAGCGCCGCTACAGAGCCGCACTGACCTCCACGGCGGACCCTGCCGACCAGCTGGCCGCGTTCGCCGCCGCCTACGTACGCTTCGCCGCCGAGGAGCGCGCGCTCTTCGACATCACGTTCCTGGCCGGCCTGGACAAGAGCCGACACCCTGAACTGGCGCAGGCAGGTGGCGCCCTGCACGACGACCTGATGCCCGTCACCAGCCGGCTCACCGGCGACCCGGAGGCAGCCTTCGGCCTGCTCGTCCGGGTCTCCGCCGTCGCCCACGGACTTGCTCTGTTCCTCCAGCAGGACATGCTTCCCGGCACCTGGAACACCCTGGCAACGGTCGAGGCCCAGGCGGCACTGGCGGCCCACGCCCTCATCGACCAACTGGCACACGCCACCGGCGTGGAGGGCCACCATGCCGACCGCCACTGACGACTTCGACCACGCTCTCGACCGCATCCGGCGAGGCAAGTACGTCAGCCTGACCACACTGCGCAGGGACGGACGCCCGGTCGCCACGCCCGTCGGCTGCGTCGTCCGGGACGAAATCCTCTACGTCCTGACACCGCCGGACTCCGGCAAGATCAAGCGGATCCGCAACAACCCCCACGTCTCTCTCGCGCCGTGCAGCATGAACGGCACGGTCCCTGCCGACGCACCCGTCGCCATGGGGACGGCCCGGCTTCTCGACGAGGCGGGGACCGCTTACGTGCGCGAACTGATGCGACAACGGTTCCTCACGTACCGCCTGGTGCTGCTGACCGACCGGATCCTGCGCCGTGAACGCCCACTGGTGGCCATCGCCGTCTCCGCAGGCATCGGCGAATACGGTGGTGAGGACGTCGATGGGGAGGAGAGGCGAGAGGTCTTGCCGAATAGATGAGGCGTAATCCTCATCGGAGCCCGGACGATGCACATCAGGCGGGAGCCAGTCGCGATGCAGCTAGTAGTGCTTGGTCACGTCGGTTGAGTCTGTGCGTGTCTTTGTGGGTTGGTGGTGGTTGGAAGGGGTGTGAGTCCGGACGAAGTTGCTGCGCTCGCGGTCGTCATCGCTGATCAGGCGGGGACGGCCTCCCACCCACCGAGGGTCCAGCGCGGCCAGGCCTTTCTCGTTGAGGGCGTGGATCACGTCTCGGACAATGTCCTCGCGCGGCGCGACCAGCCTAGCGATCGCCGTCGCGATGGTACCCGATGCCGACGCCATGATGATCAGTGCCCGGCGCACCCGCACCGACTCGTGGTCATTTCTGTAACGGCCTGGGCTGCATAGGTGTAGGAGACTCACCAGCGCGGGTACGGTTCCCGCCTGGCTGCGGCTGACGCCGTGACCTGGGGGCAGGGGGGTGTAGGGAGCTGTCCGTCGGTCCGGAAACAGACACCGATCTGCAGGTCGGTGACCGCGTGATGGCGATCGTCATCCCCATCGACCCCTCCGGCGGTGCCTACGCGCAGTACGTCGTCCTCGACGCCCGGCAGGTCGTCAAGGCCCCCGCCGGAACCACCCATGCCCAGGCCGCCACCCTTCCGATGAACGGGCTGACCGCACGCCGCGCCCTCGACGTACTCGGCTTGGCCCCCGGCGACTGGATCGCCGTCACCGGCGCCGCAGGCGCCATGGGCGGCTACGTCGTACAACTGGCCAAGGCGGACGGGCTGCGCGTCGTGGCCGACGCGGCTCCCGCAGACGAGGAACTGGTGCGCTCACTGGGCGCCGACCGAATCGTCAGCCGAGGACCGGGCGTGGCCGCGCGCATCCTCGAGGTTGTCCCCGGCGGCGTGGAAGCCATCGTGGATTCCGCGGTCATGGGCCCCGAGGTGCTCCCCGCCATCCGGCCCGGAGGTCAGCTCGCCCTCGCGCGCAGCGAGGGAGAACCCGGCACGACCCCACATCGTCCGGAACGTCTTCGTACCCGACTACCGCCATGCCAACGACAAGCTCAACGACCTGCGCGCGCTCGCAGAGGAAGGCCGCATCTCACTGCGGGTCGCAGCCGAATATCCCGCCGACCAGGCAGTCGAGGCCCATCGCCGTTTCGAAGCAGGCGGCGTACGCGGCCGGCTGGTCCTCACCTTCTGACAGCCCGAACCCGCCGGTCGGCGTACATACCTGTCGGACTGACGCGCGTGTTTCGCGTGTACCTTCCGTCCGGGTCATGTCCCCTTTCGCGCTCTCGTCCCGTCGCCGGGATCTCAGGGAGTCATCTCGCGAAGGAGATATCCGTGACAGCGAAGTCCGCAGCCGCGGCAACACGGGCCACCGTGTTCGGCTACCCCCGTCAGGGTGGGAACCGGGAACTGAAGAAGGCGATCGAGGGCTACTGGAAGGGCGGCGTCACGGCCGATGCCCTCCGGGAGACCGCAGCCGGTCTGCGCCGCACGAACTGGCGGCAGCTCGCCGAAGCCGGCATCACCGAAGTGCCCACCGGTGACTTCTCGTACTACGACCACGTCCTGGACACCACGGTCATGGTCGGCGCCATCCCCGAGCGCCACCGCGAGGCCGTGGCCGCCGACGCCCTCGACGGCTACTTCGCCATGGCGCGCGGCACCAAGGACTCTGCGCCGCTGGAGATGACGAAGTGGTTCGACACGAACTACCACTACCTCGTCCCCGAACTCGGCCCGGAGACCGTCTTCGTCGCCGACTCCTCCCAGCAGGTCTCGGAGGTAGAGGAGGCCCTGGCGCTCGGGCTGACGCCCCGGCCGGTCCTGGTCGGCCCGGTTACCTACCTCCTGCTCGCCAAGCCCGCGCCCGAAGCTCCGGCCGACTTCGAACCGATCTCGCTGCTCGACCGGCTGCTGCCGGTCTACGCGGAGGTTCTCGCCGACCAGCGGGCGGCGGGTGCCGGCTGGGTCCAGATCGACGAACCGGCTCTCGTCCAGGACTGCGGCACTGCCGAACTCGACGCCGCTGAGCGCGCGTACGGGCAGCTCGGCGGTCTCACGGACCGGCCAAAGCTCCTGGTAGCCTCCTACTTCGACCGGCTCGGGGAGGCCCTACCCGTGCTGGTCAAGGCACCGGTGGAGGGCCTGGCGCTCGACTTCACCGAAGCGGCCGCCGCCAACCTGGACGCGCTCGCCGCCGTGGGCGGTCTGCCGGGCAAGCGCCTGGTGGCAGGCGTCGTCAACGGACGCAACATCTGGATCAACGACCTGGAGAAGTCCCTCACCACTCTTGGCACCTTGCTGGGACTCGCAGACCGGGTCGACGTGGCGGCCTCGTGCTCTCTGCTGCATGTGCCGCTCGACGCTGCTGCCGAGCGCGACATCGACCCGCAGATCTTGCGCTGGCTGGCCTTCGCACGGCAGAAGACCGCTGAGATCGTCACCCTCGCCAAGGGACTGAGCCAGGGCACCGGGGCCATCGCCGGGGAACTCGTCGCCAACCGGGCCGCCCTGGCGTCCCGTACCTCGTCGCCGATCACCCACGATCCGGCCGTGCGGGCACGGGCCGCCGCGGTTACCGAGTCCGACGCCCACCGCTCGAAGCCGTACGCCGAACGTGCGGTCGCCCAGCGCGCCCACCTCGGACTGCCCCTGCTGCCGACCACCACCATCGGATCCTTCCCGCAGACCACACAGATCCGCACGGCGCGGGCCGACCTGAAGGCGGGACGGATCGACGAGGCCGCGTACGAGGAGCGCATCAAGGCCGAGATCGGCGACGTGATCGCCTTCCAGGAGAAGGCCGGCCCGGACGTCCTGGTGCACGGCGAGGCCGAACGCAACGACATGGTGCAGTACTTCGCCGAGCAGCTCACCGGCTACCTGGTCACCCGGCACGGCTGGGTGCAGTCCTACGGCACCCGCTACGTCCGCCCACCGATCCTGGCCGGCGACATCTCGCGACCTGAGGCGATGACGGTCCGGTGGACGGCCTACGCCCGGTCGCTCACCGACCGCCCGGTCAAGGGCATGCTCACCGGCCCGGTCACCATGCTCGCCTGGTCCTTCGTCCGCGACGACCAGCCGCTGGGCGACACCGCCCGACAGGTCGCCCTCGCCCTGCGCGACGAAGTCACCGATCTGGAAGCCGCCGGCACCTCCGTCATCCAGGTCGACGAACCAGCACTGCGCGAGACCCTGCCACCGCGGTCGGCGGACCGTGCGGGGTATCTGGCCTGGGCCACCGAGGCGTTCCGGCTGATGACCAGCAGCGTGCGCCCGGACACCCAGATCCACACCCACATGTGCTACGCCGAGTTCGGCGACATCGTCGCAGCCATCGACGACCTCGACGCCGACGTCATCAGCCTGGAAGCCGCCCGCTCCCACATGCAGGTCGCCCGCGAACTCGCCGCCCACGGCTACCCCCGCGAGGCGGGACCAGGCGTGTACGACATCCACTCGCCGCGCGTTCCGGGCGTGAAAGAGTGCGTTGTGCTGATGCGTAAGGGGCTCGAGGCCATCCCCGCAGAACGGCTGTGGGTGAACCCCGACTGCGGCCTGAAGACCCGCGGCTGGCCCGAGACCCGCGCCTCCCTGGAGAACCTGGTCGCCGCGGCCCATACGGTACGCTCCGAGCTCACCACGTCCTGACGCGCCGGGTGGCCGGGCGGATGCGCGCCGCGTTCCGCCCGGCCGTCCCTTGCCCACTCGGACGGGGCCTACGGCCAGACGGCAACTGCGGCAGATCGTGGTGGACGGGGAGAACGTGATCGTCCTGCGCGTCGGGGAGTTCGAGAACTTCGCGACGATGCGCCGTCGGCTGGGCGGCCAGGGCGCGCCTCAGGAACCTGCGGCACACCGGCTCGTGGCCCCCGAGCACCTCGGCCGACCGTCCGTCAGGTCACCGCCTGGCTGACCCGCAGCCCCGAGCGACTCACCCAGGTCGACGAGCTCCGCGGACTGCGGCGAATCCCGGCCTGGTCATGCTGGTGTCACCGAGCGGCCTCCCAGGCCGTCCACAACCCGGCGTACACACCACCGGCATCAACCAGCTCTCTATGGGTGCCGGTCTCGATGATCCGGCCGCGCTCCATCACCATGATCCGGTCGCAGGTTGCTGCTTGGGAGAGACGGTGCGCGACCACGACTCCGGTGCGCCCAGCGAGGACAGCGTCAGCGGCGCGGTCGAGCTGTCCGGCGTAGGTGGAGCCGGCCTCGGCGGTCGCTTCGTCGAGGATCACCAGGTCAGCGTCGCTGAGCAGCAGGCGGGCGAGGGCGAGTTGCTGCGCCTGTGCGTCGGTGAGCGGGTGTCCGCCGACACCTAGCAGGGTGTCCAACCGGTCGGGGAGAACATCGAGGATCGATGCAGCGCCGGTGGCTTCCAGCGCTGTATGGAGGTCGCGGTCGCTGGCCCCGGGCGCGGCGAGGGTGAGGTTGTCGCGCAGGGTGCCCGCGAAGACGTGGACCTCCTGGGTGATCATCGCGGTACGGCTGGGGCGAGTCACCCTCCCGGCCTCAGGTAGGTGGGTACCGGCGACCACGCCGGCGAGCGTGGTCTTGCCTGCCCCGGACACGCCGACGACCGCCACGCGCTGACCGGACGGGATGTCGAGGGTGATGTCGTCGAGCACCCGTTGCCCCTCGCCGTAGCGGAATGAGACCTTGTCGAGCTGTACGGCGGTGCTCACGGTCTGCGCTGCAACATCCGACGAGCCGAACGGAATCGTGACGACCCCGATCATGCGGCTCAGCGATGCGAGGGCGGACTGGAGGGTGTCGATGACCAGCAGCAGCTGGTTGACCGGTCCGAGCAGGCGTAGCACGAGCAGCATGGCGGTGGTGGCGCCGCCGACGGTCGATGCGTTGTGGTCGATGAGGACGAAGCCGACGACGAGTACAGCGGCTAGGCTCAGGCACTCCCCGAGGTTGAGCCGGGCGTTGAGCATGCTCAGCACGGTGCGTGCGCGCAGCGACTGCCCCGCGACGCGCCAGGAGTTCGCCATCACAGCCCGGTGCCGTTGCTCGGCGAGCCCGAAGCCGAGCACCGTGGCGTAGCCGCGCTGGGACTCGAGGATCTGCTGGGCACGCGCGCTCATCGCCGTGCGCTCGGCGCGGTAGACCCCCAGCCCGGTGCGCAAGTACCACCGCACGGCCAGCGCGTAGACCGGTAGCACGACGGCGAGGGCGGCCGCGTAGGGCCATTCCAGTGCCGCGAGCCCGCCGAGCGACACGACGATGGTGAATGCGGTGACGGTGAGCACCGGGATCACGGCGGGGGCGGCGTCGGCGACGGCGGTGACGTCGTCGCTGGACCGCGAGATGAGGTCTCCGGTGCCGACGCGCTCGACGAGGTGCTGTGGGAGCGTCATCGCGTGGCCCACGAGCTGCTCGCGCAGCGCGGCGAGGATGGAGTGGTAGACGCGGGTGGCGAGCACGATCGTCAGCGCGATGCCCGCAGCACCGAGGACTGCCGAGAGCGCCATGACGACGGTGACCGTCAGCACGGTGGCGAGGTCGGCGGTGCCGGCCTGCACGCGGTCGACGAGGAATCCGATCGCCACGGAAACGGCCAGGTCGACGCCGGTGCTGACGATCCCCAGCACCCCTGTCGCGGCGAGCCGGAGCCGGTACCCGCGGCTGAGCCGCCACACCTGCCTGACCGTCTCGCGGCCGCTCGCGACCGGCAGCCCGGGCGACCCGGCATCGGTAGCCGCGGTCTCGGCCACGGCCCAGGTGCCGCTCACTGCGCCGTCCTTGAAAGCACGGGTACCTCGTCAGGCACCTCGACGACGCGGTCGCAGGCAGCGAGCAGCGCCGGGGACGAGGCGATCAGCAGCGTCGAGCGGCCTGCCCGGACACCGCGCAGCCGGCCCGCGATCGTGTGCTCGGTGACCGAGTCGACCGCGGTCGTCGGGTCGTGCAGCACGAGCACCGGCGCGTCGCTCGCCAGGGCGCGGGCGAGCGCGACCCGCTGGCGCTGGCCGCCCGAGAGCCGGTTGCCGCCCTCGCCGACCGGGACGTCGAGGTCGGCCGCGAAGTCGCCGCAAGCGGCCGCTCGCACCGCGGCGTCCACTCGCTCGGGCGCGCCCGCGATCACGGCGACGTTGTCGCGGAGGGTGCCGCTGAACAGCGTTGCGCGGTGCGGCGCGACGGTGACCCGGGAGCGGTACTCGACCGGCGACAGCTCCCGCGCCGCGATCCCGTCCAGCCGCGCCTCGACCCCTCCCCCGGCCCGCGGGTCCAGCAGCGCCTCGACGACACGGGCGGCGGTCCGGTCGTCGGCGCGCACGCCCACGAGCTCGCCGGGCTCGACCCGGATCGTCACGCCGGGCCCGGAGACGCGCGGCACGACCACGTCCAGCTCCGGCAGCGCGCTGACCTCCCGCCGAAACGCGTCATCGGGCCCCGCCGTCGACGGGGCGTTGTCCCGCAGCACGTCGAGGACACGCACGGACGAGGCGCGGGCGCCGGCGAGGTTGGGGATGGACGTGCTCGCGATCGCCTGGATCTGCGGCAGCAGTGCCTGGGCGAGGCCGACGGCGGTGATCAGCCCGCCGATGCTGAGCTGTCCGTCGACGGCGAACCAGCCCGCCAGCCCCACCACCGCGGCGACGAATGTGCCGCTGACCGCGCCCGAGCCCGTGAGGAACCTCCCCAGCAGGCCCGCGTTGCGCCTGGCGCCGGCAAGGGTCTCCTGGCTTGCCCGCCGGTACCGGCTGGTCGCCTCGGCCTCGGCACGCATCCCCTTGATCACCCGGTAGCCGGCGACCAGGTCCGTGGCCTGTCCGACCGTGGAGGCCAGCAGCTCCTGGTACTCGCGTGTGTCCCGGGAGAGCCGCCGGCTGAGCACGCCCATCGTCCAGACCGCGACCGGCGCTCCGAACAGCACCACGAGTCCGAGCAGCCAGTGCGTCGCCAGCAGCGAGACCGCGATGAATCCGATGGCTGTGACCCTCGAGACCGGGATGATCGTCAGGATCACCGCGTTGGACAGGCGCGCGACGTCGTTCGTCATCACCGAGACCACGGTGCCGTCCGGTGCACGGCCGGTGCCGCCGACCGGGTGCAGCACGCCCGTGGAGAGGGTGCCGCGGAGTAGGTGCTGCAGTACCTGCACCGCATGGGCGGTCAGCCGCAGCGAGAACCTCGCCGCCGACGTCAGCGCGACGTAGAGGGCCACCAGCACGCCGAGCCACAGGACCAGTTGTCCCTCATCCCCGGTCGCGACGGCCCCGTCGATCGCGAGTCCCATCACCACCGGGACGGCGGACTCGCCCACCTGCCACACGATCGCCAGCAGCATCGCGGGAACGCTGACTCGCCTCACCGAGAAGATCACGCGCAGCAGGAACCGGCCCGGGGTGGTCCCCGGCCCGCACTCGAACGGCCGCGCACCGAGCGGCTCGGCGGGAGCGAGCAGGAACACCGGCAGCCGGCGGGTCAGTGGTCCCCGCCCCAGTCCTGCGGTGTCGGCGCGCGGGAAACGCAAGGAGTTCCTCATGTCTGGCTCCGATCCATGCTCCTGAGCGGGAAGCACCAGAGCAGGGCATCGGCGAGGATTCCTCGCCACCATGCGTAGTCGTGTCCGCCGGCGAACTCTGTGTAGAGGGTGTCGTAGCCCTTCCCGGTGAGTACGTGGTCCAGCCAACGGCTGTGGGTGTTCGAGCTCTCCAGCTCACCGACGTCGTGGAAGATGCGGATCGGTGCCGTTTCTGCGGCCAGGTAGTCGGCGATCAGTGTCGGTACGGGGGTGCGGCGCAGCAGTTCACCTGACCCGGTGCCCCACCTGAGGTCAGGGTGGTACCCGCACGAGGGGGATTGGAGGATGGCGTTGCCGAACGCCGTCGGGTGGTGGAGCGCTGTCCAGCCGGCGCACAGACCGCCGAAGCTCTCGCCGGCCAGCGCGACGTCACCGGGGTCCCGCGAGAGCGGATACCGCAGGTGGAGCCACGGCAGCAGTTCCTGGACCAGCATCTGGGAGAACGCCGGGTTGCAGAGCAGCTCTTTGTCGCGCTGCGGTGCGGGCTGATCGACGAGGACCATCACGCAGGGTCGGATCAGTCCCGCCCGGACCAGGGCGTCACGTACGCTCGGCGCGCTGTGGTCCGGTGTCCCGTCCAGGTGGATCACGAAGGGCAGTGCGCTCTCTTCCGAGAACTCCCCCGGGGGCATCGAGACCCAGATGCGGCGATCGTCTCCGAGGAACTCGCTCGTCAGCACGGCAGCTTCCACTGCCGGGGCCGGCCGCGCTTCGGCCTGATCGAGAAAGGGCAGCGGAACCGCGTCGGGCAGCACTGCCACCGAGGCCCCGGAGAACCGCTCGACCGAGCACTGCGAGAACCTCGGTGGCGGGTTGAACGGGTCCGGGACCCGTTCGCCCACACCCGTCGGCCCACGTCGTACGAACACGTACGAGAAGCGCAGGTCGGAACGCATCCGCAGAGTGTGAACGCGGAACGGCGTCCCGGCCACCGAGGCGAACTCCCCCTCGATCGGGTTGAAGCCGATTCTGGGGCCGATCACCACCGAGAGGGTGACCGTCGTGTCGGCCCCGGGCTCGTCGACGAACGTCACCTCCACCTCGTCCGCAGAGACCCGCTCGACCAGCGGTGCACCCGTCTCCTTGAGGTGTCGTCTGAACCGTTCCGGGCTCCACTGACCGGTCGACAGCTTCTCGACCAACGGATCAGCCATTTCTCGCACTCTCCATGCCGGTGTGGTCAGCGGACCTTTGTCGGGTTCGTTCGCGGCCGAGCGGCACCACCTGGGGGCTGCCGGCCACCGGATCGGGCACCACCAGGCAGCGCAGACCGAACACCTCCTCGACGAGCTCGGCCGTGACGACCTCGTCCGGAGTGCCCTCGGCGACCACGGCGCCGTCCTTCATGGCGATCAGGTGGGTGCCGTAGCGGGCGGCGTGGTTCAGGTCGTGCAGCACGGCGACCAGGGTGTGGCCGACGTGGTGCAGGTCGGTGAACAGCTCCATCAGCTCGATCTGGTGAGTGATGTCGAGGAAGGTGGTCGGTTCGTCGAGCAGCATGATGTCGGTGTGCTGCGCCAGCGCCATCGCCACCCACACCCGCTGGCGCTGCCCGCCCGACAGTTCGTCCACCAGGCGCCCGGACAGGTCGGCGACCGAGGTCTGGCGCATCGCCCTGAGCACGGCCTGCTCGTCGTCCTCGGTCCACTGCCGGATGAACCCCTGGTGGGGGTACCGTCCCCGGGCCACGAGGTCGGCGACGGTGATCCCGTCCGGGGCGATCGAGGTCTGCGGCAGCAGCCCGACCCGCCGCGCCACCTCCTTGGTCTTGTAGGAGTTGATGTCGGCACCGTCGAGGACGACCTGCCCGGCCGAGGGCTTGCGCAGTCGGGACAGGCTGCGCAGCAGGGTGGACTTGCCGCACGCGTTCGGGCCGACGATGACCGTGAACGACTCGTCAGGGATCGCCACCGAGAGGTTCTGGGAGATGATCCGCTTGTCGTAGCCGATCGTCGCCGACTCCACACGCAGGCGCGCGGTGCCGGGCTGGGTTGCGCTCACAGGCGTCTCCTGGCTTCGGTGAACAGCAGGTATCCGAGGTAGCCGCCGCCGAGCACGACGGTGATGATGCCGACCGGCAGCGGGGTGGGGGCGACGTGCTGGGCGAGGTAGTCCGATGCCAGACACAGCAGTGCGCCGACGAAGGCGGCGGGGGCGAGGGTGATCCCGGCGGTGCGGGCGAGCCGGCGTCCGATCTGCGGGGCGACCAGGGAGATGAACGCGATCGGCCCCGACGCGGCCGTGACCGTCGCCGTCAGCGCCACTCCCACCAGGATCAGGCCCAGGCGTGCGGGCGAGACCCGTACCCCTTGCGAGGCGGCCGCGTCGTCACCCAGCTCCATCTGCCGCATCGGCCGGCTCGACATCCCGGCCAGCAGCAGGAGTCCGGCGATGCAGGCTCCTCCGACGGTGACCTGGTTCCAGGACACGCCGTTGAGCGACCCGGCACCCCACGCGGCCGCGGACATCGCCTGGTCCAGGTCGGCTTTGAGGATCAGCCAGGTGTTGAGCGACTCGAGCATCGCCGCGACGCCGATGCCGACAATGATCAGCCGGAACCCCTGCACCCCTCGTCGGTAGGCGAGCACGTACACGGCGACGGCGGTGGCCATCCCACCCAGCAACGCTCCGCCGACCAGTTGCACGTAGGTGCCGTTGACGACCAGGATGACGATCAGTGCGCCGGTGTAGGAGCCTTGGGTGAACCCGACGATGCCGGGGTCGGCGAGAGGGTTGCGCAGCAGTGACTGGAAGACCGCCCCGCTCACCCCCAGGGCTGCGCCGAACACCACCGCCGCGGTCACCCGGGGCAGCCGCCACTCGACCACGATGTCGTGGACAATGCCGGTCTCCCGGCCGGTCAGGGCGGAGAGCACCTGCCCGGGGCTCAGCGCGTACGAGCCGGTCATCAGCGCGAGCACCGCCGTACCGGCGATCGCGACCGCGAGCACCGCGCAGACAACGACCGAGCGCCAGCGAAGCAGTATCGCGATCCGCCGGTGCCGCAGCACCAGCACCCGCCGGCCGAAGTCCACCGGCGGAATGTGCGTGTTCATAGTCCGCTCGATTTCTTCCGCCGCACCAGCGCGACGAGAACGGGGGCGCCGACGAAGGCGGTGACGATACCCACGGGGATCTCGCCGGGTCTCATCACGACGCGGCCGAGGATGTCGGAGACCAGCAGCAGGCTCGGGGCGAGGAGGATGCTGTAGGCGAAGATCCAGCGTTGGTGCGGGCCGACGATCCAGCGGGCCACGTGCGGCACCATGAGGCCGACGAATCCGATGGGTCCGGCGATCGCGGTGGCGCCGCCGGCGAGGAAGGCGAGTGCGATCACCGCCAGCGCACGGGTACGTACCAACCGGACCCCTTGGGCGACCGCCAGCTCGTCGCCCAGGGCCAGAGCGTTGAGCGGGCCCGACACCGCGAAGGCCAGAACGAGCGCCACCGCGAAGAACGGCAGGACCGGCCACACGACGTCGAGCGGGCGGCCCGCGATCGACCCGGCGTTCCAGTTGCGCATCGCGTCGAAGGCGTCCGGGTCGGTCAACTGGAGCGCCTCTCGGGCGCCGCCGAGCACGGCGCTGACGCAGACTCCGGCGAGCACCATGACCACCGGCGAGGAGCCCTGCCGTGTCGACCCGAAGGCGAGCACCAGGAGTGTGACGATCAGTGCTCCCGCGAACGCGAACCACATGTAGCCCTGGACGTCGCGGACGCCGACCAGGCCCACGGCGACCGTCACCGCGAAGGACGCACCGGCATGGACGCCGAGGACACCCGGATCGGCCAGGGGATTGCGGGTGAGCGCCTGGATCAACGCGCCCGACAGACCGAGGGCTACGCCGACGACCAGACCCACGATCGTGCGCGGCAGCCGGAAGTCGCGGATCGCGAACTGGTCGGTGTCGGCCGAGGAGTGGAACAGCGCGTCCCACACCACGGACGGCGCGATCGCCGTAGAACCGATCATGACACTCAGCACCAGCAGGACCGCCAGTACCACCAGCGCGACAACTAGGCCGAGCAGACGACGCCGCGGTCCGGGCACCGTCTCGGTGCCCGGACCGTCCTGCCGCAGGGCGAGGGCTGTCACTGCTTGCCGGGGAGGGTCGCCAGTGCGCTGTCGAGCGAGTCCAGGTACTGGTTGACGGGCCCGTAGGAGTTGTTGCCGGGGCAGAAGACTCCCAGTGCTCGACCGGAGCTCACGGCGGGCAGCGCCTTCCAGGTGTTGGTCTTGACCACCGGCTCGAAGGGCTCTGTCGGCTTGCCGTCGGCGTCGACCGGGTAGGTGATCACGTCGTACTTGGCCAGCTCACTGATCTGCTCGAACGGCAGGGACTCGTAGGCCAGGGGGTCCTTGCCCTCGGCCGCCTCGGGGAGGTCCAGGCCGATGTCGTCCCGGGCGATTTCGGAGCAGCCGATGTCCGCGATGTAGAACGTCCCGGGATCGCTCCAGTCTCCGCGGGAGACGTCGACGAACGAGCCGTCCTTGATGATCTCGCTGTAGGTCTCCTGGATCTTGGCGACCTTCTCCTTGAACTCCGCCTTCTGCCGGCTGAGCCCATCCGCTACGTTGCCGGCCTCCGCGATCGCGTCGGCGAAGGCCTTCCACTCGGTGTCGAGTCCCCAGTTCACGGTCGGGGCGACTGTCTCGAGTTGCTTGCCGACCTTGTCCCAGTCATCCGAGGAGAACTGGACCAGGATGAGGTCCGGCTTGAGGGCGGCGAGCTTCTCGACGTCCACCTCGCCACCGCTGCTGCCGACGATCTCGGCCGCCTCGTACGCGGCCCTCTGTTCCTTCGGCAGTACGTCGAGGTCGGAGTCGGACACCTCGGTGACGCCCACCGGCTTGCCACCCAGATCGATGAAGGGGAGGTTCGTGTTGCCGATCGTGACGATTCGCCGGGGGTCGGCGGGAATCTTGATGGTGCCGTTCTCGGCCTTGACGCTGCGGGTCCCGGCGGACTTGTCGCTGCGGGTCTCGGCGGCCTTGTCGCCGGTGTCGTCGCTGTCACTGCCGCAGGCGGTGAGGACGAGTGACGCGCTCATCAGTGCGGCGGCAAGGGCTGCGCCGCGTCTTATCAGGGAGGTGTTGCTCATGGATGTTCTCTTCTTCTCTCTTCTTCTCGGTGTGGAGGGGTTCAGTCGGCGGTGGAGCGGAGCAGCTCATGGACGGTGGCGCCCAGGCCGACGGTGTGCGCCGCCTGGCGCGTGAGGCCGGCCCGGGCGATGACGGCGTCCAGTTCCGCCGCGGTGCGAAGGCCGGCGCCGTGGCAGACCAGGCCGATCAGGTCTTCCTCGCCGTCGTGCTCGTCGAGTTCGTCGGTGTCGAAGACCTCCTCGATCAGCAGCACCCGTCCGCCGGGGACGAGATTCTCGGCTGCCCGGCGCAGTGCGTGAGCGGCGTCGGCGTCGGCCAGGGTCTTGAAGGCGCGGCTGATGAGCACGGCGTCGGCTGCCGGGCTGGGCTCGAAGACGGACTGCTCCAGCACGCTGACCCGCGTGCGTTGCTGCTCGTCGGGAATCGTGGCGGGCAGGTCGCGGCGCAGCCAGTCGGCCTGGGCGGGCAGGGCGCAGATCGTCACGCGCAGGCTTTCGTGGGCTGCGACGTACTCACGGGCGTGGGCGCCCGCGCCACCGGAGTGGATCACCAAGTGCCTGACTCCGACGAGCAGGTCGGACGTGGCGATCGGTTCGGCCAGTGCGGGCTGGAACTTCGCCAGGCGCTCCAGATGACGGTCCTCGTAGTCCTGCTCGGCCCGCACGTCGGCGAAGGTCTGGCCGGTGACCGAGGCGTAGGCGGGCCGGCCGGTGCGGACCGACTCCGTGAGGCCGTGGATCCCGAGCAGCGCACGACCGACCACCCCGGCGGAGTGGAGCCGATCGGTGATGAACTCGAGAGTAAGGACGTCGCCGACCGGCGTCAGGGCGTAGTGACACGGTTCCGTCTCGGTCACCACGTCCAGGGTGTGCAGGTACCGCAGCAGCTTGCCCAGAGCGCGCTCGTCGGCGCCGGCCTTGGCGGCCAGCTCGGTCACGCCGGTCACACCGCGGGAGAGCAGATCGGGAACGCCCAGCTCGACGGCGGTGCGGACCGCGATCGGCGCGACAAGCTCGGTCAGGTCGTGGAGCTTCTGGAACGGGGTGACCGTCCTGTCCGGGTCGGGTACCGCCCCGTCGGTCTTCGAAGCGACGACTTCGGAGCGACGCCAGTAACCGGCGAAGTCGATGTCCTCCTTGGGCACGCCACGGTCCTCGACCAGGTGCCGGCGGATGTCCCGGACGGCCGTGTGCTCGCCGGCCAGCCACACGAACGCCTGGCCGGACCACCACTGCGCACTGCGGACGGTCTCGGTGAGCAGCGACACGGTCCGGGCCGTTGCGCCGGGGCGGACCAGCCACGTCACGTCGACCCCGGGCAGCTCGCGCAACTCCTGGCGGTGGGTGTCCTCGGCGATCTCGATGAACACCTGCGCCCGGGCGTCTGGCGGGAGCTCGTCGAGCAGGCGGCCGATCGCGGGGAGTGCGGTGTCGTCGCCTGCCACGAGCAACCAGTCGGCGCCGGTCGGGAACGCCTTGGACGTGCTCGGGCCGCTGATGTGGATCCGGTCACCCGGCTGGGTGCGATAGGCCCACGTCGTTCCCGCGCCCACCCCGTGCTTGACGAAGTCCACGTCCAGCTCGGCGGCCTCGGGGTCCCACCGGCGGACCGTGTAGGCCCTCGACAGCGGTCGAGGATCCTTGGGCGCGATCAACTTGGCCTCGCCCTGGACCGGGAGCGCCGGATCGCGCCGACCTGGGTACGGGAAGTAGAACGCGAGGTCGTCGTCGAAGCCCGGGGACTCGAAGGCCGGCCGCGCGAAGCCGTCCGCCGTGGTGAACGCACGCAACTGTTCGCCGCTCAATGTGACCCGCCGCATCCCCGTGGTGATGTCGACCGTCCGGACCACCTCGACCTCACGCAGGGTCGGCGGGTGCACGGTGAGTCGGCGCGAGGTCTTGGGCATGCGGGAACTGACCTTTCCGGTCGCTTCGAGGGCAGGAGTCGCGCACCGGCATCGGGAGGGCGCGCACTGCTAAGGTTAGGCACACCTTACCTTCGATGGTGTGCGTAGACTGCCGCATGGTTAGGACATGGTGGTTCACTCCTCGTTCGCCGCAGGCGCCGGCGACCCGCCGCCGATTCCGACCGCGCGGTTGGGTTCGGCAGACGCACCCGTTCGACCGCTGCTGCTCTGGGTGCGCACTGGCGCGGCGCGAGTGCGCCTCGACGGCGGTCCGGTGCTCCGCCTCACAGCCGGTGAAGGGGCATGGATTCCCGCAGATGGCTGGGCGGAGCGGGCGGTCATCACTGAGCCAGGCACTGTCGCCTTCCCGCTGTGGCCCCACGCCGGCGTCGGCGCCTGGGGGCTGTCGGAACTGACGCGGTTCGACGTTCCCGATGGCTGGCAGGACTGGTTGATCCAGCTCTTCAACCTGCAGGTCACTCCGTTCAGCGGCCGCGGGTACTCCCCCGAGGCGATCGAGGAGCTCCTTCGGCGTCCTGGCTCGCGCTCGCCGGCGCCCGTCGCAGTCGGGCGAAATACGAGCTCAGAGGGGTTCGCCTCGCCGGCGATGCCGCGAGCCATCGGCGCGAGAGCAATCGCCGAGGAACTGATTCGCGACCCCGCGCTCGACCTCACGGTCGAGCAATGGGCTTCGCGGGTGCTCTCCAGCGCACGCACCCTTCGCCGTGACTTCCTCGCCGACACCGGGCTCACATTCGATCAGTGGCGGCTGTTCTGCCGACTCGGCGCCGCCGTGGAGTTCCTCGCCGCCGGTTACGACGTGGACCAGGTGGCCGCTCGAGTGGGCTTCGCCAGCCGCAACGGCCTCACGCGGGCCTTCAAGGGACGGTTCGGACTGACCCCCCACGAGTTCGGACGGAAGCTCTCCGCCCGACCTGGCGCCGGCGGGCTGACACAACGGGCAGCGGCGGCACGGCAGACAGACGACCTGATCCGGATGATGCGCAAGACGGACACTCCCGCCGCGCCCGAAATGCTGCCCGCAGCCAGCACGCCGTCGCACACCAACGACATCCACGTCCTCAGCTGGATGTATCGAGGCAGCGGGTACCTGGACATCGGCGACCAGCGCTACGAACGGGAGCGAGGGGTAGCGACCTGGATCCCCGCGCAAATGGAGCACGTCACCGGCCTCCGCGAGAACTCCGTCTCCCTGCCACTGGGCAACGCCAGTACCGGCGACCTCCAACTGACCGTGCCGCTGCAAGTGCGGTTCTCCCCCGCGTGGGACGACTACTTGATGTTCTGCTCGATCAGCGCCCGGTCCGGACTGCGCCCTGACGACCACAACCCCCGCCACATCCTCGACCTGTTCGCGGAACAGGTTGCCGCGCAGCGAGCGCTGTCGGTGCCGATGCCCACGAATCCGCGCGCGCGTGCTGTCGCGATGGAGTGCTTGCGTCGTATCGGCGAGCCCGGCGGGACGCATCATGTCGATGTCGGTGCCGAGATCCACCGTGCCTTCCGTGACGAGACAGGTATGACACTGAGTCGCTGGCGCTATGCCGCCCGCATGCGCATCGCTCGCGACCTGCTCGCCGGGGGCGCGCCGCCCAGCGCCGTCGCGCGCCGGATCGGGTACGCCCACCTACCCACGTTCAGCGCCGCATTCTCCCGCTTCCACGGACTGTCCCCGCGCGACTACCAGCAGCGCGAGTCCGAATCGCCTGCGCCTCGATGACGGCCGGCAGGGGCCGGCCCGCGGGTCCGGGGCTCATCCCTGCTCACCAGCCGACGTTGAGGCGCTCATACGGCGGCTGAAAGCATACGAATCGCAGACTGCTCGGGTCAGGGTCGGAAAACTGCCCGAAGACGACTACTGCACAACGCGACGCCGTGGAGGTTCATACAGCACCTCGCAATGTCAAAAGGACTCCTCGGCGAGGGCCAGTCGCTTCAGGGCCGGCTCGGGCAGCTCGGGATCCCGCAGGCCGACGTAGCGCACGTGGGAATCCGGTGCGTCGGCAAGCGTACGCAACATGTGGCGAGGAAAGTTGGGGTGCTCGATGAGAGCCGGAATGCCACATGCCCGCAGTCCAGGTACGTCAAGCGTTCGGCCAGCGGCGCTTCGCTCAGCCAGCCCGGGCTGACCGGGTTCCAAGCCAGCGCGACCTCGGCCTCGCTGCTGCCGATCGTCCACGTCCAGGAGCCGGGCCACCACGTCAGCGGTCAGGTGCGGGTTTTCGGCGACGGCCTGCCGAACGTCCTCGTCGTCCCCGTCCCGCGTGAGCGCGAGGAAGTGCTCCCATGTGAGCGCTCCCCACTCCGCGTGCAGGGACTACAGGCGCTCCTGCGCGAGCAGGAACAGCACGCCTGAGGACGGGAACCGGAAGAACGCGAGCAGCTGGAGCGGGAGCGGTGGGAGGCGTCCGTGTTCAGTGTGGACGTAGCACTGCCACGTTCATGCCTGCACGATGACTGGGCGGTTCCCAGTCTGCCGACCGGAGCACGCGTTGATCTCGGCTGCAGCCCAAACGTCATAGCGCTACTGCCCGCGGCCCCCAGGTGCGCTCATCTATTGCTGGCCTCGCACAATCCTGTGTGTCACACCTCGGTGGCAGACTGGCGGCACAACGAAGCTTCGGAAGGGCAGTTTGATGCGGCAGGGTCACCCGTCGGCCGTCCCTGCTCGGGGGTGGCTGGTGCCACGGGGGGGAGATGCGCGGCTGTGATATTCGACAGTCTTGATGTGTCGTACGGCGACATGTGGGGTTCCCAGCAGGGGATGACTCATCCGGACCCGATGTCGCGCGCGGTCGCGGCACGCAGACATGCTGCCGGGATGGAGTACGCGGTTCTGCTGTCTGCGCGGGAACGGCCGCTGGCACTGGTCGAACGCTGGCCGCGCCGGATGTGGCGTGTGTATCTGTTCGACGACAGGTCCTGGCGCGTGCAGATGATCGACTTCAAGCCGCACAGCACGGGGATGTTGTTGGCTCACCGGAACACCCGATGGCAGTTTTCCGACGAGCAGGAGCACTGGTCCTCGAGGTGGGATGTTCAGGAGACCACGACCGTCTCGGCCGACGGGCAGGTCGAGGTGAGGTCCGAGTTCGCCGGGCCGAGGGGAGCACTGCACGCTCTGGCAGCCGGCCCGTCGGGCGTCCCCGTGCGGCGGTTCCCGGCGGCCATCGAAGGCTTCCTCTGCCCCGTACCGAAGTTCGGCGACTGGCAGGTGTTCGCGCCGTTCCTCGCCCAGCAGGGCCACGAGCCCGCCACGACCGTAGTCCTGAACGACGTGTCGGTGGACGAAGGTTCGGGACCGCTGCGCGCCACCGGAATCGAGCAACTGTTCAGCCCGGGCGCGTGCGACACTCCGGATGGGCCGGCCGTCGTCGAGCCCGTTGACGCCGGCCTGCTGCGGATCACCTCAGGGCAGCTGGCGGTCTCGGACCCCGGCTGGATCGGAGAGACCCCGCGGATCGTCACTGTGCCACCAGGCGAGTACCCGGTCACGCTCTCGCTTGTGCGCACCACACACGGGACCAGTGTCGCCGCGGCCAGGGTGACGTGCCTGGACATCCCGCCCCGCGAGTGGGAAATGGCCCTCCGGCCCGACGAGGACCTCGGGCTCCTCGGCCAGGGCCAGTTCTACGGGGTCGGCGTGGACACCGGCACAGCGGCTTTCATGGATGCGACTCGCACAGTGATAGAAGACCGACTGGACGAGGACCTGTTCATACCCCTCGACAGCCACTTCAGCGTCGAACTGCCCAGCACGGAAACCGAGCCGAACCTCATCGCCTTCCGCGCCGGCCGGGGCGACGGGGCCTACCCCGTCTGGATCGGCCGCACCGACGACGGACAGGTCGGTTGCGTCGTCATCGACTTCCAGCTCCATTCCGCCAACGGGCGAGAGTAGTGAGCCGCCGGCCATCGACACAAACCCCGACGCCGGGGTGCCGGATCAGCCGGGCGGCCGGCGGCTCGGCCTTACGCGTCGGGAGCACATCGACCAAGCGATGGTCTTCGACGCTGGTCAGGACGGTGGGGTAGGTCTGGCCAAGGCGGATCGCGAAGTCATCCACACCAAACACCCTCGGAGTACCGGACCGTGGTCGGGCAGTGCCATAATCCTGCGCAACGGTCATTCTTCCTGCGCCGAAGCCCATCTGGGCCGCCAGCCGCGCGTCGGCCCGCGCGGCCAGGGCCAGCCCCACTTTCGCTGCAAGGCGCGGTTGAGTCGCATGGATCGCGCGTGCGGGACAGTCAGCCGGGAGAACGGCTCCGCGAACGTCCGGCGTGGGCAGCCGGCCGACCCCCAGATGAAGCGCCGGACTGCCAGCCGGATCACGAAGCCCCGGTCAGCCTGAGGGAGGTCCATCAGGCTGCGCTGATAACGGTCGTAGACTCGGCCCGAGAAGCCACCGCAGTCCGGACTTGCAGCGTGACCTGCGCGGCCTCTCGCCACCACCTCGGCTGTGCCGAAGGCCCGAAGCGCCTCGACATCCACCTCGTCGATCCCGTCGAACACCAGCGAGTCCCAGAACAGCGCATCGGTCAGCACGACCAGCACCATCACTGTCCCCCGCTTGGTGCGGCTCTTCCTACTTCCTGTCCCCAGGTCCCGAGGCGTACACCAGGGCATCGAACGCCGCTCGGGCCTCGGCGATACGGTGGCGCCACTGCTCGCTTCGCAAGGCCGCGGTGTCCCACTCGATCACCGGTTCGGAGTCAGTCGTGCAATACCCGTAGACCTGGTGGGCCATCTGGTCGGTGAGAAGTTCGCCGTAGTGGAACGTCCCCTCGAAAGCTGCCCAGGCTACTGCCCGCGTGTCTGCGCATACCCGCCGAAGTGCTGCTCGCGTGTACTCACGCAGATCGAGTGAGGTGTCCTCGAAGTCGATGTCGTACGACACCAGACCCAACCGTTCGATGGCTTCAGGTTGCTCCAGCACAGGGAACCGCAGGAGCGCGTCAGGCACCAACCCCGCGAGATGAAAAGCCTCCTCCGGCAATGGCGTGTTGCCAGCGCCGACGACGAACACACTTACCGAGGCCGGACCCCGCCAACACAGCAAGTCACGTATCCCACCTGCCATCGTCATTGCGGCCTCCCACCCTGCGTCTGCCTCCCAAGTATGTACGGGTCTCCTGCACGACGGGACTATACAAAGCAAACGCCTTCGGAGACGGCCTGCGGCGAGATGACGCTCCGTTACCACCGAATGGTGAGACAGGCCCGTCTATTAGACACTCCCGAACTTGGGGAACCCCCTGCCACACTCGGCGGTCACCGAGTCGAGGTGGACGGGGGGGTGCCTCTATGTCCTTCGTCAAGCCTGTGCTGGTCACGCGGTGGCTGTTGCGGATGGGCGCGGTTCGTAGAAGGTGCCGTCGCGGAGC
>NZ_JBVKBW010000023.1:0-111628 GCF_055635295.1 Streptomyces sp. NPDC111520 | reverse complement strand
GAGCCGCCTGTCGGGTTCGAACCGACGACCTTCGCTTTACAAGTTCGTCCGCAGCAGCGTGCGTGCCGCGGCGCTCATGCTACGAAGCCTCAAGGCAGTCCCCCTCCTACCGCCGGGGTCCCCGCGTGTACGGCTCCGTTGCCGTCAGCTTCTGCCGTCAGGAAACACAGGGCACCAGCGCTGTTGTCGCCAGGCTGACCGAGAGACGCTACGCCAGGTCACGTAGTCGTAGGCGAGGGCGTCGGGCCAGAGCTATGTTCCACCGTGGCACTTCGCTGCAGCCCGATGCCCGTAGAGCCGACGCCCTTCTCCGACCGGCGCTGCTCGATGGAGACCTTGAGATCGGCGGGCGTCGGCCAGGGAGCCCTGCGGTGGATCATGCGGTGACAGTTCGCGCAGATGAGAGCGAGATCGCCGAGTCGGGTATGGCCCTCACCGGCCTCATGAAGAGGCACGACGTGATGGCACTCGACGTACCCAGCGCCCCGCTCGCCGTAGACCTCCTGGAAGTCGAATCCGCATGCCTCGCAGGCGAGACTCCCACCCTTGCGCAGCACAGAGTCGATCTTCTTCTTGCGCAGGCTCTTATTCCGCTCGCGTGCCAGGTGCCGGCGCAAGAGCAGGCGTCCTTCGGCGGCGCTGAAGTCGTCATCAAGCTCATCGTCGCCCGCCAGGTCGAGGCCCCGGAGTTCGCCTGAGGTAATGCCCTCCCGGATGAGTCTTGCGACCTCGGTCATCTCGTCCGAGCGGGCCAGGAACTCGGTCAGGACCTCGGCGTCGAGGCTGCCGCCGTTGGTGGGCTTGCCGCGGTACTCGGGATGCCGGGTGGCGATGTCAAAGGTCTTGCGGGCCACGCCGTTGGGATTGCGGAACTTCTCGTTGCGGTCGGCCTCGGCGTGGATGGGCAGCAGCTGCAGCAGCGCAGACAGCTCGATGACCTGGCTGGCCTGCGCGTCCAGGCCCTTCCAGGCGTTCTTCATGACGAGATCGCAAGCCAGGATGATCTCGTCGCGGGTCCAGTCAGGGTTCTTGACGGCTTTGACGTGAAAGCCCAGGCGCTTCAGCCAGGCTGCAGCGTGGTCCTTCCCGCCGCTGAACTCGCTGGGAGCCAGGGGCCGCTCCTGATCCCACTTGTGTGCCACCCCGGCGATCGCCTTGGAGTCGTACTCCCGGCCTTCGTGCACCAGGACATACGCACGAGCCTCACCAAAGCCGTACTTGGTCAGGAATGCCTTGCGCCCCAACTCATCATGCTCAGCAACCGCCTTGAGTACGGACTCCCGCGTGATCAATCCTCTACGCATGAGCGAAGAGTACGGCGACGACCTGACAGGACGGATACCAGCTGCAGTGCCCAGAGGGCGCTGAGGGGCAAACGCTGATGGATTCCTGGTCCTGTACTGCTGGGATCCGGAAGCCGTACCAGTCGCGAGCGACGGCTCTCGGGCATGGCCACTGGTGTCAGCGAGGACCACGTTGTCCTACAGGGGACCTACTAGGTTCGAACAATCAAGGGTAGCCGGCCGCTCCATGTCCTATGCTGATGGGGGATCAGCTAGGGGAGGGCGATGACGATTCAGGAAGAAGCAACTGCGGAGGCGAGAGCGCTACGTCGCGAATTTACCCTCGAGCGGTATCGCTACATACTGCAGCAGATTCACGCGGTGAATGAGAACGTTTATCGGTTCCTAGCGATTTACCAAACGCTCGCCACCACTCTTGTCGGCGCAACACTCGCACTATTTGTTGGCTACCGCAAATGGGGAGTGGATCCAGCGATAGCGCGAGGTGGTGCAATCGGTCTCCTGTCGCTCACTTCAGTGATTGCGGCTTTCACGATTATGCTAGTAGTGGTTGGCGCACTCTCCTGGCTCGACTACCGAAACGAGGAGTGCGACATCACTGACGAGATGGTCGGCACCGACTTCCGAAAGCGACCACGGCCGGGAAACCTGTTCCGATGGTATGAAACCTACATAATCCTCTTTGTCGTTTCGTCGATGATCGCCATGTGGATACTGGCGGGCCTCTTCGTATTGCCGGCAATGACGTGACCTTGGTGTAGTAGATAATCTCGAGTCCCTCAACACGGCGCTTCGCCAGGCAGGAGATGATCCATGGTGAACTTCAGCGAGCGCATCGAATCCGATCTTCGCACTCGCGCCTTCGGTCGCGATGCATTCACTAACGCTTCAGAAGTGAGAGATCGGTTTTCCCGAGCTCTTGCCGAGATGAGGACACGGGCCAATCAGCTGGCTCTGGAGATCGGTACTGACCTACCCGAGTTCACTCGGCATGACGAAGCTCATCTCGACGCTTTGTGGGAGCTTGCCGATCTTATAGCCGGCCCAGATGCTGAGATTAATCCGGCAGAAGCGTTCGTCTTGGGAGGGGCGATACTGGTCCACGACTTGGCTATGAGTAGAGCGGCACATCACATTTCTGGTGGAGAATTGCGCGGCCGACCGGAATGGCCGGATGCCCTGGCAGCGGAGTTGAGGCGCCACTTGGGCAGACCTCCCCACTCATCAGAACTTGTTTCTCCGCCCGAAGGGCCTGCTAAAGCGGCAGAGAAATTCCTCCTTCGATCGCTCCATGCTGAGATAGCCATGGAACTTCCCCTCAGCTCTTGGAATTCACTGAGCGGCGATCGTGTATACATGATTTCCGACCCTGAAGTTCGCACTGCGTACGGAAGGCTCGTAGGTTCTATTGCTGCCAGCCATCATTGGGACCTGGACAAGGTCGTTAGCAAATTCTCATCGCTCGTCGGCGTTCCAGCATTCGCCCCCGTTGATTGGAAGGTGGATGCTCTGCGGATAGCATGCCTTCTTCGGGTAGCAGATGCGACCCACCTAGACGCTTCTCGCGCTCCCGACCTCCTTGCGGCGGTTCGTAACCTGCCCCAGGATTCGGCAAACCATTGGCTCTTCCAGAATCGTCTTCAGCGGCCATATATCCGCAACGGTCGTTTGGTATTTACGGCTCCTGAGGGCTTCTCTCGAGAGGAAATGGAAGCTTGGTGGCTAGCCTACGAAACCCTTAAGTCTGTAGACGATGAGCTTAAGGGGGCGGATTCGATTTTGAGCGAGAGAGGGAGAGTTCCCTTCTTGGTTCGTGGTGTCGCACATGTCGATACTCCTCGTGAATTTAGTTCCGTCGTTCCTTGTCGTGATTGGGAACCGGTAGAAGCGAGAGTTAGGGTCGGTGACGTCGCAGGCTTGGTTAAACGACTTGGCGGAGCATCTCTCTATGGTGCTGATCCGTCGATCGGCCTACGAGAAGTTCTTGCTAATGCAAGTGACGCTGTGAAGGCCCGCGAGGCACTTGTCCGATACAAAACGGGAAGAAGTTTTTCGGGGAAGGTGACCGTCTGGATAGAAGAAGATCAACTTGGCCAGTGGCTGGTATGCAACGACAACGGCATCGGGATGACTGCCGACGTCCTCGCCAACAAACTGCTTGATTTTGGTTGCTCTTCTTGGCTGAGCCCAGAAGCGGCCAGAGCAAATTCCGGTTTGCTTGCGAGCCAATTTGAGCCGACTGGTAGGTTCGGCATCGGCTTCTTTTCCATATTTATGATGGGAAATAGGGTGCAAGTTTCGTCGCGCCCTTTGTCTGGGGCTCCGTCTGATACGTGGCTCCTGGAATTTTCCTCCGGCGTGGAAGTTCGTCCGACACTGCGACGAGCACGACCGCTTGAGGAAATGGATGAGCCTGGAACCACCGTGAAGGTCTTGCTGGAGAGTGGAGTTGCTGCCACCGATCACGATAGTGACGTCAAGATCCGGGGAGTGATCAATTCCGCTTCGATGGTAAAGGACTCGCATTTCTCCCTTTCGGGGCTTATTCCAGCGATCTTTCCAGCCCCTCAGGCCGATATTTGGGTTAGCGACAACTATCCCACCCGCGAGCCATCTCTGCTTATGCAGAAGAATGATTGGGTGTCGATCGACGGTGCGACGCTCCTGCGAAGAATTTCCGGAATCATTGATGGCGATCCGGATAACGAAAGGGGCTTCGATGCCCGTGCCTTGGCAGAGGAGTTCGGCCCCAAGCTCAAATTGATCTCAAATGCAAGCGGTACTCCATTGGCGCGTGTGTGCATGGTTGACAGGGATCTTCATGTGAACCGATACGGGCGTCCAAGGATGTCGACGATCACCGCAGGACCCTCTCGCACCCGCTCATCGGCGAGTTCCGCCTTCGGTATCATAATAGGCTCGCCTAGTAAAGCGGCGCGAAATGCGGCAACCCCATTGCTGAGCATGGAGGAGATTGGTCCCTGGGCCACGGAGGAGGCGGTTCGTATCGGAACTCAGGTGGGCGATCCCGGAGTATGGGTTCAACTACTCGGGGAAGACATCATTGCCTTGGGGGGCGATCCCGCGGACTTGCCAATGTGGCGACTAGGTGATCAATGGATCAAGTACAGTGAACTCGTTTCATGGGTCTCCGATCGCGACGAGGTGATTATCGTAGATCCCCTGTATACGAGCACTCGGATTGGCTCCACGGATCACGAATTTTCTGTCCGAGATGACGTGCTTTCCTTTGAAACGTCATACAGTCCAACGATCTTCGATCCAGATGGTGCTTCTTTCGATGCGAGAGTGGAATTTAGTTGCGTGGCCGTCTTTCTGCAAGCTCTCACTGAATCTTGGGGAGAAGGATATTCCGAGAGGCTGCTAGACTCTCTCCGCAATGGAAGCAATATAGTTATTGGTTCGCATGACGGGCGAGACGTGCATGCGAACGCTCATCGCCTGTCACGCCGGTAGACGTCGCTCGCACACATGCTGAAGTATCTATAGTCGGCGAAGCGGGCTTAGCCGGTGGCTCGCCTGGGATCGGGCGGGCATGATTAGGGGGTCGTCGGCTTGTTGACGGCTCGCGCAGACTTGATCTTGCCGCAATGTGTCCGAGTGAGCCTCCTGGTGTTGCTCGGCGCGGGTACCGGACCGGGGAGGCGGCTATAGCCGAGGAGCCGACCGCCCCGGCCACGGTGTAGTTCTCCTCACCCTTTTACCGTCTGGCAGGCGGTCGGCGATCGGGCCGGAACAAGGCAAAGACAGTAGGGTCAGCCCGAGGCTCCGAGGCCGCGCGCCGCGGCGATCTGCGCGGCGGGACCGCCTTGACAGGGGTAGGGAAACGTAACAGGTCGTCTGCTGCGATGGCGTCGAAGCATGGCTGGCAATACGGACCCACGATCAGTCATTCGTAAGCCGCCTACCGTCAACGCACAGCTACCAGCACTGAGCCCCCGCCCGGGGACTCGACTGGGGTGTCATGCGCCCGGCGGCGCTGCCACATCAGCCGGTAGTAGCCGGCTGGTGAAGCCTTGTGCGCACAGGCGCTCGTACGCCGCCTCGATGCGGTCCGGTACCTCCTGCTCGATGGCAAGGCCCAAGCCCGGAAAGATGAGCACCCTTTGCAGAGCGCCGACGATCATGTCGATGACCATACGGCCATCCCCGATGAAGCCGACGTACTCCTCCAAGCCCATGGGCGTGGACGCGCACACGATCTCGACCTCCGGCCAGAGCTTCCGTGCCATGGCATATGAGCGTCGCTCTTCGTACGGCTTGCTTACGAGCAGGACAGACGAGACCTCGATGCCGACATCCATGAGCACGGCTTTCGTGAATTGGATGTTCTCGCCGGTGTTGCTCGCGCGTGGCTCCAGCAGCACGGCGGAATCCGGTACACCGAGTTGCAATGCCCGCTCGCGGTAGTGGACGGCCTCGCCGCGCGGCATGCGTGCCCGGGTCGTAGGGCTGGTCGCCCCGGTGAACACGATCAGCGGGGCCATGCCCCGGTCATAAAGGTCCGCCGCCACGTCGGCCACGCCGAGATCGTGGCTGCCCAGGCCGACGGCCACCGAGCAGGCTCGTGGCTCATGGTGCATGCGGTGGTAGTCCCAGAGCAGCCGGGCATCGGCCCATGCCTGCACAGAGATCATTTCTGCCCCTTCGCGTCCTGTGTCGAGTCTGGAACCTTGAAGTCGTACTCCCAGGCGAAGCGCGATGCAGCGTGCACGCCGATGGCGAACTCCACGACCGTGCCGTCGGTGGTGTAGGTCGTGCGGTGCAGCTCTACGACGGGTTCCCCTGGAGGCAATTGCAAGAGCTTCACTTCGTCCGCGGTAGGAACGCGGGCGAACAGCTGCTCCTTCATGGTGTCGATCTCGTAGCCGGCGTCATAAAGCACCCGGAAGCCGCCGCCCCGGCCGGCGGGGCCGGGTGTGGGGTCGACCAGCCGCGTGCCCTCCACGTGTTCTGGACGGTAGTAGCTGGTCAAAGTGTGTGTGGGCTGCTCGCCTTCCTTAACCAGGCGGGCTCGCGCGTACAGGGGAGTGCCCGCAGGCAGGCCGTGGGCCTCGACGGCGGCCAGCGGAGCCTCGCCAAAGGTAACCGTCTGCGTCTGTTCGTTGCGCTTGTACGCCCGTCCTGACGCAACGCGGTCGGCGACGAAGGCGACCTCATCACCGTCGCGCCACTTCGCTTTGTCGTACCGGGCGATGCCGAGGCGCTTGAGCGGGGCTTGTTGCCGAACCACCGTGCCGTGCCCGCGCGACGATGTGACCAGCCCCTCGGCCTCCAATGCCTTGTAGGCCATGTGAACGGTGGACTTCGAGCCTTCACCGGCCTCCACGAGGTCGCGGATGTGCGGAAGCTGCTGACCAGGCGCGTACTCCCCGCTCTTGATCCGCTCAGCTAGCCGGTCCGCCAGCTCTCGCCACTTCGGTGCCATGAAGCACTCCTCTCGATAGGAGTTAGTGAAGCACAGTCCCAGGACTGTTGACAGTCCTGGGACTGTGCGGCATGGTCTTAGCAGTCGACCGCAGTCCTGGGACTGCGGGGGCGACGCTCTTGGTGGGCCCTCTTTGGGCTGCTCTGAGATGAGGGCACCGGCAACCCTTGGCAACCGGATGGCTCAGAGATCGAAAGATCACGTCTCCATACGCCTACACCGGGAGCGCGCTCCCGAAGGAGACAGCTACACGCACGTTCACCTCTCCGCGGCTCTGCTGCTGCGGCCGGTTGCCTCCGCTGCTTGTCTCGCACGAGCAGCGCTGAGGGGAGCCGGGTCTTCCTGCTCTAACGGCGCGCACCCCCGGAGCTGCAACTCCGGGGGTGCTGTTCGGGCCGTTCCTCCGTGAAAGGAACTGTGACCCATGGCGTACATCGCTGCACGTCAGCCGGTTGTTACCGGCACCGCGTCCGATGGGGAACCGTCGGACGCCGAGCTGTTCGCGATCGAGCGTGAGATGCCCGTCGTCCTGGCGGAAGTCGAGCTGCTGGACGCGCAGATCATGACGCTCGACCGCACCCCGTCCGAGGTGGACACCCGGCGGCTGCGTCGGGCCCGTCGGCGGGTACTCGCCGCCCGGCGGGCGCTCGCCAACGGCCCCGCCAGGCAGTCGGGCGGTGCCGCATGAATCTCAAGCGCAAGGGGCGGGCCGCCCTGGTGCTGGCCCTGGTCGGCGTCGTCGGCATGGCTTTCCGCGTCTCCTGGAACGCTCTGCGCGACGTTGCCGAGACCATCGGTGCGGATGCGACCGCGGCGACGCTGTATCCGTTCGTGGTCGACGGCTTGATGGCCTTAGCCCTGATCGCGACCCTGGTCTTGACCGATCGGGATCGCCGCTTCGCACTGCGGGTCCTGGCGACCTACACGGTCGCTTCGCTGCTGCTGAACTACGTGCACGGGCTGGTGCCGGAGCTCCACGGCGGGTCGGTCGACTGGGGTCGACTGGCCGACTGGGACCCGGCGAACTGGGCCCTGGTGCTGCTGGCAACGTCGCTTCCGGTCGGGTCGATCTACTTCGGCTCCGATCTGGTGGCCAAGGTCCTGCACCACCAGTCGACTCCGCACGCGAATGCGGAGGAATCGACCGAGACCGAGAGGAATCGGTCTACGGCTGACCTGCGGGAGTCGACCCCGCCGGAGCCTGTTACGGCACCTGCTCCAGTTGAGCTTCCCGCCCCGACTCCGCCGGCCGTGGTGGAGCCGGCAGGGTCGATCGAGTCGGCCCCGGTCGCGGTGGCGGCTGCGGAGTCGACTCGTCCCCGTGGGGCGACCGGTCGAGTCCCGCAGGTGGCCCGTACACCCCGACCGGTCCGGACGGCCGATGAGCTGCTGATCGAGGCCCGCGAGGCGACGGCCGGTTGGCCGATCGAGGACCTGACCGCGGAGGGCATCCGCCGCGCGGTTCGTACCTCGCCGGCGAAGGCCCGTGTGCTGCGCGAGACCCTGCGGGCCGAGCGATCCGACGGCCCCGGCGACGCTGAGGCGATTGCCTGATGTCGCCGGCGTTCGGGAAGTGCTACGACCCGTCCGGCGCCACGTGGGGGATCCCGACCTTCCCTTGGCGCCTTGCCCCCGATGGCTACGCCACCCGCCGGCAACTGCGGGCGCGTGGCCTGCGCCCGGGTGGTCAGCCGGTTGCGGCTCAGCTCATGCGGCAGGCCCGCCGGCGGAAGTCGGGGGTCCTGGTCGCCTACCTCTACCGCGTCGACCGCGCGAAGCCCGTGCGACCGATGACCCCCGGGAAGCGGGCCGCGCTCGCCGCGGCGATGGCCGCCCGCCGGACCTGCCCCGCCTGCCGAACCGATGCCGGTTACTGCATCCCGACATCGCTCGGCATGTGTGTGCCCTGCGCGTACCCCACCGACGCCCCCGCGCGGGGCAGTCAGGAGAGCTCCGAGCATGAGTGACAACGTCGTTCGACTGTTCAAGGACAACTCCACCGACACCGCGCCCGCGGTCGACCTCAAGCCCATACCGGCCCCCGAGAGCCCCCGCCTGACGCGGCGTTGGGTCCGGTCCGGGCGCGCGGTGAAGTCGGCTGCGACGCATGAGCGGACGAAGACCGTGGCGCGTGCGGTGATCCGGCACGGCATGTACGTCCTCGGTGGCACGCGGATCGTGGTCCGCCGCACGTGGGAGGGCCGCACGGCGGCCCGCTATGAGCGGATGCTGCGCGCGGCTGAGGCTGCGGGGCAGTTCGATGAGGCGATGCAGTGGGAGGAGCGCGGGCAGCGCTTCCGTGCCGCCCGGCACCGCCGCCGCATGGACCTGCTCTACTCGCCCATCGCCGCCGCAAAGGGCATCGTGGTCGGAACCGGGGTCGGCATCGGTGGCCTGGTCGCCCTTGGGGTGGTCATGGCGATTGCGACCAAGGACGTCGCCGACGTCGTGACCCCGATCATGGCCGTGATCAAGTTCATCAACCTGATGATCACGATCGTGCAGGTGGTGTGGGGCCCCCTGGTGCACATCGGGCCGTTCCTCGCCCTGCTGGCCCTGTGGGCTGTCGGGCGGCACCAGCAGGCCGCGCCGCAGTGGACGATGCCGGCGAACGTGCGGTCGGGTGAGGGGGAGCCGATCACCCCGTCGATCGTGGTTAAGGCCCTGCGTGACCTGGGTGTGCCTGCGTTGCGGAACGCCATCAAGGAGATGGGCGACGCGGGCGCTTCCATGCTTGGGCCGATCCGGATCGCCGGCTGTGGTGTCGAGGTCGACGTGACGCTCCCGTCGGGGGTGTCCACGATCGAGGTGCAGAACCGGCGCCGCAAGCTCGCCGAGAACCTGACCCGCCACGAGCACGAGGTGTTCATCACCATCCCGACCGCGGCCCGCACGGTGCGGCTGTGGATCGCCGACAGTGGTGCGTTGGACGAGCCGATCGGCCCGTCCCCGCTGGTCACCGACGAGACGCTTCGGGCCGACTACGCCAAGGGCCGGGCCCCGTGGGGGCAGGACCTGCGCGGCGACGCCGCCGCGCTGAGCGTCTATCAGCGGCACCTGCTCATCACCGGTCTGTCGAACCAGGGCAAGACCGCCGCGCTGCGGGCGCTCGCGCTGTGGCTGGCGCTCGATCGGTCGGTGGAGTTCTGGATGGGCGACCTCAAGGGCGTCGGTGACTGGGCCATGTTCGACGGGCTCGCCTCCCGGCTGATCCAGGGACCGACCGATGACCACGTCATCCAGGTCACCGAGATGGTCGAGGACGCGGTCGAGGAGATGAACCGCCGTATCCAGGCGCCCCCGGGAACGGTGTTCCCGCCGCTGGTCGTGATCGTGGACGAGGCGCAGGTGGCGTTCATGTGCCCGGTCAAGGACGAGGACAAGCGCCCCTACGGCGGCTCTTCCTCCAACAGCCGGTACTTCATGGCCGCCCGGAAGATTCACAACCAGGGGCGTGCGGTGAACGTGCTGCTGTGGCAGGGCACCCAGGACCCCACCGACCAGAACCTGCCCAAGCTCGTGCGCGAGGGAGCGCACACGCGGGCGTCGCTGGCGCTGGGTACGGAGTCGCAGGCGCGGATGGCGCTGGGGGACAAGGCCGTCGACGGCGGGGCCGCCCCGAACCTGCTGCGCCCGGGGCTGGACAAGGGAACCTTGGTCGTCGCGTCCGACGGGATCGAGATTCCCAAGGGACAGTCGTCCATCACGGTCCGGACGCACTACATCAGCACCGAGGACGCTGAGGTCATCGCCGTGCGGGCCAAGGCCCTGCGGGACGGGGTGACGACACTGCACGTCATCGAGCGCGGTCAGGACCATGACCCGTTGGCGGACATCGCCGGCGTGGTCGGGGATGCGTCTCGGGTGCTGACGCAGGATGTCCTCAAGCGTCTGGCGACGTTGAACGCGGACGCTTACGGCGGCTGGTCGTTCATCGACCTCAAGCGCGTCCTGGACGGGACCGGGGCCGAGCCGTACAAGTCCGACGGCCGCATGGTCATCGGACGCGACCGCCTCGCCCGGGTCCTCGCCAACCGCGACGCCGACGGTTCCGCTTCCGCCGAGAAGTAGAGGGAGCCGCACCCCCGGCGGGTCAGGGAGGCAGGGAGAACTCCCTGAACCCCTCCCTGCCCCGCCTCCCTGCCCCTGACCAGGACGAATGATCCATCAGGGAGTCAGGGAGGACGCCAGGTCAGCACCCTTCAAACCCCCACCTGAGACACCCCGCCAGGGGGTGCCTCGGCCTCCCTGCGCCATGCCGAGAAGGGATTCCGCATGTTCCCCGACAACACCCCCGCCGCGGCCACCGAGCAGGCCATCACCATCCACCAGCCGGCTCCGTTCCTGCCCTTCCAGACCTACGCGGCCCCGCTGACACCGGTCCAGCCGGACACCGCGGCGGCCGTGACGAGCGTCGTTCTCCCGGACGGCCGTGTCGTCACCGGGTACACCCTCACCCCGCACAGCCTCGCCCCGATGCCAGAGCAGGCGCGGCCGGTCGTCTCCCGGACCGCGGTGAACATCGCGCTGGGCGGCGTTGGCTTTGCCGCCGTGTGCGGCGGGCTGGTGCTGCTGACGACGTTCATCGCCGCGCTCGCGGCCCTGGTCCACCAGCTCATCATCCTGGCCGCGGTCATCTTCGGCGGATGGATCGCCGCACAGGTCCTCCGCAGCGACAAGGGCGACCGCGGCACGACCGTGAAAATCCGCAAGGCCGTCTTCAAGCGCAATCACTTCCACGGCTGACCAAAGGGGAGCGGTGCTGGTTCTAGGCCCCCTACCCCGCAACCGGAGCAGACACAGAACCACACCCAGAACCTACTAGCTATGAGGTCATCGGTAGGGTGCGTGCTACCTGCTCTGGAGATTCCGCCGCAGGTCACGAGGGGTGGGAAGCACATGAGAAAGCTGTGGGTCTGCGGCCTGGCACTTGGCATGGCGGGGCTCGTCGGGTGCTCCGGCACAGGCGAGGACTCGAAGGAAGCGGCGCCCAGTGCCACGCCATCCGCCGTGACTCTCGCCATCAGCGGGAGGGTGAAGGTCGAACTGTCCACCGATGACACGGGCCCCGACATCGGCAAGCCGTGTACGCCTCCGCCGGGCTCCAAGGTCAAGTCCGGGGCTGAGGTCCGTGTGACGGATGGCGATGGCAAGATTCTCGGTACCGACCGGCTTGAGCCGGGCTTTGCCAACGGATCCGGCCTCATCACGTGCGAATTCGGCTTCTTCTTCAAGGTGCCTGGCGCGTCCGAGAACTACGTGATGACCGTGGAAGGCTTCCCACCGATGTCCTACACCCGTGAAGACATTCGACGCGGCCTCTCCCTGTGGGAGGACCAGGGCACGCTGTCTCAGGGGTAGCTGCAGCGGCACTTCGATCCCTCTTGAGGTGCGCGATCACCGGCTCCGCCGCCGTCCACGGTCGGCGGAGCCGACGTCAAGAGGTTCTGCACGCGACGCCTTTCAAAGCAGGGCATACGCGGTGTCTGATCAAACAGTTGAGTTCCCGCCGCTCCGAAGCCCGTAGGGCGCGCCGCTTAACCCTCGGTGCTACTGCCCAGGAACGCCGATGAAGCCGTCCCCTTCCGGGACCACCAGGGCAATCTCCAATCCCTGAACCAAGTCCCGCAGATCGTCCCCGGGGTACTCCGGCAGCAACATGGCGAGCTTCAGGCCGTCGTGGGGGATGTGGCGGCGGTAGTCGAGCAACTGCCCGATGGCCATCCGCACGTCATTACGGCCCGCCCCTCCCTTGGCCTCGTACAGCACATTGGCCGTCAGGTCATACAGGTCCGTGAGCAGCGCGCCAGAGCTGCCCTTGATGGCGATCTGATAGCGCATGACCTCATGGCCCTGAGCCTGCAGATAGCTGCTGAACCTGGTGGACAGCTTGCCCTCACGGCGGACAACAGCCCGAGGCTCACCAGTCCCGTTAGCGACAGTCTCGTCCGTGGCGTGCGTTTCCGGCGCTACGAGCCCAGCGGACGTATCCGCGGCAGGGACCGGCTTGGTGCTGGTGGTCCCCGCGGGCTGCACAGCATCACCAGGACGAATGTCGGTCTGCTCAACATCCACGGGCCGCAACCGGAAGACGTAGACCCGCCGCCACGTTCCGTGCTGGTCGGTATCCCAGCGCTCCACGAACGGGACGACGGCATCAACGACCATGTGGCCCACGTAGCGCTGCTTCTTCGCTCCGCCGGTCTTCACGTAGCCGTCGGAGATGAACAGGTGCAGTTCGAGGCCCTGCGCCTCGTGCTGCAGCAACGTCCCATTCAACCCCGAAAGAACCTGATCATCGGTCGAACCGGTGCCGGTGTAGTCGAAGACCGGGCCGAGGGCATCGCTCTCCGCCCACCCGTCGAAGTTGTATCCGTGCTTCTTGCTCTTGGCCGGGTCGGAGAACACGAAGAGCTTATGTGATGCGCGCAGGGTGACGATGCCACCCTCCTGAGCCCGCCTGTGCGCCCCCGGCTTGCCAAAGGCCACCGCCAACTCAGCGCGAGTCGTCTCAAGTCCCCGCTGCAACTGCACCTCTTCACCAGGCATGCCCCCACCGTACGGGCGCCCACCGACATGCCAAGTCCCCCAGCGTTGCTGCGTATTTCGCTCTCGCAGCCACACCGCCAACAACCGGGGCGGCCCGCGTCTCGCCAAAGCCCGGGCCGCCCCGCTCTCCAGTCCGCCAAACAGACCCTTGGAGGTCTCCAGCATGGCCCAAGACCCACGATCCGCGCTGCTGTCGGCAGCCTTAAGCGCCGCCGAACGCGGCTGGCACGTCTTCCCGCTCCGCCCCGGCACCAAGCGGCCGGCCCTCCACGGGGAAGCCACCTGCCCCCGCACCGGGCCCTGCGTCGCAGGGCACCGCAAGTGGGAGCAACGCGCGACCACAGACCCCGAGCGCATCCGCGCGACCTGGTCACAGGGCCCGTTCAACGTCGGTATCGCCACCGGCCCCTCCGGGCTGCTGGTGGTCGACCTGGACGTGTCCAAGGACAACAGCAGTGCGGACGCGCCTAGCGGCGCGGCGACCTTCGGGGCGCTCTGCGAGCGCGCCGAACGGGCCGTCCCCGACACATATCGGACCCGGACCGCGAGCGGCGGGCAGCACCTGTACTTCACCGCTCCGGCCGACATCCGGCTAGCCAACACCGCAGGCACCGTCGCCCCGTTGGTCGACACCCGAGCGTGGGGTGGCTACGTCGTCGCGGCCGGCTCCACGCTCCCCTCGGGACGCTACGAGGCCGTAAGCGGCCCTGTGGCGCTCCCGCTGCCCCGATGGCTGCAAAGCATCCTGAAACCAGCACCCAAGCCCGCGCAGGCCCCCTCAGTGGCCGTAGCGGGGCAATCCCGCAGATACGCTGATATAGCGCTCGCCAACGAGATGCGAAACGTCGCCGCGGCCCAACAGGGCGCGCGGGAAGCAACGTTGTTCAGGGCCGCCCGCGCCGTGGGGCGGTTCGTCGCATGGGGCGACCTGACGCGTTCGGTGGTTGAGCACGCTCTTCAGGAAGCGGGCGAGACGTCCGGCCTGCCGGCATCACAGTGCCGCTCCACCCTGCGCAGCGCACTGAACTGGTCCATCGCCCACAACCCGCGCCGCCAGGACACGGCATGACCACCCCCACCCGCTCGCCACTGAAGAGCATCCCCACGCCCGACGACTCCGGCCCCGCCATGCCGGCCCGCGCCCACGCGGCGGGTGGTGCGCCGAAAGTCGTCGCCCGTGAGGGCGTCCTGTCAGCTCTTCTCCCTGACCCGCAGCAGACCGGAGGACAAGCCCCCATGACCGACGGCGCCGTATTGCTGAACGAGGTGGAAGCCTTCCACCGTCGCTTCAACGTCTTCCCGCAGGAAGCCGCCTACGTGGCGGTGACGCTGTGGGACGCACACGCGCACCTGCTGGACGCGTTCGACTCCACACCCCGGCTGGCGTTCCTGTCCCCGGAACCGGGGTCGGGAAAGTCTCGGGCGCTGGAAGTGGTCGAATCGCTGGTGCCGCGCGCCATGGCGGCCGTGGACGCCTCCGCATCGGCCCTGTTCCGGTCGGTGTCCGGCATCGACGGCGGCCGGCCCACGATCCTGTTCGATGAGATCGACACCATCTTTGGCCCCAAGGCTGGAGAGAACGAACAGCTCCGAGGGTTCATCAATGCCGGCCACACTCGCGGCCGGGTGATGTACCGGTGCGTGGGTGACGGCTCGAACCAGCAAGTCCAGGGCTTCCCGTCGTTCTGCGCGGTCGCGGTCGCCGGACTCGGCTCGCTGCCCGACACGATCCTGACCCGCTCGGTCATCATCCGCATGCGCCGCAGGGCCCGGAACGAGAAGGCCGAACCCTTCCGCACCCGCATCCACGTCCGCGAAGGCAACGCCCTGCGCGACCGGCTCGCCAAGTGGGCCGAGACCATACAGGAGCAGGTCACCGACGCGTTCCCGGAGATGCCCGACGGCATCACCGACCGACCCGCCGACGTATGGGAACCCCTGATCGCCATCGCCGACGCCGTCGGCGGCGACTGGCCGCGCCGAGCCCGGGAAGCCTGCCTGACCCTGGTCAAAGCCTCCCGCAGCAACGACAAGGGCAGCGTTGGCGTGCGGCTGCTCACCGACCTGCGCGACCACGTCCTCAGTGGCATCGACCGCTTGCCCACCGTGGCCATCCTGGACCGGCTCAACGCCCTGGACGATGCGCCGTGGGCAGACCTCAACGGGCGCTCACTCGACTCCCGCAGGCTGTCGCGAATGCTCAGCGAGTACGTCACCGCCGATGGCGAACCGGTTGCCTCCCGCAACATCAAGACCGGCGGGGGTGTCCTCAAGGGCTACTACGCCACCGATCTGCGCGACGCGTGGCAGCGCTACTGCCCCCCACCCCCGGAAAGTCCGCTACCTCCGCTACCGGGGTGCGAAAACACGGTCTGACCTGCACTGATCCGGTAGCGGGAACCACCTTCGCTTCCCGCTACCGGACCCCGCTCTATCCGCTACCGCTACCTCTTCCGCTACCCCCGAACAGGCCCCTGACCTGCGAGGTAGCGGCGGTAGCGGAAGTAGCGGACTTTCCAGAAGGGGGCCAGGAGCCCCACAGCATCCCGGAGGTTCGACGTGCGCACCGCCATGCCCGCAGCACCCGAAGCCCTCACCGTCCCCGAGGTCATGACCGCCCTGCGGCTCAGCCGCAGCAAGGTCTACGACCTCATCCGCTCCCGCCAGTTGGCGAGCTTCACCGTCGGGCGCGCGCGTCGAGTGTCCCCCGACAGCCTGCGCGCCTTCATTCAGGAACAGATCGAGGAGAACGCAGCCTGATGGCATCCCATAAGAGGAACCCCAACGGCGCTGGGAGCATCTGGCAGCGCAAGGACGGCCGCTACGAGGCGCGTGTCTATGTCCCGCAGCCGGATGGCACCCGCAAGCGCAAGACCGTATACGGCTCCACCTGGGAGGAGTGTGACGAAAAGCGCCAGGAACTCGTGCGACGCGACCGCCAGGGCATCCCCACACCTTCCCGGTCCGCCAAGCTCTCCGAGTGGCTGCCGTATTGGCTGGAGGAGTACATCCGACCCCACCGCAAGCGCACCACGTACGTAAAGTACGAGATGCACGTACGGCTCTACCTCGTGCCGCTCTTGGGCAGCCGCCGTCTGGAGTCACTCAACACGGCGAACGTACGGCGCATGGTGTCGGAGGTGACGGCTCAGACGTCAGCAGCCACGGCGAAGGAGGCGCACCGCGTCCTGCGTACAGCGCTCACGGCCGCGTGCCGCGAGGAACTGATCAGCCGCAACGTGGTGCAACTGGTCCCCGCCCCGCAGGTCGAACCACGCGCGCTCAATCCTTGGACCTTGGACGAGACCCTGACGTTCCTGGAGTCCGCGCGAGGCGATGGCCTCTACCCCGCGTTCGTGCTGGCTGTGGCTCTCGGCCTCCGCCGCGGGGAAATCCTGGGCCTGCAATGGAGGGACGTCGACCTTGAACGGCGCACCTTGACGGTGCGGACCACGCTGCACCGCGGCGGCAAGGAGCTGTACCTGGACACGACGAAGAACCGCCGGACACGGGTCATCCCCATTCCCCTGATGTGCGTCGCCCCGCTCCGGTGGCAGCGCCTACGGCAGTCCGCGCAGCGGGCAAGTGCCGGCGGGAAGTGGCACGACAGCGACCTCGTGTTCACTACGCGAAGCGGCCTTCCCATCGAGCCGCGCAACCTCTACCGGTCCTTCCTGCGGATCGCGTCCTCCGCGAAGCTCCCGCAGGTCCGGCTCCACGACACACGGCACGGATGCGCGTCCCTGCTCTTCGCGGCTGGCATCGCACCGCGCACCGTCATGGAGATCCTGGGCCACTCTCAGATCGCGGTCACGATGAACGTGTACACGCACGTCAGTGACGACAGCCGTCGGGAGGCGATGAGTCACATGGACCGGCTGCTCAAGCGGCGCCGTTAGAGGTGACTGCCGTCACAATCTGCCGTCAACGCCTCCCGTGATATCCGTCACGGGGGGCGTTGTCGCAGGTCATAGAAAGAGCCGCCTGTCGGGTTCGAACCGACGACCTTCGCTTTACAAGAGCGGTGCTCTACCAGCTGAGCTAAGGCGGCACGGCACCGTGCCCGCTCCGGGTGCCCGGGTGACGGGTGGGGCCATGAGAAGTGTACCCAGGCGGGGAGGGGGGAGGGTCGGGGAATTGGGCGCCGGGAGGGTACTGACAAAGCGGGGCTGGGCGGGTAGCGTCGCGGAAGGTCCACACCCTGTGGACTAGACCTCATTCCTTTACTCGGATCGTCCGGCACGTTCCTGCCGGTGAAGGGACCACTGCACCATGGCTACTGTCACTTTCGACAAGGCGACCCGGATCTACCCCGGGTCCGAGCGCCCCGCCGTCGACCAGCTCCAGATCGACATCGAGGACGGCGAGTTCCTCGTCCTCGTCGGCCCCTCCGGCTGCGGCAAGTCGACCTCGCTCCGCATGCTGGCCGGCCTGGAGGACGTCAACGGCGGCGCCATCCGGATCGGTGACCGGGACGTCACCCACCTGCCGCCCAAGGACCGGGACATCGCCATGGTGTTCCAGAACTACGCGCTCTACCCGCACATGACCGTCGCGGACAACATGGGCTTCGCCCTGAAGATCGCGGGCGTCAACAAGGCGGACATCCGCACGCGGGTCGAGGAAGCCGCCAAGATCCTGGACCTGACCGAGTACCTGGGCCGCAAGCCCAAGGCGCTCTCCGGTGGTCAGCGCCAGCGTGTGGCGATGGGCCGCGCGATCGTCCGTGAGCCGCAGGTCTTCCTCATGGACGAGCCGCTGTCCAACCTGGACGCCAAGCTCCGTGTCCAGACCCGTACGCAGATCGCCTCCCTGCAGCGCCGCCTCGGCACCACCACGGTCTACGTCACCCACGACCAGACCGAGGCCATGACCATGGGCGACCGCGTGGCGGTCCTCAAGGACGGTCTGCTGCAGCAGGTCGACACCCCGCGCCACATGTACGACCGGCCGGCCAACCTCTTCGTCGCGGGCTTCATCGGCTCCCCGGCGATGAACCTGGTCGAGGTGCCGATCGCCGACGGCGGCGTGAAGTTCGGCAACTCGGTGGTGCCGGTCGAGCGCGACGCGGTGCAGGCCGCCGCCGACAAGGGCGACCGCACGGTCACCGTCGGCGTCCGCCCGGAGCACTTCGACATCGTGGACGGCGACGGGGGCCTGTCGAAGGACGAGCCGGCCGGTCTGGCCGTGACGGTGAACGTCGTCGAGGAGCTGGGCGCGGACGGTTTCGTCTACGGCTCGGCCGAGGTCGGCGGCGAGCACAAGGACCTGGTCATCCGCGTCGGCGGCCGCCAGGTTCCGGAGAAGGGCTCCGTGCTGCGCGTCGTGCCGCGCGCCGGCGAGAGCCACGTCTTCTCCACCTCCACCGGTGAGCGCCTGAGCGACTGAACGGCCGGACGGTGACCGCAGGGTCGCCCCACCGCTGAGGACCCGTGTGGCCCGGCCCCCGCGCAAGGGGGGCCGGGCCATGGTCGTTCCCGGGACCGGGCCCCGGTGCTCGCCGAACCGGGCCCCGGTGCTCGCGGGCCGGATCACGGCCGTTCGGGGGCCGGATCACCCCTCATTTCCGGTCATACAATGGCGTTTCGACCATGTTCGTCAATGCCCCCGTAGTCGATCAAGGGGCATTCATCACTCATCAGAGTGGCTAAATGTCGCCAAATCATCACTCCTCGCTACCATCACTGCCGTGAACCAGGTAGCCCGCCGCATCGGCAAGTCACTCGCCCTCGTCCTCCCGGTCGTCCTCGTGCTCTCCGGCACCCTCGCCGTCACCCGCGTCCCGTGGGCGACTTCGGCGTCCGAGGCCCAAGTCCTCACCGCCTCGCACCAGAAGGAGGCGGCGTCCCAGCGGTCGGCCCCGCAGGAGGTGCTCCGCCGCAAGCTGCTCGGCGAGCTGCAGGAGAAGAACCCCGGCATCGCCCTGACGCACCTGCAGCGCGAGATGAACGAGCGGCCTTCGCTGGCGCGGTACTGCGGTTCGATCGCCCGGTCCCTGGGCCGCGCCGCGGTCGCCAAGTACGGCTCGGTGCACCGCGCCCAGGCCTGGTCGCGGCCGGTCTGCGACACCGCCTTCGCGACGGGCGTGGCCTCGCTCGGATGACCCGACGCGCGGGTCGCGTAGGGTGCGCCCATGACCGGCACGCCCGCGACCTCCCAGACGGTGACCCAGGCCGTCCTCCTCGCCGGAGGACAGGGCTCCCGTCTGAGGCCCTACACCGACACCCGCCCCAAGCCGATGATCGAGATCCCCGGAACCGGGATCCCGATCATCGGCCATCAACTCGCCTGGCTGGCCGCCGAGGGCGTCACCGACGCCGTTGTCTCGTGCGGCCATCTCGCTGAGGTCCTCCAGGAGTGGCTCGCGGGCGCGGCGGCCGACCTGCCGCTGCGGGTGACCACGGTCGTCGAACGCGAACCGCTCGGCCGCGGCGGTGGCCTGAGGTACGCCGCCGCTTCCCTGCCCCGGCCGCAGGATGCCTGGTACGCCACCAACGGCGACATCTGGACGCGGTTCTCGCTGCGGGAGATGGCCGCCTTCCACGTCGAGCGGGGCGCGGTCGCCACGCTGGCGCTGGCCCGGCCGCGCATCCCGTGGGGCGCCGTGGAGACCGACGAGTTCGGCCACGTCCTGGACTTCATCGAGTCGCCGCCCTCGCCGTTCCTCATCAACGCGGGCGTCTACGTCTTCTCCCCCGAGTTCACCGGGCTGCTCCCGGAACGCGGTGACCACGAGCGCACGACCTTCCCCCAACTCGCCCGCGAACGGCGGCTCGCGGGCTTCCCGCTGCCCCAGGGCGCGTACTGGCGGGCCATCGACACCGCCAAGGACCTGGCCGAGGCCGCGAAGGAACTCGCCTCCCGGACCTGAACGCGACGGGCCGGGCCGCGGCCGGCACGACGGACGCAGCACCGCACAACGGACGCAGCACCGCGCAACGAGCCGGGACGGCCCAGGACGGCCCGCACCGGGCACGAAGAGGCGGCCGGAGGAAGGAACCTCCGGCCGCCTCTTCCCGTGTCCCGTACGGGCGTTACGCGACCTTCCCCGAGCCGTGCCGTGCCGGGGCGCCGAGCAGCCAGCCGGAGGTCTCCCCGCTGCCCAGCAGGCCGCCGAGCGCGCCGCCGCCGTCGGAGGAGCCGCCGCCGTTGCCGCCGCCCCCGCTGCCGCCGCCCGGGGTGGGCGGGTTGTTGGGCACCGTGGGGCGGGACGGGACGGACGGCACGGTCTGCGCGGGCCCGCCGCCGGTGCCGCCGCCGCTGCCGGTGTTGGCCGAGGACGACCCCGGACGCGACTGCCGGGTGTTCGGCGCCGAGGACGCCGCACCCGGGGCGGACGGCGAGGAGGACGGCGAGGACGAGGGACCGCCGGAGCGGCCCGCCGAGGGGGTCGCGGAGGGCCGGGAGGACTTCTCGCCGGGCACCTCGGGCAGCGGCGAGCCCTCGAGGTCGTTGGTCGGCAGGTCGGTCGGGGCGGGGAGCTGCGACCGCGGGCTGGTGGACCGTACGGCGGTGCCGAGGGTGGCCCCGACCACGAGCGAGATGCCGACCAGCACCGTGGCCAGCACCGCGCCGCGGCGCAGCACCCGGCGCCGCAGCTCCCCGAGCGGGGCGCGCGGGCCGAGCCTGCGCCAGGCCTCGCTCGCCAGGCGCCCGTCGGCGGAGTAGACCGGCGCCCCCGCGATGACCAGCGGGCTCCAGGCGGCGAGCAGGATGATGTCGGGCGTGTCGTAGGCCGGGACGGTCCGCCAGCTCACCGTCACCAGCAGCGCCACCGACAGCAGGGCGCCGACCGACGCCGCGAACCGCTGCCAGAGCCCGAAGACCGTCAGCACACCGGCGATGACCTGCAGGAAGGCCACCGTCAGCCCGGCGCCGATGGGGTGCGCGAGGGCGAGGTCGCGCAGCGGCTCGGCCATTCCCCAGGGGTGGAGCGAGGCGAGCCAGGTCACCATCGAGCCGCGCTTGCCGCCGTCGAAGTAGACGGGGTCGCAGAGCTTGCCCATGCCGGCGTAGATGGAGATGAAGCCGAGGAAGATGCGCAGCGGCAGCAGGACGATGCCGAGGTTCATCCGGCGGCCCGGGTAGTAGGCGTGCCGGATGGGATCGGCACGGTCCCGGTTGCGGCCGAGGCCGTGCTCCTCGTCCGGCTCCTCGTACGGGTCGAAGTCGGGGTCCTCGTCGACGGGACCGGCGGGCGGCGCGGTGTACGCGAACTCGCTGGTGTCCTCGGAGTCGAGGTAGTCGTCGTAGGCACCACGCGCCGGGCGGATGCCGCCGAGCATCTCGCCGGGCGCCGGCGGCCGGCGCGGCGGGCCGACGACGGGCTGCGGCGGCTCCTCGATCCGCGGCAGCACCTGCGTCGCGGCGCCGAGGTCGAGGCCGTCCTGCTGGCCGTGGCGCACCGCGGCGAGCAGTTGGGTGGCGGCGGCGTCGCCGGGTTCGCTGCGCCCGGACCACACCAGGGGCGCGCCGCGCCGCTGCGCGGCGGCGGAGGGGCGGACGGAGGTGGGGATGACGGGGACGCGCTGGGTCCTCGTCAGGGCACGGCCCGAGGTCGCGCCGAGCTGCACGCGGAAGCTCGCGTGATTGACGATGACCTGGGCGGGGTCGGAGGAGACCTTGAGCATGTTGAGCACAGGCTCGTCGGTGATCGACGACGACCGTCCCCCCGGAGGAGTGCGGGGTGTTCTGGTGTCCACACTCATCTAACCGAGTGACACCCGATAAGGACACTGTGTGACGGGCCCCGTTGTGTCCGAGGCCCGTCAATCAGGGGTTGTCGCCGGGGCGCGCCCGGGGGCGCGTGCGGGTTCAGGCCCGGCGGCGGGACGCCTCGTAGAGCACGATGCCCGCCGCGACGCCCGCGTTCAGCGACTCCGCGCCGCCCGGCATCGGGATGCGGACCCGCAGGTCACAGGTCTCGCCGACGAGCCGCGACAGGCCCTTGCCCTCCGAGCCGGCGACGACGACGACCGGTCCGGCCAGCGCCTCCAGCTCGTGCAGCTCGACCTCGCCGTCGGCGGCGAGGCCGACGACCGTGAGGCCCGCCTTCTGGTAGGCCTCCAGCGTCCGGGTGAGGTTGGTGGCCCGGGCGACCTGGACGTGCGCGGCGGTGCCGGCCGAGGTCTTCCAGGCGCCCGCGGTCATCCCGGCGGCGCGGCGTTCGGGCACGACGACCCCGTGACCGCCGAAGGCGGCGACGGAGCGGACGACGGCACCGAGGTTGCGCGGGTCGGTGACCCCGTCCAGCGCGACGATCAGCGGGTCCTCGCCCGCGTCGAAGGCCCCGGCGGCGAGGTCCTCGGGGTGGGCGTACTCGTACGGCGGGATCTGCAGCACCAGGCCCTGGTGGTTCAGCCCGTTGGTGATGCGGTCCAGCTCGGGGCGCGGGGCCTCCATCAGCGGGATGCCCCGGTCGGTGGCGAGCTTGATCGCCTCGCGTACGCGCTCGTCGTTGTCGATGAACTGCTGGACGTAGACCGCCGAGGCCGGGATGTCGGCGCGCAGCGCCTCCACCACCGGGTTGCGCCCGGCCACCAGCTCCGAGGTCGACTTGGAGCCCCGGCCGGAGGGGCGGCGCGACTGGGTGGACGCGGCGCGCTTCACCTTGGCGTTGGCGGCCCGCTGCTTGGCGTGCCCCTTGCGTGCCTCCGCGGGCGGGGTGGGGCCCTTGCCCTCCAGGCCCCTGCGCCGCTGCCCGCCGCTACCGACCGTGGCGCCCTTCTTGTTGGACGTGCGGCGGTTCCTGCGCTGGCTGTTGCCGGCCATGGGTCACCTGTTTCCTGCTGCTGTTGCTGCTACTGCGTGAACGTACGTACGTGTCAATGATGACGCGGGCGCCCGGCTACCGGGAGCCGAGCGTCCAGCGCGGACCCGAGGGGGTGTCCTCGATCTCCAGGCCGGACTGCTGGAGGCGGTCGCGGATGGCGTCGGCGGTCGCGTAGTCCTTGCGGCCACGGGCCGACTCCCGCTGCTCCAGCACCAGCCGGACGAGGGAGTCCACGACCCCGTGCAGGTCCTCACCGCGGCCGTCGCCGGTCCAGTGCGGGTCCAGCGGGTCCAGGCCCAGGACGCCGAGCATGGCGCGCACCTCGGCGAGGCGGGCGACGGCGCTCTCCTTGTCGTCCGCGGTGAGCGCCGAGTTGCCCTGCCGGACGGTGGTGTGGACGATCGCCAGCGCCTGCGGGACGCCCATGTCGTCGTCCATCGCCTCGGCGAAGGCCGGCGGCACCTCGGCGGCCGGCTCGACCGGGCCCGCCATCTCGACGACCCGCTGCACGAAGCCCTCGATCCGCGCGAAGGCCGACTCGGCCTCGCGCAGCGCCTCCTCGCTGTACTCGATCATCGAGCGGTAGTGCGGGGTGCCGAGGTAGTAGCGCAGCACGATGGGCCGCCAGCGCTTGGTCATCTCGCTGACGAGGACCGAGTTGCCGAGCGACTTGCTCATCTTCTCGCCGCTCATCGTGACCCAGGCGTTGTGCACCCAGTACCGCGCGAAGTCGTCACCGAAGGCCTTGGCCTGGGCGATCTCGTTCTCGTGGTGCGGGAAGATCAGGTCGATGCCGCCGCCGTGGATGTCGAAGGCGGTGCCCAGGTACTTGTGGGCCATCGCCGAGCACTCCAGGTGCCAGCCCGGACGGCCGCGGCCCCAGGGGGTCTCCCAGGACGGCTCGCCCGGCTTGACGGCCTTCCACATCGCGAAGTCGCGGGAGTCCCGCTTGCCGGTCTCGCCCTCGCTCTCCGGCTGGCGCAGGTTGTCGAGCTCCTGGTTGGACAGCTCCAGGTAGTCCGGGAAGGAGCGGACGTCGAAGTAGACGTTGCCCTCGGACTCGTAGGCGTACCCGCGCTCGATGAGGCCGCGCATCATCTCGATCATCTCGGGCACGTGGCCGGTGGCGCGCGGCTCGTACGTGGGCGGCAGGCAGCCGAGGGCGTCGTAACCCTCGTTGAAGGCGCGCTCGTTCTCGTAGCCGATCGCCCACCAGGGGCGGCCCTGCTCGCCGGACTTGGCGATGATCTTGTCGTCGATGTCGGTGACGTTGCGGACGAACGTCACGTCGTAGCCGCGGTAGGCGAACCAGCGGCGCATGATGTCGAAGTTCAGCCCGGACCGGATGTGCCCGATGTGCGGGGCTGCCTGCACGGTCGCGCCGCACAGGTAGATCGAGACGCAGCCCGGCCGGAGCGGGGTGAAGTCACGGACCTGGTGTGCGTCGGTGTCGTACAGGCGAATGGTCACGCATCAAGGGTAGTGGCCCCGGGTGCGTGCGCCGTCCGCTCCGCGTGAGCTTCACGGTGTTGTGACGCTCACGGGGGCCGTGGCACCGCCCGCCCGGCGGGCGGCCGCTTCACCCGTACGGCGGACGGCACGGCCCGGGAGGGCGGTGGCAACTCGCCACCGCCGCCCCTCACTTCGCCCTGCGGACCACCAGTGCGGTGGCCACCGCCGCGAGTCCGTCGCCGCGCCCGGTGAAACCGAGGCCGTCGGTCGTGGCCCCGGAGACGGAGACCGGGGCGCCCACCGCGCCGGTGAGGACCTTCTGTGCCTCGTCGCGGCGCTTGCCGATCTTGGGGCGCGGGCCGATGACCTGTACGGCGACGTTGCCGATGTCGTAGCCCGCCTCGCGGACGATCCGGGCCGCCTCCGTGAGCAAGGTCACACCGGAGGCGCCGGACCACTCCGGGCGGCCGGTGCCGAAGTGCGCGCCCAGGTCGCCCATGCCGGCCGCGGAGAACAGCGCGTTGCAGGCGGCGTGCGCGACGACGTCGGCGTCCGAGTGCCCGGCCAGGCCGTCCCCCTCGCCCTCCCAGAGCAGGCCCGCGACCCACAGTTCGCGACCCGCCTCGAAGGCGTGGATGTCGGTGCCGATGCCCACCTGGGGCAGCACGGGGACGTACGGCGCCGGGGCGGCGGCGGTCGGCTCAGTAGTCATCGGTGGCCCTCCTGCGGGCGAGCACGGCCTCGGCGAGGACCAGGTCCAGCGGGCGGGTGACCTTGAAGGCCTCCTCGTGCCCCGGCACGACCCGCACCGGGACGCCGAGCCGCTCGACCATGCTCGCGTCGTCCGTGACCGCGCCGGTGACCGTGGTGTGCGCCTTGAGCAGCGTCGCCCGGTCGAAGCCCTGGGGGGTCTGGACGGCGCGCAGCAGCGAGCGGTCCGGAGTGCCGACGACTGCGTCGGTGGCCGGGTCGATCTCCTTGACCGTGTCGGCGAGCGGCAGCCCCGGCACGACGGCCGAGGCGCCGTCCCGCACGGCGGCGGCGACGGCGTCGACCATGTCGACCGGCACCAGCGGGCGGGCGGCGTCGTGGACGAGCACCACCTCGACCTCGTCCGGCAGCGCGGCCAGGCCGAGCCGTACCGAGTCCTGCCGGCTCTCGCCGCCGGCGACGATCCTTATGTCCTTCGCCTCGGGCAGGCCGTGGCTGTCGAGCAGCGCCCTGACCTCGGCGACCCCGTCCGGGGGCGCCACGACGACGACCAGTGACACCGCGCGGGCGCGGGTCATGGCACGTACGGCGTGCACGAGGATCGGGACGCCGCCCAGGGTGCGCAGCGCCTTGGGCGCGCCGGGGCCGAGCCGGACTCCACGTCCGGCGGCGGGAATGACTGCCGCGGTAGTCAGGTTTGTGTCCTTGGCCGAAATGGGTATCGCCTCAACGTGCCGGGCGCGAAGCCCCTGTCGGACCCTTCCGTGACACCGACAGGGCCAGCTGCCCGGGCCCGGCACCCAGTATGCAGGGGGAAGCGACGCGCGAACGAAGACGAGGGGGATCCTCGGCGTCGTCGAAGTGCCAGGCCACCGTGAGGGCGCCCCGGCATGCCGCAGTGCCCGGCGTAGGGAACGCACCGGGCACTACGGCGGAAATCCGCGTCAGGACGCGAGGACCTCGTCGAGGAGGGTCTCGGCCTTGTCCTCGTTGGTGTTCTCCGCCAGCGCGAGCTCACTGACCAGGATCTGGCGGGCCTTGGCGAGCATGCGCTTCTCGCCGGCCGACAGCCCGCGCTCCCGCTCACGACGCCACAGGTCACGCACGACTTCCGCGACCTTGATGACGTCGCCGGAGGCGAGCTTCTCCAGATTTGCCTTGTACCGGCGGGACCAGTTGGTGGGCTCCTCGGTGTACGGTGCGCGCAGCACCTCGAAGACCCGGTCCAGCCCTTCCTGACCGACCACGTCGCGCACGCCGACGAACTCCGCATTGTCCGCGGGCACGCGTACCGTCAAGTCGCCCTGGGCGACCTTGAGCACCAAGTAGGTCTTGTCCACGCCTTTGATCTGGCGAGTTTCGATGGCCTCGATCAGCGCGGCCCCGTGATGGGGATAGACCACGGTGTCGCCAACCTTGAACGTCATGTGACAGGTACCCCTTCCGTGGCTATCCAGGGTAACACGGGAACGGCTGGTTCTGAATGGCGTTTTCGCAGGTCAGGGCATATCTCGGGGCTTGACAAGTGCGGCCGGAACGTGCTGCGAAGGGGGAGCGGAGGGCGGAATTCGCAGGTCGGAGCGGGTGCCGAGGGGCCCTGAAACGCCCCCGTTACACCCCCTGGAGGGCCGGGACAAGAGGAGGAACATCCCGGTTTGTCGCTCTCTTGCGGGGGGTCTCCCGCTACTCCGTTCGGCCGCCGCGGGCTTGATGTGATCCATTTTCGCACCACGCCGGATTTCCGTCCGGCGGATGAACGTTAAATGGATCTTGCCGGTGTGGCGGGAATCGTTCGGCGGATTCCGGTAATGGATTCCGCCGGGTCCGGGCCGGCCCGTCCGGCGGCCCCGCGGAAGGCCCCGGGCGGCCCCTGTGACGCCTCCGGGACACCCGGGCGGGTGAAGCCCCGCCCCGCCGGGGGGTGGGCCGGTGCGGGCGCGCCGGACGGGCTCGGTAACCTGATCCCGCACCAGGTAAGCCGTAAGTCCCGTACGTCCGAACATTCGTACGCCCGTACCCCGCCCAAGGAGATGCCGCCGCCGTGAGCAGCAGCCTTCGTCGCGGCGCTCTCGCCGCCGCCCTCGCACTCTCGCTCTTCCCGCTCGCCGCCTGCGCTGCCGGGAACAGCGCGGAGACGCTGCGCGTCAGGCCGGACAACGCCGCGACCAGCGTCGGCGACATCGAGGTCCAGAACGTCGCGGTGCTCACCCAGGCCACCTCCGACGGCTCCTCCTCCGTGACGGCCAAGATCTTCAACAACGGCGACGAGCAGCAGACCCTGGACTCCGTGAAGGTCGGTTCCCTCGACGCCGAGCTCTCCGGCCCGATCTCGCTGCCCGCCCACAGCTCCGTGCTGCTCGGCGGCGACGGCAACCCCTCCGCCGTCTTCAAGGGCGGTTCCGAGAGCAAGAACGACGGCGACTTCAAGAACGTCGTCTTCGACTTCAGCAAGACCGGCGAGGTCTCGCTGCAGAGCCTCGCGCTCCCCGCCGCCGGCTACTACGCCTCCTTCGGGCCGAGCGAGAAGCCCTCGCCGACGGAGACCGCGAGCCCCGGCGAATCGCCCGCCGAGGGCGTCACGGCCTCGCCGACCGAGACCGAGACGATCACCGAGTCGCCCGCCGGCTGAGGCACGCGCAACGGCACACGAAGGGGCCCCGGGAGCTCATCGCTCCCGGGGCCCCTTCACGTCCGGCGACACCCGGGTCCGGCTCGAACCCGACCCCGCGTGCGCCCCTCGCACCGCTCGGCCCCAAGGGGCCTCACCGGCTTCGCAGCGCGGCAACCCTGGCCACAGGCGGTTTACGGCTCGAACTTGTAGCCCAGGCCACGGACCGTCACCAGGTAACGCGGCGCACCCGGGTCCGGCTCGAACCCGACCCCGCGTGCGCCCCTCGCACCGCTCGGCCCCAAGGGGCCTCACCGGCTTCGCAGCGCTGCGCCGGACTCCGTCCGGCGACCCTGGCCGCAGGCGGTTTACGGCTCGAACTTGTAGCCCAGGCCACGGACCGTCACCAGGTAGCGCGGCGCACCCGGGTCCGGCTCGATCTTCGCGCGGAGGCGCTTGACGTGGACGTCGAGGGTCTTGGTGTCGCCGACGTAGTCGGCGCCCCAGACCCGGTCGATCAGCTGCATGCGGGTGAGGACGCGGCCCGCGTTGCGCAGCAGCATCTCCAGGAGGTCGAACTCCTTGAGCGGCAGGTCGACCTTGCCGCCGCCCACGGTGACGACGTGCCGGTCGACGTCCATGCGGACCGGGCCGGCCTCCAGGGCCGAGGGGGAGATCTCCTCGGGCTCGCCGCGGCGGCGCAGCACGGCGCGGATGCGGGCGACCAGCTCGCGGGAGGAGTAGGGCTTGGTGACGTAGTCGTCCGCTCCTATTTCGAGACCGACAACCTTGTCGATCTCGCTGTCCTTCGCGGTGACCATGATCACCGGGACGGTGGACTTCAGCCGCAGCTGGCGGCAGACCTCCGTGCCGGGCAGGCCCGGCAGCATCAGGTCGAGCAGGACCAGGTCGGCGCCGTTGCGCTCGAACTCGTCCAGAGCGTCGGGCCCGGTCGCGGCGATGGCGACCTCGAAGCCCTCCTTGCGGAGCATGTACGACAGGGCATCACTGAAGGACTCTTCGTCCTCGACGACGAGTACTCGGGTCACGGGAGGACCTCCGGGGCGGGGATGTGATCGGGAAACGTCTCGTAGAGCGCGGAGGAGGAGCCGGAGCCTGGCTCGGGCTCCCCGTCCTCCGCCGCCACGGCGGTGGAGCGGTCCCGGCCGTCCCGGGTCGCCGCGGCTTCGGGCAGCCGCAGGGTGAAGGTGGAGCCCTGGCCTTCGGCGCTCCACACCGTGACCTCCCCGCCGTGGGAGGCGGCCACGTGCTTGACGATGGACAGACCGAGACCGGTGCCGCCCGTGGCGCGCGAACGCGCCGGGTCGACCCGGTAGAACCGCTCGAAGATGCGGTCCCGGTCCTTTTCGGAGATGCCGGTTCCCTGGTCGGTCACGGAGATCTCGATCAGGTCGCCGCTGGGTGCGGCGACCCTGCGGCCCGCGATCCCCACGCGAGTACGGGCCGGGCTGTAGTTGACCGCGTTCTCGACGAGGTTGCCGAGCGCGGCCGCGAGCTGGCCGCGGTTGCCCCAGATGAACAGGTCGGGGGCACCGCCGGTGGCCATGGTGATCTGCTTGGCGTTCGCCGGGTGGCGGCAGCGGTCCACCGCCTCGGCGACGAGGTCGTCGACGGCGACCGGCTCGGCGTCGTCGAGGGGGTTGTCGTCCTGGACCCGGGAGAGCTCGATGATCTCCTGGACCAGGCTGGTCAGCCGGGCGGCCTCGATCTGCATCCGGCCCGCGAAGCGTTCCACGGCCTCGGGGTCGTCGCTGGCGTCCATCACCGCTTCGGAGAGCAGCGACAGCGCGCCGACCGGCGTCTTGAGCTCGTGGCTGACGTTGGCGACGAAGTCGCGCCGTACCGCCTCGATGCGCCGGGCGTCGGTCAGGTCCTCGACCAGCAGCAGCACCAGGCGGGACCCCAGGGGTGCCACCCTGGCGGAGACCGCGAGGCCCTCGCCGCGGCCGGCGCCGCGACGTGGCAGTTCGAGTTCCACCTGCCGTATCTCGCCGTCCCGCCGGGTTTCGCGGGCCATCTGCAGCATCTGGTCGACGGCGAGCCTGCCGCCCCGCACCAGTCCGAGGGCGTACGCCGCCGAGCTGGCCTTGACCACCGTGTCGCCCTCGTCGAGGACGACGGCCGACGAGCGCAGCACGGAGAGCACCGTGTCCACGCCCGGCGGTAGTACGGCTGCGGCGTCAGGCCGCAGGGATGTGCGTGTGGGGCGGGCCTGTTCCCGCTCGCTCCAGCGGAACGCGAGCACAGCGATCACACCGGTGCAGAGCCCGGCGATCGCACTGGCTGCGGCGACTGCCGCGTTCACGTCCATACACCCAGGTTAGGGGGACGAAATGAGTGGCCCACAGGGTCGGAGCGTCTTCTCGAACGGGCGTTGCCAAGAGTTCACCGTGGTGTCAGTACCGGTTCATTCCGGATGCTCGGGCGGTACGCGTGCGCCCGCGAGGTTGGGGAGCGTGTCAGCGTGGGAGGACAATCCTCTTTTCGAACGACTCGAGTGGCAACGGAAGGAACGCGATGCGCGACGCATATCACGAGGAACTCGACTCGATCGGTGACGGCCTGGTCGACATGGCCCGGCTGGTCGGTTCCGCGATCGGGCGGGCCACCACGGCACTGCTCGACGCCGACCTCAAGCTCGCGGAGAGCGTGATCGCCGCCGACGAGAAGGTCGACGACCTGCAGCGCGAGCTGGAGAACCGGGCCATCACGCTGCTCGCCCGCCAGCAGCCCGTCGCGACCGACCTGCGGATCGTCGTCACCAGCCTGCGCATGAGCGCGGACCTGGAGCGCGCCGGGGACCTCGCCCGGCATGTGGCGAAGCTCGCACGGCTGCGCTTCCCGAACACCGCCGTCCCGCGCGACCTGCACAGCACGATCCTGGAGATGGGCCAGCTCGCGCAGCGCCTGATGGCGAAGGCCGCCGAGGTCATCGTCAGCAAGGACGTCGACGACGCGCTGCAGCTGGAGGCCGACGACGACCGCATGGACGAGCTGCACCGCACGCTCTTCCAGCACCTGCTCGACGACCGCTGGAAGCACGGCATCGAGACGGCCGTGGACGTCACCCTCGTCGGCCGCTACTACGAGCGCTTCGCGGACCACGCGGTCTCCGTCGCCAAGCGCGTCGTGTACCTGGTCACGGGCGAGCACGCGGACGAGCTGTCCCCGGCGCCCACCCCGATGCCGGCGGACTAGGCACTCCTCCCGTCCGGTGCGGCTTGCCGGCCCGTCCGGTACGGCCTTGCCGACGCTACGCGGCGCGCGGGGCGGGTGCGCCCCCGGCGCGGAACGCTTCCGCGCGCCGTTGATGCGCCGGGGTGCGGTGTCGTTCACTGGTGACAGGCATGCAAGCAGCCGTCGCCAACGGCAGAGGAGGGTACCCATGCCCGAGTCCCCGACATCGCCCACCGCCCGCGACCAGCCGTCCCCCGAGGGGACCCCGCAGTCCCCCGGCATCCGTGAGCTGCCGCTGCTCGGCGCGTGCGGCTGCGGATCGGGCTGCGGATGCGGTTGCCAGTCCGGAGCGCCCTGCCGCTGCGGCGGTAGCTGCTGACTCCACCGGTTCCACGCCACCCGCGTTCTGCACGCTCGGGGGCCCGTCCGTCCGGACGGGCCCCCGACGCCGTGTTCTCCCGGTCACACGCCGTCGTACGCGCGGCGCAGCGCGGCGAGGTCCATCTTCTTCATGGACAGCATCGCCGCCGTGGCCCGCCCGGCCTTCTCCGGGTCGGCGTCCCCGACCATCTCCAGCAGCACCTCGGGGAACACCTGCCAGGACACCCCGAACCGGTCCTTGAGCCACCCGCAGGGGCCCTCCTCGCCGCCGTCGGTGAGCTTGTCCCAGTAGTAGTCGACCTCGGCCTGGTCGGCGCAGCGGATCTGGAAGGAGACCGCCTCGTTGAAGGTGAAGTGCGGGCCGCCGTTCAGCGCCACGAACTTCTGCCCGTTGGCCGTGAACTCCACGGCCATCACGGACCCGGCGGGCCCGGGCCCGGCCTCGTTGTACCGGCCGATCGTGCCGACGGCCGAGTTCTTGAAGACCGAGACGTAGAACTCCGCCGCCTCCTCGGCCTTCCCGTCGAACCACAGGCACGTGGTGAATCCGTCGGTGGTCATCGCTGCCTCCTCGTTCCTGACGCGTGGTGCGCCCGGCGTTCGGGCGCGTACGTCCTGGGGACGGTCCGGGCGCGGCAAACTCATCGGTGCCCCTGCGACTCCCCGGGTCCTCGCGTCATGAGCAGGTGGCCCCTGCGGAAGCGCTCGTCCGGTCCGGGCTCGCGGAGCATGCGGCCGGTCTCGGTGAAGCCGGCGGACACCGCCAGGGCGGCGAGGTCGTCGATCGGCCAGCGGTAGGCCGTCGTCACCTTGTGGTCGAACGCGTCGAGGGGGTCGCCGCCGGATTCGAAGAAGCCCAGCAGCAGGTGGCCGCCCGGGGCCAGGACGCGGCGGAACTCGTCGAAGTACGGGGGCAGGTCGCGCGGCGGGGTGTGGATGACGGAGTACCAGGACAGGATGCCGTCCAGCCCGCCGTCGGCGACGCCGTGCAGGGCGTCCATCGAGCCGACGTCGAAGCGCAGTTCCGGGTACGCCTCACGGGCGAGGCGGATCATCTCGGGGGACAGGTCGACGCCGAACGCGTCCAGCCCGAGGTCCCTGAGGTGCGCGGTGACGTACCCCGGGCCGCAGCCGAGGTCGGCGACGGTCCTGCCGCCGGCGGCCCGGACGGAGTCGGCGAAGGCCGTGATCAGCGCGCGGTCCAGCGGGAGCGAACCGAGCCAGTCGCCGAACAGCTCGGCGTAGAGGACGGCGACGGAGTCGTAGGCACCGGCCGTCGAGACGGAGTGCGGGGTGAGGTCGGTCACGGGCCACGACCCTAGGGCCCCGTGTGGGGACGCCGTCCGCGGGGTCTTCTCCTCCGGACCGGGGGCGAATCCGGTTGACGGCGGCCGGGCGCGGTCGCTGTACTCCGGTGCCGGGACGGAGACTTGGGAGGGCCCGTGACCGTACTGCCGGCGAGCGTGGACCGCGACATCCTCGACCACCGGATCATGTTCGCGCTGCGGACGATCCGGGAAACCCTCGGCTGCTCGATCCCCGAGGCCATCGACCTGGTCGCGGCCCGCCACGAGGAACTGCGCCGGGAGCGCCCGGACGACTTCGGCTACCCGCCCGAGGAGTTCGGCCGCGGCTTCTACTCCTGAACGGCGGCCTCGGTGCCTACGCCTGGGGGTAGTCGACCGCGGGCGCGACGGCCGCCGCGGTCCGCTGCGGGACGGCGTCGGGCGCGGTCGTCGCCGCCGACGGTGCCGGACGGTAGGACCGCCGGTAGAGACCGAGGGCGGCGAGGACGAGGCAGAGGCCCACGGTCGTGGCCACCCCGGAGATCGGCGTCCCGCCCAGGTGGCGGTGCACCGGGCCGACCGCGATCGTGCCCCCGACCCCGGCGCAGATGTCAGCCCAGCCGCCCAGGCGCGGCGAGGAAACCGTCCTGCGGAACCACGGCGGGACCCATCCGGAACAGAGGGCGGCGATACCGGGGACGAGGGTCAGCAGCCAGAAGAGCCCCAACACGGTCCATCCGATGACATCCACAGCAAGGCCCCCCGATGCGACACCTGTACGACCCGACGGCCGCCGGGCGTGATCTTCGCACGCTCGCCGCGCCCCTCGCCTCCGGGTTCCGCGCGGGACGGGCACGTGCGGACGCGTACGCATGACGCGGTGCTCACCGGTCCGGGTGTCCGCACGCTGCACGTCGCCCAGGTCGTACGCCGGCTGACGGGGCCGGGCCTCTCGCGCGGGCCCGTCGGACGCCCCCTCCCGCGGACCCCGAGCAGGGTGTGCGGCGTCCGCGGCGCCCGGCACCGCTCGCCCCCTCACGGCGCGTTTCCGCAGGTCAACACCCCTGCGTCCGTGAGCACCCTCACCCGAATGGCGCAACACGACGTGCCACCGTCATGGGTGAAGATCAAGCTGGCTAGTGCCCCGTCCGAGGCAATCCGTGAAAGGGGAACCACATGCGCATTCGACGAATCTCCGCCGCCGTCATCGCCACGGCAGCCCTCGCCGGACTCGGCCTCACAGGCGCCGCCACCGCCACGGCCGCCACCCACAACGCCACCACCACCGCCCACACCGAAAGCCTCACCCCGGGTGAGTGCTTGGACGGCGGCGGAAAGGTGGTCGGGATGAAGTGCGTCGGTGGTACGGGCGACGGGCAGATGGTCGACTAGCCCCCTCAGGGCGCCCCGCAGCCACGCGCTGCGGGGCGCCCCCGCACGCGCAGCGAGCCGCGGAGGGCCCGGGAGCGCGGCAAGGACGGTCAGGTCAGAAGGCGTCGCGCCACCAGCGATGTGACGGCTCGCCGTACGGCACGGCATCCGGCCGCCGAAGGATTCTTCGGTCGAGGGGCTCCACGATGCTGCACAACTCGCGTGGCGCCTTCCTGGGCAGGGCACAGATCGCCAGTTCCAGAAGGTCGCGTTCGTCCGCCGGTTCGGGGCAACAGTCCGAGACCCCGCATCGGCCGTGGAACGGCCGGGGAAGGCGATCCATCGGTGCCCGCGCGATGGCCGCCCAACGCGAAAGTGCCAGCCCAACCAGGCCTGGCTGGAGCCGTGTTCGCTCCAGGGCGATCAGCTGCGCCTGCGCCGGGCCCGAGAGCCGGCCGATCTTCGAGTAAACGCCCACGATCTGCGGCGAAGCGTCTGCTGTCCGCCCGGAGGCGGGAAGGGCGCCTACGCGGTATATCCCTTTCGGCCAGTGTGCCACGCGGCCGGCGCGGTGCGAACCCCAAGGGATCCGGCGACCGGGGTCTTCCTTGTCGGCCCCGGGTCGGAAGACAGAGGACCAGGCCCCACTGTGCCCTCGCGCATCCGTCTGGCACCCCTGTGGCACGTCAACCGCCGGGAGCAAGACCGCGTGAAGCGCCGGGCCGCCCAGGCCGGGAAAACGTGACCGCGAATGATATCGAGAGCGCCCCCGCCACGCGCAGTCGGTGGGACGCCAGAGCGGGCTGACGCTCCGTCGAGTCAGGAGCGCACTCGCAAGCCGTGACCGCCGTCGTCGACGCCACCGAATTGACACGACACGGCACTTCGGGGCTCGTAGGCTCCGAGCCGGAGAGAGGTGGGGGGAGCGATGACGGACGAGTGCGTGGAGCTGGTGTGCGACGACGTACCCCATGACGCGGTGCTCACCGATTCGGGCGTCCGCGTGCTGGATGTGGCCCAGGTCGTGCGTCGGCTGAAGGGGCTGAGCCTCTGGCACAGCAAGGTTCTGGTGACGCAGGTTCCCGCCGTGGTTCTCGCCGGCGTGCCCGAGGAAGTCGCTGCCGCAGCCGTCGCGGCCCTCCGCGAGGCGGGAGCGCAGGCGGAGACGAGAGAACGGCCGGAGCCGGAGTTCCCGACGGACTGGGCACGGCCCGATCAACTCACTGACGGCCCAGGGACGGCCCCGGAGCGGCAACAAGCCCCCTCCCCGCGGGGAAACCGCAGGTAGGGGGCTTGATCGCGTCGGACTACTTCTTCTTGCCCTGGTTCTTCACGGCCTCGATCGCCGCCGCGGCCGCATCGGGGTCGAGGTAGCGGCCGCCCGGGGTGACGGGGCGGAAGTCGGCGTCGAGCTCGTAGGCGAGCGGGATGCCGGTGGGGATGTTCAGGCCCGCGATGTCGGCGTCGGAGATGCCGTCGAGGTGCTTGACAAGGGCGCGCAGGCTGTTGCCGTGGGCGGCGACCAGGACGGTGCGGCCGGTGAGGAGGTCCGGGACGATGCCGTCGTACCAGTACGGCAGCATGCGCTGGACGACGTCCTTGAGGCACTCGGTGCGCGGGCGCAGCTCCGGCGGGATGGAGGCGTAGCGCGGGTCGTCGGCCTGGGAGAACTCGCTGTCGTCGGCGATCGGCGGCGGCGGGGTGTCGTAGGAGCGGCGCCAGAGCATGAACTGCTCCTCGCCGAACTCGGCGAGGGTCTGCGCCTTGTCCTTGCCCTGCAGGGCGCCGTAGTGGCGCTCGTTGAGGCGCCAGCTGCGGTGGACGGGGATCCAGTGCCGGTCAGCGGCCTCGAGGGCCAGCTGCGCGGTGCGGATCGCGCGCTTCTGGAGGGAGGTGTGGACGACGTCGGGGAGGAGTCCGGCGTCCTTCAGCAGCTCGCCGCCCCGGACCGCCTCCTTCTCGCCCTTCTCGTTGAGGTTGACGTCAACCCAGCCGGTGAAGAGGTTCTTCGCGTTCCACTCGCTCTCGCCGTGGCGGAGGAGGATCAGCTTGTAGGGAGCATCTGCCATGCCATGGAGTCTAGGAGAAAACCCCTTGGTGCCCTCCGGAGGGCACCTGTAAGCTGCGCTCGCCACCCTGGCCCATTACGCCTACGACGCCCCGAACGCCGCGAGGAGCAGCCGCCGTGCCCGATGTCAGACGTGCCGTACGGGAGACCGTGTCGGGACTCCCCCGGACCTTCTGGTGGCTGTGGACCAGCACGCTGGTCAACCGGCTCGGCGCCTTCGTCGTCACCTTCCTCGCCCTCTACCTGACCCTCGACCGGGGCTACTCGGCCACCTACGCCGGGCTCGTCGCGTCCCTTTACGGCCTCGGCGGCGCCGTGGGTGCGGTCGTCGGCGGGGTGCTGACCGACCGGGTGGGGCGGCGCTGGACGATGCTGCTGGCGCAGGTCGCTGCGGCGGCCGGCACGGCGACGCTGGCCTTCGTGCAGGGGCAGGCGGAGATCGCCGCGGTGGCCACCGTGATCGGCGTGGCGAGCAGTGCCTCGCGGCCCGCGGTGCAGGCGATGATGGCGGACGTGGTGCCCGCCGAGGACCGGGTGCGGGCGTTCTCGCTCAACTATTGGGCGATCAACATCGGTTTCGCGGTCTCCTCGGCCGCGGCCGGCCTCATCGCCTCGCAGGGCTACCTCTGGCTGTTCCTGGGCGACGCCTTCATGACGGTGCTCTGCGCGCTGGTGATCTACGCCAAGGTGCCGGAGTCGATGCCGGGCCGCGAGACGGAAGCGGCGGCGGCCGCCGGGGGCGGGGGCGGGGAGCCCCGGATCGGCCTCGGGGTGGTGCTGCAGGACCGGCGCTTCATGGCGTTCGTCGCGCTGACGTTCCTGCTCGGCACGGTCACCCAGCAGGGTTCGACGACGCTCTCGGTCGACATGGGCCGCCAGGGTTTCTCCGCGAGCGAGTACGGCCTGGTCATCGGGCTCAACGGGCTGCTCATCGTGCTCCTGCAGCTCCCGCTCACCCGGCTCGTCGAGCGGCGGAGCGTGGCGGCGCTGCTCACCGCGGGCACGTTGCTGATGGGCTGGGGCTTCGGGCTCACCGCGTTCGCCGGTTCGGTCCCGTTCTACGCGCTGACGGTGGCGGTGTGGACGATCGGCGAGATCCTGCACGCGCCGGCCTCGATGTCGCTGGTCGCCGACCTGGCGCCGGCCCGTGCCCGGGGCCGCTACCAGGGCATGTACTCCCTCGCCTGGCCTGCGGCGTCCTTCGCCGGGCCGTTGCTGGGCGGCGTGGCGCTCGACCGGTGGGGCGGCGGCGTGGTCTGGGGGGCCTGCGCCGTGGTCGGCACGGTCGCCGGCGCCGGCTACTGGACGCTGCTGCGGGAACGCGCGCCGCGCGCCGAGCCGGTGGACACGGTGCCCCCGGCCCCGGCCAAGGCGCTGGTGCCGCAGCCGGAGCCGACCGCGGACTGCTAGCGGGCCGTACGCAGGTCGCGCTGCGCCTCGTACAGGTTCGGCGGGGTGACCGCCGGGTTCCCGTACGAGACGAGCCGCGAGTTCAGCGGCCCCGTGAAGTCCGGGACGTCGATCTGGCCGAAGGCGGTGACCTCGGAGATGCCGACGGTCGCGCTGCACGGGGCGACGTCGTCGATCTTCACGCAGCCGGCCCGCCCGTTGGTGACGGTGACGTTCCAGTGCGCGAAGCGCGCCCCGTACAACGGTCCCGCCGACGCGTCGCCGCCGTGGGAGCCGTCGTTGTTGACGGTGATCCCGGTGCGGACGTTGGCGAAGGGCAGTCCGCGATGGGTGTCGAAGGTGCCCGTCGCCATCCGCCCCCGCGACCAGACGTTGTGGCTGGACAGGCCCTCGACGTTGATGCCGTGCAGCTGGGTGCCCGCGGGGGCCGGCGCGGTGCGGGGGTCGATGACGAAGTCCTCGACGAGGTTGTCGTGGGCGCCCTCGCGGCAAGCGTAGGGGTGGTGACCGCCGCGTCCGGAGACCCGGGTGCGGCGCAGGGTGACGCTCTTGGTGGCGACCAGCAGGAACCCGTTGTCGGCGTTGACCACGGTGACGTCGTCGGCCCAGCAGTCCCAGGCGCACTGCAGGGCCAGCCCGTTCCAGCCGCTGTCCAGCAGGTGCGGGGCCTGGGGGAGGTCGGGCAGTTCGATGGTCAGGCCCTCGACGCCGCTGCCGACGACCGGGGTGACCAGCGTGGTGAGCACGGGTTCGAACGCGGGGCGGGCGTCCAGCGGCAGGGGCTGGGCGAGCGTGACGCGCCGGCCGTGGACGGCGCCGATCCGCACCGGCCACTCGTAGGGCACGTAGCTGAGCACCTTGCTCTTGTCGGACCAGTCGTACGTGGCGGTGCCCTCGACGTCGCCCGCCATGTGGTCGAGCAGGCTGTGGTCGTCCGGGTCGGACAGCCGCAGCATGACGCGGTCGCCGGGACGCAGCGCTCCCGCGGTGTCCACGGTGACGGTGCGATCGCCCCGGCGGGCGCCGCCGGTGATCCGGGCGAGCGGGCGCCACTCGTCGCGGCGGTTGCCGGTCCAGCCCTCGAACGGCCAGTCCTGGGCGCGGATGGCGTCGGTGAGGGTGCGGTAGCGGTCGGTGGGGCAGACCCAGACCAGGCCGCCCGCCCACGACCAGGCGGACTTGGTGCCGCCGTAGCGGCTGCCGTAGGGGCCGTTGATCTCGGTGAGGGACCGCCCGGCGCGCAGCACGGTGGCACCGCTGCCCGCTCCGCGCAGGGTGACGCCGCTGCGGCCGAGCCGGACGACGTCGTCGATGCGGTAGGTGCCGGCCGGGACCAGGACCGTGCCGCCGCCGCTCGCGCCGACGTGCTCGATCGCCCGGTTGATGGCGGGCGCGGCGTCGGCGCTGCCGTCGGGGCGGGCGCCGTAGCGCCGGACGTCCGCGCGGACCGGGCGCCGGGGGAAGCGCCGGCTGCCGCCCGCGTGGCCGGCCTGGCCGACCCAGGGGATCTGCGGGTGGGTGTACGGGGCGCGGGTGAACTCCGCCCACAGTCGTTCCGCCGGTCCGGAGGGGGCCGGCCGTCCGGCGGCCGGGGCGGCGGTGGGGACGGCGGTGGGCCGGGGGACGAACGCGAGGGCGCCGCCGGCTTGCAGGATGCGTCTGCGGCTGATGGCCATGAACAGGACCCGCCTTTCACGTATCTGAACAACATTCAGATGTGCGATGGGCATGAGGGTGTCATGGCATGGCAACCCCTGGGAAGACCCGGACATGACAACCCGATGGATCCCGGTCACTCCTGCGAACCCGGGAAAGTGTGCGAACGGCGATGCCGCGCTACTCGGCGCCCTGGTCGGCCTTGCCGATCAGATGTGTGAACGCGTCGAGGTTGCGCGTGGATTCGCCGCGCGCGATCCGCCAGGCGTGCTCCTTGCGGATCGCCTCGGCGAAGCCCAGCTCCAGCAGCGTGTTGAAGCTGCCGTCGGCGTTCTCCACGACCGAACCCAGCACCCGGTCGACCTCCTCGGGCGTCACCGCGACCAGCGGCAGCCGGCCCGAGAGGTAGACGTCGCCGAGCGCGTCGATGGCGTACGCCACCCCGTACAGCCGGGTGTTGCGCTCCAGGAGCCAGCGGTAGAAGGCCTCGTGATTGGCGTCGGGACGGCGCACGACGAAGGCGTTCACCGTCAGGGTGTGCCGTCCCACGGCCAGGGCGACGGTCGTGGAGAGCTTGCGCGTGCCGGGGAGTGTGACGACGTACTCGCCGCCGGCGCCGGTCTCCCAGCCGAGTTCCGCGTCCGTCAGTGCCTGCTCGACCGCCGCGCGCGCCGCCGTCTGCTCCCGCTCACCCATGCGGCGATCGTAGGCGACGCCGCCGCTCGGCCATCGCACCCGCGTACACCTCGGCGGTCCTCGTCGCCGCCGCGTCCCAGCCGAAGCACTCGGCGTGCTTGGCCGCGGCCGCGCCCATGGCGGGCACCAGCTGCGGGTGCTCGACGAAGCGGCGCAGGGCGCGCGCGTAGTCGGCCGGCTCGTGGCCCGCGACGAGGAAGCCGGTCTCGCCGTCCTTCACGGCCACCGGCAGCCCGCCGACCGACGCCGCCACGACCGGCGTCCCGCAGGCCTGGGCCTCGATGGCGACCAGCCCGAACGACTCGCTGTACGAGGGCATGACCAGCACGGACGCGGCCCGGTACCAGTCAGCGAGCCGGTCCTGGGCGACCGGCGGCTGGAAGCGCACGAGGTCGGAGATGCCGAGCCGGGCCGCGAGCTTGTGCAGCCGCTCGGGCTTGGCCAGCCCGCTGCCGCTCGGCCCGCCGACGACGGGGACGACGAGGCGGTCGCGCAGCGACGGGTCCTCCGCGAGCAGGATCGCCGCGGCGCGCAGCAGGATGTCGGGCGCCTTGAGGGGCTGTATCCGGCCGGCGAAGAGCGGGATCACCGCGTCCTGCGGCAGGCCCAGGCGCGCGCGGGCCCCGGCGCGGCCGCCGTGGGCGTCCGGCCGGAAGCGCTCCAGGTTCACCCCGGGGTGGACGACGGCGACCTTGCGGGGGTCGGCCTCGTAGTGCCGGATGAGCTCGTCCGCCTCCTCATCGGTGTTGGCGATCAGCCGGTCGGCGGCGTCCACGATCTGCGTCTCGCCGATCACCCGGGCCGTCGGCTCGGGCGTGTCGCCCTCGGCGAGCGCGGCGTTCTTGACCTTGGCCATGGTGTGCATGGCGTGGACGAGCGGGACGCCCCAGCGCTCGGCGGCGAGCCAGCCGACGTGCCCGGACAGCCAGTAGTGCGAGTGCACCAGGTCGTAGTGGCCCTGCCGGTGGCTGGCCTCGGCGTGCATCACGCCGTGGGTGAAGGCGCACAGCTGCGCGGGCAGGTCCTCCTTGTTCAGGCCCTCGTACGGGCCCGCGTCCACGTGCCGCACGAGGACCCCGGGGGCCAGCTCGACCGTGGGCGGCAGGGCGGCCGTGGTGGCGCGGGTGAAGATCTCCACCTCCACACCGGGACCCTCCGCGAGCCGCTTGGCCAGCTCGACGATGTAGACGTTCATGCCGCCCGCGTCCCCGGTGCCGGGCTGGTGGAGCGGCGAGGTGTGAACGCTGAGCATGGCCACGCGCCGCGGACGGCGCCCGCCGGCATGGCGGCGCAGCCGGCGATGGGCACCGCCGGCCAGGACCTTCGCCACGTACTGGCTCACGTCGCGTCCTCCACTTCTCCACGGGCGGCGGAGCGGAAGCCACCCATCAACAGTGCCAACCGGTGGAGGGCCTAGATCCATTTCCGCTTTGCCAAAGCGTGACCGTCCACGGGGCCCGGATCCGGCGCCCGCCGGCTCGCATAGGCTCGTCGCATGCGTGCGACACGGCCGGTCGGCGAGGTGACCCGGGGGACGACCAATCCCAACCGGCTGCGCCGCATGGACCGCTGGATCGCCGCCCAGCACGGACCCGCCCTGCGCCGCAGCCACGACCCCCTCGCCGTTGACCTCGGCTACGGCGCCGCGCCCTGGACCGCCCTGGAGCTGCTCGTACGGCTGCGCACCGCGCGCCCCGACGCCGAGGTCGTCGGCATCGAGATCGACCCGGCCCGGGTGGCCGCCGCCCGGCCGTACGCCCGTGAGGGGCTCTCCTTCGCGCACGGCGGCTTCGAGGTGCCCCTCCCGGACGGCCGCAGGCCGGCCCTGATCCGGGCGGCGAACGTGCTGCGCCAGTACGACGAGGAGCGCGTCGCCGAGGTGTGGACCCGGCTGCGGTCCCGGCTCGCGCCGGACGGGCTGCTGGTGGAGGGCACCTGCGACGAGATCGGCCGCCGCCACGTGTGGGTGGCGCTCGGCCCCGAGGGGCCGCGCACGGTGACCTTCGCCACCCGGCTCGGCTCGCTGGAACGCCCCTCCGACCTGGCGGAACGGCTGCCCAAGGCGTTGATCCACCGCAATGTGCCGGGCGAACCGGTGCACGCGTTCCTCGGCGACTTCGACCGCGCGTGGGCGGCCGCCGCGCCCTTCGCCCCGCTGGGCGCCCGGCAGCGCTGGATCCGCACGGTACGCAGCCTCGCGGGCCCGGGCGGCTGGCCGGTCACCGACACCGCGGCCCGCTGGCGCCAGGGCGAGGTGACCGTCCGCTGGGAGGCCCTGGCCCCGGCACGGGGCTGACCTCGATCGGGCCCCTGGGGCACCGGCCGCGGCAGGTCGCCGGCCCGGCCGTCACCACCCGCCGCACACGCACGTTCGCGTCCCCCGGACGCGCACCCGCCGAAAAGGCGAGGTGACCGTCCGCTGGGAGGCCCCGGCACCGGGCTGACCCGGATCGGGCCCCTGGGGCACCGGCCGCGGCGGGCCGACGGCCCGGCCGTCACCACCCCATCGCCCGCCGCACCCGCACGGTCGCGTCCCCAGCACGCACTCCCGCCGAGGAGCCGCGGGCGCCGCTCGGCCCGCCGGCCGCACGGGCTCGGGGCGAGCCGTGAGCGCGCCGGCAGCCGGACTCCCGGCGGCCCGACGCCGAGAAGGCCACGCGGCGCCGGCAACAGGTCCCGGGCCGGGCCGATGCGGCGCCGACCCGTGACGCAGCAGCGCACGGCTCTGGCCGATTCGTGTCTTCCGTGGCACCATCCACAGCCACGTGACGGCCCGTCAGATGCCTCGCGGAGGTGCCCGCATGAAGCGTACGGCCTGCCTCGCCTGCGCCGCGCTGCTGCTCCTCGCCGCCCCCGTACCGTCCGCGCACGCCGATCCGTCCCACCCCCGCCGCACACTCCAGGACGTACGGGCCGAGGTCGGCGCCCTCTACCGGCAGGCCGAACGCGCCACCGACACCTACAACTCCGCGCACGAACGGGTCCTCGCCCAGCAGCGGCAGATCGTCCGGCTCGCCCGCCTCATCGACCGCGGGCAGACCCGGCTGCGCACCCTCACCGCCCAGGCGGGCGCCCTCGCCCGCGCCCAGTACCGCGGCGGCGGCGTCGGCCCCGGGGTCGACCTGCTGCTCAGCGACGACCCGGACGCCCTCCTCGACGGACTCGCCCTCGCCGACCGCGGGGCGCACGCGGCCGACGCCACCATCGAGCAGCTGCGCGCGACCACCGCGGAACTGGGGGCCTACGCCCGTTCCGCCACCGTCGCCTGGGAGCGCCTCATGGCCGGCCAGAAGGCGGCCGCCGACGCCGAACGGGAGGTCACCGCCCGCCTGGCCCGGGCGAGGCGCCTGCTCGCCGGGTTGGAGGCCCGCGAACGGGCCCGGCTGGAACGGCTGGAGGACGAGGCCGCCTACCGCTCGCAGGTCGCCTGGCTGCGCACCGGCGCCGCCACCCGCCTGCGCCGCGACGCCGCGGGCGCCTCCCGGCAGGGCGCCGCCGCCGTCGCCTTCGCGGCGGCCCAGATCGGCAAGCCCTACGTGTGGGGAGCGGACGGCCCGGCGGCGTACGACTGCTCCGCGCTGACCCGGGCCGCCTGGCAGGCCGCCGGGGTCGGCATCCCGCGCACCTCGCAGGAGCAGTGGCGGCTGCTGCCGCACGTGCCGGTGGCGGCGATGCGCCCGGGCGACCTGGTCGTCTACTTCGACGACGCGAGCCACGTCGGCGTCTACGTGGGCGACGGCGCCATCGTCCACGCGCCGCGGCCCGGACGGCGGATCACGATGGCGGGGGCCGGTTCGATGCCCGTCCTGGGGGTCGTGCGCCCCGGCTGAGCGGACGCGGGCCGCGCCGGAGCACCGCCTCGCCGCGACCTGCGTCCTGTCACCTGCGTCCTGTGACCTGCGTCCTGTGACGGCGACCGCGTGACGCGCGCCACCCCGCGACGGACCAAACGTGACGTTGGTCATGCCCGTTTCATCCCACCGCAGTCGAAATCCGCAGCTCAGCACCGCATATGACACGGGCGGTTTACCAACAGGGCCTCCCCTGCCGCCGGGCGCTACCGCTATGGTCGCCCTTCAGTGTGCTCGGAGCCGAGCAACCGATCCGACCGATCGACCGCTCCGGGACGTTGCCCTCGGGGGGAGGGAAGGAATTGTCCGATGTCGCCGATGTCCGCGACCGGGCGGCGCACCGACCAGTACGCCGCCGTGCCGGGGCCTCGCCAGGAAACACCCCTGGCCGACGGCCGGACCTCCCCTGCCCTGACCCTGCTCGTCATCGGTGACGACCCCGTCGGCGCCTTCACCGTCCCCGACCTGCTGGACGTCTCCGGCACGCGCGTCCGCATCCGCCGCGCCCGCAACCTGACCGAGGCCGAGCGGCTGCTCAGGGACGACGTCAACTGCATCCTGCTGGAGCTCTCCGCGCGCGCCGCCGAGGGCGCCTCCGACGCGATGGACAGCCTGCGGCAACTGCTGCGGCTCGCCCCGCGCACCGCCGTACTGGTGCTGACGGCGGGCACCGACACCGACGCCGAGCGCGCGGCCGAGGCCGTCCGCGTCGGCGCCCAGGACCACCTGACCCCGGCCGACCTGGACCCGTCCCACCTGACCCGGGCGATCCGCTACGCCGTGGAGCGCAAGCGCGCGGACGTCGCGCAGCGGCAGCTGACCGAGACCCGGCTGCTCGCCCAGGAGAACGCGCGGCTGGAACGCGGGCTGCTCCCCACACCGCTGCTGCACGGCGCCGACCTGCGCTTCGCCGCCCGCTACCGGCCCGGCCGCAGCCGGGCCCTGCTCGGCGGCGACTTCTACGACACCGTGCGCACCCCGGACGGCACCGTGCACGCGATGATCGGCGACGTCTGCGGCCACGGCCCGGACGAGGCCGCCCTCGGCGTGGAGCTGCGCATCGCCTGGCGCGCGCTGACGCTGGCCGGACTGTGCGGGGCCGCCCTGCTGGGCACGCTCCAGCAGGTCCTGGAGCACGAGCGCTCCGACGACGAGATCTTCGCGACCCTCTGCCAGGTCGACATCAGCCCGGACGGCCGCGCCGCCGACCTCTGGCTGGCCGGGCACCCGGCCCCGCTGGTGTCGCTGTCCGGGATGGCCCCGCAGCTGCTGCCGTACGAGCACGGCGGCCCGGCGCTGGGGCTGCTGCCGCAGAAGGACTGCTGGGAGGGCGCGCGCTTCGAGCTGGGCGAGTCGTGGAGCCTGATGCTCTACACCGACGGGCTCATCGAGGGCCGGATCGGCCCCGGTCCGCAGCGGCTGGGCCAGGAGGGCATGGTCGAGCTGGTCGGACGGCAGCTGTCCGCCGGGCTCACCGGCGAGGAGCTGCTGGACGCGGCCATGACCGAGGTGCGCCGGCTCAACGGCGAGGAGCTGACGGACGACGTCGCCCTGATGCTCCTGGAGTCGGGCGCCTGACACGACGGCCCCGGCCGGTCAGCCGGCCGGGGAAGGGAAGCCCGGGGGAGGGAGGCCCGGGGAGGGCCTCAGCGGTTGAAGGGGCCGTACGGGCCGTCGCTGCTGCTGCCGCCGCCGCGCCGCCGCGGACCGGAGACCTGCTTGAGGGCGGGACGCACGTCCACCGTGTAGACGATGACCGCGATCAGGCCGATGACCGGCAGGAACGACATGATCGGCAGGATCGCGATCAGCGCCGCCGCCACGGCGAGGATGATCAGCCAGAAGGCCTTGGTCTTCTTGTCCGCCGCCCGGTAGGCGTCCTCACGCCGGATGGCGGCGTCGACCAGCGCGAACACCGCGAAGACCAGCAGGGCGATGGAGATCCAGCCCATAAGGTCGTAGAAGCCCTGCACCAGCATTGCCGTCCACCTCCGTCATCGGCTCCCACCGTACCCGCACAACGAGCCGGGCACGCCGCGCGTGCCCGGCCCGTGATGTCCGGACGCTCAGGAAGCGGGCTTGCCCGGCGTCGCGGGCTTCTTGGCCACGGGGGCCTTCTTGGCCGGCGCCGGGGTCTTCTTGCCCTGGCCGTCGTGCACGGAGGCGGGGGCGGGCGCCGGAGCCGGAGCCGGGGCGGGCGCCGGAGCCGGGGCCGGCTTGGCGTCCGAGGCGGGCGCCTGCCGCGCCGCCGGGACGGGCTCCGGCTCGATCGCGACCGCGATGTCCTCGACCTGCTCGGCGGCCTCGCCGCGCCAGGTGGCGACCGCGTCCTTGCCGCGCTCGGCCAGGCCGTCGTACGCCTCCTTGGCGCGGACGGCGTACTCGGCGGCACGGCCCACCTGCTGCAGGGCGAAGTCCTGCGCGGAGTCGCGCAGCTTGCGCAGGTCGCCGTCGATGGTGCCGAGGAGCTCGTTGACCTTGGCCTGCGCCTTGGTCTGGGCGTCCTTGGCCTGCGCGGTCACCTTCTCCTGCACGACCTTGGGGTCGGTGCCGCGGATCTTCTCGATCCGCTCGGGGGCCTCGGCGCGGATCTTCTCGATCAGCGGCGGGACCTCCTTGAGCTTCTCGGCCGCGAGGTCGGCGGTCCCGGCCAGCGCGTACAGCGGGGTCGGGTCCTTGAGGGTCTTGACGATGTCTTCGGTGATCGCCATGAGGGTTTCTCCCGTTTGAGGATGGTGGCGGTTACGTCAGTTGGGTCCGCTCGTTCCGCGCGACCGGGCGCGGCCGGTCACCCGGCGGCAGCGGCGTCGTCGCCGCCGCTGCCCGGTCCGGCCGGTCCGTTCGCGTTCGGCTTCAGCACGGCGACAGCCTTCTTCGCCGCCTTCTTCGCCACGTGCTCGCGCGGCGCAGCGGGCTGCTCGTCAAGAGCTTCCTCCACTGCGGCGTTCTCCTTGCGGAACGACTCGTAGATCTGGACGAGGACTTGCTTCTGCTTCTCGTTGATCGCCGTGTCGGCCAGGATGGCGGTCCGCACCTCCATGCCGTCGCCCTGGTCCCGCTCGTCGAGGATCCCTGCCTGCACGTACAGGGTCTCGGCGGAGATGCGCAGCGCCCTGGCGAGCTGCTGCAGGATCTCCGCGCTGGGCTTGCGCAGCCCGCGCTCGATCTGGCTGAGGTAGGGGTTGGACACCCCGGCGGCGTCGGCGAGCTGACGCAGGGACAGCTGCGCGTTGCGGCGCTGCTCCCGCAGGTACTCGCCGAGGGTGCCGACGTTCAGTGAAGCCATGTCTCCGAGCATGCCGCCCGGTGCTAACTTTTGCAAGCAAGGTGCTTGCAAAAGTCTCGTTACAGCGATGTGACGTCCCTCTCCCGGCGCAGCCCGCGCTTCCCCTGTGAAGCAAGGCGGGGTGTGCCGGTGCTCCCGCGCTCGGCGGGTCAGGACGACTGCACCCGGTCGAAGAGAGCGAGTGCTTCGGCGGGATCCGGGCTCACCAGGCGTTCCAGGCCAGCCGTTGTCATCCGCGCCCACCTGCCGGCCCGTGCCCACATCCGCTCCTCGAAGGCCCGGACGGCCGCGTCAGGATCCGCGGGGCCGGCGGCGATGGACTCGGCGAGTTCGGCGCCGTCCAGCATCGCGAGGTTCGCGCCCGCCCCCAACGGGGGCATCAGATGGGCGGCATCACCCAGGAGCGTCACCCCGGGGACATGGGTCCAGGTGTGGGACACGGGCAGGACGTGGAGGGGGCGGTGGACGAAGGCGGTGCCGCGGCGGAGGAGGTCGAGGAGGGGAGCGGCCCAGCCTTCGAACAGGGCCAGCAGGCGCGACCGCACGGCGTCGGCGTCGGCCGGGTCCAGGTCCGTGTGCCAGTCCAGCGGTGCGCGGAACTGCGCGTACACCTTGACGTGGCCTCCGCTGTTGCGCTGGGCGACGAGGCCGCGATTCACGCCGTACGCGGCCACGGATCCGTCGCCGACCAGCCGGGCGAGGTCGGGGTGGCGGGTGTCGACGTCGTCGAGGGAGGTCTCCACCGAGGTGACCCCGGTGTAGTGCGGCGTCACCGCGGAGACCGCCGGGCGAATCCGGGACCAGGCGCCGTCGGCGCCGACCACCAGGTCGAACGTCTCCTTCCGCCCGTCGGCGAAGTGGACCAGGACGCCGTCCCCGGTCCTCGGCTCCGCCTTCGTCACGCTCCGCCCCCACTGGACCTCGAGCGGGCCGAGCAGCAGTTCACGGAGGTGCCCGCGGTCGATCTCGGGGTTGGCCCGGTCATCCGGACGGGGTCGCCAGTCGCGCAGGACGGTCCCGTCCGGGTCCAGGATGCGCATGGCCTGCCCTTCGGGCCGGGACAGCGCCCGGAACTCCGGCAGCAGCCCGGCCTTGTCCAGCGCGAGCTGGCCGAGCCCTTCGTGGAGGTCCAGCGTGCCGCCCGCGGGGCGGGCGTCGGGAGCGGGATCGCGTTCGAGGACGGCGACGGGGTGACCGTGGCGGTGCAGGACGCGGGCGAAGGCAAGGCCGGCAGGACCACTTCCGACCACGGCGATACGTTGCATCATATCGATACACTGTATTTTCTCAGGGCGGCGGCTGGCAACAGTACGGTGTGGGCATGACTGTGTGGGACCGACCGGAGCCGCCGGCTCGCCCCGTGCCGCTCGACCGGGAGCGGATCGTCGCCGCCGCCATCGCGCTGGCCGACGAGGGCGGGCTGGAAGCGGTGTCGTTGCGGAAGGTGGCCGGCCGGCTGGACGCCGGCCCGATGCGGCTGTACGGATTCATCTCCAGCAAGGAGGAGTTGTTCGACCTCATGGTGGACGAGGTCCAGGCCGAGATCGTCCCCGCGGAGCGGCCCGGTGACTGGCGGGAGGCGCTGCGCACCCTCGCCCACCGCACCAGGCAGGCCGCTCTCCGCCACGAGTGGCTGGCCGACCTGCTCGGCGGCCGCCCGTCCCTGGGGCCGAACGGCCTCGCCGTGGCCGAGGCCACGCTGGCGCCGCTCGACGGCATGGCCGACATCGACACCGTGATGCGCGCCGTGGAGACCGTCAGCGCCTACTTCACCGGCGCGATCAGACGCGAGATCGCCAACCTGCGGGCCGAGCGCACCACGGGCCTGTCCAAGCTCGACTGGCAGCGCGCCTCGGGCCCGCACGTGACGAGGATGCTGGCCACCGGCCGCTTCCCGACGCTGGCCAAGGCCGTGCACGACGGCACGGACGTGGACGCCGGGACGTCGTTCGAGACCGGCCTGGACTGGGTTCTCGACGGCGTGGCCGCCAGACTCGCCCGGCCGCCGGCGTGAGGCCCGGCGCCCGCCGGACGTGAGGAACTCCTGCCGGGCACCGCGCAGGAGTCGTCCGCCCGCCGTCCGGAGGCCCCTCGAAGCCGGTCCCCGCGGCCGGTTGACCTTGACCTTGGGGCAGGCCGCAGCATCGAGGCGGCCGGGCGGCGTGCCCGGCCCGAGGGAGGGGAGCCCGCCGTGGACTCGCTGACGATCGGGGCCTTCGCGAAGGCGTCCCGGCTGTCGCCGAAGGCGCTGCGGCTGTACGACGAGCTCGGGCTGCTGACGCCCGCGCGCGTCGATCCGCAGACCGGCTACCGCCACTACGCACCCGCCCAGTTGGAGCGCGCCCGGCTCGTGGCGTGGCTGCGGCGGCTGGGGATGCCGCTGGCCCGCATACGGGAGGTGTGCGCGCTGGACGCGCCCGCCGCCGCGCGGGAGGTCCGGGCGTACTGGGCGCAGGCCGAGGCCGCGCACGGGGCGCGGCGGGACCTGGCCGCCTTCCTCGTCGATCACCTGTCCCGGAAGGACTCCGCCGTGAACGACGCGAACACGAACCCGAACCACCGCCTGGAACTGCGCTACGCCGCCCTCTCCGACGCCGGCCTGGTCCGGCCCGGCAACCAGGACACCGCCTACGCCGGCGAGCGGCTGCTCGCCGTGGCCGACGGCTTCGGTGGCGAGGGGGCGCCCGCGGGCGCCGCCGCCGTGGACGCGCTGCGGGAGCTGGAGTCCGGCGACGCCGCGGGCGGCGGCCTGCTGGACGTGCTGCAGGACGCCCTCGACCGGGCCGACGAGACCGTGCGCGGCTTCGCGGACTCGGGCACCACGCTCACCGCGCTGCTGTGGTCCGGGGAGCGGCTGGCCCTCGTCCACATCGGCGACTCGCGGGCGTACCTGCTGCGCGCCGGCGAGCTGTTCCGGATCACGCACGACCACACGATGGTGCAGTCGATGGTGGACGAGGGCCGGCTGACCGAGGCCGAGGCCGCCTCGCACCCCCAGCGGTCGCTGCTCGTACGGGCGTTGGGCTCGGGCACCCGTCCCGCCGGGCGCCTGCCCGACCTGCGGCTGCACGATCCGCGGCCCGGCGACCGCTACCTGCTGTGCACGGACGGCCTGTCCGCCGTCGTGCCGGACGCAGAGCTGCACCGGGTCCTCGCCTCCGGCGCCGGGCCGGGGGAGACGGTGCGGGCGCTGGTCGGGCTGGCCAACGCCGCCGGCGGTCCGGACAACGTGAGTTGCGTGGTCGCCGATGTACAGCAGGCAGCCGCGGCGGCATAGTCCTCACCCATGGGCGAGGAATGGTTTCTGCAGACAGGTCACGGAGTGCGGTTCGACTGGGGACCGGAGGGCGCCCGGCGGGTCGGGGCGCACGTCGCGTGCCTGGTCGTCGTCGACGTCCTCTCCTTCACCACCGCGGTGACGGTGGCCGTCGAGGCGGGCACCGCCGTGCACCCGTACGCCTGGCGCGACGCGACGGCCGCCGCCTACGCGCGGCGGGTCGGGGCGCGGCTGGCCGTGGGGAGACGGGAGGTGACCGAGCGCTCGCCGTGGTCGCTGTCCCCCGCCGCCCTGCGGCGCGCGCCCTTCACCCCGCGGCTGGTACTGCCCTCGCCCAACGGTTCGGCGATCGCCGCCGCGGCCGGGGAGGCGGCGACCGTGGTCGCCGCCTCCTTGCGCAACGCGGGCGCGGTCGGCGCGTGGCTCGCCCGGCACGGCTACGGCGTCCGGGACCGGCCGGTCGCGGTGGTCGCCGCCGGCGAGCGCTGGCCGGACGGGAGCCTGCGGCCCGCGCTGGAGGACCTGCTCGGCGCCGGCGCGGTCCTCGCCGCGCTGCGCGGGCACGCCCCTGCGGTGACGCTGTCCCCCGAGGCCCGCACCGCGGCCACCGCCTGCACCGGGACCCCCGACGTCGCCGCCGCCGTCGCGGCCTGCGCCTCCGGACGCGAGCTGGCCGGCGGCGGCTTCCCCGAGGACGTCGCGATCGCCACGGAGCTCGACGCGGCCTCCGTCGTCCCCGTGCTCGCCGGGGGAGCCTTCTCCTCCGGGACCTCCTCGGAGACCTCCTCGGAGACCTCCTCGGAGACCTCCTCCCGGATCATCGAGGACCGGAACTGACCGCAAGGGTGCGTACAGTCGAAGACGTGAAGGACGCCGGAACACCCCGGCGCCACGACCGGCGCGGACGTCCAGGGGGGCGTCCGAGCGGACGACCAAGGGGAGCGCATGCCGACGGTGGTAAGGAACGAGACGGGTGAGCGGGACGCGCTGCTGGCGTACCTGGAGGCTCAGCGCGGCGGGGTGCGCCGCGCGGTGCTCGGGCTGACCGACGAGCAGGCCGCCTCACGGCCCAGCGTCAGCGAGATGAACCTCGCCGGGCTGGTCAAGCACGTCACCAGGACCGAGGAGTCCTGGGTGCAGGGCCTGCTGCTCGGCCACGAGGACAAGAAGGGCACCCAGGAGGACTACCTCGACGGCTTCCGGCTGGTGGAGGGCGAGACCCTCGCCGGCTGGCTGGACGCGTACGCCAGGACGGGCCGGGAGACCGAGGAGGCGATCCTGGCGCTGCCCGACCTGGACGTCGTGGTGCCGCTGCCGGACGCGCCCTGGAACCCGCCCGGCATGAAGGTCAGCGCCCGCTGGATCTTGCTTCACCTCATCGAGGAGACCGCCCGGCACGCCGGCCACGCGGACGTGATCCGCGAGTCCCTGGACGGCCGGACGGCCTTCGAGCTGGTCGCCGAGGCGGCTCAGCAGGGCAAGCCGATGGGCTGACCCGTCACGCCCCCGGGGCCACCGGTTCCTGCAGCTCCGTCACCCACGTGTCGGGGCGCCCCTCGCACGCCAGGTACAGCTCCCGGGGGTAGCCGAGGGACCGGTGGCCCTGGGCGTCGATCCAGCGGGCCAGCGTCTGCTCGGAGCGCAGGACGTCGTCCATGGAGCCGCGGTGCACGATCGTCGCCGCGCTCTCCAGCTCCGGCAGGTCGACGACCGCGAAGTCGTACCGGCCGTCCGGCCCGACCGCGACCTGCAGCCCCGCGTGGACGAGGATCGCCCCCTCCCCCTCCGGCGCGTCCTCGTAGTACGCGATCCCCGGCCCGACGGGCCGCACCCCTGCCGCGTCCAGCCGCCGGCACAGCTCGTCGTACAGCGGCTGGATGACGGGCCCGATCTGCGCCGGATCGAAGCCGGCCGCGGTCGCCGTCAGCTCCGCGAGCCGCACCGCGGGCACCCTCTTGATCACCGCGTCGTCGGTGGACATCCGTCCCTCGCTCTCGATCGTCCGGAGCCTCGCCTCGACGCCTGCCAGCCGGGCCGCGTCGGCGGCCATCGCCGCCGCGAGCTCGGCGCGGCGCAGGCGCAGCATGCCGCGCAGCTGCTCCGCACTCACCTCCTCGTCGAGGATCGACCGCACCTGTTCGAGCGTGAAGCCGAGGTCCTTGAGGGCGATGACGCGGTTGAGCCGGGCGAGCTGCCCGGCGGCGTACTGGCGGTAGCCGGTGGCGGGGTCGACACGGTCGGGGCGCAGCAGCCCGATGGCGTCGTAGTGACGCAGCATGCGGACCGACACGCGGCCGTGCCTAGCGAAGTCTCCGATGCCGAACATGACGCCTCCGAGTCCAGCGCCTCACACGGTGTGAGGGTCAAGGCGGAACGGCGGATGCCCCGGCGCGCGGTCCGCGCCGGGGCATCCGTGGGAAGCGGCGGTCAGCCGCGCAGCTCCGCGGCGACCAGCTCCGCGATCTGGACGGCGTTGAGCGCGGCGCCCTTGCGGAGGTTGTCGTTGGAGAGGAAGAGCGCGAGGCCGTGCTCCACGGTCTCGTCCACCCGGATCCGGCCGACGTAGGAGGGGTCCTTGCCCGCGGCCTGCTGCGGGGTGGGGATCTCCGACAGCTCCACGCCGGGGGCCGACGCCAGCAGCCCGTACGCGCGCGCCACGCTGACCGGGCGCTCGAAGCGGGCGTTGACCTGCAGCGAGTGGCCGGAGAAGACCGGCACGCGGACGCAGGTGCCGGACACCTTCAGGTCCGGGATGCCCAGGATCTTGCGGGACTCGTTGCGGAGCTTCTGCTCCTCGTCGGTCTCGAAGCGGCCGTCGTCGACGATCTTGCCGGCCAGCGGGACGACGTTGAACGCGATGGGCCGCTGGTAGACCGCGGGCTCGGGGAACTCCACCGCCTCGCCGTCGAAGGTCAGCTCGGTCGCACGGTCGGCGACCTTGCGCACCTGGCCGTCGAGCTCGGCGACACCGGCCAGACCGGAGCCGGAGACCGCCTGGTAGGTGGTGGCGACCAGCGCGGTCAGCCCCGCCTCCTCGTGCAGCGGGCGCAGCACGGGCATGGCGGCCATGGTGGTGCAGTTCGGGTTGGCGATGATGCCCTTGGGGCGGTCCGCGATCGCCTGCGGGTTGACCTCGGAGACGACCAGCGGGACCTCGGGGTCCATCCGCCAGGCGGAGGAGTTGTCGATCACGACCGCGCCCGCGGCGGCGACCTTGGGGGCCAGCGCCTTGGAGGTGGCGCCACCGGCCGAGAAGAGCACGATGTCGAGACCGGAGTAGTCCGCGGTGGCCGCGTCCTCGACCGTGACCTCGCCGTCCTTCCAGGGCACGGTGCGTCCGGCCGAACGGGCCGACGCGAACAGCCGCAGCTGCTCCACCGGGAAGTCGCGCTCGGCCAGCACCTTGCGCATGACACCGCCGACCTGGCCGGTGGCTCCGACGATTCCGATCCTCATCCGGTCTCTCCGATCAGTGCGTGCGTACGGTCCCGAGTATCCCCCGATGCGGCGAGTGCCCGGAGTGCCGTCCCGAGGGACGGGCGCCCGGCGGGCAGCAGCGGCAGCCGCACGTCAGGGGTCGGGATGCGTCCCTGTGCGTGCAGCACCGCCTTGATCACCGTGGGGTTGGGCTCGGCGAAGAGGGCGGCGGCGAGCCGCGCGAGCGCCTGCCCGCGTGCCGGATCGTGGAAACGGGCCAGCTCCACCCACTGCTCGGTGGCGAGGTGCGCGGAGGCGGCGATCGCCCCTTCGGCGCCCAGGGCGAGCAGCGCCGGCGCGAAGACGTCGTCCCCGGCGTAGAGCGGCACCTCCCCCACCAGGAGCACGGTGTCCTGGTCGATGCCGCCGACGGCGTGCTTGAAGCCGGCGACCCCGTCGATCGCGGCGAGCCGGCGCACCGTGTCGGCGGTGAGGGCGAGCCCGGTGCGGTAGGGGATGTTGTAGACGACCAGCGGCACGGCGGACGCCCGGGCCAGCGCCTCGAAGTGCGCGACGACGCCGTCCTGGGAGGGCCTCACGTACGACGGCACGGACACGAGGGCGGCGTCCGCGTCCAGCTCCGCGAGTTCCGCCGCGGCCCTGCGGGTGTCCGTCCCGCCGGCCCCCACGGTGCACCGCAGCCCGCGCTCGCGGCACACCCGTCCCACGGTCTCCCGGACGACCGCCTTCTCGGCCTCGTCCAGCATGGCCGCCTCGGCGGTCGTCCCCAGCGCCACCAGCCCGGCGACGCCCCCGTCGGCCACGTCGTGCGCCAGCCGCTCCAGGGCGCCGGCGTCCACGCGGCCGGCCCCGTCGAAGGGGGTGATGAGCGGTACGTGAATACCCATGCCCTCGAGCGTGGGCCCACAGCACCCTCAAGGTCCAGTTAATAGTCCTTCATCGCACCGGTAAGCAGTGCTGCACTAAGGCACATCCCCTAGCCTCGGGCCCCATGAGCGACGACCAGTTCGAGATTTCCGCGGACCCCGCCCGCATAGACGTGGCCCTGGTCCACCACTGGCTCTCCACCGACGCCTACTGGGCCCTCGGCCGCCCCCGCGCCGTCCAGGACGCCGCTATCGCCGCCTCCCTCAACTTCGGCGCGTACGACAGGGAGACCGGCGCCCAGGTCGCCTGCGCCCGCGTCGTCACCGACCACGCGACGTTCGCCTGGCTCTGCGACGTCTACGTCACGCCTGAGGCACGCGGCCGCGGCCTGGCGACCGCCCTCGCCACGGCTGCCCGCGCCCACCTCGAGGGCCTGGGCGTACGGCTCGTGCTCCTGGCCACGCACGACGCGCACGGGGTGTACGCGAAGGTGGGGTTCACCCCGCTCGCGGAGCCGGGGCACTGGATGGCTCTGGGGTTGTGACACCGCCGCTCGGCGGCCGGCCAGCGCCCCGGCGGGTGCATCGACTCAGCCCGCCGGTACGGGTGCGGAAGCCGCCTCGCTCTCGGCTACGACCGGCGCGCCGGCCTGCCCCGCGTACGTGTCGGTGGTGCGCCTTTGAGTCAGCCTCCGGTCGCACCAGTCGCCGATCCGATTCCAGGGATCCCAAAGCGCTCGCCGAGGTTTCGCCGGGTGACTCACGGCCGCAGCCCGCTTCATGGCCCAACGGTGCAGAACAATCCGGCTGCCGAGGCCACGGCGCCAGGACAACAGCAGATCCGCGGCCTCGTCCACCGACGGTGCCGGTCTGTCCAGGACAAAGCCGCTCTGCTCCACCGCCTTCAACACGTCGGCGATCACCGGCGCGGCAGCCCACGCGGCCTCATCGAGCTTCCGGCCACCGCGGCGCAGTTGGGCGAGCCGCCAGCCGGCACGCATCAGATCTGTGTGCGCCGACTGCACGCGTTTGAAGTCCAGATAGGTCCGCAGATCGGCGTCCGCCCCGAAGGTCGCACCCGTGCAGGCCGCCTCAATCCGGGTCTTCCAATGCTCGACGACCACACGCTCCTGCTCCTCTGGATAGCGCATGAGGTACAGGTGGGTGGCCAACTCGTAAAGCGGGTCGCCGATTCGGGCAAGCTCCCAGTCGATGGTCCACAGGTTCTTGTCGTCATCGACGACGAAATTATCGCGATGCAGGTCGCCGTGAATGAGAACATAGGGACGGTCGGTCAACTCGCATGAGCTGTCCTCCAGCTCGGCGAGCAACCTGTCCGATACGCCGAAATCAGCGAGCAAGGAACGAAAGGCCGCGATCCCGTTGTCGTGAGCAGAGGATCGGATGAATTCCAGCAACCTACGGAAGAAGAACCTCGAACCATTTGATTCCTGTTCGCGCGGGCAGTTACAGACCCGCTCGATGGAGATTGCATCGTCGGTGTCGATCCGGCACAGAGATTCGAAGACCTCCATGATCTGGTCGACATAGAGGGCGTCAAGCCCCTCCGGCCCCTCGGGGATCTCTCTCAGCGTGCGCCCTTCGATGAAACTGTGAACAGGTAGCTCGGGGTTGGGGTCGACGACCCGGGGAATCCTGGGGACCCGGCCCACCAAGAAGTCGAGCACGGGTTCCTCAAATTTAAAACATCGCTGGTCGTACCGAATGATGCCCGATCGCCGGACACGCACTTTGACCCAGGGAATCCGACTGCCCGATCCGGAATCGCGCGATGTGCGCACGGCATATGCCTCGTGATGATGCCCCCCGAGGGGGCCGACGACGGTTCCCCCCAACTGCGCAGCCTTGCGATGGACAGTCCTAGACACCGGCTTCCCTGACCTAGTTCGAAACAGCCGATGCTAGTCTCGCGCAACCTCGGGTGAAGGCAATTCGCGAACACGCGCCTGACGAACGACGGAAGACGTTCGGCGCACCTCACCCCCCGTAAAGTCCCCGCCGGCGAACACCTTCTCTGTATTTTTATGCACTTCGCACGTGAAGGCGTGCCGGTCTTTGCATACTTATGCCGACAGGGTGTCGGGGCATCCCCCACGTCACTTTGACCCAAAGGGGTGACTTCACCCGGTCTGACCTGACAGCTGACCAATCTGCCATTTTCCGCCACGCGCCGCTCCGCAGGCCCGCCCGCTCCCTGACATGCAACCGGAACGTACGCCCTGGACGGACGCGGGAGGCTCAGCAGCGATACTCCCCGAGCTCAGCCAGGTGATGGACCAGCGGAATACCCGGATATCTGTCGGTAAGCACGGTGTTTCCGTCCGGGTTCTGGAAACCCAGGAACCGCACGCCCGCACTGAGAGCGGCTTCTACGTCATCCGGCGAGTCTCCTATCATCAGGACCTTCGCCCTGTCCACGGGGCCGAAATCAGAAAGAGCCCGTTCAATACAGTCCGGATCCGGTTTCAATTTCGGTTTCCGAGGACGGCCGCCCCGCATCCCCGGGCGGCCATGAATGCGCTCCCCGAACTCCTTGGCGATGTCGCATATTTCGAGATGCCGCCGAACCGCCTTCTCGGAGTTGTTTGTGGTGATCGCCATCGGCACCCTCCCGTGCAGGGATCGTACGAGCTCCACGGCCCCGTCCGTCGCCTTGGCCCCCTCAACGGCCCGGCGTTCCCATTTCGTGAGACGCCGCTCGAGCCGTGCTACGTCACGGGGATCCTCCCATTTGTCGACCGCACCCTTGAATATGTCCACAGGGCTCTGGCGCTTCCCGATGGGAACGGTGTCCAGGGCCGGGAGTCGCTCCCGCTCGATGAACGTCCAGAGTTCACGAGCCACGCTTGGGGCGGATACCGTGGCGAACAGATGACACAATGGGCCGTCGAAGTCGAAGAGAACGCCCGCCACATCGTGCAAGGCCTGGCGTGGGGAACAAGAAGCACGCGTCATCCGCGGCCCGCCGTCAGAGGTCACTCAGTGAGTGTGATTCCGCACCTCGCCCTGCGCCAGAGTGCACCCGCACTTGACGCGAGACCCTCACCACTTCATGCCCTCCAGCTCCGCCATGTGAGAGATCACCGTCCCGACACCTTCCGAGGAAAGTTCAACCCGCTTTCGCTCCTCGTCACGCGAGTAACCGACGAACCTCATCCCGACACTGCGCGCGGCGCGGGCATCACGCCAGGAGTCCCCGACGAAGACGCAGCCCTCGGGCGAGGTCCCCAACCTGTTCATCGCCAATCGGAGCATGTGGCCGCTGGGCTTCATCAGGCGCGCGTCCCCAGGACGGCCGATGATCGGGCCGTCAAAGGCCTCCAGCAGTCCCGCGGCACGCAGGAAGACCCGAACGGCGGCCTCGGTGTTGTTGGTCACGACGCCAAGCCGGATCCCCTGCTCTCGCCAGGACCTGACCACCGGCGTCAAACCCTCCGTCATCACCGCTGACGCCGCCGCCGTGACTTCCTCCTCCGCGAGGAGTTGATCCAACTCGACGGCCAGGCCCGGCGCATACGCCGAGGGATCACTCGCCACGACCGCCAGGAGTGCGTGGGGGTCATCAAAAGCCTCGATAGCCGGCGCGAGCGGCGCGTACGAACGCATCTGCTCTTTCAGCGCCTTGGCCACGTTCTCCGCGGGGTGATGAGCGAAGACGCGACAGATCGGCCCATCGAAGTCCAGCAGGACATTTCGGTCCACTCCAGACGTCAGTTCGATTGGGCGATCGTCCTCCACAGGGAATCGAACCACTGTCGACATGTACTGAATTGTTCCGATCCCTGGGCGTAGAGTTCCGCTCCCACACCGAGCACGTCGTAGATCTCCATCGACGTGCCGTCATTGAGGGCGACGTTGCCTTTCTGGACCGCGTAGTAACCCTGCAGGCCGCGATCGCCGTTCAGCAGATAGACCTTGGTCGTGGGGGTGATCGGAACCTTCCTGGTCTCGATCGTCACGGAGTCGACGCACCCACGGGTCTCGAGATCGGTGAGCAGGTTGCTCAGCAGTCGCATGTGCAGGTCTATCAATCCCGCCAAGCGCTCTCTCGGACGGGGATCCTCGGGGTCGTCGACGCTCTTCGGGATCGCGAGGAACGCGTGGGGGCTGGGGAGGAGCAGCCTGACGGTGATAGAGGAAGGCCGCAGCTCTCCTCGCAGGATGCGGCCGACGGGTTCCAGGAGCGCGCCGTTGAGGGACTCGCTCGTGAGGCAGTAGGCGTCGATCGTGACGTGTTCGTCCGCGAAGGCCTCCACCAGGGCGTCCGCCAGTTTGACCGTGGCCGAAACAGGCTGCTCCGGTGCGCCGTTGGCATGTGCCGGTGTCGGGTTGCGCCAGTTTCGGGCGAAGACGCCCTTGCCCTGGATTGACGCTACGTAACCCTCATCCTGGAGCTCCCTGAGCGCCCTCTGGACCGTGGCGCGGGCGACGTCGAACTGTTTCACCAGCTCAGCCTGGGTGGGGAGTTGGCCGTCAACAGGGATCTCGCCGGCCTCGATCCGGTCACGCAGCGAATCGGCCACGCGCTCCCACTCACGCCTGGCGCCATTGGCTGTTCGCCCACCGGTCACAGAAGAAGCCTACATCTTCAAGTCAGGCAAGTGGAGTTGACTGCGTCGAGTTTATGGATCTGTAGTCAACGGGGACAACATAAACATGAACACAGTCAACTGGCCCAGATAGCAGTCAACTTAGGCCAGTTGGCACCTACCAGGGGCCGCAGCCTCTCCGTCCCGACGATGCGCCGGGGATGACCGCGGCTGAGAGTGCAGCGCCACGACGCTTCGCACGCATCAGCAGCACCACGCTTCCGCTCAGCCACCTGCCGACCCACGGGTCAACTCTGTCTCCTTCCGTGCTCTACGCGCGGAGGAACGATCCCGCGCGCCTCGAAGGAGTGAATCGCTATGCCCGCTCTCGCTCTGTGCGCCTTCGCGTTCGAGCAGCTCGTCCAGTGGCGGTACGGCGCGGCCGGCGCCTTCGCCGTCGGACTGTTCACGGTGGGCCACAAGGCCCGGAACACGACGTTCACGTGCGTCGGACTCGCGGTGATCGCGCTGCTGCTGGCCCAGTAGGGCCGGTGCGGCAGCGGGCCCGCGCCTTTCGGTCGGCCACCTGGGAAGGGGGTGGGTCATGTTGTGGGGTCATCTGACGGCGGCGCTGCTGGAGCAGTACCTGGCGTGGCAGTACGGGCCGTTGATGGGGCTGGGCGTGCTGCTGGTGGCCGCCGGGCACAGGGCGCGTTCCAGTTATGCGATGTGCGTCGGCGGGGTGCTCGTCCTGCTGGTGCTGATGTCGTACGGACACCGCTAGCCGCCGCTAGAACGTGTCGATCGGCCAGGGCCTGCGTGCCGTACGGAACAGCGCGTCGACGCGGGCCGCGCCGCCCGGGTGGGACTCCGTGACGGCGCCCGTGACGGTCAGGCGGGCCGCGGACTCCTCGCCGAGGTAGAGGGAGGCGAGGGCGGCCGCAGTGAGGGAGACGTCCGGGGCGGCGGAGGGGGCCGCCTCGGCGGTGGCGGTGCCGTCGGCGGCGGCTTCGAGGCGGAAGCGGCCGGCGGCGTAGCCGTCCGGGTCGGCGACGTCGAGGACGACGGAGCCCGGCGCCGCGTAGGTGCGGGCCGACAGCGCCCGGGGCACGTCCAGCAGCCGCAGCCACAGGAAGTCGCTGGTGGAGTGGACGTGGGCGGCGCGCGGGTCGTCCAGCAGCAGCGGCAGGACGTCGTCCTGGCCGCGGAAGCCGGTGCGGACGGTCGCGACCCAGTCGACGGCGAGCAGGTAGCGCCACAGGGCGCGCTCGGCCTCGGGGGTCGCGGCGATCAACTCCCGCACGGTGACCGGGACCTTCGGGAACATCCCGTGCCAGGTGTCCTCGGCCGTGTACGCGGCCAGGCCGTCCACGCGGCCGGAGGCGTCGCGGTAGAGGACGAAGATCGGTTCCTTCCAGGGGAAGGAGGGGTTGACCACCGTCCCGGTGGCGTACTCCCAGTTGCGCTCGGTGCGGTTGATCGCGCCGGGGTGGCGCAGCCGCACCCGGTCGTGGAGCTGCGGTCCGAGCTTGAGGACCTCGGACGGGTCCGACAGGTCGACGCGGCCGCTGTCGGACGGCGGCCCCTGGGGGCGGCCGGCGCGGGCGGTGTCGACCTCCCACTCGGTGATCCCGGCGGCGGGGCCGAAGCCGAAGCGGCCGTAGATCCGGTACTCGGCGGCGACGAGGATCGCGACGGGCTCGCCACGGCGCACGCAGGCGTCGAGTTCGGCGGCCATCATGCGGGAGGCCAAGCCGCGGCGGCGGTGCGTGGCGGTGACGGAGACGTTGGTGATCGCCGAGGCGGGCAGCACCGCTCCGCCGGACACGGTCAGTTCGCGGGGCATGCTGCGGAAGGTGGCCACGCAGCGGCCCTCGTCGAAGGCGCCCTGGGTGCGGTCGAGGTCCGTCTGGGAGCGGCGGAGCGCGATCTCCTCCTCCGTCACCGACGGCGGCCGGTGGAAACCGGTGTTGACGGCGCGCAGCCAGCCGGGGAAGTCGGACTCGCCGATCGTACGGACCTCAAGGCTCATGTCCCGCACGGTAGGCGGACCCAGGCCCCGGCCGCATCCGGTTTTCGCCACGCTGCCGTCAGTCGCCCGCCAGCAGGTCGTCGACCCGGGCCTCGCCCTCGCGGTAGCGGCGGGCGATCTCGGTGCTGCAGCCGTCCACCGTCCGCTGCAGGGACTGCCGGCAGCGCGAGACCTGCTGCTCGTGGCGGACCAGCCGGCCCATCGCGTCGTGGAGTTCCTGGTCGGTGCGGGCCTCGAGGTCGGAGAGCTGGACCTCGGCGAGCATCTCTTCGGCGAGCTGCCGGTAGCGCTCGCTGTGCGGGGTGCCCAGGGTGACGTGGCGGGCGGAGGAGCGGTGCCGGGACGGGGTGTCGGTGAGGATCTCGGAGAGCCGGTCGAGCACGGGCGCGTCCGGGGCGGTGCGCCGGGCGACTTCGGCGCGGAGGATGTCGATCCGGCCCTGCAGGAGCCGCCGCAGGTAGGAGAGGTCGGCCTCCTCCAGCTGGGCCTCGCGGCGCGCGGTGCGCAGCCCGTCGAGGGTCAGGCCGACGAGGTCGGGCTGGGGGGTGCCGGCGGTGAGGGGGGAGCGCGGGCCCGGTGCCTTGAGCATGCGATCGCCTTCCGCCGTGCCGGTCGTGATGCTGTGCTTCATCGCTGTCCGTCCCCTCGTCCCCCACGTCGGGCAGACTTCGATCGTGCCACCGAGTAGCTGCGTCGCGCAGGCACCTGCACCCGAACGGCGGCTCCGGACAGTTGTGCGTGAGTCCAAGCGGGCGTACGGCCCGGGTGCCGCGCGCCCCCGCCGGGCCGGGACAATGGCGGCATGCGTGCGGTGGCCCAGCGGGTGAGCGAAGCGAGTGTCGTGGTGGACGGCGAGACGGTCGGCGAGATCGCGGGTCCCGGCCTGTGTGTGCTGGTGGGGGTGACGCACGACGACACTGCCGAGAAGGCGGCCCAACTGGCCCGGAAGCTGTGGGGGCTGCGCATCCTGCCCGGGGAGAAGTCCTGCTCGGACATCGCCGCGCCGCTGCTCGTGATCTCCCAGTTCACCCTCTACGGTGACGCCCGCAAGGGGCGCCGCCCCACGTGGAACGCGGCGGCGCCCGGCCCGGTCGCCGAGCCGCTGGTGGACGAGGTGGTGGCGCAACTGCGGTCGCTGGGCGCCCATGTGGAGACGGGCCGGTTCGGAGCGGAGATGAAGGTCTCGCTCACGAACGACGGCCCGTTCACGGTCGTCCTGGAGATGTGAGGCACGACCCTCAGGGCCGGTCCCTCACGGCGCGCCCCTCACCTCACGGCGCGACGACCGTCTCCTGGCTCGCCGCCGTCCCGTCCGCGAGCAGCGTCGCGTCCACCGGGGTGTTGCGCTTGATCACGGCGAGGGCGATCGGCCCCAGCTCCCAGTGCCGGGCGGAGGAGGTGACGGTGCCGACCGGGCGGCCGTCGGGCCCGTCCGCGGCGAGCCGTACGGGCGCGCCGTGGCCGGGCAGCTTGACCTCGCTGCCGTCGAGGTGGAGGAAGACCAGGCGGCGCGGCGGCCGGCCGAGGTTGTGCACCCGCGCGACGGTCTCCTGGCCGCGGTAGCAGCCCTTGTCGAGGTGGACGGCGGTGTCCAGCCAGCCCAGCTCGTGCGGGATGGTGCGGTGGTCGGTCTCCAGGCCGACCCGCGGGCGGTGCGCCTCGATCCGCAGCGCCTCCAGGGCCAGCACGCCCACCGGGGTGCCGAGCTGCCGCGGCAGGTCCTCCAGTTCGCCGCGCGGCACGAACACCTCGCGGCCGTACGGGACCTCGCGCACCGGCCAGTCCCCGGGGACGGTGGCGATGCTGCCCGCGGGCAGGTGCACGACGGCGTACTCGCCGGTCCGGTCGGAGACGTCGACCTGGTAGAAGAACTTCATGCTCTCCAGGTACGCGATGAGCTCGCCCTGCGTGCCGGACTCGACGTGCATCCAGGTGGTCGTACCGTCGTCGACGAGGTAGAGGGCGTGCTCGATGTGGCCGTGGGCGGAGAGGACGAGCGCCTCGGTGGCCCGGCCCGGCGGGAGGTCGCTGACGTGCTGGGTCAGCAGCAGGTGGAGCCACGCGAGGCGGTCCTGCCCGGTGACGGCGACGACGCCCCGGTGGGAGAGGTCGACGAAGCCGTCGCCGCCCGCCAGCGCGCGCTGTTCGCGGAAGAGGTCTCCGTAGTGCGCGGCCACTCCCTCGTCCGGGCCCTCCGCGGGGACGGCACCGGGGAGCGACAGCAGGGGACTGGTCGTTGTTTGGCGCTGCATGCCCACCACCCTACGTCCGGTTACTTGAACCCTCAGGCGTTCGGGGCTGCCCCGCGCAGTCCGCGCAACGGCCGAAGATCGCGAAGTGCTTCATGTCGGTCTCGAAGCCGTACGTCTCGCGCAGCCGGGCCGTCAGCGGCTCGGCGACGGAGACGTCAGCCTCGATGACGGACTCGCAGTCCCGGCACACCAGGTGCATGTGGTGGTGGCGGTCGGCGAGGTGGTAGGTCGGGGCGCCGTGTCCGAGGTGGGCGTGGCTGACCAGGCCCAGCTCCTCCAGGAGCTCCAGGGTGCGGTAGACCGTGGAGATGTTGATCCCGGAGGCGGTCTTGCGCACCTCGGTCAGGATGTCGTCGGGGGTGGCGTGCTCCAGCTCGTCCACAGCCTCCAGGACAAGCTGCCGCTGCGGCGTCAGTCGGTAGCCGCGCTGCCTCAGGTCGCTCTTCCAGTCCGTGGTGACCACGAGGACAGTCTAGGCAAGGGAAAGGGGGATCACGGCGTCGTGATCCCCCTCGGCGGCCTTCCGGCCGTACGTCTCAGCGGAAGAAGGCGATGCCGTCGTCCGGGAGGTCCCCCAGGTCCTTCGCCCACTCGCTGGGGTTGACGACCTTCTTCAGGTGCGCCGACATGTAGGGGCGGAGCGGCACCTCGGGGGTGGCCTTCTCGCCGACCCACATCAGGTCGCTCTTGACGTAGCCGTACAGGCGCTTGCCGCCGCTGTACGGGGGCGCGTCGGCGAGCCGGGCCACGGCGTCGGTGACGAGGTCGATCTGCGGCTTGGCCTCGGCGAGCTCGCCGTACCAGATCTCGATGACGCCGTCGTCACGGGTCATGGTGACCTCGACCTTGCGGTCCTTGTCGACGCGCCAGAAGCCGGACTCGCTCTCCAGCGGCTTCGCCGGCTTGCCCTCGGCGTCCAGCACCCAGGTCTTGGAGGTGTACTCCAGGAACGACCGCCCGTCGTGGCTGAAGATCACCTCCTGCCCGAAGTTGCACTTCTCGTCGCCCGGGAAGTCGAAGACGCCCGCGCCCTCCCAGGTGCCCAGGAGGAAGGCGAGGGGGACCAGGTCGGGGTGCAGGTCGGAGGGGATCTCGATCATGTTCAGCGCTGTCCCTGGTAGAGCTTCTTGACGACCAGAGCCGAGAACGCGATGACGCCCAGGCAGACCAGGACGAGCAGGGTGTCGAAGAAGAACTCAAGGGGGCTCACGAGCGTGCTCCTCGGGCATGCGCGGACGGTCGGCGGCCCGGTGGGGCCGGCTACGAGTCTAGTGGGCGGGTGCGGGCGCGGCCGCGTGAGGTCTCCCCACACGCCGCGCCCGCACCCGGTCGCCCGCGTACGGGCCCGGTCAGCCGAGCAGCTGCGCCTGGAGCAGCACGGTCTGGTGGAACGGCACGGCGGGCTGGGTGCCGGCCTTGGAGAGGACGACCACCGCCAGGACGTCGCCGGCCTGGACGTAGCCGTAGCGGACGTGCTCGGCGCCGCGCGGTTTGTCCTCGTCGAAGAGGGAGGGGTGCAGCTCGGGGTCGTCGAGCCAGGTCGACTCCCACTCCTTGTCGTAGTCGGCCGAATCCGCCTGCGCGGGGGTGCCGTCCACGACGAACGTGTCCTTGGCGTCGCCCGAGTAGCCCTCGGTTGCGAACTGCAGCAGGTAGACCTCCGCGCGGGTGCCGTCGCCCATGGTCCAGGCGCGGGCGGCGATGTGCCGGAGGGTGTTCTGCTCCAGGGCCGCGCCCAGCTTCTTGCGGTCTCCCTTGGGGTAGAGCTCCAGGAAGTCGCCGGTCGGCAGCCACCCGGTGGCGCCCGGGAAGTCCTTGTCGACCTTGGCCCCGGCGGGGGCCGGGAGCAGCAGGGTGCGGACGTCCGCGTAGTGACGGCGGGGGCGGTTCCGCTCCGTGTCCAGCGCGCGGGGCTCCCCCGCGGGGAGCTTGGGCAGCTTCAGCGCGGGGTACGTCCAGCGGCCGTCGTCCGGGGTCTCCAGACCCGGGATCTCGGTCCGCTCGGGCTGCGTGACGGCGTACGCCGCGGCTCCGCCGAGGGCCGCGAACACCACGACGGCGGCCGTCCACCGCAGGGCGGCCCGCAGGACCCGCCGCTCCCGCAGCGGCTTCCGCCGAACGGGGGCGACGGCCTCGGGGGCGGCGGCTTCGGGGGTGGCGGCCTCCGCCGGCACCCCGTCCGCGGGCACGGGCTCGGGCTCGGGCTCGGTTGCCGGTGATGCGTCCGGGGACACGGCCTCCGCCTCCGCCACGACGGCCTCCGGGGCGGCGACTTCGGCCGGCACCCCGTCGGCGGGCTCGGGCTCAGGCTCGACGGCCTCCGGGGCGGCCTCGGCGGACACAGCCTCCGCGGAAGCCTGCGCCGCGACGGCCTCGGGCTCGGCTGCCGGCTCGGCGCCCTCCGCCGGGGCGGCCACGGGGCCGGCGTCCGGGAGGGTCTCCGCCGCCGGGGCGGCGGACTGCGCCGGGATCTTCACGTCGTCTCTCTGGGTCTGCTCGCTCATGCGGCCTCTCCCGGGTCCTGTACGCGGTCGAGCTGCTGCTTGAACAGATCCGCGGCGTCGTCCTTCTCCAGCGGCGAGGTGCCGGAGACGGACATGCGGATGGTCAGGTCGCCCTCGGTCGCCTCGCAGATCATGGTGTCGAGCTCGGCGCCGGGCTTCTTCGGCGGCAGTACGCAACGCGCCTTGTCGTGGCCCTCGATCCTCGGCCCGTTCCTGAAGACTCCGAGCGCCTTGGTGAACTCGGTGAAGAACTCGGTTCCGGCGCGCGCCGCGCGCTTGTTCTTCATCTGCACGATCTGCGTCTCGAAGACGGCCGCGCCCATCGCCTCGCGGTACGTCCGCAGGCCGACGCCCTGGATGTGCAGCCCCGCCACGGTCTTGTGCAGCCGGTCGCGCTGTTTCTTCGGCAGCCCGGCGAGGTCGCCCTCGAACACGGCCACCGCCTCCTTGCCGGTGAACTCGGCGTCGTTGCCGAACTCGCCGACGTCCGGGCCCGGCATGTAGGTGTCGGGCACGGGGAGCAGCAGCTTGCCGAGGGTGCCGTAGTGGCTGCCGCCGGACTGGGTGCCGTACTCGCCGGTCTTCTTCGGCTCGGGGGCCTTCCAGGTCTGGTGGCTCGCCTGCTTGCCGTCGTCCTTCTGGTGCTGCAGCACGGCGAAGCCGATGCCGCCGCCCGCGACGACGGCGACCAGCGCGGCGGCGATGCCGAGCGCGAGGCCGCGACGGCCGCGACGGGGCGCGGGTGCGGACTCGGGCGCAGGAACGGGCACGGGGACGGTCTCCGGCGCGGTGGTCCCGTCCACGGGCTCGGGCCCCTCGACCGGCGCAGGCTGCGCTTCTGACGGGGCCGCCGGCGCGTCGGCACGGCCCTCGGACTGCGGCTCCGGCTGTGACTCCGGCCGCGACTCCGCGGGGACAGGGGTGTTCTCGTCGCTCACAGCCGCTCCCACTGCCGCTCGGCCAGGGACATCATGGTGGACTTCTTGATCGGCCGTTCCGAGTTCACCCAGATGTCCATCATGACCGTGCCCTTCCGGGCCAGGGCGCGGGCCGTGTACAGGGGCAGGTAGCCCGCCTTCGTCCAGGGCTTGGAGTAGACCCACACCCTGCCGTCGAAGGCGCCGGGGATGGCGGACCCGGTGTTGCCCGCGTACTTCTTCTCGGCCATGTAGCTCTGCTGCCCGTCGAGCATGTCGTCGGTGTAGGTGCCGCTCTCGTCGCGGAACTGGATCAGGCGGACCTCGGTGGTGGTGGTCGTGGCGTAACCGCCCGTCCGCCACACGGAGACGGCGGCCCTCCGGAAGTCGTTGCTGTTCAGCTCGCTGAACATGTGGTCCGGTTGGTCGAAGCTGTCCGCGTACTCGTACAGCGACATCCAGTGGTCGTTGCCGGTCTGGCCGTCCAGGTCCTTGGCGCCCTTCGGCCGCTTCAGCAGCAGCTTGCGCAGGTCCCCTTCGGACGTGACCAGCGTGTCCTCGGCGGCCGTCAGCGGCTTCGCCGCGGGGGCGGCGCCCCTGGGCTGCACGAGCTTGTGCTGGGCCAGCGGCGGGAGCGGGGTCTCGGGGCGGTCGTACTGGATCTGGTATCCCGTGCCGGCGCCCGCGAGGACGCCGAGGACGGCCGCGCAGGCGATCAGCAGGGTGGTCCGGCCGCGTCTGCGCGGCGGGCGGACGGGGGGCCCGTCCGGAACAGGTGCGTCCTGTTCCGGGACGGGGGTGTCCTGGGACAAGGGGTTCTCCACTGGCGTGTTCGTGGGTGGGTGGGGCCGGCGTGCGGGCCGGCCCGTACGTTCGGTGTGCCGTGCGGCTCGGCTCAGCGGCCGGTCTTCAGGCGCCGGTACTGCTGGTCGAGGAGCCGCGCGAGCAGGTTCTTGCCGGGGGTCTTCGCCCCGGTGACGGAGAGGGTGATGTGCACGTCGCCCTGGTGGGACAGGACGATCACCGAGCCGGTGCTCTCCGCGGAGGAGGACGACAGCCGGTAGGCCTTGCCGGGGGTGCCCGAGGACGGCAGCGTGATCCGGGTGCCCTCGTAGTAGAAGCCGTCGTAGTAGGCCGTGGCGGAGCCGGCGCTCGCGAAGCGGACGAGCTGCGCGGAGACCTCGTAGTCGCCGTCAGCGGTGAGGTAGGTCCGCTGGGCCGCGGCCTTGAAGCCGCCTGCGGCCAGGGCCCGCTTGACGTCCGCGGAGTCCGCGACCTCCGAGCGGGACAGCTCGGTGCCCTGCTCGTCGCCGTAGACCTCGGCGTCCGCCGGCGGGGTCAGCAGGAAGTAGCGCAGGTCCCCGCTGTGCCTGCCGTTCGCCACGGTGCCCTTGAGGGTGTGGGCGGGCGAGGGCGAGGCCGTCGCGCTCCGGCTCGGGGAGGCCGTCGGCGACGGCGTCCCCGGTCCTGTGGTTCCCGGATCCGCGCTGCTCGGCGCGGTATCGGCCGGGAACGCGGACGCGGACGGCGATGAGGACGATGAGCCGAACGCCACGACGGCCCCGGCAGTCAATGTCGTGAGCACAACAAGTCCGGCAATCGTGGCGATCACGACGCCGGTACGCGATTCAGTACGCGCTTCCACAAGCCCCCCCGGGCAGAAATCCGCAGCAGGCGCGCTGATCGCGCCTACGCGGCGAACGCATTATTGTCGAGCGTCGGCAAACGCTCCCAGTGTTTTTCCTGTGAGACCGGCCACCCTAAGGTATGAGCCATGGCGAAGAAGCTCGTGATCAAGGTAACCGCAGGTGCCGACGCTCCCGAACGCTGCTCCCAGGCGTTCACGGTAGCGGCGGTGGCGGTCGCCAGCGGCGTCGAGGTGTCCCTCTGGCTGACCGGTGAGTCCTCGTGGTTCGCGCTGCCGGGACGGGCCGCGGAGTTCGAGCTGCCGCACGCCGCGCCGCTGCCCGAGCTGATCGACGGGATCCTTGCGGGGGGCCGGATCACGCTGTGCACGCAGTGCGCGGCCCGCCGCGACATCACGGAGGCGGACGTGCTCGACGGCGTCCGGATCGCCGGTGCGCAGGTATTCGTCAGCGAGGCCATGGCCGACGGTACGCAGGCACTCGTCTACTGAGCCGCCGCGCCCCGCGTGCGCGCACCAGGTGCGGTGGGCGCGTGGCCTCCCCCGGGGGTCAGCGCTGGTCGCGGTGGTCGTCGCGGCGGTCCAGCTCGCGCCACCACTCGTCGGAGGTCGCGTCGCCGGTCTCGTCCCACCAGTGCTCGTCCGGGCCCCTGCGGTTGGCCACCACGGCGGCGATCGGCGGGATGACCATGGCCACCACGCACATCCCGACCGCCACCGGCACCGACCACAGGCGCACGAGACTCCACGCCAGGACGAAGAGCAGGACGCAACTGCCCATCATGGCGTAATACCAGCGACGACGACGCCTCGTGGACACCCTTCCACCGTACGACCCGAAGGGCCGCACTCCCAGTCGGTGGCCCGGTGGGAATGTGCGGCCCTTCGTCGTACGCGCTGCCGTGGGTCAGACGGCGATGGCGACCTCGGTGAGGTCGCCCTGCTGGGCGACGACGGCGCGGTCCACCGTCGCGCCCGGCACGAGGGCGCGCAGCGTCCACGTCCCGGGGGCCGCGAAGAAGCGGAACTGGCCGGTCGCCGAGGTCGGCACCTCGGCCGTGAACTCGCCGCCGCCGTCCAGCAGCCGGACGTAACCGGTCACCGGCTCGCCGTCGCGGGTCACGGAACCCTGGATGATCGTCTCGGTCGCCACGTCGATGCCGGCCAGGTCCGGGCCGCCGGCCTTCGCTCCACACATGGTGCTGATTCCTCCGGGTCGGGGTCTCGGGTCTCGGGGCTTACTTCGCGGCGCCGAGCTCGATCGGCACGCCGACGAGGGAGCCGTACTCGGTCCAGGAACCGTCGTAGTTCTTGACGTTGGGCTGGCCGAGCAGCTCGTGCAGCACGAACCAGCTGTGCGCGGAGCGCTCGCCGATGCGGCAGTAGGCGATGGTGTCCTTGGCCAGGTCCACACCCTCGCCCTCGTACAGCTCCTTCAGCTCGTCGTCCGACTTGAAGGTGCCGTCGTCGTTGGCCGACTTCGACCACGGGATGTTCCGGGCGGTCGGGACGTGGCCCGGGCGCTGGGACTGCTCCTGGGGGAGGTGGGCCGGGGCGAGCAGCTTGCCGGAGAACTCGTCGGGCGAGCGGACGTCGACCAGGTTGAGGCTGCCGATGGCGGCGATCACGTCGTCGCGGAAGGCGCGGATCGAGACGTCCTGGGCCTTGGCCTGGTACTCGGTGGCCGGGCGGGACGGGACCTCGGAGCCGTCGACCAAGTCGCGGGAGTCCAGCTCCCACTTCTTGCGGCCGCCGTCGAGGAGCTTGACGTCCTGGTGGCCGTAGAGCTTGAAGTACCAGTACGCGTAGGACGCGAACCAGTTGTTGTTGCCGCCGTAGAGGACGACGGTGTCGTCGTTCGCGATGCCCTTCTCCGACAGGAGCTTCTCGAAGCCGGCCTGGTCGACGAAGTCACGGCGCACCGGGTCCTGGAGGTCCTGCTTCCAGTCGATCCGGACGGCGTTCTTGATGTGGTTCTTGTCGTACGCCGACGTGTCCTCGTCGACCTCGACGATGACCACCTTCGGGTCGTCGATCCGGGCCTGGACCCAGTCGGCGTCCACCAGGACGTCACTGCGGCTCATTGCTGTCTCCTCCGGGGCAGTTGCGGAATGTCACGGCGCACGGACGGGTGCGCAGGGGGGCCGGGCTGCGCTGCGCGGGCGCGCCACGGCATGAGCGCGGGGAAGGGTGGGGCGGAGTGCGGCGCCGGGAGACGGCGCGGGGCCCCTAGGGGACGCGACAGAGCATGGCGGCGACACGGCACAGGTCGACTGCCCGCCGCTTCGTGAGGTCCGCCTGTCGCTTCATGGCCTCGATCGTAGGGAAGGGGACCGGCCGGTGTCACCGGCGGTCCGTATCCCGAGATGAGATTGTCCGTACTTCGAGATGAACTTCGGGTGCCGCACCTCCGCCCGATAGCCCGGGGCCCGCCGGCCGCCGCGTCGGCTGCGGAGCGGACGCCGACGTCTCACTGGGCGAGAACGACCTTCTTGCCGGTCGCCGCGATGTCGATGCCGTCGGCGGTCGCGGTGACCGACGTGAGCTCGATGCCCTCCGGCAGGCCCGTCAGCGCGCGGGTGAAGTCGATCCGCTCGCGGATCAGGTCCTCCACGACCGGGGGCAGCGAGTCCAGTCCCGGTATCTTGCCCGCGGTCAGCTTGATCTTGCCCTTGCCGGCCACGGCGACCTCGCTCACCACGCTGCGCTTGATCGTGCCGACCGGGGTGGAGACCTCCACCCCCATCTTGACCTGGCCCTTGCCGTTCGCCGAGGTGCCGCCGTAGCCGATCGTCACGCCGCTGGGGGCGGCCTTGGCCAGGTCCTCGTAGCTGACCAGGGCGGTGCCCTCGGCCGTGTCGGCGACCGCGCTGCTGAAGCCGTCGCCCAGGCTCACCCCGTGCAGGTCGGCCCGGAAGCGGGCGACGCGCAGCGTCTCGCCCCCGGTGCCGGCGGCCTGCACGCCGTCCGCCGTCACCTCGACGTCGTCGAGCTTCTTGGCCAGCACCTGCGTGAGGAACGGGAAGCCCTTGATGTCGATCCCCGGCGGGGAGGTCAGCCCCAGCGTCGTCTTCGCCCGGTCCGCCGCCTCGGACTCCGCGAAGTGCACGGCGATCCGGTCCGCCGCGACGAACAGGCCGCCGAGGAGCACGAAGAGGACGAGCAGGACCTTCAGAGTGCGCATGCGACAACCCCCGAGTCGGTGTTCGGACCGACCCTAGTCGGTGTGTCAGCCCAGCAGTGCCCGGGCGGTCACGTAGACCGCCGGGGCCGCGGCGGTCAGCGGCAGCGCCACACCCGCCGTGAAGTGCACGAACCGGGACGGGAAGTCGTAGCTGGCCACCCGCAGGCCGATCAGCGCGCAGATCCCGGCGACGAGCGCGACCGGCGCCGCGTCGGAGGTCTCCAGCTGCCCGAGGGCGACGCCGCTGCCGGTGGCGGCCGCGAGCGCGACGAGGACCGAGACCACGCCGGGCAGCGGGATCGCCCGGGCGAGCGTCGCGACGGCGACCGCGACCACCGCGGTCACCACGGCGTCGGTGCCGCGCGGGTCGGCCGTCGTCGCCAGGAATCCGGTGGCCAGGATCGTGATGAGCGTCGAGGCGGAGGTCGCGGTCAGCGAGGAGAGCCGCTCCTCGGGGGTGCCGCGGTGGCGCAGCTGCAGGACGAGGACGAGCAGCAGCCAGACGCCGAGGGTGCCGATGATCACCGCCGGGGCGTTGTCCACCCCGTCGGCCAGCACGGCGACCTCGGCGGTGACACCCGCCAGGAAGGCCAGCACGATGCCCTGCCGGGCCGGCCACATGCCGTTCAGCCGGAACCAGCCGGCCGCGGTGACCGCCTGCAGCAGCACGCCCGCGGCGGCGAGCGCGGGGCGCCCCAGCAGCGCTCCGCCGGCCAGCAGCAGCGCCAGGGCGGCCGTGACGAGGGCGGGCTGCATGCCGGGGGCGATGATCGGCGAGCCGGCGCGGGAGGCCTGCCGGCGCCGGGCGGCGCGGCCGCCGCCGGGAGGCGGCTCCGGGGCGCCGTCCACGGGCGGGAGGAGGGCGGTGGTGTCGTGCGCGGGCATCGGGCCCGCGCCGCGGTCGTACCAGTCGTGGTTGTCGGTCACGTGCTCATCCTCCCGCGAACGGCGGGAGCACCTCGACGGTGCCGCCGTCGGCCAACCGCACCCCGGCGTGGTCCCGGGTGCCGACGGGGTTCCCGTCGACCAGGAACGAACAGTTCGCCAGGACGCGGGCGAACTCGGGGCGGGACGCGTGGCGCTCGCGCGCCGCGTCCAGCGCCTCGGCGAGGGTGCCCTCCCGGTACGGCTCCTCCGCGGCGCCGGCGGCGGCCTTGGCCGCGGCCCAGTACCGGATGGTTCCGTGTGCCGCCATAGCGGTCCTTCCGTTCGCCCGTGCGGGTCCTGCCGCGGTCCATGATGGCGCAGCGCGGGCGGGGCACGTCGGCCGGGCCCGGTCCGCGCGGCGGCGGACGGGCCGGCGGGGTCAGGCGGACGGGCCGGCGGGGTCAGGCGGGCGGGCCGGCGGGGCGGGTGCGGGCGGCCGTCCACACGGCGATGCGGCGCAGGAGGTCGGGCGCCGCGGCGTTCTCGGCGTGGCCGAACCCGGGCTCGATCCACAGTTCGGCGGCGTCGCCCGCGGCCTCGGCCAGGGAGAGCGGGTGGTCGAGCGGGAAGTAGCCGTCGCGGTCGCCGTGCACGACGAGCAGGGGTGTGGGCGCGATGGAGCGCACCGCCTCGACGGGCGGCACGGGCACGGGGTCCCAGTCCCTGTCGTGGATGCGCGTGTGCAGCAGTCCCCGGGAGACCAGTCGTCCCACGGGCTGGGTGATCGCCCAGTGCACCCGGCGCATCGGTGCCGTACCGCGGTAGTACCAGCGCGCGGGCGCGCTCACGGAGACGACGGCGTCAACGTGCGCCCCCTCGTGCGCCGGTTTGCGCCCCGCGTGCCGCAGGACGACGGAACCGCCCATGGAGAAGCCCACCGAGGCCACCGCGGGGTGACCGAGCCGCCGTGCCCAGCGCACCGCGGCGTCCAGGTCCAGGACCTCGCGGTCGCCGACCGTGGAGCGCCCGCCCGAGCGGCCGTGCCCGCGGAAGGAGAAGGTCACCACGCCACCGACGCCGTCCACCCGGGCGAAGGTCTCCGCCGCCCGGACCACGGCCGGCCGCTCCAGTGCGCCGGTGAAGCCGTGCGCCACGACGATCGCGAGCCCCCCGGGCGTCGTCCCGGGCAGGTACGCGGCGTCGATCGGCACCCGGTCCTCGGCCGTCAGGACGGCCCGCAGCCCCCCGGAGACGATCGACGGGACACTCGACCGCACGGCGGCGGACTCACTCACGGACTCCATGTGGGCTATTCTCTTTGGTCAAGAGGATCCGGGCAGCGTCGCCCCCGGGTCCTTTCGTGCTTTCCGGGGCACCGGAGCGCACACGTCGGCGCACGCACACGTCCTCGCAGGACCGAGGAGGGTCGCTATGGGCAAGCGGAACACGCATGACCGGACGGTGGACGACGGGAGCGGCCGGTGAGCTCACTCCTCCTCCTGACCAACGCGCTGCAGCCGTCCACCGAGGTGCTCCCGGCACTCGGGCTGCTGCTGCACAACGTACGGGTGGCCCCGGCCGAGGGCCCCGCGCTGGTGGACACGCCCGGCGCCGACGTGATCCTCGTCGACGGCCGCCGCGAGCTGCCGCAGGTCCGCTCGCTGTGCCAGCTGCTGCGCTCCACCGGGCCCGGCTGCCCGCTGGTCCTGGTGGTCACCGAGGGCGGGCTGGCGGCCGTCACCGCGGACTGGGGCATCGACGACGTCCTGCTGGACACGGCGGGACCCGCCGAGGTCGAGGCGCGGCTGCGGCTGGCGATGGGCCGGCAGCAGATCGGCGTCGACGACAGCCCGATGGAGATCCGCAACGGCGACCTGTCGGTGGACGAGGCCACGTACAGCGCGAAGCTCAAGGGCAGGGTCCTGGACCTGACCTTCAAGGAGTTCGAGCTGCTGAAGTACCTGGCGCAGCACCCGGGCCGGGTCTTCACCCGCGCCCAGCTCCTCCAGGAGGTCTGGGGTTACGACTACTTCGGCGGCACCCGCACCGTGGACGTCCACGTACGGCGGCTGCGCGCCAAGCTCGGGCCCGAGCACGAGTCCCTGATCGGCACCGTCCGCAACGTCGGCTACCGCTTCGTCACCCCGGAGAAGGGCGAGCGGGCGGCGGAGGAGACGGCGCCCGCGCGGACCGGGCAGGAACCCGCGCAGGGAACGGCCGTGACCGCCTCCAGGAACGGGTGATCACGCGGTGGTCACGCCTGTGGACAGACGGTGGGATGCACGGGTGTACCCGCGTAGACTCGGCCCGTGGCAAAGGTGACGCGTGACGATGTGGCCAGGCTTGCGGGGACCTCGACCGCGGTCGTCAGCTACGTCATCAACAACGGACCCCGGCCGGTCGCACCGGCCACCCGCGAGCGCGTCCTCGCGGCGATCAAACAGCTGGGCTACCGCCCCGACCGGGTGGCCCAGGCGATGGCGAGCCGCCGCACCGACCTGATAGGCCTGATCGTGCCGGACGCCCGGCAGCCGTTCTTCGCGGAGATGGCGCACGCCGTCGAAAGGGCGGCCGCCGAGCGCGGCAAGATGGTGCTGGTCGGCAACTCGGACTACCTCGACGAGCGCGAGGTGCACTACCTGCGGGCCTTCCTCGGCATGCGGGTCTCGGGGCTGATCCTGATCAGCCAGGGCCTCAGCGAGCACGCCGCGACGGAGATCGACGCCTGGGACGCGCGGGTCGTGCTGATGCACCGGCGCCCGGAGGCGATCGACGACGTCGCGGTCGTGACGGACGACGTCGGCGGCGCCCAGCTCGCCACCCGGCACCTGCTGGAGCACGGCCACTCGTACGTGGCCTGCCTCGGCGGCACCGAGATCACCCCGAAGCACGGCGACCCGGTCACCGACCACATCGAGGGCTGGCGCCGGGCGATGCAGGAGGCGGGCATCCCCGTCGACGGCCGCCTGTTCTCGTCCTCGTACAACCGCTACGACGCCTACGAGGTCGGCCTGGAGCTGCTGTCCCGGCCCGACCGGCCGACGGCCATCGTCTGCGCCACCGACGACCAGGCCATCGGCCTGCTCCGGGCGGCCCGCGAACTGCGCATCGACGTGCCGGGCGAGCTGGCCGTGGCCGGGTTCGACGACGTCAAGGAGGCGGCGCTCACCGACCCGCCGCTGACGACGGTGGCCTCGGACCGCGAGGCGATGGCCCGCGCGGCGGTCGACCTGGTGCTGGACGACGGGCTGCGGGTGAACGGCTCGCGGCGCGAGCGGCTGCGGCAGTTCCCGTCCCGGCTGGTCGTACGGCGCAGCTGCGGCTGCCACTGACCGCGGCGCCGGCCGCGGCGGGCCCGCCCCCGCCCCGGTCGGCGGCCCGTCTACGGGCTGTGTAAGCGTAGGCCCTGACCTGCGGCTTCGTTCCTCATATCGGGCATACGGAACTCTGCCCCGCTTCTCAGGTCACACTCAGGCGGCTCTCATGTTCAGCGAGAACAGTCATAGGCATGAACGAGAGCACCCGTCGCAACGACGCCCACGACCCGCAGCAGTCCTCCGGCGCCGGCGGGTACCCGCCCCGGCCGCCCTACGAGCCGCTGCTGACGTACGGGCACCCCGCGCCCTACGCCGCGCAGCCGCAGCCCCAGGCGCAGTCGCAGCGCCGGAACCGCCGTCCCGTGGCCCTGGTCGCCTCCGTGGCGCTGGTGTCCGCGCTGATCGGCGGCGGCACGGCCGCCCTCGTGGGACGGGCGACCACCCCGACCTCCACGGCGGGCACCTCGACGAAGGTGATCGGCACCAGCAGCTCGGGCAGCACCGGTGTCTCGGCCGTGGCCGCCGCCGTCAGCCCGAGCATCGTGGAGATCAGCGCGACCTCGGCCGCCGGGGAGTCGACGGGTTCCGGGGTGGTCGTCACCGGCGACGGTGAGATCGTCACCAACAACCACGTCGTCTCCGGGGCCGATTCGGTCAAGGTGACCTTCAGCTCGGGCAAGACGGTCACCGGCAGCGTCGTCGGCACCGACAGCGGCAAGGACCTCGCGCTGGTGAAGGCCGAGGGCGTGAGTGGTCTTCCGGTCGCCTCGCTCGGCGACTCCAGCCGGGTCGCGGTCGGCGACCAGGTCGTCGCCATCGGCTCGCCCGAGGGCCTGACCGGCACCGTCACCAGCGGCATCGTCTCCGCGGTCGACCGCGACGTCACCGTCTCCACCGGCGAGGGCCAGGGGCAGCGGCCCGGCGGCGGGACCGGCCGGTGGCCGTTCGAGTTCGGCGGCGGCCAGTACAACGGCGACGTCGGCCCGTCCACGACCACGTACAAGGCGATCCAGACCGACGCCTCCCTCAACCCCGGCAACTCCGGTGGTGCCCTGATCAACATGAGCGGCGAGATCATCGGCATCAACTCGGCCATGTACTCCGCCGCCTCCTCCGCAAGCGGCCAGGCCGGCAGCGTCGGCCTCGGCTTCGCGATCCCGGTGAACACCCTCAAGTCCGACCTCGGCACCCTGCGCAACGGCGACAGCGACAGCTGACCGCACCGCATCGAAGGGATGTGGGCACCATGAACGTCTTCCTCAGCACCTCCCTCCACCCCGCTACCGTCCCCTCCGGCCCCGCCGACCGCGCGCTGATCCCCTACCGGGAGCCGGCCGCCCGCGAGCCCGAGATCGCGACCACCCGCCGGTACGCGCGCCGCTACGCGCGCCGGGCGATTGCGGCCCACCGCCTCGCCGCCGTGCGAGGCTAAGAACCGGAGCACCCCGCACCCCCAGGCGGCACCCACCGCCCCCAACCCTCATCCCGCGAGGTGGAAGACCATGAGCCCCGGCGAGAACGGCGAGGCCCCCGCCCGCATCCTGATCGTGGACGACGAACCCGCGGTCCGCGAAGCACTCAGGCGCAGCCTCGCCTTCGAGGGATACGAGACCGAGCTGGCGGAGGACGGCCTGGCCGCTCTGGACCAGGTCGCCTCCTACCGGCCGGACGCGATCGTCCTCGACGTCCTCATGCCGCGCATGGACGGCCTCACCACCGCCCGCAGGCTCCGGTCCGGCGGCACCACCACACCGATCCTCATGCTCACCGCCCGCGACACGGTCGGCGACCGGGTCACCGGTCTCGACGCCGGCGCCGACGACTACCTGGTCAAGCCCTTCGAGCTGGACGAACTGCTGGCCAGGCTGCGGGCGCTGCTGCGGCGCAGCGCGTACGCGACGGTGACGGGCGGCGCCACCGGCGAGGAGAGCGCACTGTCCTTCGCGGACCTGCGGATGGACACCTCGACCCGGGAGGTCACCCGGGCCGGTGTGCCGGTCGAGCTGACCCGCACCGAGTACACCCTGCTGGAGATGTTCCTCGCCCACCCGCGCCAGGTGCTCACCCGCGAGCAGATCCTCAAGGCGGTCTGGGGCTTCGACTTCGAGCCGAGCTCCAACTCCCTGGACGTGTACGTGATGTACCTGCGGCGCAAGACGGAGGCCGGGGGCCTGCCGCGGCTGGTCCACACCGTGCGGGGCGTCGGCTACGTACTGCGCTCCGCGGAGGGCAAGGGCTGATGCGGCGCATCCCGCGCTTCCGCTCGCTGCCGCTGCGGTCCCGGCTGGCGATCCTCACCGCGGCCGCCGTGGCGGTCGCCGTGGCCGCGTGTGCACTGGCCTGCTGGTTCATCGTGGAGAAGCAGCTGATGGACCAGCTCGACGAGTCGCTGCGCGCGCCGGGCAACGCGGCCCCCGCCGCCCGGAGTGTGCTCGGCGACTACGGGTGCCTGAGCTCACCGCAGAGCGACACGTCCGACGGGCCGCTCTCCTTCAACCCCAACCACTCGTCCGTGCTGCTCGTCACCGAGGACGGCACGGGCTGCTGGGTGCTCGGCGACGAGATGCTCCCGGTGACGGAGGCGGACCTGGCCGTGGTGCGGGGGCAGTCCTCGGAGTCCCTGCAGACCGTGACCACGAAGGACGGCACGGAGATGCGGGTGCTGACGCGGCCCGCCCAGATCGAGTACTCCCGCCAGCGGACGGAGCAGGCCGCCATCTCGGTCGGCCGCCCGCTGGACGAGGTGACCGGCCCGCTCAACACCCTCGCCCTGATCCTGCTGGCCGTCAGCGGCATAGGGGTGCTCGGCGCGAGCGCGGCCGGCCTCGGCGTGGCCCGCGCGGGGCTCAAGCCGGTGGACCGGCTCACCGACACCGTGGAGCACGTGGCGCGCACCGAGGACCTGAGCGTCCGCATCCCGGTCGAGGGCCGCGACGAGATCGCGCGGCTGTCGGCGTCCTTCAACTCGATGACGGCCGCGCTGTCCTCCTCCCGTGAACTCCAGCAGCAGCTGATCGCGGACGCCGGGCACGAGCTGCGTACCCCGCTCACCTCCCTGCGCACCAACATCGAACTGCTGGAACGCAGCGAGCTGACCGGACGGGAGCTGCCCGCGGAGGACCGCCGGGAGCTGATGCTGTCGGTGAAGGCGCAGATGGGCGAACTGGCGGCGCTCATCGGCGACCTGCAGGAGCTGTCCCGGCCGGACGCGGCGCACGGCGGCGCGCCCCCGCAGACCGTGGCGCTGCACGAGGTCGTGGAGGCCGCGCTGGAGCGGGCCCGGCGGCGTACCGGCCCCGACCTGAAGATCACCGCCGACCTGGCCCCCTGGTACCTGCGGGCCGAGCCGTCGGCCCTGGAACGGGCGGTGATCAACCTCCTGGACAACGCGGTGAAGTTCAGCCCGCCGGCCGGCACGGTCGAGGTGGAACTGCACGGCGGGGAGCTGACCGTCAGGGACCACGGTCCGGGCATCCCCCCGGAGGACCTCCCGCACGTCTTCGAGCGCTTCTGGCGCTCGGCCTCCGCCCGCAGCCTGCCCGGCTCGGGCCTGGGCCTGTCGATCGTGGCCCGTACGGTGCAGCAGCTCGGCGGCACCGTCGCGCTGCAGCCCGCGCAGGGCGGCGGCACCGTGGCGGTCGTCCGGCTGCCCGGGGCGCGGACCCCGCCCCCCGAGGCGCCGGAGGGCACGCCGGCCGGCTAACCGGCGTGCCAGCGCTGGGCGTCGGCGGTGCCGACGGTGGTGAAGGAGAGGGTGGAGCCGGGGATCGAGCCGTCCGGCCGCATCGCGGTACCGAGGTCGATCTGCGGGCGGACCCGGCCCAGCGAGTCGACCAGGAACAGCAGGTTCGCCGCGTTCCCGCCCTCGACCGACGAGCAGGCCCAGATGCCGAGGCCGCGGTCGGTGTCGCCGCGCGAGTCCAGGCAGAAGGCGGGGTCCGCGCCGTTGACCAGCAGGCCGCGCGGGTCCACCCGCCACTTCTGTGAGGCCGAGCCCGCGTCGCAGCCGGCGACGATGACGTCGTCCCCCTTGTCGAACTCCTCGTCCCGTACGTCCAGGCAGAGACCCGACGCGTCGTTGACGACCTGGGCGTAGGCACTGCCCGGCACCTTCCGCGGCGGCCGGGTGCCCGGCGTGCGCGTCGGCGGCGCGGGCGACCGGGTCGCCGTCCCGCCCGGGCCGCCGGAGCCGCCCGCCGTACGGGAGGGGCCCGGCGTCGCGGTGGGGCTCGGGGTGACGGTCTGCGTGGCGGTCGCGGTGACCGTGACCGCCGGCGGCCTGGGCAGCGCCCCGCCGTTACCGGTCGGGGCGGGGTGGTCGCCCGTCGCGTAGACCAGACCGGTGGCGGCCAGGGCGGCGACGGCGACGAGCAGCAGGGAGACCAGCGGAGAGGGGTAGCGGGTGCGCAGCCTCAGCAGCCGCTCCAGCGGGCCGGGCCGCCGGCGCCGGCGGGAGGTGCCGGGCGCCGCGGGCGGGGCGGGCGCGGTGGCGGGCGGCTCGGGGGCGGACCGGGCCGCCAGGTAGGCGGGCCCCGCCCAGCCGAGCAGGGCCGCGACCAGCAGCGGCCGGGGGTCGCGTTCGAGGGCGATCAGCGTCTCCAGCGCGCCGGAACAGCCCGGGCAGTGCGCGAGGTGCCGGTCCACGTCCGCGTTCTGCCGGGCGTCGTCGCGGCGGGCGGCGGCGTCGAGGAGCCGGCCGAAGCCCTTGCAGCGGGGGTCCTGGCTGCGGTCCAGGTACGTCCGCAGGTAGGCCTCGCGCAGCGCGTCCCGGGCCCTGGCGGTCAGGTCCGCGACCTCCGGGGGCCGGTCGCCGGTGCACAGGGCGACGCCGGCGGCGCTCTCCCGCTCCACGACGGCGTGCCACAGCACGCCCTGGGTGTGCTGCGGCAAGGCGGCGAAGGCACCGGCCGGCACGGAGCGTTCGGCCAGGTGGAGCCGGGGGTGGACGGGCAGGCCCGGCAGGCCGGGAAGGCGCTGCTCGGCGCCGCGGATGTCGTCGATGAAGGCGGCGTACGCGTCGCCGAGCCGTTCGCGGCGGCTGCCGGCCGCCCACACGGCGGCGGCCTGGTGGACGAGCATCAGCAGCCGGTGCCGCCAGGGGCCGCGGGGGTCGACGCCGCGGTGCACCTCCTGCCAGGCCAGCGCGAAGGCCTGCGCGGCGAGTTGGTCGGCGGCGGCCCCGTCACGGGTGCACAGCCGGGCGTAGCAGGCGACGGCGGGCAGGTGGCGGCGGCGCAGTTCCTCGGTCGCCGGGTAGGCGGTCGGCGCGCCGGCCCGTACCCGCTCGGTGAGGGCGGCGTCGGACAACTCCTCGTACACGGGCGCTTGGTGCTTCTGGGACACGGCGGACCACCCGGACACATCGATGGGTCTGGAGGGACGGGGCTGCCCATGGTGAAGCACAAGTTACTGCCGAGGAAAGTGTTCCCGCCGGTAACTCCCCGGCGCCGGAAGGGGTAAGCGCTTCAGCCCACGCGCGGTCGCCGAAGGGTCACCCCGCGCTGCCGTTCCGGCTCAGCTGATCACGTGCGGCAGGAAGCGCGCGTACGTGTCGGTGACCAGGCCCGCCGACTCGCGGATGCCGAGCCCGGCCGCCTCGTCCGCCACGACCCAGGCGCCCAGCACCACGTGGTTGCCGTCGAACACGGGCAGCGGGGCCAGTTCCTGGTAGCAGCAGGGCTCGTCGGCGGGCGGCGCCGCGGCCTCGCCCGCCCGGTGCACGGTGACGCCCGCCCCCTCCCGGCCGAGCAGCGGCTTGGCGACCCAGCCCGTGGTCCGGGCGAGCTCACGGGGACCGTCGAGGTACGCGGCGAGGAGGTTGGGGTGGCCGGGGTAGAGCTCCCACAGGACGGCCAGCAGCGCCTTGTTGGAGAGCAGCATCTTCCAGGCGGGCTCGATCCAGCAGGTCGTGCCGGTGCCGCCGCCGTTGTCGAGGGTGTCCAGGACGTGACCGCCGAACTGGTCGGTGGCCAGCCATTCCCAGGGGTAGAGCTTGAAGCAGCTGCGGATGAAGCGCAGCCGGTCGTCGACGAAGCGGCCGGACAGCTCGTCCCAGCCGATCGCCTCCACCGACAGGGCATGGGTGTCGAGACCGGCCTGTTCCGCGGTCTCCCGCAGGTAGGCCACCGTCATCAGGTCCTCGCCGAGCTCGTCGGCCTCGGTGTGCACGAAGTGCACCGGGCCGGGCGGCAGCAGCGGGGCCTGGCGCCGCCACGCGTCGACGAGGCGTTCGTGGAGGGAGTTCCACTGGTCCGCGCCGGGGAAGCGGTCCTCCATCCAGAACCACTGGGCGCCGGCCGCCTCGACCAGCGAGGTGGGGGTGTCGGCGTTGTACTCCAGCAGCTTCGCCGGGCCGGTCCCGTCGTAGCGCAGGTCGAAACGGCCGTAGAGGGAGGGGAGTTCCGCGCGCCGCCGCCAGGACTCGGCGATCCGCCCGGCCAGGCGCGGGTCGTGGACGCCGAGCTCGGCGAAGCGGTCCTCGGCGACGATGTGCTCCGCTGCGGCGAGGCACATCGCGTGCAGTTCCTCGACGGTCTCCTCCAGGGCCTCGACCTCGGGGAGCGAGAACTCGTAGTAGCCGCTCTCGTCCCAGTACGGCCGCAGCGAGCCGTCGGGGTAGCGGGTCAGCGGGTAGACGACGCCCTGCTCCTCCACGGTCCGCTGCCAGCCGGGCCGCGGCTCGACGGAGTGCCGGCGCATCAGCCGCCGCCGGACCCGTGGCCCGAGCCGTGGCCGCCGAAGCCCCCGGTCTTCACCGACGACTTGTCGAAGCTGCCGCCCTTGGCCTTCCCGCTCCGGACGCTGCCGCCGTAGTAGTAGCGGCCGTGGCCGTGATCGTCCTCGCACTCCTTGGAAGGAAGCGTCCGGTAGGTCTCGGGGTCGACGCAACGCTTGTCGGGTTCGGAGCCGCACGCGGTCAGCGCCGCGGCGAGCACACCCATGCCGCCGAGGATCACCGTGCCGGACCTGAACCGCCGTCGCCCCGTTGTCGTCATGTCCACAGCGTAGGCAGCGGAGGCCCACAGCACGAGGGCGGGGTCGCGGGCGCCCTGGCGAAAACGGCCGGGAACGGCCGGGGGCGGCCGTCGGTGTCGACGGCCGCCCCCGGTGCGGTGTGCGGTCGCGGGCCCTGCCCGCTCCCGCCGCGTACTACTGGACGATCGTGATGCGGTCGGCCGCCGGGGCCGCCAGCGGCGCGGAGGCCGAGGAGTTGGCGGTCAGGTAGGCGTTGAGCGCGGCCAGGTCGTCGCCGCCGACGAGCTCGTTCGTCCCGTTGGCCAGCTCGGCGAAGCCGTCGCCGCCGCCCGCGAGGAAGTTGTTCATCGCGACGCGGTAGGTGGCCGCCGGGTCGATCGGGGCACCGTTCAGGCGGATCGAGCCCGCGACGACGCGGTCGGCGCCGGACTTGGTGAGGTCCAGCGTGTAGGTCAGGCCGGCGGAGATCTGCAGGATCTTCGGGGCGGCCGCGTTGGCGCCGCTGACCTGCTGCTGCAGCACGGTGACCAGCTGGGCGCCGGTCAGGTTCCGCAGGTTGACCGTGTTGCTGAACGGCTGGACCGCGAAGCCCTCCGCGTAGGTGACCACGCCGTCGCCCTCGCTGCCGGTGGCCTTGTGCACCAGGTCGGTGCGGATGCCGCCGGGGTTCATCAGGGCGAGGTCGGTGTCGGGGTCGAGCGACTTGCCGTAGGCGAGCTGCGCGTCGGCGATCAGGTCGCCGAGCGGCGACTCGTTGCCGGCCCGGTTGATGTCCTGGGAGATGTAGCCGACGGTGCGGCCCGCGACCGGGGCGGCCAGCGTCTGCCAGCGGCCGATCAGCGCCGTCAGGTCCGCGGCCTTGCTCTGGGTGCGGTCGACGACGTGGTTCGAGCCGCGCACCGAGGCGCGCACGATGTCGTGGGTGCGCAGGTCGTACTTCATGTCCAGCTCGGTGAAGAGCCGGCCGAAGGAGGCCGCGCTGGTGACCAGGCGGTCGTGGCCCTTGGGGTCCGGGACGGTGCAGACGTACGCGTTGTGCGTGTGGCCGGTGACCAGCGCGTCGACGTCCGCCGAGGTGTTCTTCGCGATGTCGACGATCGGGCCGGACAGACCGGTGCCGGCGCCGCCCGCGTCGCAGTTGTAGTTGTACGCGGAGGAGGCGGGGAAGCCGCCCTCGTGCACGAGCGCGACGACGGCGTTGACGCCCTTGCGCTTGAGCTCCTTGGTGTACTTGTTGATCGTCTCGACCTCGTCGAGGAACTTCAGGCCCTTGACTCCCTCGGCGGAGACGATGTTGGGGGTGCCCTCGAGCGTGACGCCGATGAAGCCGACGCGGACGCCCTTGACGTTCTCGATGGTGTACGGCTTGAGCAGCGGGCGGCCGGTCTTCTCGTTGACGACGTTCGCCGAGAGGATCGGGTAGTCCGCGCCCTTGAACTTGCGGCCCTTCTCGTAGCAGCCCTCGACCGGGTGGCAGCCGCCGTTCTGCAGGCGGAGCAGCTCGTCCTTGCCCTCGTCGAACTCGTGGTTGCCGACGCCGGTGACGTCCAGGCCCAGCTTGTTCATGGCCTCGACGGTGGGCTCGTCGTGGAACAGGCCGGACAGCAGCGGGCTGGCGCCGACGATGTCGCCCGCGGCGACGGTGAGCGAACGCGCCTGGCCCTTGCGGGCGGTGCGCAGGCTGGAGGCCAGGTACTCGACGCCGCCGGCGTCGATCGTCTTGGTGGTGCCGTCCGCCTGGAGCTCGGTGACGCGGCCGGAGGAACCGGCCGGGGGCTCCAGGTTGCCGTGGAAGTCGTTGACGGCGAGCAGCTGGAGGTCGACGGTCCGGCTGCCGTGGCCGTGACCCCCGTGGTGGGTCTCGTGGGCCTGGGCGGTCGGGCTCGCTATGACGAGCGCACCGACCGCGGCCAGGCCGGCGGTCGCGGCGGCGACGCGGCGTGCGCCACGGTGACGCGGGTGGGTCACAGACATGGGTCCCCTTGGACGTGAGCGGTGGACGTGAGCGATGGACGTGGGCGATGGACGTGGGACGGAGGACGGAGGACGGAGGACGGCGGCAGCCTATGGTCAACGCGCGTAGTTGTCAGTGGCTTTGCGGTTACGGGCAGGTTTCGACTGATCGGTACATGTCGGATCTCCAGGGATGACGTCTCACATCTCGGAAGGATCTGTCTCGCCATTCGAACCAGCTGCATAGTTGGATCCACCACCGACCGAGGAGGTGCACGCCATGCGCCGCCGCTGGCTGATGCTCGCCCTGGGCACCGGGGCGCAGACCGCCGCCTGCGCCTTCGTCTACGGAGTCCCCTACCTGGCCGCCGCGTTGCGGGACACCGCACACCTGACCCTGCCGCAGATCGGGCTCCTCATCGCCTGCCCCACCGCCGGGCTGGTCGCGGCCCTCGTCGCCTGGGGCGCCGCCGCGGACCGGTACGGCGAACGCGTCGTGATCGCCTCGGGTCTCGGTGGCGCCGCCGTGCTGCTCGCCCTCGCGGCCGGCCCGGTGGGCGCCGGGCGCGGCACGACGGCACTGGGCGCGCTGCTCGCCCTGGCCGGAGCCGCGGGGGCCTCGGTGTACTCCGCGAGCGGACGCCTCGTCATGGGCTGGTTCTCCGCCCGGGAGCGCGGACTGGCCATGGGCATCCGGCAGACCTCCACCCCGCTCGGCATGGGCGTGGCCGCGCTGACCATGCCGTCGCTCGCGGCCGCGTACGGGGTGCGCGGCGCCTTCGGCTTCCTGGCCGCGGTGTGCGGGGCCGTCGCCTGCATGGTCGCGCTGTTCGCCGCCGACCCGGCACGCCCGCAGGCCGCTCCCGGGGCCTCCCCGGCCGTCAACCCCTACCGGGGCTCGGCCACCTTGTGGCGGATCCACGGCGCGGGCGCGCTGCTGGTCGTACCGCAGTTCACGGCGGGAGCCTTCGCCCTGGTGCTGCTGGTGGACACCCGGGGCTGGTCGGCGGTCGGCGCCGGGCGGCTGATCGCCCTCGCGCAGGTACTGGGGGCCTGCACCCGGATCGCCGCCGGACGCTGGTCGGACCGGGTCGGCAGCCGGCTGCGGCCGATGCGGCAACTGGCCGTCCTCACCGCCGTGGTGGTCTCGGCGGCCGCCCTGACCGCGGCCTTCCCCTCGCCGCTGACCGCGGCCGCCCTCGTGCTGTCCGTCGGGATCACCGCCGGCACCAACGGGCTGTCCTTCACCGCCACGGCCGAACGGGCGGGCCCGTCCTGGTCCGGTCGCGCCCTCGGCGTCCACAACACCGGCCAGAACCTGACCGCCGCCCTCGTCCCTCCGCTGAGCGCCGCCCTCATCTCGGCCACCGGCTACTGGCCCGCCCTCGCCGCCGCGGCGGTCGTGGCCTGCGGTGCGGCGGCACTGGTGCCGATGGACACCTCCCGCACCCCCGCGGTCGTAAGCTCGGTCCCATGACCGACGCAGCAGCACAGCAGACCGCCGTGGGCCCCCGCCGGATCGAGACCCTCGACGAGCTGAGCCCCGGCCGGGCCGACGCGGTCCTCGCCCTGATCGAGGCGGCCGCGGAGGTCGACGGCCAGGCCGCGGTCTCCGAGCAGGGCCGGCTCCACCTGCGCGGCGGCGTCCGTGAGGGCGTGACCCACCTGCTGGTCGAGAGCGACGGCGCGCTCGTCGGGTACGCCCAACTGGAGGACACCGACCCGGTCGAGGCCCCCGCCGCCGAGATGGTCATCCACCCGGCGCACCGCGCTCAGGGCCACGGCCGCGCGCTCGGCCACGCCCTGCTCGCCACCTCCGGCAAGCGGCTGCGGGTGTGGGCGCACGGCGGCCACCCCGCCGCCCGCCACCTGGCCGGACTGCTCGGTCTCGCCCTCTTCCGCGAGCTGCGGCAGCTGCGCCGCCCGCTGGCGGAGGGAGCCGGCGCGCCCCCGCTGGGCGAGCCCGTGTACCCCGCCGGCGTCACCGTGCGCACCTTCGTCCCCGGCCGGGACGACGCCGCCTGGCTGGCGGTCAACGCCGCCGCCTTCGCGCACCACCCCGAGCAGGGCAGCCTCACCCAGCGCGACCTGGACGACCGCAAGGCCGAGCCCTGGTTCGACCCGGCCGGCTTCTTCCTCGCCTTCCGCGGCGACCGGCTGGCCGGCTTCCACTGGACGAAGGTGCACGCGCGCGAGCGCCTCGGCGAGGTCTACGTGCTGGGCATCCACCCCGAGGAGCAGGGCGGCGGCCTGGGCCGGGCGCTCACCCTGACCGGGCTGCGGCACCTCGTGCACGACCGCGGCCTGCCCACCGCGATGCTCTACGTCGACGCGGACAACGCACCCGCCCTCGCCGTCTACGAACGCCTCGGCTTCACCACGCACGAGGTCGACCTCATGTACCGCACGGAGACCTGAGCCCCGCCGCCGGGCGGCCCGCCCCCCCGGACGGGCCATCGCCCTGCCGGGGCCCGGTCCGCGGCGGATCCGCGGCGGGACGGCGCGGGGGCCGCCGGGGAGCCCCGGCGGGGCCGTCGTGGTGACCGCCCGGTCACGGCCGGTACGTACGGCGATTTCCTGACCGCCACCTGCCCGTTACCGGCGATTCAAACTCGCTTGCGAGCATCTGTGAATGCAGACGCCCGCCGCCACCCACCTCCCCCCTCTCGACCTGCCGGTATCCCGGCTCGCCGGGGACAATGGAGGCATGGTCGGTGGCCGGGTTCCGCGCGCCGCCGTCCACCTGAACGACGTGCCGGATCCGGAGGAGGGCTCGCACCCATGGCCTCGATGAATTTCCCGACGAACGCCCGGACCGAGCGGTCCGGCTCCGGTACCACCCCGGCCGAGTCCGAAACGCCGGAGGAGCAGTCCCCGGCCTACGGCCGGCCGCACGTCGTCCCGCCCCTGCACCCCGAACTGAAGCGCCTGGACGGCCTGTCGACGGTGCCGCGTCCCGCGGAGAAGAGCGGCGAGGCCCGCCCCGCCGACGCCGCGGAGGACGAGGAGCCGGCGGAAGAGCTCCCGCTGAACCGCTTCCTGGACCGCGAGCAGAGCTGGCTGGCCTTCAACGAGCGGGTGCTGGAACTCGCCGAGGACCCGGAGACGCCCCTCCTCGAACGGGCCAACTTCCTCGCCATCTTCGCCAGCAACCTGGACGAGTTCTTCATGGTCCGGGTCGCCGGCCTGAAGCGCCGCATCACCACCGGCGTCGCCCAGCGCTCGGCCTCCGGCCTGCCGCCCACCAAGGTGCTGGAGAACATCCTCAGCCGCGCCCGCGAGCTCATGGCGCGGCACGCCGCCTGCTTCCAGAACGACGTGGCCCCGGCGCTCGCCGAGGAGGACATCCACATCATCCGGTGGAACGACCTCACCGAGAAGGAGCAGGCCCGGCTCTTCACGCTCTTCAGGAACAAGATCTTCCCGGTCCTGACCCCGCTGGCCGTCGACCCGGCGCACCCGTTCCCGTACATCTCCGGCCTGTCGCTGAACCTGGCCGTCACCGTGCGCAACCCGGTCTCCGGGCACGACCACTTCGCCCGTGTGAAGGTCCCGCCGATCCTGTCCCGCTTCCTCGAGGCCGGCCCGCAGCGCTTCGTCCCGCTGGAGGACGTCATCGCCGCGCACCTGGAGGAGCTGTTCCCGGGCATGGAGGTGCTGGACAGCCACATGTTCCGGGTGACCCGGAACGAGGACCTGGAGGTCGAGGAGGACGACGCGGAGAACCTGCTCCAGGCACTGGAGAAGGAACTGCTGCGGCGCCGCTTCGGGCCCCCGGTCCGCCTCGAGGTCGAGGAGTCGATCGCCCCGCAGGCCCTGGACACGCTGGCCCAGGAGCTGAACATAGAGGCCGCCGAGGTCTACCCGCTGCCCGGGCCGCTCGACCTGACGGGGCTGTTCGCGATCGCCGGGCAGGACCGTCCGGAGCTGAAGTACCCGAAGTTCGTCGGCGGCACCCACCCCGACCTGGCCGAGGTCGAGTCCGCGCACGCCACCGACGTCTTCGCGGCGCTGCGCGAACGGGACGTGCTGCTGCACCACCCGTACAACTCCTTCTCCACCTCCGTGCAGCGGTTCCTGGAGCAGGCCGCGCAGGACCCGGACGTCCTGGCCATCAAGCAGACCCTGTACCGCACCTCCGGCGACTCGCCGATCGTGGACGCCCTGATCGACGCCGCCGAGGCCGGCAAGCAGGTCCTGGTGCTGGTCGAGATCAAGGCGCGCTTCGACGAGCAGGCCAACATCAAGTGGGCCCGCAAGCTGGAGGAGGCGGGCTGCCACGTCGTCTACGGCCTGGTCGGGCTGAAGACGCACTGCAAGCTGTCGCTGGTGGTCCGCCAGGAGGGCGACACCCTGCGCCGCTACAGCCACGTCGGCACCGGCAACTACCACCCGAAGACCGCCCGGCTCTACGAGGACCTCGGGCTGCTGACCGCCGACCCGCAGGTCGGCGCCGACCTGTCGCACCTGTTCAACCGGCTCTCCGGCTACTCGCGCCGCGAGACGTACAACCGGCTGCTGGTGGCCCCGCGCAGCCTGCGCGACGGGCTGGTCTCGCGGATCCTCGCGGAGATCGCCCACCACCGCGAGGGCCGGCCCGCGTACATCCGGATCAAGGCCAACTCGATGGTCGACGAGGCGGTCATCGACGCGCTGTACCGGGCCTCCATGGCCGGCGTGCCCGTCGACGTCTGGGTGCGCGGCATCTGCGCACTGCGCCCGGAAGTGCCGGGCCTGTCGGAGAACATCAGGGTGCGCAGTGTGCTCGGCCGCTTCCTGGAGCACTCCCGGGTCTTCGTCTTCGGCAACGGAGGCGACCCCGAGGTGTGGCTCGGCAGCGCCGACATGATGCACCGCAACCTCGACCGCCGGATCGAGGCGCTGGTCCGGGTCTCCGACCCGGCGCACCGGGCCTCGCTGAACCGGCTGCTGGAGACCGGAACCTCGGACTCCACCTCGTCCTGGTGGCTCGGTCCGGACGGGGACTGGACCCGGCACAGCACCGACGCCGAAGGGCGTCCGCTGCCCCACATCCAGGAGATGCTCATCGATGCGCGGAGGCGCCGGCGTGGCCCAGCGACACCCTGACACGGCAGCGACGCCCGCCGGCCCGGCCGCCGGCGGGTTCCCCGACCGTGAGGCCGGTGCGGTCCTCGGACAGTACCTGCGGGACGAGGCGACGGCCTTTCTGCGCGCGCTGGCACCACGCGAGGGCGAACCCGGCCGTCCCCAGGACGACACCGCCGAGACCGGCCGGCAGATGCGCCGCTCGGCCCGCCGCATCGCCGGCACCCTGCACACCTTCGGCTCGCTCACCGATCCCGGCTGGGCCGACCCGCTGCGGGGCGAGCTCGGCTGGCTCACCGACACCCTCGGCCGCGAGCACCGCTACGCCGCCCGGCTCGGCCGGCTGATCGGCGCTCTCCAGCGGCTGGCCTCCGCCGAGGACGCCGGGGGCATCCCCGCCGCCCCCGTCCCCGCCGACGACGACCTCGGTCTGTGGCTGCCGGTGCCCGGTGCGCCCGACCCGGCGGCGGCCCCCGAAGCTTCCCGCGAGCGCCTCAACGGCGTCGCGGACACCCCGCGCGGCACGGCGACCGCGCCCGCGGCCACCGAGATCCCGGAACCGGTGGGCGCGGCGGCCCTCGCCGCGGGGGCCCGTCGTTCCCCCGCCCCCGCCCAGGCCGGCGAACGCGGCGGCGCCGGGAGCGGTCCGCTCGCCGTGGGCGCCGCCCGGGCCGGCGCCCTGCTGGAGCGTCAGCTCACCCTCGCCCGGACCCGGGCACACTCCGCGGCCCTCCAGGCCATGGGCTCCTCGCGCTTCCACGCCGTCGTGGACGCGGTGGCGGTGCTCGCCTCCGAGGTGCCGCTGCTCCCGGGCGCGCGCAAGCCCGCCGCCACCGTGCTGCCCCTGCTGGCGGAGCAGGCCCACGCCCGGCTCAACGAGGCCGCGGCGGCGCTGCCGCTGACCCGCGCACGCCACCCGTACAACGGCGAGACGCTCCATGCCGCGCTCGCCGGCGAACTGTCCGCCGAGCGCCAGGACGCCGCGTGGAACCGGGTGCGCGTCCTGCTGCGGCTGCGCCGCTACGCCCAGGAGGTCCTCGCGTACGAGGACGGGGACTCCGCCGCCCGGCTGTCCGCCGCGGCGCGGGTGCTGGAACAGCACCGGGAGGCCGCGGAGGCGGCGGCCGCCGTCACCGCCGCCGCCCGTACCCCGCGGATCGCCCCGGCCACCGCCTACGCGCTGGGCGTGCTCCACGCCGACCAGCGCCTGGAGGCGGAGGCGGCCCGGTACGCCTTCGCCCACCTGTGGGCGCGCTGACGCGTCCGGCCCGTCCGCGGAAGCGGCCCGACCCGCGACCCGCAGCCCGGAAAGGAGCACCGCCATCGCCGCCACCGGTACCGCGGGCACCCCGATCCTCGCCGCCGGGGCGGTGCTGTGGCGCCGCTCCCCGGTCGACGGCGGCCTGGAGATCGCGCTGATCCACCGTCCCAAGTACGACGACTGGTCGCTCCCCAAGGGCAAGTTGAAGCGCGGGGAGACCGCCCTGCACGGTGCGCTGCGCGAGGTCAGGGAGGAGACCGGACTGGACTGCGTGCCCGGCCGGGTACTGCCCTCCTCCACCTACCTCGTCGAGGGGCGCACGAAGATCGTGCGCTACTGGGCGGCCGAGGCGCGCGAGGGCTCCTTCGCCCCCAACCGCGAGGTCGACCGGATGGTCTGGCTGCCGCCGACCGCCTCGCGCAACCGGCTCACCCACGAGCGGGACCGCGTCGTGCTCGACGCGTTCCTGCGCGGAACGGGCATGTGACCCTGGCACGCTGAGACGTATGCCACTCGGTGTGGGCTACAGCACCGCACTGATATGCGAGGTTCACCTTGCGTTCACCCTCGGCCGTCGACCACTTCACCTGATCTGCCTAATTTCGGCCTTACCGGTGAGCGAGCAGCCGCCGGGTGGATGCAGAAATCCATACCTCTGCTTCGCCGTCCACCGGCGGGCTTCAGGAAGGAATCACCAAAGGTGAAGCTTCAGCGTAAGAGCGGGCTCCGCGCCCTGGCCGTCGGCGCGGTCGCGGTCTCCGGTGCTCTCATGCTCACTGCGTGCGGTTCGGACGACAACACCAACGCCGGCGGCGACAGCAGCAAGGCGCCCTCCACGTCGTCCAGCAGCATCAAGTGCGCGGACAAGGGCGGCCAGCTCCTCGCTTCCGGCTCCTCGGCGCAGCAGAACGCCATGGACGCCTGGGTCCAGAACTACCAGCAGGCCTGCTCCGGCGCCCAGATCAACTACAAGGCGTCGTCCTCGGGCGAGGGCATCATCGACTTCAACAACGGCACGGACGGCTTCGCCGGCTCCGACTCGCCGCTGAAGCCCGAGGAGGTCGAGGCCTCCAAGAAGATCTGCGCCACCGGCACCGGCATCAGCATCCCGATGGTCGGCGGCCCGATCGCCATCGGCTACAACGTCTCCGGCGTGGACAACCTGGTCCTGGACGCCCCGACCCTGGCCAAGATCTTCGACTCGAAGATCACCAACTGGGACGACGCGGCCATCAAGAAGCTGAACCCGGACGCCAAGCTCCCCAGCAGCAAGATCCAGACGTTCCACCGTCAGGACGAGTCCGGCACCACGGACAACCTCACCAAGTACTTCAACGGTGCCGCCAAGGACGCGTGGCCGTACGAGCACGCCAAGGCGTGGGCGGGCAAGGGCGGCCAGTCCGCCGCCAAGTCCGCCGGTGTCGCGGCCCAGGTCAAGCAGGTCAACGGCTCGATCGGCTACTTCGAGCTCTCCTACGCGACCGCCAACAGCATCAAGACGGTCAAGATCGACACCGGCGCCTCCGCCCCGGTCGAGGCCACCGCCGACAACGCCTCCGCCGGCATCGCGCAGGCCAAGGTCGTCGGCACCGGCGCCGACCTGTCCCTGGACATGTCCGCCGCGTACACCACCAAGGCCGACAACGCCTACCCGATCGTCCTGGTGACCTACGAGATCGCCTGCGACAAGGGCAACAAGGCCGAGACCCTCCCGCTGGTCAAGTCCTTCCTGGGCTACACCGCCTCCGAGGAGGGCCAGGCGATCCTGTCCGAGGCCGGCTACGCGCCGCTCCCGGCCGAGATCGCCACGAAGGTCCGCTCCACCGTGGACGCCCTGTCCTGACCCAGTCGGCCGGCCCCGCGACACACGTCGCGGGGCCGGTCGCACTTCCGGTGCACCGCCGCCGGGGGAGCGATCCCCCACCCAGACCGGAGTAGAAACCGATGGCTATAACTGCACAGAACCCCACCCCGCCAACGACCGCGAGGCACGCCGGGGCCAACGTCACGCGCATCGGCGACAAGGTCTTCTCGGGACTGTCCCGAGGGTCCGGCATCCTGCTGCTGGTGATCATGGCGTCGATCGCGGTCTTCCTGACGATCCGCGCGATCAACGCGATCTCCAAGGACCACGGCAACTTCCTGACCACCTTCGAGTGGAACGCCAACGCCAACCCGCCGGTCTTCGGCATCGCGGTGCTGGCCTACGGCACGATCGTCAGCTCGATCATCGCGATGGCCATCGCGGTCCCGATCGCGGTCGGCATCGCGCTGTTCATCTCGCACTACGCGCCGCGCCGCATCGCGTCCCCGCTGTCGTACATCGTCGACCTGCTCGCCGCCGTGCCCAGCATCATCTACGGCCTGTGGGGCGCGCTCTTCCTGGTCCCGCACATGACCGGCCTGAACATGTGGCTGGATGACTACCTCGGCTGGACCGTCGTCTTCGAGAAGGAAGACCCGCAGGGCGCCGCCCGCTCGATCTTCACCGTCGGCATCCTGCTGGCGATCATGATCCTCCCGATCATCACCAACGTCAGCCGTGAGGTCTTCCGGCAGGTGCCGCGGATGCACGAGGAGGCCGCCCTGGCCCTCGGCGCGACCCGCTGGGAGACCATCCGCATGTCGGTGCTCCCCTTCGCCCGGTCCGGCATCATCAGCGCCTCGATGCTCGGTCTCGGCCGCGCCCTCGGCGAGACGATGGCCGTGGCCACGGTGCTGTCCGCCGCGCCCATCCTGTCGATCCACGTCCTGGACCCGGTCGGCGGCACCTTCTCCCAGAACATCGTCGCCAAGTTCGGCGAGGCCAACGAGTTCGGCCGTGACGCCCTGATCGCCTCCGGTCTGGTGCTGTTCGTCATCACGCTGCTCGTCAACGGCGCCGCCCGGGCGATCATCGCCAAGCGCAAGGAATACTCGGGGGCCAACGCATGAGCCACGCAGTCGCAGACAAGCGCTCCGCCCCCGTGGTGCCGCAGCGCGCCCTGGCCCAGCGCCGGCTCCCGAAGTGGGCCCCCGCGGGCATCGCGGTCGGCGCGATCGTGCTCGCCGTCGGCATCGGCCTCGGCGGCGGCCTGGACAGCAAGATCCAGTGGGGCCTGATCGCCGTCCTGCTGTTCGTCCTCGGCACCTACGCGATCGCCGCCGCGGTCGAGGGCCGCCGCCAGGCCAAGGACCGCGTCGCCACCAGCGTGATCTGGGCGTCCTTCGTCCTCGCCGCGCTCCCGCTGTACTCGCTGATCCAGACCACGGTCAGCAAGGGCGTCAAGATCCTCGACGGCGCCTTCCTGTCGCACTCCATGAACGGCGTGCTGACCATCGGTGAGGGCGGCGGCGTCTACCACGCCATCATCGGCACCCTGGAGCAGGTCGGCATCGCGACGGCCATCGCGGCCCCGATCGGCATGCTGACCGCCGTCTACCTGGTCGAGTACGGCAAGGGCCGGCTCGCCCAGGCGGTGACCTTCTTCGTCGATGTCATGACGGGCATCCCGTCGATCGTCGCGGGTCTGTTCATCCTGTCGACCTGGAACCTGCTGCTGGGCTTCGGCCCCTCGGGCTTCGCCGGCTCGATGGCCCTGGCCATCCTGATGATGCCGGTGGTCGTCCGCTCCACCGAGGAGATGCTCAAGCTCGTCCCGAACGAGCTGCGCGAGGCCTCGCTGGCGCTCGGTGTCCCCAAGTGGCGCACCATCGTGAAGGTGGTCGTCCCGACCGCGATCGGCGGCATCACCACGGGCGTCATGCTCGCGGTCGCCCGCATCGCCGGTGAGAGCGCCCCCATCGCGCTGTTGGTCTTCGGCAACAACCTGATCAACAACGACCCGTTCAACGGCCCCCAGGCCTCGCTGCCGTTCTACATCTACCAGCAGTACCAGAACGGCAACGACGCCAGCTACGACCGGGCGTGGGCGGCGGCACTCGTGCTGATCGCCTTCGTCATGATCCTGAACCTCCTGGCCCGCGGCATCGCGCGCTGGAAGGCCCCGAAGACCGGTCGCTGACGCGGCCAACATCAGCGACCCAAGGATTGCGAGCAACACCACCATGGCCAAGCGAATCGATGTCAGCGGACTGTCCGCCTACTACGGCGGCTTCAAGGCGATCGACGACATCTCGATGAACATCGAGCCGCGCACGGTGACGGCCTTCATCGGCCCCTCCGGCTGCGGCAAGTCCACCTTCCTGCGCACCCTGAACCGCATGCACGAGGTCACCCCCGGCGGCCGCGTCGAGGGCAAGGTGATGCTGGACGACGAGAACCTGTACGGCGCGGGCGTGGACCCGGTCTCCGTGCGCCGCACGGTCGGCATGGTCTTCCAGCGCCCCAACCCGTTCCCGACCATGTCGGTCTACGACAACGTCGCGGCCGGCCTGAAGCTCAACGGCGTCAAGCGCAAGAGCGACCTCGACGCGATCGTCGAGAAGTCGCTGGTCGGCGCCAACCTCTGGAACGAGGTCAAGGACCGCCTCAACAAGCCCGGTTCGGGCCTGTCCGGCGGTCAGCAGCAGCGTCTGTGCATCGCCCGCGCCATCGCGGTCGAGCCCCAGGTCCTGCTCATGGACGAGCCCTGCTCCGCGCTCGACCCGATCTCCACCCTCGCCATCGAGGACCTGATCGGCGAGCTCAAGGAGCGCTTCACCATCGTCATCGTGACCCACAACATGCAGCAGGCCGCGCGCGTCTCCGACCGCACCGCCTTCTTCAACCTCTCGGCGGTCGGACAGCCCGGCAAGCTCATCGAGATCGACGACACGGAGCGGATCTTCTCCAACCCCTCCGTCCAGGCGACCGAGGACTACATCTCCGGCCGCTTCGGCTGATCGGTCCCGCAGCCGCCCCACAGCGTCCTGCGGTGCTGCATGGCGGTGCCACCGCAAGGCGAAGGGCCCGCTCCCCGTTCGGGGGGCGGGCCCATTTGCGTCGTGACCGGGAACGGCGGGAGGCGGCGGCCGGTGCCCGGCCGCCGCCTCCTCCTCGTACTGCTCCCGGTGTGCTCCGGGCCGTGCGCCCGGTTCAGCCGAAGGCCGCGTGCACCACGGCGTAGACCAGCGCGGCCACCAGCGCCGCGGCCGGCATCGTGATGAACCAGCCGGTCACGATGTTCTTGGCGACGCCCCAGCGGACCGCGTTGACCCGCTTCGTCGCGCCCACGCCCATGATCGCCGAGGTGATGACGTGGGTCGTGGAGATCGGCGCCTTGAAGATGTAGGCCGTCGTGTAGAGGATCGACGCCGCGGTGGTCTCCGCGGCGAAGCCCTGCGGCGGGTCCAGCTCGATGATCTTGCGGCCGAGGGTCCGCATGATGCGCCAGCCGCCCGCGTACGTACCGAGCGAGAGCATCGCGGCGCAGGCGAACTTCACCCACAGCGGGATGCCGTCGCCCTCTTCCTGGACGTCGGCGATGGTCAGCGCGAGCACCACGACGCCCATCGTCTTCTGCGCGTCCTGCAGCCCGTGGCCGAGCGCCATGCCCGCGGCCGACACGGTCTGCGCGATGCGGAAGCCGCGCTTGGCCTTGTGGGGGTTGGCCCTCCGGAAGAGCCACAGGATGGCCAGCATCACCAGGTAGCCGACGACCAGGCCGACGATCGGCGAGAGGAACATCGGCAGGATGATCTTGTCCACCACCCCGGACCAGATGACCCCGGTGCCGCCGGCCATCGCCGCGCCGACCAGACCGCCGAACAGCGCGTGGCTGCTGGAGGAGGGCAGGCCGTAGTACCAGGTGATCAGGTTCCAGACGATCGCCCCGACCAGCCCGGCGAAGAGGATGGCCATGCCGGTCTGCCCGTGCGGCGTCTCGATCAGGCCCTCGCTGACGGTGTTGGCGATGCCGGTGCCCAGGAAGGCGCCGGCGAGGTTCATCACCGCGGCCATCGCCAGCGCGGCCCGCGGGGTCAGCGCCCTGGTGGACACGGAGGTGGCGATGGCGTTCGCGGAGTCGTGGAAGCCGTTGGTGTACGTGAAGAAGAGCGCGACGGCGATGGTCACGACCAGAGAGAAGGTCTCCACCGCGGTCAGGACTCCTTGACCGCGATGGTCTCCACGGTGTTGGCCACGTGCTCGAAGGCGTCCGCCGCCTCCTCCAGGACGTCCACGATCTGTTTCAGCTTCAGCACCTCGATGGCGTCGTACTTGCCGTTGAAGAGGTGGGCCAGCAGCTTGCGGTGGATCTGGTCCGCCTGGTTCTCCAGCCGGTTGACCTCGATCCAGTACTCGGTGAGGTTGTCCATGGTGCGCAGGTGCGGCATCGCCTCGGCGGTCAGCTCGGCCGCCCGGGCCAGCACCTCGATCTGCTGCTCGACCCCCCGTGGCAGCTCCTCGACCTGGTACAGCACGACCAGGTCGACGGCCTCCTCCATGAAGTCCATGATGTCGTCGAGGGACGAGGCCAGCGAGTAGATGTCCTCACGGTCGAAGGGCGTGATGAAGGAGGAGTTCAGCTGGTGGAAGATCGCGTGCGTCGCGTCGTCGCCCGCGTGCTCCGCGGCACGCATCCTTTCGGCGATCTCCGAGCGGGTGGCCGAATCGGCCCCGAGCAGTTCCATGAGGAGCTTCGACCCTGTGACGATGTTGTCCGCGGATGCGGCGAACATGTCGTAGAAGCTCGTCTCCCTGGGGGTCAGACGAAAGCGCACGTGAAGTCCTCGGAATACATCGGTTTCGGTCGCATTGATGCTAGGCGCATCATCCGGCCACAGCTAACCGGCGTCCTACAGTGTCGCTCATCGGCGAGGGTGCGCCCCAGCAGGGGTTCTCCGCGCACCCTCGCACATGGGGGCGAATTCGGTACGATATACCCGGCCGGGGTATAGGGGGCAGGAGGGACATCATGACGGTCACCGAGACCGGTGGCGCCGAGGAGCAGGCGCAGTCGCCGGCGGACGCCGCCGGGCACGCCGACACGGCCGGGGACAGCTCCCCGGAGCACGGGCACGAGGCGCACGGGCACGAAGCGCACCAGCACGGCTACGCCAAGCAGAAGGACCAGCACCTCAAGCGGCTGCGCCGCATCGAGGGGCAGATCCGCGGTCTGCAGCGCATGGTGGAGCAGGACGTGTACTGCATCGACATCCTCACCCAGGTGTCGGCCGGTACGAAGGCTCTTCAGTCCTTCGCTCTCCAGTTGCTGGAGGAGCACCTGCGGCACTGCGTCGCGGACGCCGCGGCGAAGGGCGGACCGGAGGCCGACGACAAGGTGGCCGAGGCCACCGCTGCCATAGCCCGGCTGCTCCGGAGCTAGCGGCCGGCCCCCGCCGACCGCCTGGTCCCCTGCGCGGGCACGCGGGGGCCCACGTTCAGCACCTCGTCGATGCGCTCGGGACTCAGCCGTTCCTCGGTCGTCGCCGACGCCGCGATCATCAGCTCGCAGCACAGCTCGATCTCCGCGAGGGCCACGTGGACCTGGTCGTCCTGGTCCAGGAGCCACACCGCCACGTGCACCACCTCCTCCCCGCCCAGCGTAGGGACCGGTGCACGGTCCGTGCATGACACGGACGGGCCATTTCGGCAAGCCTCAGGGGCCGGTCGCAGAAACGATCTTCCCCGTGTAGATGTCGGTCCCGCGGGGCAGGGTGACCCGCACCGGCGCCCCGAAACCATACATCCCGGTGGTCGAGACCACCGTGACCTGGGTCGGCGCGCTGCGTGCGCCGGCGCCCGCCCCGTTGCTGAAGGTGAAGCGCTGCCGCACCTTGCGCAGTCGGCCCTCCTCGTCGAGCCAGGCGTCGAACGGCACCCGGGTCACGGTGAAGCCCTGCGCCGCGGCCGCGAGCTCGGCCCGTACCAGCGGGGAGGCGAGCCGTGCGGCGTCCGCGATGTCCGTGACCCCCCGGTAGTGGCGCACCCGCACCCCGTCCAGGGTCTCCGTCCCGGTCCGGCGCACCTCCCGCGCCGCCCGCAGCAACTCCGCGGCCACCAGGGGGTCGGTCGCGCCGCCCGTGACGAGGTTGCCGTCCGGCAGCCGGGTCGTGTCGACCCGCACCCACTTGTCGGCGGGCACGCCCTCGCCGCGGTTCTTCATGTAGAGGGCGCCCGGCGTCAGCAGCTCCGTGACCGGTTCGTGCTCCGCGTCCCCGGCCGCGTCCGGCGGGAGGACGACCTGGAGCCTGCCGCGCCGCTCGGCGTAGTCGAAGACCCCGGTTCCCGTGATGGCGATCTTCGTGCCGCCGCTGGCCATCTCCATCGACGTGCGGACCTTCGAGGTGCCCCCGGCGGCCAGCGAGTCCACCGCCTGCCGCAGCGTCTCCCCGGGGTCGCCAGGGAGGCTGTCCACCTCGGCGGCCTGCCCGCGGGCCGAGCACCCCGCCACCGCCAGCACGCACAACCCGAGACCCACGGCTGCCGCGGTCGCCCGGCCGAGCTGCCCCATCTCCGCCAACCCCCTGCACCATTTGCCGCGCCTCGGACGTCGTCGGGCATAACGAGGGTCAGGGCACCGCGTCACGGCCGGTAGCTTTGTTCCGTGCCTCCCAACGACCCGCCCGCGCCCGAGCACCGGGCCGGCACCACGGAGAAGGGCGCCTTCTCCCACGCGACCTGCGTCTGCGGCTGGCGGGGCCCGGCCCGCCGCGCCCGCGACCGCGCCCGACGCGACGCCACCGAGCACGAGCGGGACTGACCGCCGCCTTCCCGGCGGACGTCCCCGGCGGACGTCCCCGGCGGACGTCACATCCCTCCTCCGCAACCGGTCACCTGTTCCCCACCGTCCTCACGGACGACCACACGGGGGAAGCGGAGCGGGAGGCCCCATTTTGAACCGACGAACTTTGATCCGCGGCGGCGCAGGCATCGCCGCGGCGGGCTGGCTGACCGCGGCCTGCACCCCGGACGGCGGCCGCCCCGCGCACGCGAACAGCCCCGCCCCCGGCACCCCCGGCACCCCCGCGACGTCCGCAGGCGCCGCCCCGCCCAGCGCCTCGCCGACCGCCCGCCCGGACTGGAAGGCCCTCGGCGGCGCCCTGGACGGCCGCCTCGTCATGCCCGACGACGCGGACTACGCCACCGCCCGCCTGCTGTACAACACCCGCTTCGACGGACAGCGCCCGGCCGCCGTGGCGTACGTCTCCGGTACCGAGGACGTCCGCGAGTGCCTGGACTTCGCGCGCCGCACCGGCGTCCCCGTCTCGGTCCGCAACGGCGGGCACTCGTACGCCGGCTACTCCGGCGGCAAGGGCCGGCTCGTCCTCGACGTCTCCTCGATGTCCTCGGTGGGCGTGTCCGGTGGGACGGCGACCGTCGGGGCCGGCGCGAAGCTCATCGACGTCTACACCCGGCTCGGGGCGAGCGGGCGCACCCTGCCGGCCGGCTCCTGCCCGACGGTCGGCATATCCGGTCTCACCCTCGGCGGCGGGCACGGCGTGCTCAGCCGGGCGTACGGACTGACCTGCGACAGCCTCACCGGCGCCGAGATCGTCACGGCGGGCGGCCGGGTGCTGCGCTGCAGCGCCGACGAGAACCCGGAGCTGTTCTGGGCGCTGCGCGGCGCGGGCGGCGGCCAGTTCGGCGTCGTCACCAAGCTGACGTTCGACACGCAGGCCTCGCCGCAGGTCGTCACCGGCTACCTGAGCTGGCCCTGGAGCAAGGCGGCCGCCGTCCTGCGCGCCTGGCAGGAATGGGGGCCCGGCCAGCCCGACGAGATCTGGTCCGCGCTCCACCTGGACAAGTCGGGCACCGGCTCCCCGCAGATCAGCATCGCCACCGTGGGCATCACCTCGCGCGACGGACTCGCGAACGCCGTCGACCGGCTCGCCGACACCATCGGCGCCTCCGCGACCAGCGTCTCCCTGCACCCGCGCAGCTACCTCGACGCGGCCCTCGCCTACGCGGGCTGCTCGAACCTGAGCACCGCCCAGTGCCACCTGCCCGGCACCACCCCGGGCCGCAGCCCCTCCGGCCGCCTCGGGCGGGAGACGTACGCGGCACGCTCCGACTTCTACGACCGCTCGCTGTCCGCCGCGGGCATCCAGACCCTCCTGTCCCAGGTGGAGGGGCTCCGCTCCGGCTCCGGCAGCGTCTCGCTCACCGCGCTCGGCGGCGCCGTCAACCGCGTCGCGCCCACGGCCACCGCCTTCGTGCACCGGCGCTCGCGCTTCCTGGCCCAGTACATAGAGTCCCCCGGCACCACGAACTGGCTCGCCGGGCTCCACGCCGCCATGCGCCGCCACGCCTCCGGCGCGGCGTACCAGAACTACACCGACGCCGCGCTGACCGACTGGCGCTCCGCCTACTACGGCTCGGCCGCCGACAAGCTGACCCGCCTGAAGGCGCGCTACGACCCCTCGCGGCTGTTCAGCTTCCAGCAGGCGCTCTGAGCCGTCCGCACGCCGGCGGAGCCGTCAGGCGGCCAGGTCCTTCTCGACCGCCGACGGCTCCGGGTAGGGCTCGCCGCGGCGGGCCTCCGGCCGGCCCGGCGCCTGCACGAGCACGCCCAGCCGGGAGTCGGCCAGGGCCTTGGCCAGCGGGGTCAGCAGGGCCAGCGCCGCCGGGGCGAGCAGCAGCGCCACGGCCGTGCCGAGGGCGAAGCCGCCCAGCACGTCGGTCGGGTAGTGCACGCCCATGTAGACCCGGCAGAAACCCTCGGCCAGCGCCACCGCGACGGCCGCCAGGCCCCACTTGCGGCTGACCATGAACAGGCCCATCGCGACGGCCATCGTCAAGGTGGCGTGGTCGCTGACGAAGGAGAAGTCGGTCTTCCCCTTCACCAGGACGTCGATGCCCTTGTGCTCGACGAAGGGCCGGGGCCGGTCCACGAAGTTGCGCAGCGGCACGTTGAGCACGAGCGCGATCGCCGCCGCCAGCCCGGACCAGATCACGCCCGCCACGGCCGTCGGCGCCTCGGCGCCGCTGCGGCGCGCCACGCGCCACCAGCACCAGCCGGCGATCAGCACCATGAGCACGATCAGGCCGTACTCGCCGACGGCCTCCATCACACGGTCGAACCAGCGCGGGGCGTCCTTGGCGAGCCCGTTGATGTCGCGGAGCAGGCTGACGTCGGGGTTCGAGCCGTCCAGCGAGAGCTCTGCCACCGGTGTCCCCTAACTGTCTTCCGCCGCACCCCCGTGCACATCCGCGTGGGAGTCGATTCTCCCCCGTCCAACGGGCGGCACGGTACGTCGCGTTCCGGTCTCCACCGGATGATCACCAAGGCGTTATCGAAGGGAGACACGTTCCCGCATGCCGGGACCCGGTGTTCCCCCAGGGCGACGCCGCGGCGGGCGCGCGGCGGTCACACCGCCGCCGCGCCCGCCGCCGTCACCCGCGTCGCCCCGATGTAGTCCGGGGTGTCGATCTTGTCGAAGCGGATCACCGCGCCCGTGTAGGGAGCGTTGATCATGTAGCCGCCGCCGACATAGATCCCCACGTGGTGGATGGACCGCGGGTCGGTCAGGTCGTACGCGAAGAAGACCAGGTCACCCGGGAGCAGCTCGTCCCGCTTCGGGTGCGGTCCGGCGTTCCACTGGTCGTTGGCCACGCGCGGCAGCTCGATGCCCACCGAGTGGTAGGCCGCCTTCGTCAGGCCCGAGCAGTCGAAGCGGCCGTCGTGCTCCGGCGTGCCGTTGCCGCCCCACAAGTACGGCGTGCCCAGCTTCTCCTGGGCGTAGTAGATCGCGCCCGCGGCCTGCCGCGACGGCCCGACCGGACCCACCGGGGCCGCGAAGCTCTTCTGCAGCGTCGTGATGATCCGGACGTAGTTCTGCGTCTCCCGGATCCTCGGCACCCCGCCGGACCGGATGACCCGGTACGCGCCGGCGTTGTAGGCGGCGAGCATGTTCTCGGTCGGGTCCCCGGGGACGTCCTTGACGTAGCGGGCCAGCTCGCAGTCGTACGATGCCGCCGAGGGGATCGCGTCCGCCGGGTCCCACACGTCGCGGTCCCCGTCCCCGTCGCCGTCCACGCCGTGCGTCGCCCAGGTGCCGGGGATGAACTGCGCTATCCCCTGCGCCTGCGCCGGGCTCTGCGCCCGCGGGTTCCAGCCGCTCTCCTGGTACAGCTGGGCCGCCAGCAACGCCGGGTCGATGGCGTCGCAGAGGTTCCCCCACTTCTGCACCAGGTCCTGGTACGCCGACGGCACCGCCCCCCTGGCGAGCGTCACCGCGCCGCCGCCGCCCGTCAGCTTCGCCGCGACCAGGTACGTGCCGACGACGAGCAGCATGACGAACGACATGAACAGGCCACCCACGACCCCCGACACCAGCCAGGCCTTCCGCGCGGTCCGCGAAGCCGCCGTCACCCGCCCCACCCCTTCGTCGCTTCACCCTGCCCGGCACGGAAGGTGACGGTGCGCCAGGCCCTGGGGAGCATCCCCACCCACAGCGCCGCCAATCGTTGCCCTCCGCTCACCACCGTGATACACAGAGTAGTCAACAATGTCTCATCGAACACCGGATCGCACGCCAGTGTGTCCAGTCTGACGGTTGCGGCCCGGATCACACGGGGGAATCGGCCGAGAAAGTCGCTGAGTCGACATACGTCGGCGGCATCCTCCGCCAAGATAGACCTTGGCTCCTTGCGCCCCGGCGAGGACGTCAACTGATCTAGCGTGGTGGTGAGTTCTCATGTTCCTGGCGGCCGAGAAGGGCGATATCAACACCATCATCGGTGGAATCGCCCCGGACTGGGGGCCTTTCGGTTCCCTGGGGAACGAAGCACGCGTCATGATCGAGGTGGTCATGGCAGTGGCGATCCTGCTCTGCCTGGCCATCGCGATCTGGGGCGCGGCGAAACAGCGCATCGGAGCGACGGCGCTCCGCGACACCTTCAGTGCGGAGCAGGGCAAGGGACTGATCATCGCCGGCCTGACCGGCGTGTTCATCATCGGCTCCCTCGGCACGCTCTTCACCATCGTCTACGGGATGGCGGTCTAGCGACCACGCGTCGGACTCCGCACCATCCCCCGCGCACTGTCCCCGAGGGGCCCGTCCCGGCCCCGCACCCCACCCGAGGCTGTCTGCTGATGCCCACTCACCCGTTGACCCCCGAGGGGGCGAGCCCCCGATGAGCCTCGGCCAGGACGGCCCCCCGACCCGTACCCGTCTCCCGGAGCCCCCTCCCGGCACGGGCGGGCCCTCCCGCCGTCCGCAGCGCTCCAGCCGCAACCTCGTCACGGTCGTCGGCGTCGTCGTGCTCCTCATCGCCGCCATCGCCTTCGCCAACCGCGGCGGCGGCTCCCCGTCCGGCTCCGCCGGCAGCGGCGGCCAGGACGGCGGCACCTCCAACGGCGCCCGCAGCCGACCCACATCGCCCACCGGCACGAAGCCGGTGGACGGCAAGAACGCGGGCATCCCCACGGGATTCGCCCGCACCGACCAGGGCGCGGAATCCGCAGGGGCCAACTACGCGGTGGCCCTGGTCTCCGCCGACATCCTCAATCCGGACCGGCGGCACGAGATCGTGCAGCGGCTCTTCACCGACGGCACCGTGAACGATCTGCAGGCCAAACTCGACAACGCCTACTCGACCGACTTCCTCTCGAAGCTCGGCCTCGACGAGAACGGCAACGCGGCGGAGGGCATGACCTACGTCTCGCGGACCGTCCCCGTCGGCACCACGACCACCGGCTTCCAAGGCGACGCAGCGACGGTGGAGGTCTGGTGCACCGGAGTGTTCGGTACCGCCGGCGAGGGTTCCACCAACCCGGTCGTCAACGACTGGTTCACGATGACGCTCAGGCTGCGCTGGGCGGACAATGACTGGAAGGTCGAGAGCTTCTCCCAGAAGGACGGCCCCGCACCGGTCAACAGCGACCGGACCGCATCGACCGCCGATGAGATCGCCAACGCCGTTCAGCAGTACGGGGGGTTCACCTATGCCCGGTAGCCAGCGCCGTGCCACCACGATCGGCGCCGCCCTGGTCACCCTGCAGACTGCGGCGGTGCTCCTCTCCGCGCGCGCCTTCGCGGCACCCTCCCCGACCCCCTCCCCGTCGGGCGGCAAGGACGAGTGCGAACTCATCGTCGGCCCCGCACGCGACTACTGCGAAAGCGGCAACGGCTCCGGCCGCACCCCCAGCGTCGCGGACCCGCTCGACCCCCTGGACTCACTCGCGCGCGGCTGCGCCGACGCCGCCTCCTGGGTCATCGACGGCCTCTCCAAGGCCGTCAACAAGACCGCCGCCGTGGACTTCACCAACAAGGCGTTCCTCACCCAGTACGCCGTCGTCTTCGCCGCCTCCACCTTCCTCACGCTCCTCCTGTGGCTGCTGGCCGTCGCCAAGCGCGCCGTACGCGGGGTGCCGCTGACGGAGGCCCTGACCGAGGCGATCGGCTTCCTCTGGCTCACCGTGATCGCCTCCGCCTTCACGCCGCTGATCCTCTACACCGTCGTGTCGGCGACCGACGGCATCACGGAGGTCATCGCCTCGGGCACGGCCGCCGACACCGACACCTTCTTCGGCTCGTTCCAGGACGCGCTGACCAAGGACTCCGACATCGGCGGCGGCCCGATCATGCTGATCGTCGTCTCCCTGGTGTCCGTGCTCGCCGCCGGCGTCCTGTGGCTCGAACTCGTCATCCGCGCCGCCCTGCTGTACGTCGGCGCGCTGCTCGGCACCGCCGTCTACTCGGGCCTGGTCGACAAGAACATGTGGCACCACGTGCGCCGTTGGGCCGGGATCATGATCGCGGTGATCCTGGTCAAGCCGGTGATCGTGGTCGTGCTGGGCCTCGCGGGCGCGCTCAGCGGCTCCGACGGGCCCACCGCGTTCGGCGCCGTCGTGTCGGGCCTGGCCATCATCCTGCTGGCCATCTTCGCCAGCGCGATGATCTACCGCTTCGTCCCCGGCTTCGGCGACGACGTGGCGAGCCTGCGCAGCAACCGCAAGGCGAGCGCCGAGTCCCAGGCCGCCGCCGTCATCTCCTCCCCGGCCGCGCTGGTCAAGCAGGGCATCAAGACGCACAGCACCCGCGGCGGCCCCCAGGAGCAGGCCTCGGGCGGCGGTGCCCAGCCCGCGAACGCCGTGCCCAGCGGCATCGCCGCGCACAGCAGCCGCACCGGCACCGCCCCGGCACCGGCCCCCGCGCCGCGCACGAACCCTGACCGCGGCAACGGCGGCGGACCCAGCAGCAAGACAGCAGGAGGCGAAAGCCGGTGACGTCCCAGCCCTACGCCGCACCGCAGCAGCGCCGCACGTACCTGATCGGCAAGGCCCGTCCCAACGCCATCGTCGGCAAGAACCGCGAGACCGGCGAGATCGCGCTGATCATCGTCGGCGCGTTCCTCGGCATGATGTGCGGCCTGCTGATCCCCGTGCTGCCGCTGCGCATCCTGGGCCTGACGGGCTGGCCGCTGCTCGCGTTCGCCGCCGTCTACATGCCGTACCGGCGCCGCACCTTCTACCGCTGGTTCGAGATCAACCGCAGCTACCGCCGTACGCTGCGTTCCGCCGGGGCCTACCGATCCTCCGCCGCGGAGGCCGGCACCCGGCTCGACGGCCGCGAGGTGGAGATCGGCCCGCCGCCCGGCATCGGCCGCATCACCTGGCTGTCGGCGCCGTTCGGCCCGGACGAGATCGCCGTGCTGCTGCACGTCGACCGGCGCACCGTGACCGCCGCCATCGAGATCGAGGGCCCCGGCGTCGGACTGCGCGACAGCGAGGACCAGGAGGCCCTGGTCGAGCGCTTCGGCACGCTCCTCAAGCACGTCGCCAACGGGGACGGCTTCGTCACCCGGCTGCAGATGCTCGCCCGCACCCTGCCCGCGGACCCCGACGCCCACGCCAAGGACGTCACCCAGCGCGGCGACGAGCGGGCCGACCAGTGGCTCAAGGACTCCTACGACCAGCTGCAGTCGATGGTGTCGACCTCGTCCGAGCAGCACCGCGCCTACCTCGTCGCGTGCATGCACTACAGCCGCGAGCTCGCCGCCGAGGGCAACGCCATCGCCCGCGCTGCCGGCGGCGGCCGCAAGTCCCTGGACAAGGACGCCGGTATCGCCGCCGTCATGGCCCGTGAGCTCACCGACATCTGCGCCCGCCTCACCGAGGCCGACATCCGGGTCCGGCAGCCGCTCGGCCAGGCGCGGCTGGCGTCGCTGATCCACTCCATGTACGACCCGGACCACCCGATCGACCACATCCAGGCGATGACCCGCCGCAACGCCTGGCCGGCCGAACTGGACGCCACCGAGCCCACCTACCTCCAGGCCAAGACCCGCGAGTCGGCCACCCGCGCCCCCTGGAACCACTCCACGGCCTGGGTCAAGGAGTGGCCGCTGACCCCCGTCGGCGTCAACTTCCTCGCGCCGCTGCTGGTCCACACCCCGGACGTGATCCGCACCGTCGCGGTCTGCATGGACCTCGAGCCGACCGACGTCGCCATCGAGCGCATGCTCACCGAGAAGACCAACGACGACGCCGAGGCCAGCCGCGCCGCGAAGATGAACCGGGTCGTCGACCCCCGCGACATCGCCCACCACACCCGCATCGACCAGCGCGGCGAGGACCTCGCCTCCGGCGCGGCGGGCGTGAACCTGGTCGGCTACATCACGGTCTCCTCCCGGTCCCCGGAGGCGCTCGCCCGCGACAAGCGCACGATCCGCGCCTCGGCGGGCAAGTCGTACCTCAAGCTGGAGTGGTGCGACCGGGAGCACCACCGGGCGTTCGTCAACACGCTCCCGTTCGCGACCGGCATCCGCCGCTGAGGGGCCGGGAGGTAGCACCATGCGCCTGTGCGCACTTGACGCCCCGTCCCCAGGGACGGCGCTAATGGGAAGGACGACAGGGACAACGATGCCACGCCGGAGCCTGCGCCCCAGGCGCGACGACCGCTGACGCCGAGGAGGCGCTCCACCCATGGCCATGCTGGACCCCCTCGCAGCGATCACCGACGCCTTCACCAGCTTCCTCTTCGGCAAGGTGGAGACCACCCGACTCCCCGTCCGCACCTCCACGGGCCAGGCCCAGGCCGTCTACATGCCGACCGCCGCCCCCGGCCTGGGCGACTCCGGCGTGATCATCGGCCGCGAGGTCTACTCCGGCAAGGGCTACATCTACGACCCCTTCCAGCTGTACGGGCAGCAACTCCCGGCCCCCCACTGGCTGGTCCTCGGCGAGTCCGGCAACGGCAAGTCGGCCCTGGAGAAGACCTACGTCCTGCGGCAGCTGCGCTTCCGCGACCGCCAGGTCGTCGTCCTGGACGCCCAGGGCGAGGACGGCGTCGGCGAGTGGAACCTCATCGCCAAGGCGCTCGGAATAACTCCCATCCGCCTGGACCCGATGGCGGCCCTCGACGGGGGCATCAAGCTCAACCCGCTCGACCCGGCGATCACCACCACGGGCCAGCTCGCGCTGCTCCGCACGATCATCGAGGTCGCCATGGGCCGCGGCCTGGACGAGCGCTCCGGCTTCGCGCTGAAGGTCGCCCACGCCTACGTCCACGACACGGTCACCGACCGGCAGCCGATCCTCACCGACATCGTGGACCGGCTGCGGCACCCCATGGCCGACTCCGCCGAGTCGATGAACGTCGACCTGGAGGACGTCCGCGCCTGGGGCCTGGACGTGGCCCTCGTCCTGGACCGGCTCGTCGACGGCGACCTGCGCGGCATGTTCGACGGCCCCACGACGGCCGGCATCGACCTCGACGCCCCGCTGATCGTCTTCGACCTGTCCCACATCGACCGCAACTCCATCGCCATGCCGATCCTCATGGCGATCGTCGGCGTCTGGCTGGAGCACACCTGGATCCGCCCCGACCGGAAGAAACGCATCTTCCTGGTCGAGGAGGCCTGGCACATCATCAACAGCCCGTTCGTCGCGCAGCTCTTCCAGCGGCTGCTGAAGTTCGGCCGCCGGCTCGGCCTGTCCTTCGTCGCCGTCGTCCACCACCTCTCCGACGTGGTGGACGGCGCCGCCGCCAAGGAGGCCGCGGCGATCCTCAAGATGGCCTCCACGCGCACCATCTACGCCCAGAAGGCGGACGAGGCGCGCGCCACCGGCCGGGTACTGGGCCTGCCCCGGTGGGCGGTGGAGATCATCCCCACCCTCACCCCCGGCATCGCCGTCTGGGACGTCAACGGCAACGTGCAGGTCGTCAAGCACCTCATCACCGAGACCGAACGGCCGCTGGTCTACACCGACCGCGCCATGACCGAGGCCTCGGCCGACGAGGACGACGGGACGGGCGGCTTCGACGAGTCCCGGGTCTCCCTCGACAAGCACATGGCCGACGACGCGGTGGCCTGAACGGGGACCTGACCATGGCGAGAGCGCAGCACCACGGACAGGAGAGCGAAGGCGGGATCCCCGACGGGCTGATCCTCGGCGTCATGGGCTTCCTGCTCGGGATGACGATCCTGGTGTGGACGGGCACCGGGGTGGCGGGCCTCGTCTCCCACGGGGCGTGGCCCGCCGAGGTGCACTTCACGCGCACCCCCGTCGCCATGCGCCACCTCATCGCCGAGCCCCACGACATCGCCGGGGCCTGGCGGCCCGCCCCGCCGGAGGGGCTGCCCGGCTCCGGGCTGTTCTGGGGGGTGTTCATCGGGCAGTTGATGGTGCTCTTCGTCCTCACGGTCTTCGTGATGGGCGCCATCGCCCGTACCCGGCTGCGCCGCGCGGCACGGCGCACGGCACGCCGTACGGCCGCCCTGAAGGCCGCGGAGGCGGCCGAGGAGGCAGCGACCCCGGTCCGGGGCCCGAAGGCCCCGCAGCGGCCCGTGGAGACCCCGGAGACGGCCGCCCCCGAGCCGGAACCCGTACCGCTGGGCCCGGCCGCCGCGCCGCCGGCGCCCGACCCCGCCCCCACGGCCGGTCCCGCGGGCCCCTCCGTCACCGCCGACCGCGAACTCACCCGCACCTGCGCCGCCTTCGCCGCCCTCCGCAGCGACAAGGGCAAGCGCCTCGTCCAGCCGGCCGTCCTCAACGCGGCCGGCCCCGTCCTCGTCACGACCGCCGACCCGGACACCTTCCACCAGACCGTCGGCAACCGCGCCAAGCTCGGCCCGGTCCACGTCTACGACCCGGCCCACCTCGTCGACACCCCGGCCCGGCTCCGTTGGGCCCCGCACTCGGGCTGCGAGGACGTCCCCACCGCCGTCACCCGCGCCCGCGCCCTGCTGTTCCCGGTGCGGCCGCGCGCCGCGGTCGACGCCGCGATGTTCGACGCCGCCGAGACCCTGCTGCGCTGCTGGCTGCACGCCGCCGCCGTCGACGGCCAGCCGTTCCGCCAGGTGCACCGCTGGGCGGGCGGCTCCTCCGGCCAGGACGCCGTCCGCATCCTGCGCACGCATCCCCGGGCCGCCTCCGGCTGGAGCGGCGAGCTCGAGTCCGTCCTCCACGCCCACGTCCACCGCCGCGACGCCGCCCAGGCCCTGGTCCACCGCGCCCTGGAGTCCCTCAACTCCGTCCACATCCGGGACGCCTGCAATCCGGGACGCGCCGACGGCCTCGAGCTGGAGTCATTCCTCAAGGATCTGGGCACGCTCTATGTGGTGGGCGAGCCCAACGAGGACCCGCGAACCCACCCGGGTGCGATGCCGTTGCTGACCGCACTCGTCTCCAGCGTGGTCGAGCACGGCCGGCGCATGGCCGCAGGGTCACCCTCCGGTCGGCTCGACCCACCAATGACCCTGGTGCTGGACGACATCGCCGCCCTCGCCCCGATCCCGGAGCTCCCCGACCTCCTGGCCACCGGCACCTCCGCGGGGCTGCCCACCCTGGCCGTACTGCGCTCCCCCGAACAGGCCCGCGACCACTGGCGCGCCCCGCTCTGGCACCGCGCCGACACCCGCCTCGTCCTCGGCACCCAGCCCCCCGCCCTCCTCGAAGAGGTCCCGGACGCAGTGCGGTTGCCCTAGCGCACCGACTACGGCCGCTCGAGCTCCATCTCGTACTCGGTCCGCGACTCGTCCAGCGGGAACGCCATCGTCCTCCCCGTCCCGACGAAGCCGAGCCGCTTGTAGAAGGCCTGCGCGCGGTTGTTGTCCTCGTGCACCCACAGTCGTACACGCCGCACCTGCTCCGGCAGCTCCCACGACCACGCGATCGCCGCACCGAGCAACTCCGCGGCCAGTCCGCCGCCCCGGAACTCCGGTCGCACGTACACACCCACCAGGTGCGTCTGCGGGACGGCGAACTCCTCGCCCGTCTCCACGAGTACGGCCACATTGGCGACGCGTTCCCCGGCCTCGTCCTCCGCGATGAACGACTGCGTGCGCGCCCGCTCCAGCCACACCGCGTCGTCGAACGCGGCCTCGGTGTCATGGGTGTTGACGAAGGCCACGCCGGCAGCGGGGTCCTTGAGCGCCTCGAGCCGCAGGGCCCGCTGGGCACGCCATTCATCGGGACGGGATGCACGTATGGTGTAGCTGCTCATACCGCGATGGTACGCAAAAAAGCCCCGGCTCCCGAGTGATTAAACTCGGGAGCCGGGGCTCAATAATTGTTCGGCGGCGTCCTACTCTCCCACAGGGTCCCCCCTGCAGTACCATCGGCGCTGAAAGGCTTAGCTTCCGGGTTCGGAATGTAACCGGGC
>NZ_JBVKBW010000022.1:0-125163 GCF_055635295.1 Streptomyces sp. NPDC111520 | reverse complement strand
ATTTCCATGCCACCACCATCCCCCAATCCTCTTGACCGCGTCCAGAGGATCGCCGTAGGTTGGTCCCACCACAAACGAAAAAGACCCCGGCGCGGTGAGCCAACACCGCGCCGAGGCCGACCCGGTGAGCCAACACCGGGACCAGCTCAGCCCTCGCCTTCAAGTGAAAGGGCCGAACGATGCACGATCGTAGCCGCGCGGGTAGCTCCGCGCCCCAACCCGCACACCGCGCCACCTTCGTGCGCGACACCAGCAACCCCGACCGCTCCCGCATCGCCGTCGACCACGCGCCCGCGCCGGTCCGGTCCGGAGCGTGGGACCAGCACCTCGCCCCCCGCGGGGGTGCCCGGTGAAGAACACGCTGACCGCCCTGGCCTGGGGCCTGGTCGAGTGGGTGATCGCCACCGCCCTCGGCTACGGCGCCGCCAGCTCCGGCATGACCCTCGGCCGCGCTGTCGCCGCCACGGCGCTCGCCTTCCTCGTCCTGCACTTCGTCCTCAACCGCAGCGGCGCCGGCCGCAGCGGCCGCCGCTAGAACCGAGAGAGGAAACCGTGAGCGAGACGCCCCAGTTGGAGAAGGTGCTCGGCCCCGCGCACTGGGAGAAGCGCGGAGGCCTGCTCCTGCAGGACTACCCCCACGCCGCTGGTGCCCCGGTGACCCTGCCCGCGCCCGCACTGGTCGCCGCTCCGGTGCTCGCGCCCGCCGTCGACCCCGTCCCGGTGGCCGCGCCCGCCGTCGAGCCCATCCCTGCGCCGCTCCCCGTGCCCGAGCCCGCATCCGCACCTGCGGACGACGCGGACCAGGACGCGGACGAGGACGAGGGCCAGGCCGACGATGAGCCGGCCACCACGGAGGTGCCGCCGCTCGGCAAGGGCGAAAAGGCCATGGCCGTCGCGGTCGTCCTCATGGCGACCGGCGTCAGCCTCCTCGGCCTGCTCAGCTCCTTCGAGGCCCTGAGCGCCAAGGCCGAAGCCGAGTGGGGGTGGGAGAACCCGTGGATGCTGCCGCTCGGTCTCGACCTGGCCATCCCCGCCTTCACGCTCGCGCGCCTGCTCCTCATCCGCCTGGACCTGCACGTGCCCGCGTGGCTGACGTGGATTCCGCGCCTGCTGACCGCCGCCACGATCTACCTCAACTGGAACGTGACGGACAGCCTGCCCGGCCGCGCAGGACACGCCTTCCTGACGCTCCTGTGGGTCGTGTTCTCCGAGATCGCCAGCAGCATCTACGCCACCCGCATCGGCGCCATCACCGGCCGCCGCATGGACCGGATCCGCACCTCCCGCTGGCTCATGGCGCCTGTCGCCACGGCGGCCATCCGCCGCCGCATGATCCTGTGGGAGGTCACCTCCTACGCCGACGCCTTGAAGCGCGAGCGGACGCGCCTCCTGGTGCGCGCCGAACTGCGCTCTCTGTACGGCCGTGGATGGCGCCGCGTGGCGCCCCCCAAGATCTGCGTTCTGGCCCGCCTTGGCGAGCTGGAGCCGGGCGCCGCGACGGCGGCCGCCGAACACGCCACGACTGATCTGTCCGGCCTCACGGCGGGGTGCGACGCCACCGCCACCGACCCCGCCCCCGACCCCGCCACGGAAGACGCCGAAAGCGCCGCCCGGGAGCGGGCCAACATGGCCCTGTTCGGGCGCCCCCCGCTGGAGCTCAAGGCGCCCGCTGAGAGCGCCACGGGAGGCGCTGCAGGGGGCGCCACGGGAGGCCGTGAGAGCGCCGCCGCAGCCGCCGCCAAGGCGCCCCGCGTGGACGCCCCGGTGGACCCCCACAAGCGCCCTCGTGGCGGCGCCACGGGGGGCACCGGAAAGCGCCCCGCCCCGCTCCCGAAGCGCACCACCGCGGAGGAGCAGGAAGCGGGTCGGGAGATCATCCGTGGCGTGTTCCGGAAGCTCGGCCACGAGCCCCGCGAGGGCGAGATGACCGACGCCTTGAAGGCGGCCAAGCACCCCTTCACCTCCCGCCAGTACGCCAACGCTCGGCGCCAGGAGATCCGGGAGGAGACCGAGTTCAAGAACTACCCCGGCCCGCAGTAGCGGGCCCCGCCCCGTGCCCGGCGCAAGCCGGAAGCACTCTCCACAGAGCCGGTTATACGCAAACCCCCAGGTAGGAGGCCCGCCATGGCGTACAAGAAGGCACAGGAGCGCGAGACGCGCCGGCAGCAGGCCGCCGCCGAGCGGTGGTCCGCCCGGCTCAACGCCGCCGAGACCCCGTGGGACCGGGTCGCCGTCACCTACGACCGCATCCGTGCCCAGGTCGCCAAGCTCCCCCCGGAGAAGCGCGACCGGGCCGCCGCCGCCGTCGAGCGGGCGCTGCAGACCGCGACCGCCGAATTCCTCGGCGGGTGACTGTCCGTGAATCCGCAATCCGATCCGCAGTCCAATCCGCACCGCGGATCGGACCACGTCAGGGACCTACACGCCTGGGCGCGCTTGCGCGCGTAACGCGCGCGAGGGTAGCCCCGGCCGTCACCCACCGCAACCACCAAGGAGCCCCGGAATGAACGACGTTCGCCCCTTCCAGCCCATGCAGCCCGTGCAGCCGACCGCCGTGAACCTGTCCGCCGAGACCCCGGCCGCCCACCTGGGCGCGCTGCACCTGGTCCCCACCACGGTGCTGCTGCCCAACGGCCAGACCGTGACCGGCTACGCCCCGGCCACGCCGCCGCCCGACCCGGCCGCCGTGGCGGCCGCGTCCAAGTCGGTCGTCTCCGGGTACCTCGTGAACTTCTGCCTCGCCGGGATCGGCTTCCTCGCGGTCGCGGCCGGCCTGCACCTGGCGGCCGCGTTCATCACCGCTCTCGCCGACCTGGTCGCGCAGCTCGTCGTGCTCGCGGCGGTCCTCTTCGGCGGCTTCGTCTTCCTGCAGATGGGGCTGGCCTTCCGCTCCCGGGGCGGCGGCGGCAACCGCACGACCATCCGCATCCGCAAGGCCGTCATCAAGCGCAACAAGTTCCGCTCGTGATCCCCCGACCCGCCCAGTTAGGGCCCGACCGATGAGGTGGCAAGACGTGGTTGAACTCCTGATTCTCGGGTGGCTGGCCTGGCAGGTGGCCGGGGGCGCCAGCTCCGGCGGCTCCTCCCGCTCCAAGGCCGCAGGCTCCCGCCACAAGACGCCCGTGGCGCCCGCCAAGCGGGAGTCCCTGGCCGCGAAGTGGCGGGCCACCCCCGTCAAGAAGGGCACGCCCGTCAACCGGGCCGGGGCCGTGACCGGCAAGGCGGCCGCCTACCTCACCCGCGCAGGCCTCGCCCACGTGAAGGCCTTCACCGAGGGATGGGGGGCGAGCTGGAAGGAGGCCGCCGCCTCCCTGTGGGAGCGCAACGAGGAGATCGACCCCGAGTCCGACGAGCCGGAGGACGACGAGACCCCGGAACCCGACCCGCCCACACCCCCGACACCGACCCCGCCGCCCCCGAAGCCGACCGGGGGTAAGCCGCCGGCCCCACCCGAGAAGCCGACCGTGGCCACCCCGCCCATCCGGAAGCCCGCCCCCAACCCCGCCCCGGCACCCGCCCGGGACACCGGACTCCCGCCCAGCACCCTCCCGTACCCAGCCAAGCCCCTGCGCCTGGTCCAGCCCGACGAAAGGAAACCCCCCACCATGAACGGCACTCTCACCGGTGAGGTCACCAACTTCGACAGCGCCCGGGAGCAGCTCGGGGCCGTCGCCGACTCCGCCCTGGCCGACCTGGAGATCGCCACCGGGGACGCCACCCGCTCCGGCAACCGTGCCACCGCGCTGGACGACCTGGCCGCGGGCATGGCCTCGCTCAAGGTGGACCCCGAGACCGTGCGCGACGCGCACGCCGTCGCCGAGGCCGCCATCGCGTTCGCCGAGGCCCAGGAGGCCGCCCGCGCGGCCGCCGAAGCGGTCCACGTGGCCGCGACCACCGCCCGGGAGAACCTGCAGAAGCGCTACGGCAACCTCGTGGAGGCCGCGGCCGAAGCGCCCGCCATCCCCGAGGCCTCGTTCATCACCAGCCACTAAGACGGGGCCGGTGTTCCCGCACCGGCCCCGCCCCGGCCCGGCCCCCAACTTCCCCACCGTGCAGCAGCAGAGAAAGGCACCGCGACCATGGCACTCCTTGACCGTGCCGAGCCCACTATGACGGACGACCAGGCGGACAAGCTGATCGGCCTCTACAACCGGGTCCGCGAGCAGCAGGCGAAGGCCCGGCGGCGCCAGGAGCTGTGGAAGCGGCTGCCCCGAGTGGTGCGCGGCACCATCCGCACGGGCGTCGCCACCGGCCGCACCGTGCGGTTCGTCACCCGGCACCGCCGCCCCCTTGCCCCGTTCCTCACCACCGCTGGCACCCTCGCCACCGCGCAGGCCCTGCAGATCCAGGGGGGTTGGCCGGCGGCCCTCGGCCTGGCCGCCGTCGCCGCCCCCGAGCTCGCGCTTCGGCTGCGCCGCAAGGCCGTGCGCCGCCGCAAGGGCGCCCGCTGGCCCGAGCGGATGACCCGCCGCGCACTGCGCCGCCGTGTCCTCACCGGGTGGGGGCGGCTCTACACCTCCGCCGTGTACGCCGCGGTGTTCGGCTGGCTCCTGGTGTCCGCCGTCACCGGCCAGGTGCTCCCGGAGCCGGGGGGACTCGAGGGTCTGGGCGTCTCCATAGGCGCGGGCGCGGTCCTCGGCGCGCCGTGGTGGTGGCACCTCGCCCGCCGCCGCCCCGAGCCGGAGGCGCCCATGGGTGAGCACCTGGCGATCTGGCTGGAGTTCGTCGCCTGCCAGGGCGGTGCGCTGCCCGACTCCGCCATGCACAACCTGCTGATCAGCAACAACGACAACTGGGGCGCCGACATCGAGCTCCCCCGCGGCAAGGGCACCGCGACCGCCGCCATGACCACACAGATTCAGGAGCGAATCGCCTCCGCGTACGGCGTGCCCGCCGTGTCGGTGAACATCGACCGGCACCCGTCCGGCAACGAGCAGTGGGCGCACGTCGAGGTGTACGAGACGAACCCGCTGCAGGAGGTGAAGGAGTGGGAGGGCCCGCACCTGCTGGACCCGAACACCGGCATCGCCCCCATCGCCGTGCACCCCGACGGCCAGTTTGTCGACTACCGGCTGTGGCGCCCCGGATCTGGGCCCGTCCACGACCTGTTCGTCGGCTCCACCGACTCCGGCAAGTCCCGGCTGACGGAGATGTGCCTGGCCTACGAGCGGCACACCCCGCACATCGTGTCGTGGGTCATCGACCCGCAGCACGGGCAGTCGCTCCCGGACTGGCAGAACGCCGTCGACCTCTTCGCCGGGGACGTCACCGAAGGCCTGTACGCGCTGCGCGACGCGGTCGACTTCATGTACGACCGCAACCGCCGCCTGGCCGACTGGGAGTGGGTGGACGACAAGGGCCGCGAGCGGCGCGGCGTGGCCGCGTTCGACCCGGTGAAGCTGGGCCTGCCCATCCTGTCGGTGACGATCGAGGAGGCCGCCGCCCTCTTCGGCGCCTACAAGGAGGCCGTCGTCCTCGGGGAGCGGTTCGCCACCATGGCCCGCAAGTGCGGCGGCCGCCTGCGCCTCGTCATGCAGAACCCGGGCCTGGCCAACCTGGGCGGCTCCAACACCATGCGGGAGCAGCTCACCTCCGGGAACGTCGTCGTAATGCGCACGGGCGGCCGCATGTCCGGTCAGCTCGCTCTGCAGGGCTCGATGGACGTCGAGCCCCACAAGATCCCCAAGCAGTGGCCGAACGGATCGAGCACTGCAGGCCTGTGCTACGCGAGCGTGGGCAGCGCCCGCGCCACGGTGGCGCGCACGCTCCTGACGGTCGACCCGTACCACTGGGCGTCGACCGGCGAGACCACCACGTTCAACGCCACCGAGTCCGTTCGGCTCGGCGACGGGTGGCGGCACTGGCGTCAGCGCCGCGACGACCGGAAGGCCGGCCGCCCGGTCATCGAGCCCGGCGCGGGCAAGGCCTCCACCGAGGCGGCCGCGCAGGGCGTGGCGAAGGTCGAGCAGGCGGCCGCGGCCGCCGAGACGGCCGTCCCCCGTTCGTCCTCGCGGGCCGACATCCTGGCGTACCTGCGGAGCAACGGGCGGTGCACCAACCAGCAGATCATCAACGCTCTCGGCATGAAGCCGACCACGGTCAACAGCTCCCTCACCCGGATGGAGGAGGACGGCCAGGTCCGCAAGGTCGAGAAGGGCGTGTGGGAGGCCGCGATGGCGGCCGCCGCCGTAGCCTGAGCACGCTTCACCCCTCCTAGAGCGGCCCCGCACCTCTTGCCGGTGTGCGGGGCCGCTCTGCGTTCACGTGCGGGTTCCGGCGGCCGCCGTCTAACCTGACCCGCATGCCTGCACAGCCCACCCCACCCAGTGCCGCCCTGGACACCCTGCAGTCCGTGGTGTCCCGCATGACCGCCGGACTCGACAACGGCGACGCGGTCGGCAAGCAAGTCCGCTGGGTGGCGGGCATGCTCGGCAGGGCCCTGGAACGGCACCCCGGCGAGTTCCCGCCCGACGCCGCCGACGACCTGGCGGTGCTCCTGTCCACGCCGTCCGCCCGCGCGTTCCTCGACCTGGCCCGGGCCGGGGAGCTCCGCCGCCGTACCGGCCGCGCGCAGCACGGCCCGTCATCGGACGCGTCCGTGGACATGGCCGCCACCCGACTGCGGGACATCACCCGCGCCGCAGGCCTGCCGCCGCTCGACCTGCCCGCCCCGCCGCCCAAGTCGCAGTCCCCGGTCAACCCCGTCGTGCCCGCCCAGCCGCGCGCCCTGCTGCTGCGCCACCTGGAAGCGGCCGCCGACCACTGGGAGGCCGGCCCCGAGGCCGTTCGGCTCCTGGCGATGCTCGGCCTGGTCCTCGATACCGGCGCCCGCTCCGGCGAGCTCGGCACGCTCACCCTCCACGACGTGGACGCCCGGGCCGGGACCGTACGCATCACCCGACGCCCGCAGCACCGAGTGCGCGCTATGCCGCCCGTGGTCGAGACGATCGCCCTGTCGAAGCCCACCATCGCCGCGGTGCGCCGCTGGCTGGAGGTGCGCGCCGAGCTGGTCACCCACCTCCAGGGCTCCGACCACGGCGCCCTGTGGGTGTCGGTCCGGCCAGGCCACAACGAGCACCCCGACAACACCACCAGCCCGCGCCCCGTCGGCAGTCCCCTCATGGCCCGGGGCGTGCTCCGCTCCTTCGAGCGGGGCATCGTCCGCCTCAACCTCGGCATGGCCGGATTCCCCGGCTGGGAGCCGCTGTCGACGCGCATGGAGCAACTCCGGCGGGCCGTCGAGCTGGAGGCGCCACCCGGCGGAGAAGGCGGCCCAGCGCGCGCAGTGCGGCCCCGCCCCTGAGTCGTGTCACCTGGTTGTGGCATGATCCGCCGCCATGACGATGATCAAGCCGGGGGGCGTCGTCGTAGTCGCCGCCGCCCTCATAGCCACGCTGGCCGCGTGCGACAGCACACCGCCGGCCGCAGCGAAGCCCGCCGCCACCGCGAAGGCCTCCCCGAGCGGGCCGACCGTGCAAGGCGCGGCCGACGCGCTGCAGGGGATCCTCAAGCCCTGCCCTCCGGAGCACCCGGACGGGGCGTGCGAGGACATGCTGCAGAAGACGTACCACGCGATGCTGGCCGTGCGGACGGCCATGGAGGCCGACCCGTCGGGCCGCGACTACTCCGGCGCGTACGCGATCATCGACCACACCAAGGAGTGGGCGGGGAACGTGCCGTACCTGGATCAGGTGCCGTTGGCGCGCACCGCCGTTCTGCAGGACGCGCAGCAGCTCCTGGACTGGATCGCCGCGCACCCGGCGGCCTGACCGCCACCCGGGGCCCCGCTCATCTCTGCAGGTCAGAGGCCAACTACTAATCTGGGACGAACTGGTAGCTCATTAGTAGTTCTGGTACCTCCCGAGTTAGGAGGTGCTTAGGAGCAGGGGCCCCACCGTGTCAGGCCGCGCGATCTCCGCGCGTGCACGGGGACTGAGCCGACCCGCTACCGGCCGCCGCCCATCGTGCGGATGACGTCCGCCGCATCGCGGTCGCTCCGCAACGAGATCTCGATGGCCAGCATCGCCACCTGACCGGCCATCGCCATCAGCAGACTCGGCAGGATGCACTCCTCATCGGACCCGGCCGCAGCCAGCCGGGCGTAGGACACGCCCAGCTCGGCACTGAACCTCTCCTCGATGGCCGCCCCCGCCTCCTGCGGGGACCTGGTCGCCGGGATGGTCAGGTGCTCCAGGCCGTTCTCGGCCATGAGGAGGGCCAGGCGGCGGGCTTCCTGGTCAAGCACGGGCAGGTCGATGTCCACGGGGAACCCCTTCTCGCGGGTGTCGGTCGGCGTAGCCTCCCACCGCGCAGGCCCGGGCCGCAGGCGCCTGTCCCCCGTCCGGGCGATACCGCCACGCCGGGGCCCCGGCGTACATTCGGACGCGTGTACGAAGACCTGCCACCCGACGTCGAGCGCCTGGACATGCTGGCGAAGCACCTGCAGACCCAGCTCGACCGCGTCCGGGAGCAGTGGAACGCCAAGGGGGCCGCGCACGGGGACCTGCCCGGCGACCCGGCGGAACTGGACTTCATCGGGAAGTGGATCGCCCTCACGCTGCGGCGCGTGGAGGAGCAGCGCGAGGAAGCCGACAGCGGCACGCAGCCCTGGCGCTCCGGACGGCCACCGGGGTTCGTGCTCCAGCACCTGCGTACCGGTGACAGCGTCGTCGGCAGGGGCATCCTGCACCGGCCGGACTGCCCGATGGCGGACGGCAAGCGGCTGTCGTGGGAGGCCGCCCGCCTGGCGCTGCAGGAGCGAAAGATCTCCGTGACGGAGCCCTGTACGGAGTGCCGCCCCGACGAAGACCTGCGAGCGGGCTGACCACGCCGGTACGGTCGCGGCATGAGCAACCCCACCGACGGCGAACTGCCGCCCTTCGACCCCGCCGACTACCCGCCCCAGCTCCGGAGCGCGCTGGCCAGCATGAGCCGACGGGGCGACGTGGTCGACATGGCCAGCGGCCAGGTCGTCGCCCAGGACGGCCGCATGGTCGACGACCCGGACCCGGCCGCGCTCGTCGCCTGCAACGAGTGCGCGCGGGCGATCGGCCTCGGCTGGTGGGGCAGCATCGCCCGGCACCCCGCCCCGGAGGGTGCGCCCGTGTGCGTGCTCTGCCTCGAAGGCGAAGCCGTGCACACCGCCGCGGCGTGGATGGCCGCGGCCGCGCAGCTCGTCCAGGCGCGCGCCGCCGACGGGCAGCGCCGCACCTGGCGGGATGACGCGGCCGCCGGCCTCGGCGTGCGCCTGCCCGACTGACGGGGGACACGTGAACAAGGGATGGCACGGGATCGCAGCGCTGGCCGCGCTCTGGGGCATCGGCGCGCTGTACGCCTGGTACGACCGGAACTTCATCGGGCTGGCCGTCTGCGGCGGCGGCGCGCTCCTCTTCGCGGCCGGGGCCTACAAGGCCAAGAACGAACCCGAAGACGACTAGGCAGCCGGATCACACGGTGCAGCTGCAGCACCGCGCGGCGGCCGCCGCAGCCACGACCGGGCGGCCGTCCCGCACCCCGTCAGGGGCCCCGTAGACGACGACCACCGTGTCCGGGTCGGCCAGGCACGCATGCGAGGCCAGCAGCGCATCCAGGGCCGCGTGCGCCGCTCGGGCCCGGGCGTCCGGGTCGCCCTTCGGCCACTGGCCCGTGCCCGTGTGGGCGCGCCCGGCAGTGCCCGCGCCGACGGCGGTGAGCAGCACGTCGGGGTGGTAGCCGCGAAATCCGGGGTCACAGGGCATCGGGGGCCTCGATCAGGTGGTGCCAGGGGGGTACGTGTCCACGCTAAGCGGCACCGCCGCGGCGCCCCGTCGACCGCCCGGACGATCCGCGCCCGGGCCGCATCCACCTCGCGGCGTACCCGCCCCCCTCCGCCGTGACCTGGCCGAGACCCGGGCCGGTCAGTTCATCAGGCCCAGGCGGCGCGAGTCGAACACGTCCTCCGGCTCGTACAGCGCCAGCAGCGCCCCGTCCGCCCGGTCCGGGGAGTCCACACCCCGCGCCTTCATCGCCTTCTTCGACTCGACCACCGAAGCGCCCGAACTGTTCGTGCTGAGGTTCGGCGTGCCGAGCTGGATCGCGCACTTGTGGTCCACGCGCAGCCGCAGTTGCCCGTGCCCGGCCTGGTCGTCGTCGTCCTGGTCGCCGTCGCGGCCGTCGACCCGATGCGACGGGGCCGGCTGCATGAGCGACCGGGCCGCAAGCCACATCTCGTCTCTCTTCCGCCACGGCCGCATGACCTGCCCGGGGTCCTCACGGTCCGGGTCGACCGACTCCGACACCATCACGCCGACGATCTGCGCCCCGTGCTCGCCTTCCTCGCCCCACCGCTCCAGCAGGGAGTGCGCGCCATGCCCCAGGCCGTTGCGGTCGACCTTCACGCGCACCGGGGCCTGCGTGCCCAGGGCCCGCGCAAGGTTCTCTGCGGCCTTGATTTCCTCGAGCACCTTCCCCGCCACATCCACCTGGTTGATGTTCACCTGGCCCGATGAGGCGTGCCGGAACTCGACCGCGTCGCCGACCGCCCGGTAAATCGTCATCTCGTCGCCGCCGTCGGCCGCGACGTCGACACCGAGCCGGATCCACGCGCCGCGCTTCACCGTGTGCTCGGCGGTCTCCTCCGGCAGGCCCAGGTCGCACAGCCGCACCCAGTCCGGCCCTTGCGGGTCCGGCTTGGCCTGCGCGGCCTCGATGAAGCTGAGCGGCAGCGCCTTGTTCGCGCCGCCCTTGGGGAACCGGGCGTGCACCTTGGCGATCGTGTACGGGTGATCCGGGCCGTACTCGCGGATGGTGCGCTCCACCCAGTCCATCGACGGCAGGTGATCCGCCAGGGAGTGCCGCTCCCTGGTCGGCGGACAGTCGTTGCAGAACGGCACCCGCTCCCCGGTGATCAGCGGCGAGTCCAGGGTGCGGATCGGGATGGTGATGCTGCCCGGCTTCTCCGGGTCGTTGCCCTCCTCGCACGCCACCTCGAACCACGACCGGGGGTCGTCCGCCGGGGGGTTGCCGATCGCCAGCATGCGCGCGTCACCGGTCAGCAAGTTGTTGGTGCCCGCGCCGATCATCCGGTCGATGCCGCCCGCCTCGTCAACGATCAACAAGAGCTTCGGCGTGCCGTGAATGCCCTGCATGGCGGCCTCATCGTTGGAGGGCGCGGTGAAGCCGTACGCGACAGCCACGTCATTGCCGTGGACGTCGGGGATCTTCCACTGGGTGGTGTCGCAGAACCCGGGCAGGCCTGCGCGGGCGACGACCTTCCGAATGTGCGGCCACAGCTGGTACCGGACCTGCCGGAACCGGGTCGCCGTGGTGACAATCACCATCGTGCCGGGCGCATTCACGCAGCCCGCCCACGCCACCAGCCGCCCCGCCAGCCACGTCTTGCCGACGCCGAACCCGGCGGGAACGAGCGTGCGCGTGTGGGTGGTGACCGCGTCCAGCACCTCACGCTGCTTGGACCAGATCGACTCACCCAACACGTCCTCGGTGAAACCGGACGGGGTGTCGGCCCACAGGCCGTACAGGCTGCCGGTCTCCCGCTCCACCTCGCCCAGGACGAACGCGCGCTCCCGCGCCCCGAGCGTCTTGAACGTGGCGCGGCGCGGGCCGGCGGGGGCGCGCAGCAGGAGATCCGCAACGTTGGCGGCATCGGAGGACCGGACCCCCCGGCCACGGGTCCGCGCTGCCGCTGCCGCCACTGCTGAGGTGGTGGGCGGGGGCGGGCCAGGGCGGCCGGGGGTCGGCATGCGGGGCATCGTGCGGGCCCGGCGGGGGTTGTGTCGCCAGGTCCCGGACCCTCGGGGGGTGGGGGCCTAAGAGTCCGAAGACCTGGCGACACGTCCGTCCCCGCCGTCGAGCGGAGCAGTCCCGACGGCGGGGGCTGTCGCCGACGGTGGGTGGACGCTCCCACCGTCGGCTGCTGGCACCCGGCGGCAGGTCTCTGGGGGAACCTGCCGCCGGGAGTTGGTGCCTCCGGCGGCGGCGCCTGGAGAGAGACCGCCGCCGGAAGGGGGTTCCGGCGGCGGGGCCTGTAGTAATAACCGCCGCCGGAAGTTTCCGGGCCCGGCGGCAGACGCGGGGAGTGTGCCCGCCGCCGGGAGCTCATGCCCTCGCGGTGGGACTGGGCTGACGAGTCAGGCCCGGCCGCGGTGGCCTTGCAATAGGAGGGAACGTCGGCCCGGCCCGGAGTGTGACAACGCCGCCCGGCGAATTTCGCGGGGCGGCGTCATGGCAGGTCAGGGCCGTGTCAAACGGCGGCCTTCTTCTTGGCGCGGGCGATCCACGTGCCGAGCGTCGCCGACGGCACGCCGTACTCCTCGGCGACGTCCTTGCGGGCGCGGCCGCCGAGCACCTCGGCAACAGCGCGCTCCCGCAGCTCCTTGTCGGCGGCCGGGGTACGGGTCGCGCCCACGATGTCCGTGATCCGGCTGTAGGAGTTGAGGCCGAGCACCACCATCACCTGATCGCGCGTCCACCCGTAGTCGGGGCCCAGGAGCGTCTTCACGGCGTCGTTGCGGACCTTCAGCGCCACCTCGCGGCGCGCCCGGGCCGTCTCGATCTCCGCCGCCAGGTCGATGAGCTGCTTCACGGCCTTCGCTGTCGGCATGTGCGCGATCCCGGCAGCCTTCGCGGCCGCGACGCGCTCCGGGCCGGGCGCGGGAACGTCCTCGCCGTCGGCCAGGCCCAGCGCGGCCCGGGTGATCTTCACGACGGCCTGCTCTGTGACGCCGGACGACTTCCACACCCCACGGGTCCGCTCGTACGCCCACAGGGACAGGAGAGCGGCGTCCCGGCGCGGCCGCAGGCTGGCCATGGCGGCGTCGGCCTGGTGCACGATCTGCCCGGCACGGTGCCCGCGACGGGTGAGGTCGGCGGCCAGGGCGTCGAGCTCGGCGGCCGTCCCGTCGGAGGCCTGGCGGCGGATGTCGGCGAAGTCAGGGCGCGGGATACGGACGATGTCCGGGTTCGGTGCGGTCACGGCGGCTCTCCTTAGCGGGCACGGCTTTGCAGTCGGGCCGGCTGGGGCATCCCCATCACCGAGCACCCTCAAAGATACACCGGCAGAAGTGAACCGGGGCCCCGCAGGAGACAGGCGGCCGCGACCGCACCGGGCTCAGCCGTCCTCCGGCACCCCCAGCCGCCGCATCTCGCGGCGCAGGTAGAACAGCGCCTTGCGCAGGTCCACGTCCGGCTCGGCGGTCTTCCTGCCTGCCCGGACCAGGTACTTCACGACGTTGCCCGCGTTGAACGGCAGATGCTCGGCCAGGTCGATGGCCTCCAGGCCTCCAGGCAGCGCGTAGTGCGCCGGGCGGTCGACGGCCTCCGTCCGGTCAGGCACGGCGCGCCCCCGGCCACAGCCGGACAGGCCTGCCCGGTACGCAGTCGCACAGGTCGGGGAACTCCCCGCACTCCGGGCACAGGTGATGGCGGGGGCACTCCCCGTCCTGGTGCGCTTCCCGGTCGCACGCCGGGGCGTTCGGCCTCACCGCCGGAACCCTTCGGGTGCCTGGATCCTCGTGGCGGTGCCGTCGTGCCCCATGAGCATCCAGCCGCCGAGCGTCGTCCACACGGGCACCGTCGCCGGGTCGGTGGGGCGGCGCACCTTCCAGCCGAAGCGGTAGGCCTCAGCCGGGCGCGCCTCGAACGCCATGTTGCAGGCCTGGCAGGCGGTCAGCAGGTTCGCCGGGCTGTTGATGGCCGGGTCGCTGCTGCCGCCCATGGCCCGGTTGACGCGGTGCTGCACCGTCAGCGTGACGGCGGAGCCGCAGCGGACACAGCGGGTCAGGTCGCGGGCGTACACGGCCTGCCGAACGGCGGGAGTCGGGCCGGTATTGCGGGCCCGGGGGCGGGTCTTGGCTGGCATGGCGCGCACGGTGCGCCCCTGGCGGGCTCAGTGTCGCGCCCTGCCCGCACAGTCGTCGCAGGGCTCCTGCCGCAGCGGCACGTTCAGGCAGGCGAAGAGGACCCCGCCGGGCAGCCGGACCCCCACGGTGCGGTTGCAGTTCTCGTCACCGCCGCGCCAGCCGTCCAGGTACAGCAGCCGCCAGCGGCGGGTGAGGCCGTCGGCGGTCCACCAGAAGAACCGGGACGACACCGGCTCCGGCTCGTCGCCTTCCGGGGTCACTCCGGCTCCACGGAGCGGATCTCCAGGTCCTCGTTGTCCTGGGTGTGCACGCCCATGTCGAGCTGGCTCTCCCACTCGCTCCGGTTGGAGTCCAGCCAGTCGTAGAGCTCGGCCATCGCCGGGTGCATGTCGTCGCCCCAGTCGTCGGCGCGGCCGGTCGCCACGGCGTCGGCGACCCCTGCGGCGAGCTCCGGCGGGATGCGGACAACCGCGGGGATGTGGAAGACGCAGGCCTCGGCGCACGTGATGCCCATGCGCACCGGCACCATGCCGTCGTCCCACTCCTCGTCGTCGTCCTCGTCGGCCTGGTCGTCGCCGTCGGCGGGCGCGGCCGCCTTCCCCTCCGGGGCCTCGTCGTCCTCCCAGCCGGGCACGTCGTCCTCGGCGGTCTCCCCGTGGTCGATCAGGCAGTCACCGGCCGTCTGGTGCTCCTCCACCCACATGCGGGCCGCGTCGGCGCCGTCGAACGCGTCGAGCACAGCGGCCAGGGCCTCCACCTCCGTGCACGTCAGGTTCGGCGCGACGTGCATGGCGGTCATCGAGTCGGCGAACGCGCTGGCGAACTCGTGGGCGAGCATCGACGGCACGGTCAGCGTGGGCACGTAGATCGGATGAGAGTGCGGCATGGGGGTGGTTCTCCTGGGGCGGTGCGGGCGGTGCTGGCGTAGCGGGCCCGAAGGTTGCCGGCCACTGCGCACTACGTCGCGTGCTCACCCCACGGGCGCGTGCGCCGCCTGCTCCTTGCGCAGGTCGTTGTAGTACCCGCCGAACGGAAGGCCCGGATGCTGGTCGGCGGGGCCGTCCAGCTCCTCGACGTCGTCGGCCTCCTGCTCCCGCCACTCCACGAACGACGGGAGCTCTTGCAGGCGGGCCCGGGCGTCGGCCAGGTCGGCACCCACGACGACCCACAGGTACGGGGCCTCACCGTCGTGCCGCTCCCGCCCGGCCCACGTGAGCGTGAACGTCCGCCCGCACAGCGGCGAGCCGTACACCTCGGTCAGCCCGCGCATCACCTCGCCGAGCATCGTTTCGGCCTCCGCCGACTGCTCCGTGCGCACCTGGTCGAACGCCACCAGGGCGCCCTGCCGGATCGACCCCCCGTCCTCGGTCAGCAGGGGCGCGAGCTCACCCTTGTGGCGGGCGGTCATGGCCTGCCATCCGGTGATCAGGTCCCACGCGAGCGCGGTCGGGTCGGAAGCGAACAGGGGCGGGGCGGTGTTTTCGGCGGTGCTGGTGCTCATGGCGCCGCACCCTGCGGGCCCCGGTGGTCTTACGTCCCGCACTGCCCGGACACGGAAGCGCCCCGCCGACACGGGGGTTAGTCGGCGGGGCGCAGCTTGGGGGCGGCCCAGGGTTCGACCCATCCCGGGAGCACGGGGATCGCGCGGGCCGCCATGGAACGACCGGTGTTCCTCCGGCCGCTGCTCCATCGCGCACCCATCGTAGGCGCGCCCACGGAGAGCCGGGCCCACGCGGAGGCCGGCCCGCCCCCTCGGCGTCAGCCCTCGTACTGGTCGGTGTACTCCGGGCCGCCCGGCTCGGTCTCGCACCCCTCGTACTGGTCGGGCGTGCCGTGGCTGAGGACCAGGCCGTACGACTGGGGGACCAGGTCGCAGCCCTTGCCCGCCCACTGGTTGGCGAGGAACGTCCATGCGATGAGCGCCACGACTACGGCCGTGTACTTGGCCTGGCGGCTGATGCGGGGCTGTCTGGCGGTGTCGGTCATGCCGTGATTCTCGGGGCGCCACCCGGCTGGCATGGGCGGCGTGATGGGACCGTGATCATGAAACCGGCCCCTCGTCGTCGGCCTGGTCGTCGGTGGAGAGCGTGCCGGAGAAGGTGACCACGAACCCGGTGCCGTCGTCGGCCTGCCGGAAGTGCGTGCCCCACAGCAGGGGCGCGGCGCCGATCTGCACGGCGACCTGCTCCGCGATGGCTGTCAGCGCGGCCAGGGCGGTCACCGGGATCTCTCCGGGGGTGCGGAACTCGACGCTGACGGGGTGACCTTGGGACGGCACTGGGGCTTCCTCTCGGGGGTGATGGCGGGCGGGCGGGGAACGCGTGTCTCACTGTGAGACACGCGTCCGGGGCGGGCTCAGGCGGGCCACAGGAACACGGCAGGGACGGCGTCCCGGGGCGCCGCCATCCGGTCCTCCGGGCTGTAGTGCTCGCCCGTGTGAGCGTCCTCGGCGAGGTACAGGCCGAACGCAACGTCGTCGGCGGGCGCGTACCGGTTCCCCTCGGCGTCGGACGACAGGACCACCGGGGTTTCCCCGGGCAGGTCGGTCGACGCGGCGAGGAACGCGCGCAGGTCGGCGAGGTTCACGGGCGGGGCCTTCCCTGGCACTCGGCGCGGTGCTGCGCCACCAGCCGGGCGAACTCGACAGGGTCGGAGCTCTCCACGGGATAGTCGCAGCGGCCGCAGCGGAATCCGGCGCGGTCCCAACCGGGCGCGGCGCTCACTCGTCGTCCGTCTCGGCCAGGGCCTCCGCCGGGGTGATCTCCCCAACGCACAGGCGGCGGATCGCGTCGGCCATGTGCCAGTTGTCGCCGGGCAGTGCGTCCCCGAGCGCGGCCGCGAGCTGCGCGGCGACCGCCAGGCGCTCGGCCGCATCCGCCGGGGCCGGGGCGGGCTGCTCCAGGCGGCGCGTGATGGCGGCCGCCACCTGCCCGATCAGGGGCGCTCCCGTGCCCCCGCGGCGCCGGTACTCGGACTGCGCGGACAGGCGCATCCCCTCACCGACCGGGGTGTCGGAGCCGAACGCGTGCCGGATGGGCTCCGGGGCCTCGGCGAGCTCGCGCGCCAGGGCCACGATGATCGGGTCCTTGTCCAGGTCGGCATCCACCTGCGGGCCGGACAGGAGGGTGATGGGCTGGTTGTCGGCGAGCAGGTTGGCGCGGTCGAAGTCGCGGCACGGGCAGTCGCCCGGGCACGGGGCGAGGTCCAGGGGGATCCGGCCGCCCTGGTCCGCCGGGGTCACCTCGTAGGCGCGGATGTCGGCCGTGCCGTCCCGGTGCCGGGTGACCGTGACGACGCGGGCCATGTCGGCAGGCGGCGGCAGCTCCGGGAACACGTTGGCGCGCCAGTAGTCGCCGATGAGCTCCCGGGCTTCGTCCACGTCGATGCCGTCGCCGGTCATCGCCTCCACCAGGCGCTCATTCGCCCGGTGCTGTGCGGGGGTGATGGGGGTGCGGGTCATGCGGGGGTGTCTCCGTTCGGGGGGTGGCCGGCTGCCTGCCTCACCGGGAGGCAAGCAGCCGGACGGGCACAACGTCAGGCGGTGGAATCCGCGGGGGTGGTCAGTCGCAGGCTCCGGCGGCGCGGGCCTCGGCAACCTCGCCGACGGTCAGGTACCGGCCGGTGTCGATGAAGTGCTGGCGGGAGACGCTGGACTCCTTGTCGGCGTGGTCGTCGGTGGTGTTGCCGAACCGGGCGGGGTCGAGCAACCGGATCGCGGACGCCACGGCGGCGTTCCACTCCGTCCGCCAGGGCCCGTTGGCGATCAGGTAGTCCAGCGCTTCCGGCTCGGGCAGGTCGTCGGCCTGGTCGTCGCTGACGCGGGCGGTCTCGGCCCGGATGAAGCCGAACAGGTCGTCGGCGGTCTGCTCTCGCCGGGTGCGGAAGGTGTCGCTGCTGCTCACGGGGCGTTCTCCGTTCGGTGTGGATGGGGCCAGGAGCGGCCGTAGGCGGCCGCAGGGGCGCCGTAGGGGGCGCGGGGGCCCCGATGCCCGCCCGGCGGTCGCACAGGCGGGCACAGGGGCGTGTGGGGCCGTCAGAGCACGTCGAAGTCGCGGCTCGTGTGGTGCAGCACGGCCCCGGTGGTCAGGTCCACGGTCACGACGGACCACTCACCCAAGGTGTGCAGCTCGGACAGCTCCGTCAGCTCGTCCTTCGCGCCGGGGAAGTCCTCGCGGGAGACCGTGCCGTCGGCGTGGAACAGGCGGGCCCCGTCGTCGTCGTAGAACCGGCCGTTGTCCCACGTCGTGGTGTCGAACCGGACGTGCGTCACGGGCGCGGTGGACGCCAGTTCTCCGGCGGGGATCTCGGCCAGTCCCTCGCGGACGGCCTCCACCAACGAGGCCTGCTCCATGGGCTCCACGGCGGCCTCGCACGCTCCGATCACGTCGTGCAGCCGGAAGGCGTCCATGCCCGGCAGCGCGGCCTCAAGGGCGGCGGAGTCGGTCAGCAGCGCGGCAAGGAGCTGCGCGCGCTGCTCCGTCGGGAGCTTGCCCAGATCGACGGGCAACGGCCGGTCGCGCAGCGGCCCGTTCACCTCCTCCGGGGTGTTCAGGTCGATCTCCACGGCGCGGCTCGTCCCGTCGTGCAAGGACACGTCGAAGACGCACGCGATGCTGCCCGGGTCGCGGTGGACCGCCAGGGCCTGCCGGGCGGCGTCCTCCGGACTGTCGGCGTGCAGCTCCATCGCCCACGCCACGTGGTACTCCCCGGGGCCCGTCGGGGCCGGGCGGGCGTCCTCCCACTCCCCGCCAGGCATGCGGGACACAGGGATCAGGTGCGGGTACTTCTCCGCGTGCCACATGGCGGACTCACGGCTGAACGACGCGTCCATGACGTGCGTCTCGCGCGGCCGCATGGACCACAGCCGGAACTCCTCGGAGTCGTGCTCTGCGCAGGGGACGGCGGTGGCGGTGGTGCGGGGCTCGGGGGTGCTCATGCGGGGTGCTCTCCGTTCGGGTGGGGCCGCCGCGCATCGTGGGGTGCGGGGCGCGGCGGCCGGGGTGTTGGGGGCGGGCCGGCTGCTGCGCTCAGCGGCGGACGGCGGCGGGGACGGGCACGCAGTCCGGGCACACTCCGCTGGCGTTGAGCTCCTTCGGGAGGAAGTGCCAGCCGCAGTCTTCGCACGGGACGAAGTCCTCATCGCGGGGCGCCTTGAAGCCGAACGCGGTCATGACGTCCTGGATCGAGTCGAACAGGTCGTTGTCGGTGAGGTCCGGGTGCCCGATGCGGTACATCACGGCGGCCACGGCGCGGTGCGGGTCGGGCAGGCCGGACAGGCGGGCGAGGAAGGCGGCGGCGCGCATCAGGGCGCGGCGGGCGGCGGCGGTGATCCGGTGCAGCATGGCGGGTGTCTTTCGGTTCGGAGTGCGGGTCTTGGGGGCGGGGGCCCGCCCGGTTGCTGGCCGGGCGGGCAGGGGCGCGGCAGGGTCAGAACGGCAGGTCGTTGCTGTCCTCAAGGCGCTGGTAGCGGTCCACGATGAGCGCGGCCGCCCGGGCGTTGCCCTTGTCGCCCCGGTGCAGCCGGTCGACGTAGATGTCCAGGTCGGGGATCAGCCCGGGCACCGTGGCGTCCTCGACGGCGACGGCCTGCATGAGCCGGTTGGCGCGCCGGGTCAGGGATGCGGCGATCCGCTCGGTGGCGGCGGCCTGGTCGTGGACGTACGCGGCGTCACTCTGGAGCTTCCAGGTGTCCAGGTGGGCGCGGACGGTCGCGGCGGCCGTGGCCAGGGTCAGTGCCATGCGGCGTGCGCGGCGGATGACGCGTCGGGCTTCGGCGAGCTGGTACGGGCTGGGGGCGGTGGCGGTGGCGCTCATGGGGTGTGACCTTCCTCGGTGTTCGGGGTGCGGGGGGTGCCCGGCCCGCGCGGTGCTGGCGTGCGGGCCGGGCCGGAGCGGGGTGTCAGGCGACGGTGAGGGCGCGCCCGTCGGCGGTGCGCACGATGTGCTCGGCAGCGTGGTCGCGCTGGTAGCGGGCGACCGCGTCGGAGTGGGAGCGCCACGCCAGGTCGGCCCACCACTGGGCGTCGTCCTTGGCGGCGCGGGCGCTGTTCTCGGCGACGGCGGCCGCCCGGAAGCGGTCGGCGGCCTCGGTGGTGCCGGTGGAGCGCCACGCGGCGAACGCGTCGATCGTGGCTTCCTCGGCGGCCGCGAACCGTTCGGCGGCGACGGCCAGGGCCTCAACGGTGAAGCCCCATCGGGTCGCCAGAGAGACGACGTACGAGTCACGCATGGCGGCGGCGATCAGCGCGTCTCGGTCGACGTAGATCACGTCAGGTGCCTTTCTGCGGGGCTGTGCGGGGTGGTTGGGGGTGTCGGGGCCGCCCGGTGCTGCCGGGCGGCCCCAGGGGGCGTCAGGCGCCGCGCAGGGCGTCCGTGCGGGCAGCCGCGGGGACGATCAGCACGCGGTCGGCGGCCGCCCACGGGTCGCAGGCCTCCCACGGGTTGTGCGGCGTGTCCGGGGTGACCAGCCGCACGCCGCGCCCGACCTGGCGGCAGATGGCGCAGCACTCGGGGTCGAGCGGCGCGGGCGCGGCCGGGTAGGCGTTGACGAACCAGTCCGGGCCGTCCGACGTCCAGGACGCGAGCACCAGATCCCCGGGCTTCACCTCGTCGGCGCGCACGATCTGCTGCGTGCGCGGCATGTAGGCGACGGGCTCCCAGTCGGGGCCGGTCGGGCGGGGCGGGATGTCGGCGAGCCGGGCGCACTCCCCATCGGTGCAGCGCTGCGCGGCCTCGCACATCCGGAGCATGCCCCGCTCGAACGCCACGGCGGGGCGCAGCGTGTCGGTGTCGACGCTCCCTTCCTCGTTGGAGTCGAACGCGACGCGGGTCCGGTCCCGGTCAGGGTTGGTGGGGTGCGGCAGGTCGGCGACGACCGTGCCGGACTCGCCGTGAATCACGGAGATGACGCGCTGCCCGACGCCGTACGCGACCCGGGCGACGGAGGCCGGCGCGCTGCTCCCCATGGCGATGTTCGTCATCTCCGCGAGGGTCAGCGTGCAGTCGCGCCCGGCGTGGCGGCGAGCGTGGTGCAGGGCGTCGCGCGCCTTCTCCTCACTCAGCCCCTTGCCGACGGCGTCGGCGAGCATCCCCGCTTCCGTGGCGCGGTTGATGGCGACGTACCCGGCAAGGGTGAGCTCCCAGACGTGCCGGTCGTAGGTGACGCGGTCGGTGCGGATGGCGCGGGTGCCGGGGGTGATCTTCCGGCGGGCGATCCATCCCCAGCGGGCAAGAGACCGCTCGGTGCCGCCGTGAATGGTGAGGTAACCGTGCTCTCCGCGCAGCGTGGCGATGACGCGGCCGGGGTTGTCGGCGATCAGGAGGAGTGCGACCGCCTGAGCGGTGGAGGGCTTCGGAGTGCGGGTCACGGCAGGTGCCTTTCTGCGGGCCGTTGCGGGTGGTGGTGGGGTGTGGGGGCCGCCCGGTGCTGGCGGGCGGCCCCACGGGCTGTCAGGGGGCGTCAGTGGACGACGGGCAGGGAGGGGGCGGCGTCCAGAAGTTCGCGCTCCCACTCGGTCAGTTCGATCGGGCGCTCCACGGACCAGGTGGCGTACTCGTTGCCCTGCACGGCCCAGTAGTCCTCACGGTCGGTCACCCAGCCGCGCCCATCGGCCCACTTCTGCGTGCGCAGGAACGACGCGGGCACACGGCCGTAGGCGAGCGCTTCGGCGACGTTGGTGACCGTGCCTTCCCAGTGCCACACGCCAGGGGTCTTGGACGTCTCGGCGTCGAGCCGCACGCGCATGCCGTATTCGAGCACCACGTCCCCGGCGCGCAGCTCGGACGTGTTCAGGTGCAGCCTCTCGACCGGCACGGCGGGCGGCTGCGCGATCGGCTCGGCGGGCTGCTCCTCCTCCGCCGGGGCGGGCGGCAGAGCGAACACCACGCGGGAGACCCGGTCGTGCATGACCGTCCACCCGGCGGCGCGCATGTCGGCCGCGTACGTGGCGAGCTGGGAGCGCCACGGGCCACGGTCCGGGGTCTGGTACTGCCCCTTGACCAGGTGGGAGATGACGACCCGCCCATCCGAGCGCTGCCCGATCAGGAAGCCGGTCGCAGTCGAGATCTCCGGGTTGTAGTTGGCGTCGAGCTCCCCGGAGTCCTCGCGGTCGTTGCCCTTGAGGATCGCGGCGGCGGCCGCCGGGGCGTCGCCCTGCTCCAGCAGCTCGGCCACCTCTTCGGCCAGGGCGGCGGCGCGCTCCTCGGCGGCCAGGTCGGCCATGACCTGGCGGGCGTCCTCGGTGCTCGCGCCCCGGTCGATGGCGTTGTAGGCGGCCTGGAGCATCGTGGCGGTGGTGCGGTCGTCGATGTCGGCGTACATGTTGAACGTGCCGTCAAGGCTGGTCCACTGTGCCTGCCGGGTGATCGGGTCGTCGTTGTGCTCGCCCCGCTCGATCTCCAGCGCGGTCATGTCGCGGTTCTCGTCGGAGGCGGTGAACGCGTGCTCTGCGGCGTTGCACACCTGGGAGAAGGCGAACAGCTTCTTCCAGGCGGCCTCTTCGCGGGCGGCCTCCAGCTCGGCGGCCTTCTCGGCGGCGTAGGTGGCCTTGGCTTCCCGCCAGCGGGCGGCGTTCTCGGTGTCGCCCTTGATCTCCGACTGCCGGATCAGGCCGTCGATGGTGTGCGTGCCCTCGGGGGTCATGAGGCCAAGGCGGACGAGCACGGCCAGGGTGGCGGGGCGGACCTTGCCGCCGTCGCGGACGGCACGGGTCTGAGCGGGGGTCAGGCGGAGCGTCATCGGGTGCTGCCTTTCGTCGGTGTGCGGGGCCCGGGGTGGCTTGCTGGTTCCCTCCCGGGAGCTCAAACACTACACCATCGGAAGTGACACGCAACAGGGGGTGTCCGGGGGGTCGCCCGGGGTGCCGCCGCGCCACACTCCGGGCCGGTCGGCGACCCGCGCGCCCGCGCGATTGAGCACGGTCCCGAAAGTCCCGTCGAGCGTGCGGGCCGGCCACCTCACTCAGGCTGTGTGCGCAAGGTCGGGGAGCTCGTACAGGCGGGAGCGGGCGGCGGCGGTGGCTTCGAGCGCGGCTAGCAGCTCCCGGTGCTCGTCCGCGTCGAAGGTGTCGACGGCGTGGTCTGCCAGCAGGTCGGAAGCGCGTGCCATCACCAGGTGCAGCGCCGTCACTCCCAGGTCTGCGGCGTGCTGGGCGGTGGCGGCGACCGCACGGACAGCGGCGGCGGCCTCGCGGGCTTCCCGGGGGCCGGTGGCCTTCAACAGGGCGACGCTGGCAGTGCGCAGGGCGGCGGGGTCGATCACGGTCTCTCCAGTGGGCAACGGGCCGCGCCCCGGCGGGATGGCCGGGGCGCGGGAGGGATGGGGCGGTCAGGCGGACGCGATGCCGACGCCGTGCCACCACGGGGCGGGGCCTCCGTCGAGCGGCTTGCCGGTGGACAGGATCAGGGAGCGGCCCGGGGCGGCGGTGAAGGGAAGCGCCCCTTCGTCCAGGGCGACGGACAGCATCGCGGTGGCCACGCGGCGGGTCACGGTCGCGGTGTCGGTGCTGCCCCACTCGCCGACGGCCAGGTTGTCCCCCTCGGGGAGCATGCAGGCGGCGCGGAGCAGGCTCGCCAGGTCGTCCCCGGCGGCGTGCTTCACCTGCGGCCAGGTCAGCAGCGGCGGGGAGGTGACGGGGATCGGGTTGTCCGCGCCTGCCTCGATCGCGCGCATCGCGGCGACCTTGCGCTGTTCGGCGCGGCGGACGTAGTCGGCCATGAGCTTCGGGGTGTTGCTGACGTAGACGGCTCGGTCGGGGGCGGGGGTGGTGGTTGCGTCCATGGGTGGTGCCTTTCGTGTGCGAGGGGCCGCGGGGCCCCGTAGGTGGGGAACGTCGGAGCGGTGTGGGCTGTGACAGCGCGCAGGCCGGCGCGCTCAGCGGGCGGGGAGCGCGAGGGACGCGGCGGGAATGATGAGCACCGGGTCGTTGCGGAACCAGAACTCGCAGTTGCCGTCCTCATCGCGGGCGACCATCACGTACCGGGCGGCCGCGTCGACCTCGTCCTCTTCCACGTTGCGCTCGCAGTCCGGGCAGTCGCAGAACTCGGTGTACGGACGGGGCTCGGCAAGGCGCAGGAACTCGTAGTGCTCGGCTTCGCGGGGGCCCTGGTCGCCGTCGGCGAAGCCCGCGAGCAGCAGGTCATCCGCCTTCACCTCGTGGGCGAGCACCACCACGGCGTGGGCCAGGTCGACGCCTTCCCACATGGGGTCGTACGGGTCTCCGGTGGGCCGCTCGGTGATGACCAGCGGGGCCAGGACGGCGGGGTGATGGACGGTGCGGCGCATGGGGTGGTCTCCCGTTCGGTGGCGGGGCCCGCGCGGTGTGCTGCCACGCGGGCCCCGGAGGGGCGGTCAGGCGGCGGGCGTGGTTAGCGCGTCCAGGAGCGCGGCAAGTCCCTTGTGCACGGCCTCGGCGGGCAGGGCGGCCGCGCTGATGGCGGCCATGCCGTTGGGGTAGACCGTGACGGTGTCGCCGGTCTCGCTGCCGTACACGTCTTCCAGGCGGTGCCGTCCAGGCGCGGCGGCGGTCAGGTCTTCGGTGCGGCCACCCTCGGCGGCCATGAGCGGCGCCAGCTCCACGTGGGAGTAGGCGGCGTCGATGAACGCGCGGGCGGCGGCCGTCGGCAGCTTGGCTTCCACCAGCACTTCGGAAGCGGTGGCCATCAGGTACAGGCGGTGGCCGGCCGGGGCGTCCGCCCACGACACGTCGGCGCGGCCCCGGATCTGTCCGGGCAGGGCGAGGGGGCGCAGTCCGGGGAACGCGGCGGCGAGCATGCGGGCGGCGGCGACGGCGGCCGCGGTGGTGGCGGACTGCCAGGCGGTGACCGGGTCGACGGCCAGGGCGTCCGGCTCGTGGTCGATGTCGATGCCGAGACCGGTCAGCCACTCGCCGACAACTTCCATGGCGACCCAGGCGTCCCAGCCCTGCCCGCTCTGCGCGTCGCGCCACATGCGGGAGTACAGGCCGGTGATGGCGACGCCTTCGGGCGAGGTCACGTCGAACACGGGGGCGTGCGTCATGGTGGGATCTCCGATCTAAGTTACTTGCGGGTATGGGTGCGACCTGCGGTTTTCCCGCACTCCGGCCGCGCCGTGCGGGGGCGCGGCCGGGGTGCGAGGGGCTGTCAGCGGTCGCGGATGACGCGGAGCGCTTCGATCTCGGCCAGCAGGTCGGGCGTGATCGCGTCCGTGTTGGCCGAGGCGTAGTCGTCCCAGGGCCACCAACCGGCGATGTCGTACAGGCCGTCGGCGTCGGGGGTGATCACCCTGTCGCCCGACTCCGGCTCGTAACTGGCGTCCCAGGACATCACGATGGTGTCCCCGCGCCACTCGGCGGTCAGGCCGTACTCGCAGGCGACCAGGTCGCGGACGATGTCCTCGGCGGTGGCGCGGGTGAAGCGGAAGCCGCTGCCCTCGGTGCCCACCCATATGTGCGGGGTCAGCGCCGGGTACGGGCCGTCTCCGCCCCCGTCGACCACCACGAACGCCAGGGCTTCACGGACGGGGTCCGGGGTGTGGCCAAGGCAGTCCGAGGTGGTGCAGGTGCGGCCGCTGCCCTCCCAGTAGGCGCGGTGCGCGGCGAACCCGGGGGCCTCCCAGTCGTCCCCGGCGGTGTACTCCGGGCGCACTTCGGCCCAGTACCCGAACGCCTTGCGCAGGCTCGGGCGGCCGTACTGCTCGTTGTGCCCGTGCATCTTGATGTGGTCGATCCAGGACTCCCGGACGCGGTCGTAGCCGTTGCGGGACAGGTCGTAGCCGGTGCCCGGCTCGATGTCGGCCGGGTCGACTCCGGCGGCCAGGCACGCGGCGGTGCGGCGGGCCACCATCTCGGGGGTGTGGGACATGGGTGCTGCTCCTGTCTGCGGGTTGGGGTGGGCGGGCCGGCCGCCGCACAGTGCTGGTGTGCGGCGGCCGCCCCGGGTCAGAACTGGGGGGTCAAGCCCTGGTTGGTGGCGCGGTAGCGGAAGCGGCGCAGCGTCACGGCGGTGCGCGGGGTGTCCTGGTCGATGCCGAAGAACACGGGGTGCAAGCCGTAGTCCCGGACCTCGTGCGCCAGCGTGTGAAGGGCGTACACGTCGCCGGGCGTTGCGTCCGGTGCGGCGGCGGCCGCCCGTGCCTCCAGCGCCAGGCGGAGCAGGCCGAACACGCGGGGGGTGGAGTGCGTCCGCAGGTCGGCGATGCGCTCCCGGACCAGGGCCGTTTCCGAACGCCGGGTGATGGCGGGCCGGTCGGCGATGGCTTCGGCCTCCTGGAGCACGGACGGCATCAGCGCGACCGCTTCATCCAGCTCGGCCATGGTCAGCTCGTAGCGGCGCAGGATGACTGCCATGCGGTAGGCGGGGGCGAGGGTGAGGCGCAGCCGCTCGTGGTCGCTGACGATTCCGGTGGTGGGCATGGGGGGGTTCTCCGTTCGGTGTGCGGGCCGGCCGCCGCGTCGTGCTGGGGCGCGGCGGCCGTTGGGCGGGTCAGCAGTCGGGGAAGTCCAAGCCCCACCGCTCGGCGCGCTGACGGAAGTGGGCGACCTTCGCGCGGGCCCGCTTGGTCGGTCCGTCGATGCCGTAGAACTTCGGGTGCAGGGCGTGGTGCAGGGCGTCCCACGCGATGTCTTCGCACGCAAGCGCGGCGTCGGACGCGTGGTTGCGGGGCGAGGGCTGGCCGTCGAGTACGGCGGCGGCCTCGAATGCGTTCGCGGCGAGGACGCGCAGCGCCAGGGTGCGGGGGGACAGCCGCGTCCCGTAGCGGGCGAGCTCTCGCCGGGCGGTGCGGCCGCTGACTCGCTCGGAAATCTCGGGGCGGGTGGCGATGCGCTCGGCTGCGGCCATGGCGCGGCAAGCGGCGTGGGAGATCAGGGCGGCGCGGGCCGGGGTCATCTCGTAGTCGGAGATGCGGTTGGCCAGGCTGCGCAGGATCTTGACCAGGGCCCACAGGCGGGCCATGTCGCGGTCCGTCGGGTGGGCGGGGGCGGGCGGGTTGGGGAGGGTGAGAGGGAGCACGGTGGTTCTCCGTTCGGTGTGCGGGCCCGGGGCGGCCGAGTGCTGGTCGGCCGCCCCGGGAAGTCCGGGGGGTATCAGGCGGCGAGGGAGTAGCGCAGCGCGTCGAGCGCGGCCACGTACTCGGGCTTGCGCGGGTTGTAGGCGTTCACCAGGGCGGGGAGCTGCGCGCGGCTGTAGTGGCCGACGGGGCTCCACTTGCGGAAGCGGTGACCGTCCACGGTGCGCAGGGTCCGGCCGTGGCGGACGGGGGCGATCCCGATGCGCTTGGCGGCGGCGGACAGTCCGCTCGCGGCGCCCTTGATGGCCTTGACGTCGTCCACTCCGGCGGCGAGGAAGTGCGTCGCCAGTGCGCGGCCCCGGAGCAGGGACGCTTCAAAGCGGGTCTCGGCGGAGCGGCGGCGGAGTGCGGCGCGGGCGTCGCGGGCGCGCTTGTTCATCGGCGGGGGGTGCCTTTCGTGCGGGCCGTTCCCGGCGGGAACAGCGGGTGCGGGGCCGGTCGGTGCGGTTGCTGGCCGCTCCGGTCGGTGCACTGGCAACGCTAGTCGATCAACCCCCGAACGCACAACCCACGGAATTGACACGGATGGTGTACCGTGCCGGACCGGCGGTCAGCACCCGCCGACTCCCGCACCCGAAAGGCGCGCTCATGTCCTCTTCTCTGCCTGCTCCCTTCGCTGCCGTTGTGGCGGACCTGGTGGCCAACACCCCCGCGGCCGTCGGTGCCGCCTACGCCACGAACGCCACCGACGGGCCGTTCCCGGCGGGAACGCTCGTCCGCTACTCCGGCTCCCAGGTGCGTCACCACGGCGTCTACCGGGCCTTCCCCTGCATCTGCCGTGACTGCCTCTTCCACGTGACCGGGTTCGACAGCGCGGGGGCCGGCGCGTGCCCGAAGTGCGCGACGGGCCGGGCGGATGAGTGCCGCGCGATGATCGGCGAGCCGCTGCGGTACATGCTGCTGCCGCCGGAGCAGCAGCCGGTGATGCCGTTCGAGGGCGTGGCGCTGCGGTGCGTACGTCCGTCGTCCCTCGCGTCCGCCGAGCCGGAGACGAACGGGAGCGCGGGGCCGGCCACCTGACGCGGGGCCGGATTCTTCGGAGACCTGTTGCGTGTCACTTCCGGTCGTGTAGTGTCTGGGGTGTCGGAAGGGGTCAGCAACCCCGACCGGCACCCGCAGCGCTGGCATCCCGCCACGCCCCGAAGGAAGGCATCACGTGCCCGTTTCCCTGCACAAGCTCACCGCGACCGTTCCCACCACGGCCGTTTCCCTGCTCAAGCCGTCCGCGACCGAGTTCAGCATCCGCGACCTGACCGAGCACGCGGCGCAGATGCTCGGCGCCGGTTGGGAGCCGTCCACCCCCACGCACTGGATGGCGGCCGGTGAGGAGCACCTGTTCGCCCCGAACGGCGCGTACATCGTCCTCCAGGTCGCCCCGGACGAGGTGATCGAGATGCACGCGGTGGCCGACGACATGTGCGGTGACGAGGAGTACATCGCCCCCCTGCCCGGCGCGACGCTGCACGAGGTGGCCACCACCCTGGCCGCGTCCGCCCGCTGGATGATCGCCAGCCTGTAACACCCCCGCCGGGCCGCTCACCAGCACTGAGCGGCCCGGCCCCCGCACCCCGCCCCGCACCACCAATCGAACCGGAGTAACCCCGTGTCCGTGCTCGTCGCCCCCGTCTGCAAGGTCCCGCCCACCACTGCCACCCTCGCCGCTCTCGCCGACGCCGAAGAGATGATCCGCAGGGCCCTCCCCGTGAAGTTCCCGCAGCGCAGCGGCCGCACCAAGGACTCCAGCATCATCGCGTGGGAGTGGCGCGGCACCCGTGGGCACGTGCTGATCGCCCCGAACGAGCACGGGCGGATCGTCGCCCGCGTCGTCGTCTACGACCTGCCCACCGACTACGCGCTCCGCGCGGCGGCCGCGTACGGCCAGGCGACCGGCGACCGGCCGCTCGTCGTGATGCGCAACGGTCACGACACCCTGATCCGCAAGGGCCGCTCGGTCGTGCTGCACGAAGCCTTCGGGACGTCCATCAGCCCGTGGACGCTGACGAGCGGATTCGTGACGCCGCGGGAGGCCGTGGTGCTGCTCCTCGCGTACGGTGCCGCCCCCCTGACGATGAACGGTCCGACGGCGCCCGCGTACCTCCTGCGCATCCTGCTGCGGTCGGCCGGCCTGCGGGCCGACGTGCGCACCACGGACAGGGGCGTGCGGTACGTGGTGGCCCGCACCGAGTCCGGGCACGGCGTCACGGTCGAAGCGGCGGGCCCCGCCCGGCGCCCCCACGTCGGGTGGGTCGCGTGCTACCGGGGCGATGAGATCAGCACCGACTGCAAGACCCTCCTCGCCGACTCGCTGCTCATCGTGAATTGGCTGCTCCTGAACGCGGTGTGAGCCCCCGGCGGCCGCCTGTGCCGCCCGGTGTCGCCCGCACACAGCGGCGCGGCCCCGGACGGCGCGGAGAACCGCCGGAGGCCTCCACGGCTCACCCCCGAACACCCGACGAATGAACGGAGCACCCCGTGTCCGCACCATCCCCCGCAGCCGACAACGCCGAGACCGCGACCGGCATCCTCACGGAAGCCGGGTTCACGCCCGCCACCGACGACCGGCAGGGCTTCCGCGTCGAGCCGATCGGCTCCAGCGACTTGGGCGCCCTGCTGATCGCTCACGGCCCGGACTTCCCCGGCGAGCGCGCCAACCGCCGGGCGATGGTGGACCAGTACGCGGCCGCGCTTCCCTCCGCCGACTGGAACACGGTCCGTCTCGCGGACAGCGTGCTGTGGGCGCAGCCCAAGACCCTGGCGGACCGTGTGGCCGACGTGCTGCGCGGCCGCTTCCCCCAGCACGTGCCGGGGAAGCGGGCCGGCTGGGTCGTCCTGGAGCGCAACGGCCGCTGGTTCGTCGCGTGGGACCTGGCCAAGAAGGTCGACGCCGACACCCCCCGGCAGGCGTCCAAGCGGCGGCAGCTCGCGGCCGCCCTGGACGCGGCCGGGTTCGCGCTCGCCATCACGCCCGAGTTCTTCGGCGTGTGGGTCGGCTACCGGGGCGACGCTCCCCGGTACACCGTGGCGGACAGCGGCCTCCCGTTCGGAGGCGGCTTCCTGGTGGTCGACACGTGGACCCGCGTCGATGTGCGCGCCCTGGATGAGCGCGAGTTCGCCGACGAGATGGCCGCGCGCATGAACGAGGAGCAGGACACGGCCGCCGGCCACTGACGACCACCCCCGACATCCCCCCGCCGGGGCGGGCCAGCAACCCGCCCCGGCACCACCAACCCGCACACAGGAAGGCACCAACGACCATGAGCACCCCCAGCCCCGAGAGCGCCCTGAACCGTGCCCGCGCCCTGCTCGCCAAGGCCCAGGCGACCAACTTCCCGCACGAGGCCGAAGCGCTGACCGCGAAAGCGGCCCTGATCCTGTCGAAGTACGGCCTGGACGCCGCGGCGCTCCACGACTCCGGCGTGCGCCAGGACGTGCCGGAAGACGAGATCGTGACCATCACGGTGGCGTGGTCGTACGTGCAGGGTGAGCTGCTCTACCGGATCGCCGAGGCGTACGGCTGCCGCCCGCTGATGCTCGGACGGGAGACGGAGACGGGAGCGGACGGCAAGAGCCACACGGTGGTGCGCGTGCACCTGGTGGGCTTCCGGGCCGACATCGAGCGGGCCAAGATCATGTTCGCGTCCCTGCAGATGCAGATGATCACCGCCGTCAACCTGGAGCGGATCAAGGGCAAGAACGCGCAGGCCCGTAAGCGGGCGTGGATGCTCGGCTACATCGACACGGTGAAGAAGCGTCTTGAGCTGATCGAGCGCCGCGCGAAGGAGCAGGCCTCGTGGGGGGCGTCCGGCCCGCAGGGCAGCGGCCGGCCCGGGACGGATCTGGTGATCGCCGAGCGGGCGTCGCTGGTGCGGCGCCGCTTCAACGAGCTGTTCCCGCGCACCCGCAACGCGCGCGGCTCGGCGAACGCCGGGGCGTACTACGCGGGCGGACGCGCGGGGTACGGCGCCGACCTGGGGCAGACCCGTACCGGCTCCAGCGGCCCCCGCGCCCTGACCCGCTGACCGCACCACCCGCACCCTGCCGTCCCCGCCCGCCAGCATCGGGCGGGGCGGCCCCCTCACCCGCACTGAGAGAGGCCTCCGCCGTGTCTCGCACCACCCTTCCCCGCACCCGCCTGGCGGCCGGAATTCCGACCAAGGCCCTGCGCCTGGTCCAGTGGGCCGACGTGATCCTTGTGTCGTCATCGGCCGGTAAGGACTCCCTGGCGCTCCTGTGGCACGTCTATCTGCTGGCCAAGGCGGCCGGGGTGACGGATCGCATCCTGGTCGTCCACTGCGACCTGGGCCGCGTCGAGTGGGGCAGCACACGGGAGCTCGCGGAGCGCCAGGCCCGGGCGCTCGGGCTGGACTTCATCGCGGTGCGCCGGGACGGCGGGGATCTCCTGCAGCAGGTCCGCGACAGGTACGCGCGGCTGGTGGCCAAGACGGCTGAGGAGGAGGAGAAGCAGGGGCTCGCGGCCGGCGCGCTGCCAGTGCCCCCGGCGTGGTTTTCGAGCGCGGCGCGCTACTGCACGTCGAACAACAAGCGCGACGTCGTGGCCGCGCTGATGGCCGCTCTGCAGCAGGAACACCGCGACCTTGGGCGGCCGCTGCGGATCCTCAACTGCATGGGCCAGAGGGCCGCCGAGTCCAAGGCCCGGGCGAAGAAGCTCCCGCTCGTCATCGACAAGCGGGCGAGCACCAAGGGCCGCACGGTCGTGACGTGGATGCCCGTACACCACCTGACCGACGCCGCGGTGTGGCGGATGATCCACGCGTCGGGCCTGCCGTACAGCGCCGTCTATGACACCGGGATGCGCCGCCTGAGCTGCGTTTTCTGCATGATGGCGACCTTCGATGACCTGGTGTTGGCCGCGCGCCAGGACCCCGAGTTGGCGGCCGAGTACGTGGCGGTCGAGCAGGAGACCGGGAGCACGTTCAAGCGGGGGCTGTCCATGGCGACGGTGCTGGCGCGCGCCCTGGAGCTCAACGCCACCGAAGGCCCGGTGCAGGTGGCGCGCGGCGCGGCGATGGCCGAACACCTGGGCTGGGACGCGACGCGCCTGTACCTGGCGGGTCTGGAGCTGGCGGCATGAGCGCGCTGGGGAAGGTCGCGCGATCCGCGCTGCTGGGCGCGGCCGCGCACCCGGACGGGCTGCTGACCGACGTGCATCAGCGCACGGCAATCGCCCTGGAGGAGCGCGGGTTCGTCGGGCTGTGGCCGCTGCTGCCGGGCAGGGAGCCCACCCGCATCGCGGACCTGCCGACGTGGCCGCTCGATGTGCCGATCACTCCGGCCGGGCGGGCGGAGGCTGAGCGGCTAGGCGCGGCGCCGGCACCCTCGCGGCTCCTGGTGATCCCGTGCGGGGGCGCTAAGCGTACGGAGTGGCGGTCGTGGCCTGCGGGTGAGCTTTACGTGGGCTCGTATCACCGGGCGTGCCGCGCGGCCGCCGATCGGCTGGCGGCGGACACGGGGGCGCGGGTGGTGATCCTGTCGGCCTGGTACGGGCTGGTGTCCCTGCAGCGGCCGCTGTGGACGTACAACGTCACGGTCGGCGACCCGCGCACGGTGAAGCCCGAGACGATCCGGCGCCAGGCCGAAGCGATGGGCGTCCTCGGTGCGGACGTGACGGTGCTCGCGGGCAGCCGGTACGTGGCGCTGGCGCGGGAGGTGTTCCCGGACGCTGCCGCGCCGCTGGCAGGGACGCGCGGCATCGGTGAGCAGCTCGCGCGGCTCAAGGCGATCCGCGAGAACGGGCCGCAGGCCCTGGCGGCTTGACCGCCCCCCCTTGAACTTCGGCGTCCGCCCTCCGTGCTGGGCCGGGCGGGCGCCGACATCCCCCTTACCGAGACTGGAGCAACCCCCGTGGCCGTCCCCGACACGACTCACATCCGGACGTGGATCGGCCCGCGCCCGCCGGCCCGCCCGAAGGACGTCCGCACGTTCATCTGGTCCAAGTGCGACCGGTGCGGGTGGACCTGCTGCTACCTCGAAGACCGCCACTCGATGCGGCACACGTGCGACGTGTTTGACCACGCCCGGCAGGGTTGCGGCCCCGCCGAGGAGCCCGCCGAGGACGACGGCGGCCCCGCCGGACAGGTCGCACTCTTCGCCAGCGACCCCGCCGGACAGCTCGCCCTCTTCGGCTGAGCCACCCCCAGACTTCCTGCCCTGGCGCCGTGCCGGGCGGGCCCCACCTGCAAGACACACGAGGAGAAACCCATGGGAACGACGTTGACGGACCTGGCCCTGACCGCCGAGCGGGAGGCGTGGGAGGCGTCGGGTGCGGCCGAGGCCGCGAGCCGTGCGGCGTGGCCGGCGTACGCCTCCGGATTCGCCAAGCGGACGCTGGGCGAGGAGGCGGCCGCGGAATTGACGTTCACGGCGAACGTGCTGCGGTCCGAGGGCGTGGAGGCGGAGGCGGACGCGCCCGTGCCCGGGTCGCCGGGCCTGATCCTGCGGTGGTCCGGCGGCGGCGGCGACGAGGAGGCGCTGACGCTGATCGCCCCGTGCGAGAGCTGCAAGCAGGATCGGAAGGTTGGCGGAGTCCTCGACCTGGCCCAGTTGGGCCGGATGCTGCTGAGAGAGCGTTCGTACCCGCAGGCCTGAGCGCGGTGCAGCGCCCCGCCCTGGACTCGTTCCGGGCGGGGCGTTCTGCTGTGCGGCCCCTGGTTCGCTGGGTTCTGCTGGTGTAGTGTCTGGGGCGCTGGAGGTCAGCAACCCCCGGCGCCCGCACACCCCTTCGGCAGTCCGCTGCCTGACCCTACGCCCGGCCGGTACGGTGCTGGCCGGGCGTCCCCGAACGACCCACACACGGAAGGACACCCCACATGATCCATGCGACCTTGATGTTCCCCCACGTGGACTACCAGGTGCAGTTGCCCGCGCTTCCCCGGCAGGGAGAGACGGTCTTCTGGCAGGAAGACGAGACCGACGCGACGACCGACGAGCCGCCCGGCGAGTGGATCGTGACCCGCGTCGACTGGAGCGGGAACCCCCGCGAGGGCATCACCGCAATCAACGTGATCCTGGACCCCGCAGACGAGCGGACCAAGCTCCGCATGGAGGCTTCCGAGGCGGAGCGCAAGGCCACGGTGCACGCCTTCCCGAAGACGGAGGGGCGTCTCCTCGCGGCCGCGCCCGAGACGACCGACGCGGACGAGGACGAGTGCGAGTGCGTCGAGTTCTGCGACCAGGACCCCGGCACCGGGTGCTCCCTGTCGGGGATCCGGCACGTTCACCCGAAGATCGGGCCCAACGGCCCGTACGGGCCGTGCCCGGTCCACCCGGACGCCCCGGGCGACCTGTGATGGCGGCCGTGCCGACGCTGCAGACCGCGTCACCCCTGGATCACCTGAGCCTGAACCCGTCGTTCATGACCGCCGCGGAGCTGGTGAAGTGGATCGAGCGGGGGGAACTGACCCTTGACCCGCCGTACCAGCGCGGCAGCGTGTGGGAGCTGGACCAGCGGCGGGCGCTCGTCCACACGTGGCTGCGCGGCCTGCCTGCCGGCGTGGTCATCCTCGCCGACCGGTGCGCCCCCGCGTGGGCGGAGGCCCACCCCGACACCGACCCGAACACGCACACCGATGAGGCGTGGTGGGCGTGCGTGGACGGCAAGCAGCGTCTCACCACGGCCGTCGAGTGGGTGGCGGGGAAGTTCGCGGTGCCCGCGTCGTGGTTCCCTGCCGACCACGTCGACACCACCGAGGAGACCGACGACGGCCCGTACGTCCGGTACCCGGGCCTGTCCGACATGGGGCGCCGGTTCATGGACCGGTACGCGTCGCTGCTCGTCGCCAAGGTGAAGGACTGCGCCACCCTTGCGGATGAGGCGGCGTTCTACCTGGTGGTCAACGGCGGCGGCACGCCGCAGTCCGCAGCGGACATGGGCAACGCGGCCCGGATCGCAGGGGGGTCCGCATGAGCGGCGACGTCCAGGAGCAGCCGGAGGCGGTGCGGGCCCTGGTGGGACAGACCATCACGGTGACGGAAGTCCTGTCGGGCAGGCCGAACGCCCGCCCGTACCGGCTCCGGGTGACCGAGGCCAACATGGCGTCCGACCCGGCTTCCGGGATCGTGCACGTGACCGGAGACCGGTTCCGCATGGACGGCCGGCCCGCCATCCGCAAGCACGGCCCCGTCGTGGGAACCACCGTGTGGCTGCTGGAGGGCTGGACGACGGTCCTGGGCCTGCCCGACCTTCCGTCGCGGGAGTGGAAGCTGGAGGCCTGCGGGGCGCTGGTCTACTCCGAGCACCAGCGCGCCGGGATCGCGGCTCAGGTAGTCGACGTGGGCGCGGCGTACCGCGTCGGGGGTGTCGGCGAGGACCAGGCCGTGCCCGGGGACCAGGTGGCGCGGCAGGTGGCCGATGCGCTCGCCGAGCACGGGATGCGGGTGGACCGGCACGCGGACGGCGTGACGCTGCGGCTGCGCCGAGGCGATGGATCCCACGTGGTGCTGCGCCCGGTAGCGGGCGAGTAGGTCCGGAAGGCCGCCGCGCGCGGTGGCCAGTGAGCAAGGATGAGAGCGGGCGGGGCCGAGGCGAATTCGGCCCCGCCCGCACCGACTGTAGGAGGACACCGGCATGACTGCCACACCCGACCCCGCTGACCTGATCGACCGCTTCGGCCTGGGGCAGCTACCGGGGCACCCGTACCCGGGTGAGCTGCCTGCGGACATCGCGCCGTGGCACCTGTACCTGCTCGATGGCGGGCACTCCCTGTTGGTCGCGCTCGGGTCGCTCTACGACGCGGGTGTCGACCCGGGGGCGTTCGTGGTGCCCGCCCCGGTGAAGGCCGTGTTGCGGGCCGGGTACACCTTCCGGGACGGCTACCCCGTGGCCGATCTGCCCTATGACCCGACGCTGGGCCTGGTGACCGACCCGGGCGACGACGAGTTCGACAGCGGGGAGCCGGCGGCCGCGCTGCACCGGCTCGCGGTGGGCGAGCCGTACAACGCGCGCATCACCCAGTGGCCCGGGGGCATGGGGCAGCTTCGCCTGACCCCGTCGGGGGCGGAGTTCGTTCTGCCGATCGACGCTCCGGCCCGGCATGAGGTGAAGGCGTTCGGGCAGGGCACGGCCGAGTTCGGCATCGTGCCGTTCGACCGGTTCGCCATGCTGCTGTACCGCTTCACTGACCCGCGCGACAGCAACCCGAAGCACGGTCTGCCGTGGTCGGATGCGGCGTGGGAGTACCACCGGCAGGCCATCGCGGAGCCGGTCGAGCTCCCGGCCGCAGGGGTGTTCCCGCTGCGCCTGGTCCTGGTCGACGCGAACACGGGCAAGGTGGAGGCTCTGCGCGTGGTGACCCCGCCGCAGGAGTTCTGCGACGCTCTGCGGGCGGCGGTCGCGCGGCAGCAGGGCGTCTTGCGCGACGACGCGCGGGCCGGGCAGGAGATCCGGGCCCTGTACGCCCGGCACACCAGCGTGGATCTGCTGCTGCAGGCGGAGGCCCGGTTCGAGGCGCTGCGCGACTGAGCAGCGGGAAAGCGAACGCCCCGCCCTGGATTCCCCGGGGCGGGGCGTTCGTCGTCTCCGGGGGCATCTCGCCCCGCACGGTGGGGATCCCCTGGGTGGGCACCGAGTAGCGGGAGGGTCCAGTCACCTGGTCCCTGCCTGGTCCCGGCAGACGGTCGACGGGGGCGGCGGCCGTCACCGCCAGGTGTCCCGGGAGCTTCCCGGGGATCATTGCCGCCCCATGATCAGTGTGGCAGCTCGCGGACGCGACGGAGGCCCCGCCCGATCTCATCCATCGGTCAGGGCCTCCGTCGGCTCATTGTGCCTCAGCGCGCGGGCGCGGCTCCAGGGTTCAGCGTCCCTGCGTCGCCCAGTAGTCGGCGAGCATCTCGCCGGGCCACTCCGGCTCTTGGATCGGCCCCTGCGGGCCCATGGCGCCGAAGAATGGGGACAGGTCGATCACGGGCGTGCCGTCGACCGCGTCCAGGTCGGTGACGTGGATGTCGCGGCCGTCGACCTTGAGCAGCCGCGGGAACGAGGTGGCGAGCTGGTTCGGCCGGCGGTGGTTGCGGTGCACGAACGTGCCCGTGGCGGGCCAGGCCGGATTGCCTCGGGGGCTGCGAACGTGGAGCGCGACGTCGTCGGGCGAGGCCAGGTGGAAGTGCCAGGTGACGACCAGGTGGGAGAACGCGTCGAGCCCCTGCAGGGTCTCGGCGGGGAACCGGTCGTCCAGGCGGATGATGGACTGGACGCCTCCCCAGTAGTCGTCTGCGACTTCGGTGCGGCCGCCCACCACGGTGGCGATGGTCTGCACCTCGAACGGACCGGGCATGGTTTCCTCTCGTCGGCGGTCAGGCGGCGTCGGCCAGGAACGCGGCCGCGCGGGCGTCGGTGTCGGTCACGGCGCGCACGCCGCGCTGCCGGTACGGGGACAGGGCGGACCGCATGGTGACGGCGGTCTGCCGGGCTCGGCCGGAGTGGACTCCGTCCATGGCGTCCAGGGCCCGGTTCCAGGTGGCGCAGGCCTCTTCGATGGCGCCTTGGCGGGCCTGCACGGCGCCGTAGTACCCGAGGGTCACGGCGTGGGTGCGGGTGAACGCCGCGGCCTGGCGGGTGCGGACGCTTCGCCGGAACTGGGCGAGGGCGCCAGCAAGGTCTCCGCTGTCGCGCAGGGTGCACGCGGTCTCGTGCGCAAGGGAGGCTTCGGTGAAGAAGAAGACGCGCGCGGGCTCGTCGGTGCCGTCGGCGGCGCGCAGCTCGTCCTCGGCGCGCAGCAGCGCCGCGGCGGCCGCGCCGAGTTCGCCGGCGGCGGCCAGGGCGCGGGCGTGGACGACGCCGAGCAGGGACCGCTCGCGGGGGCTGGCCAGGGTGTAGCGGCGCCCGTCGACCGACGCGGCCGCCAGGTCCAGGGCGTGGCCGGGGTGGCCCAGGTCGACGGCCTGGTGCGCCATGGCGCGCAGGATGTGGGCGGCCATCGGCGGATCGTCGGCTTCGGCGGCCAACTTCACGGCGTCGGTGAAGTGGCGCTGCGCCGTCGCGTGCTCGGAGTTGTCGAAGGCCATCCACCCGGCGAGGTAGGCCAGTTCTGCAGCGGCCGACAGCATGTCGCGGCGGGTGCGTTCGTCGGCGTAGCGGCCGCGCAGGAGCCGGGTCACGTCCCACGTGAGGTACTGGACGACGGCGGTGCGGGCGTGCCCCCCGCCATGTTTCTGGTCGATCCTCGAGAACATGGAGGCCATGTCTCGGACTGCTTCCAGGTCCCCGCGGCCGACGGCGCCCGGTCCACTGGTGCGGTGGACGGCTCCACGCTCGGCCATCTGCGACCACCAGGAGCTGCCGGGTAAGGCGAGCGCGGCCACGGAGTAGGCAGCTGCTCCCAGAGCACGGCGGCGGTCCAGGTCCACGTTGGATCTCCCCAGGTCGGTCAGCGCCGACAGGGTATCCGTGTCCCATGCGGGGGCTGTGCGTTGGGGAGTTGACGCGGGGGTGAGGCCGATGTCGTCGGCGGTGAGGGTGCGGCCGAGCCTGCGGGACAGTGCCTCGCGCAGGTAGTCGGGGCCGCGGCCGGATGGGGCGTGGCCGGCGACCCATTTCGAGACGTGGGAGCGGCCGACGCTGGCGAACTGGCCAGCGCCGTTCTCCGAGGCCACGCGGACGAACGCGGCCGCGGCATCGGTGTGCGTCCACCCAGCCTCGGCAAGGAGGGCCGCAAGGCGCTCGTTGCGCTGCCGCTGGTCAGCCATGGGATCGCCCCCGTCGTCCGCGATCTTTCACCGGTTTCACCGCGTTCCCCACCCGGCGGCCGTTCCGACGGGGCGTCACTTGCGGTTCGCTCAACGTAGCGTTTCTGGCCCGGTCAGGGGACACATTCGGCGGCGGCTTCGCTCTGCCGGAGGCCTCGCCCGGTGCCGGTTCGCTGCGACATCAGCCCTACTCATCCTAGGGACGGCCATGAATGGATCACTGCCTGCTGCGGCAGGTTCACCACCGGACTCGGACGAGTTTCGGGAGCTCGCGGAGCTCGTGCGCGCCCTGGTCACCGGGGCCGACTGCACGCTGCAGGCGGCCGGCGACGCGTGGGACGTGGTTCTCACCACCTACGGCGACTGCGGCACGCGGGCCGTGGGCTGGATGGAGCGGTATCACGTCGGGGGCTGCGGCCCCGTCATCGCACACGGCGACTCGCTGATGTGGCTTGTCCCCGTGGGCACGAGCCGCAATTGGGAGCACGAGCGGGGCCTGTGCTTCGGCGGCCCCTTCCAGATTCCGGTGCCGCCGAAGGGCGCGTGGCGCGAGCCCGGCCCGCACTGGCGGGTGCGCCCGCTGGCCAACGGCACCCTGGTGCACCCGATGCTGCTGCGGCACGCCCTGGACCGGTTCGAGCTGGCGCCGCCTCAGCCAGTGCTGGCGCGGCCGTGACGGCGGCCGCCGCGGTGGTCCTGGACGACGAGGAAGCGGAGCTGCTCGACGCCCGCCCGTGGGCGCCCGGGTCGTGCCTGCTCTGTCTGGTCGACGGCGTGCCGATCACCCCGGTGGTCGCGGTGTACCCGGCAGGGCTGGCGGTGCCGCGCGGGAAGTGCCGCGCCTGCATGGCGGACGGGCTGCGTCGGCAGCGCGCCACGGCGGAGGCCCTGCACCGCCCCTACGCCCCGTCCCTCCCTTAGACGGCCGTCTCCCGTGCTGACTGGGGTTCGCACAGGAGACGGCGACCCACTCCCGTTCCGGCCGGAGGTCAGCCGGCCGGAACGGGCCCCGCAAGGCGCACGACCCGCGCGAGGATGGCCCTCGCGCGGACCGACCCGAGGAGGTTCCAGATGGACGAGATCACCCCCGAGCTGCACACCGGCATCGTCGCGGCCGACGGCGGAGAGGACGACTCCGACAGCGGCAACGACCACGGCGGGAAGGGTGGCAGCGAGGACGGCGGCCACTCCGACAGCAGCGGCCGGTAGTCGATGAGCGATCAGCACCAGCCGGAGGCCAGCCGTACGCGGCTGGCCTCCGCGCTCATCGAGGCCGGGGACCTTCCGGCGGAGTGGCTGCCCGCACTGTCGGCAGCTCCCCGCGACCTGTTCATCCCGCCGCAGGCGTGGGCCAGGGCGGACGGAGGCAAGGGCGCGCACAGGCGCATCGACCGCGACGCCGACCCGGAAACCTGGTGGTCGGCCGTCGGCGAGGACAGCCCGATCACGACGCAGTTCTCCGGAGGGGCGGCCGCCGAGGGCGACGAACCCAGCGGGTGGCCGTCCTCCTCCAACAGCATGCCTGCCATGGTCTTCCGCATGCTGACGGCGCTGCACCTCGAGGACGGCGACCGCGTCTTGGAGATCGGTACGGGCACCGGGTGGAACGCCGCGCTGATGGCGGCGCGGCTCGGGCCGGACCAGGTCGTCAGCGTCGAGTACGACGAGACCGTTGCGGCGGCCGCCGCGCAAGCCTTGAAGGCGGCCGGGGCGGCCCGGGTGACGACGGTGGTGGGCGACGGCACGGTCGGGTACGCGGCCGGCGGCCCGTACGACCGGGTCATCGCCACGTGCTCGGTGACCACGGTGCCGCCCGCGTGGATCGAGCAGACCCGGCCCGGCGGTCTGGTCCTGGCGCCGCTCGGCCCGGACTACGGCGGGGAGGGCATCGCCCGCCTGACGGTGCGCGAGGACGGCTCGGCGACGGGCCTGTTCGTCACGTCGTCGGCGTTCATGCGGCTGCGGCAGCAGCGGCCGGAGCAGCGGCCGCCGATCGAGTACCTGGGCGGGAAGAAGTGGCCGGGCGACGGTGACCGGTCGACCACGGGCGTGCCCGTGGACGAGCTGCTGCCGTGGATCGCACAGTTCGCGGTCGGTCTGCAGGTGCCGACCGTGGCCCTGGAGGTCGAGCGGTACAGCGGCGGGAAGTTCACGCTGTGGCTGACCGACACGGCGGGCGACTCGTGGGCGACCGCGGACCACGTGCCCGGCAAGCCGGTCAGTCACGTCGTGGAGTACGGGCCGCGGCGCCTCTGGGACGAGGTCGCCGCGGCGTGGGCCTGGTGGGACGCGCACCAGCGTCCGGACTTCGACCGGTTCGGCCTGACGGTCTCCCCGGGCGGGGTGCACCGGTACTGGCTGGACACCCCCGAGTACCCGCTACCCGTCACCGGGTAGCCCTGCAGCTCCCCTCAACCCCCGGAGGGGACCGCCCCCAGCGCCGACGTAGGGGGCAGCGGCCCGCAGCGATGAGCGGGCCGTGCACGATCTCGCCGCGCGTCCCTCATGCACTCTTGGGGCGCGCGGCGAGCGTCGTTGCACGGCCCTCTATGGCGGCCAGGTATGCGGCGCGGTCCGGGGAGGTCATCCACCAGGCGATCAAGCCGCCCTTGGTCTTGAAGCCCAACTGCAGGCGCAACTTCGTCATGCGCGCGGAGATCAGGCGCTCCTGGCGGTGGAGGCGGTCGGCGATCCAGGCCTGCGTCTTGTCCTGCTCGGTGAAGAGGAGGATGCACAGGTCGAGCTCGTCGGTGACTCGGATGGTGGTGCCGGCCTCGTTGCGGCCGGGCAGGAAGCGGTCGGTGCCGTCCCACGGGAGGGCCGCATTCCACCATCGCTGGTACTCGGCGCCGAGCCACGCCACCATGCGCGGCTCCCTCACGTGGAGGGCGCTGCTGGGGTCTCCGTCCAGGTAGTCCTCAATGAAGGCCTCGCCGGTCGGCAGGCCCGGATCCACGATCTTCACCTTGCAGAACATCGCGGCGGGCAGCGTCCGAACCTGCTCGCTCTGCTGCTCGGTGACGCGTCGCACCCAGGCCTGCATGGGCTCGGCGGTGCGGTACTCGTCCGCGTAGAGGCTGTACATGGGGCGGCCCGACTGCCGGAACTCGACGTCGTGCGCCTCCAGTCGGGCGAGCTCCGCAGCCGGGCGCATGTTCGGGTTGGAGGTCCAGACGCCGACGGTGCACGCGTCCGCCGCCCGCGCGATGGCGGCGGTGACGCGGTCACGGTCGCCCCGCATGAGGGTGATGCCGTGGTCGGCGGTGTTGCCGGTGGGCCGGTAGGTGCGGCGGAGCGCGTCCATCACGTGACTCACGCGTTCGAGGGCGGTCAGCGCCCCGGTGAGGGACTGGACAGCGTTGTCGCGGTAGACCTCCGGTATCCGTTCGATCTCCCTGGGGACCACCCGATCAGGGTTGGTCGGGTCCGGGATTGCTAGTTCCCATTCGAGGAGATTTGCCCGCTCTTGCTGGTCGAGATACAGGCCTTCTCTCGCCTTGGCATAGGCCTTGAGGACGTCATCCTCAAACATCGTGTGACGTACATCACTGTCCGAAACGTCGATTTTTCCCCGCATCACACACGCCCACTTTTTACACACGTCAATTCTTGCGGCCATTCCGGTTGATCGTACCTGTGGCGTAGACCATGGTTGGCCGCAAGATCACTCTGTGGTTACAAACCGGAGCAGATCGTCCCGGGACCTGACCTGTCCCGGGCCACACCCCAAGGAGTCCTTATGTCTCGCACCCTCGCCATGGTGGCCGTGGCCATCGCCGCAACTGCCATGACCACGCTGCTCAGCAGCACCGCTTCGGCCGCCGAGCCGACGACCGCAGTGACGGCCCCCGTCACCGCCACCCCGCAGGGCGACCTCGGCTGGGCCGTGGCTCCCGCGCCCAACGGCGGGATGCACACCGACGGCGATCTCGGCTGGTAATCACACCCGCGTCATTCCACTTCGGTCGAACGAATAGTGGGGTGAAGTAAGGGTTGCTTTACCCGAGCCGGGAATTTTGCTTTACCGGCTAGTAATTTGCTTTACCCCTCCATGCGCCTGCCCCCTCTGGTGCATGGAGGGGACACCGACCACCGCAGTCGCATCAGAGTGGAAGAGGCACCCACCTCCGCACGCGCATCAGCGTGGAAGGGGATGCCTCTTTCGCAGCGGACTGTCAGGCGGGTCGGCGAACCAGGAAGCGGCCCACGCCGTCGGTGATGACGGCGCCTGTACGGCGGCCACATCGCACGGCGGATCGCAGCGGAACCCCGTCGATGTGCAGGTCGTCCGATGGGCCAGTCACGCTGCGGCCGGCTCGGCGCGCAGCATCGGCAGCCTCATCGTGGGTCAGCCACCGTCCGGCTTCGACGGTGGCCAGCAGGTCACGTGCGGGGGACGGGGAGGACACGGCGGCGGCCTTTCGCTGCGGGCTTTCCGGGCAGCTACGCCCGGCGTGCCCCGCACCGTAACGCTAAACCCACCGACCTGCAACGTATCGCATGTGTGTTCGAATACAGCATGGGGGGCATGGCGCCCCGGATTCGTTCCCTCCGAAGGGGTTAGTTGTGCGTATCACCTACACCCGCCGGCCTTCGCAGCCTCCGGCACCCGACCCGGAGCTGGAAGCGCTGGCCGTGGCCGCCCGCGAGGGCGACGCACAGAAGGAGGCCGCCCTGACCGGGCTGTACTCCGCGCTGTGGCAGAAGGTGTACCGCGACGTACAGCGCTATGTGCGCGACCCCGAGGCCGTCGCGGAAGTCACCCAGGAAGTCTGGGTCAAGGTCGTCCGCTCGATCGGCAACTACCGCCTGGCCAGCGATGGCGGAATCACCAGTTGGGTGATGTCCATTGCCCGCAACACCGCCATCGACTGGTCCCGCGCCCGCGGCCGCCGCACGTGGGAGGTGCCGTGCGCGGACATGATCGCCGTGGACACTCCGGCGGCGCAGCCCGGGCCGGAGCAGGTCGCCGAACAGAACGAAATGGCGGAGGCCGTCGTCCGTGAGGTGGGCCGGATGCGGCGCATCGACCGAGAAATTCTGACCCTGATCGACTACGTCGGCGTCAACGCCGCTGAAGCTGCTGAGGTGTTGGGAATTTCGCACGCCACGGCGCGCGCCCGTCACGCTCGGGCCAGGGCCAAGCTGCGGGCCGCGGTTCCCCAGGAAAGTAGGATCGCGGAGTATCGGTTTGCCCTGCAGGCCGTGGACGCGAACCCTGTTCCCGTTGGGGGGCAGGGGTGATGAGGGTGGGTTTGATGGGTGGGACGGGCAGGCACAGGCGCGTACGACAGCCGGAGCCTCCCCAGGTCGGTGCAGTGTGCCCGCCGCTACTGCTGCCGCGTGAGGCGCCGCCGGAGTCGGTGCGCCTGGCCGGCTTGGCGGCCATTCACCGCACCCTGGCCGAGGAGCGCGCCGAACGCGTCGGCATACGCCCCGACGCGGGTTCGCGCGACAGCCACACGGCCGAAGCGCGCTTCGCAGCCCGGGTCACCTCCGACGACGGCGGCACAGAGGTCATCGCCACCGGCAAGGAGCGGATCGGCGCCATCGAGGCGCAGGAGATCCTGGAGCACGCCGCCGAGCTGCTGGACGAGCAGGCAGCCAAGGACGGCAGTGCGAAGTGACTACCGCTGCACAACCGCCGCTGCCTCTGGTCCTGGTCAGCGGGAAACTTCGCTCTGACGCTGCGCTGATCAAGCGCGGAGCCATGCGCGTCCTGGCGCTCAACCCTGCCCAGACTCTCGCCTCGGCGGTGCGGGCCGCGCAGGAAGCGCTCAGGGACGACTACCCGATGCTGCACCCGGACCAGATCCAGGAGCTCATCCGGCCGGCGATGCCGCAGGCCCTGTCCCTGGATGAGATCTTCGGCCCCGGCATAGACGCGCCACCGCCGGCACCGGCACGCCCGACCGTGCTCGCGCAGGCCCCGACGCCTATTCGACGCCGCATGGGGCGGACGGCGCTCGTTGCCGCGGTCGCGGCCACCAGCGTCGGCCTCGGCTACGCGGTGTCCAACGTCCAGTTCCGGCACGATGGCGACCTCGCTGTGGGGGCGTTCGAGAAGGACCCGCAGTTCCAGGAGTTCGCCCAGGCCGGTCACGAGGAGTGCTCCACGATCGCGGCGTTCAGGGCGCGATGCGTAGATGACGACGGGCACGTGATGCTGGCCTCGGCTGGAGTCGATGCCACCAGCGCCACGTACTACTTCGAGTACGACGACGAGCGGGTCATCCTGCGAATCTTCCCGAGTGACCAGGCCGCGGAGACGTGGGCCAGGTCGCTGGGGGTCCGGCACAGCACCGTGAACCTGCGGCGCGAGGGAAGGTTCGTGCTGTTCGGGTCGGACCCCGAGCGCATCACCGAGTACGGGGATCTGCTCGCCGAGCAGGTGGCCAACACGCTGCCCGGGGAAGTCCCCAAGCTCCCGAAGCGCCTGGCCGCGCTCGCACTGGGCACGCTCGGGGTCACTCCGGGGCAGCCCGTTGTGGGCGATGCGAGGCGTGTGGCCAGTGCGCTGGTAATGGGCGATGTCGGCTACTTCGACCCGAACGCCACCCCGTTTGACCTGGACCCGCCGGTCGTACTGCCCACTCCGCCGGTCACGTTCCCGGTCACGCCCCCAACCCCGCCGATCATGCCCCCAACCCCGCCGGTTTCGACGCCTACTCTGCCGGTCACGACCCCGGACGCTCCGGCGACGACCCCGACCGCGCCCGTCACCACCCCGACGGCGCCGGTCACCACTCCGGCCACGCCTCCGACCACGACACCCACGCCGCCGACGACGCCGCCTTCACCGCCGGTCGAGACCGTTCCCACTCAGCCGACCGTACCGACGCTGCCCGTCGAGCCGCCGACCAGCGGGCCGACAGTGCCGGTCGAGCCGCCGCCGGCCGAACCGACCGAGCCGCCCACGGACCCGACCGAGCCCACCGAGCCCACCGAGCCGACGGATCCGACGCAGCCCACGGACCCGCCGACGGATCCGACGCAGCCGACCGACCCCACGGACCCGACGCAGCCCACGGACCCCACCACCGATCCGACGCAGCCCACGGACCCCGCCACGGACCCCGCCACGGACCCGACTACGGCCGATCCCGCGCAGTCGACGGGCAGGCACGCCGCAAGGTCCGTGCACAGTGCGCATGGTGCGCACCACGGCGGACACGGCAAGCACCGCAAGCCCAGCGGCAAGCACCGCAAGGCGCATGCATAGGAACGGCCCCGGCAATGCCGGGGCCGTCTTCTTTGCTCGCCCAGTCGCCTAGAACGCGGGCTCGTCCTGCGGCGTGCCGCTCGCCCACGGGTCGTCATCCGGACGGCCGGCGGGCGCACCGCCGGAGCCGCCCCAGCCGCCGCCTTGGCCGCCCTGCTGCTGGCGGCCGCCGCCGCCATTGGCCCGGGTGACCTTGGCGGTGGCGCTGCGCAGGCTGGCGCCCACCTCGTCCACGTCGAGCTCGTAGACGGTGCGCTTCACGCCCTCACGGTCGTCGTACGACCGCTGCTTGAGGCGGCCCTGCACGATGACGCGCATGCCCTTCTGCAGGGACTCGGCCACGTTCTCCGCGGCCTGCCGCCAGACCGAGCACGTCAGGAACAGGCTCTCCCCGTCCTTCCACTCGTTGGTCTGCCGGTCGAAGGTGCGCGGCGTGGAGGCCACGCGGAACTTCGTGACTGCGGCGCCGGACGGTGTGAAGCGCAGCTCGGGGTCGTCAACGAGATTGCCGACGACCGTGATGACGGTCTCGCCTGCCACAGGGTGCCTTTCGAGAGGGTGGGGCCGACCCGCGCGTTGCGGGCCGACCCGCGGGGGTCAGGAGAACAGCAGCTTCCAGGTCAGCGGGCCGGGGATGCCGTCCGCGTCGCCCCGAAGCTGGGGGTGGGCGAGCTGGAACGCGCGGACGTTGAGCCGGTCGGCTTCGCCCCACGACGGGCCGGGGCCCTTGCTGTAGTGCTTGCCGAACCCCCGCTTGACCAGCTGCTTGCCGAGCTGGGTGACGTAGACGTTCGACTTGCCCGGGCCGAACTTACCCGCTCCCGGGTACTTCGGGGCCGCGGGCGGCTTGGGCTTCACGGGCGGCTTGACCGGAGGCTTGACCGGGGGCTTCACGGGCGGCTTGGCGGGCGGGGTGACGCCGTGGGCGTTGTCGGGCAGGTTCAGAGGCTGGCCCGGCTTGATGTGGTTCAGGTCCGTGCCGGGGTTCACCGCGGCGAGCGCGGCCAGGGTGATCCCGGCGAGCGCCGCAATGGCGGTCGCGGTCGTCCCGGCCCACACGATGACGCGCTTGTGCGCCGGAGGCTTGGCGCCGGCCGCGGCCTTCGCGGCGGCGAGGATCGCGGCGAAGGGGATGTGCCCAGGATCCCCGTGCAGGTTCTCCGTCACGTGCATGTGGCCGCACCAACCGCGGAAAGTCGACCACTTGCTGCCGGAGAAGCGCACGCCGTTGTGCGCGCCGTACGACGCCGGGTAGGCGGGCCACTCGCCCGCGCCCGGGCCGGACAGCGGGATGCCGTTCTTGAGGTACTGCCAGGCCATGAACGCTGCCAGGTCGCGGATCGCCCACGATGGCGCCTCGGGCCAGTAGATGTGCTGGATGCCGCGCTTCGCCCAGGCCTTGTGGGTGGCCGGATCGCACGTGCCCACGAGCTCGATCTGCACCGCGTCGGCCGTGTTGGTCTCGACGCCGCCGGGGGCGTTGACGAGCGCCCGGGCGGACCGGTCGAACGGCAGGTGCTGGCGGAACACGAGCCGCTTGCGGGCGAAGTCGGGGCCGCCGGTGATGTGCGGGGCGCTGGCGCCTCCCGCGTAGTCCGTGAAGCCGGTGCCCTCGGTGGTGTGCAGGATGCCGCGCTTGGGCTTGATCTTGTCGCCGGGGTACTTCTTGCCGAACCAGTTCTTGGTCCGGTCCGCGCCGGGGTACAGGGTGGCGGTCATCGCTGGCGTGCCTTCCGGGTCGGATGCGGGAAGGTCGGCAGCGTGGCGGGCCGGTACGGCTTGCGTCGCGGCCTCAGTTGGCGTCGTCGCCCTGGTCGTCGCCGTCGTCGGGGTACGTGAGGGCGTGCAGGGTGATGCCCAGGCGCTCGGCGAGGGCATCCGCGTCGGTGGTCTCCACGGCCACGGGGCCGCCCTGCGGGCCGGTGATCTCCAGCACCGTGGCGTCCTTGCCCCACTCCGCCCGGTGCGCGCGCTCCAGGTACCAGGAGATCGCGCGGAAGTCCGGCCCGGCACGGTCGACGGTGGTCTCTTCCACGATTTGGCCGGTCTCCGGGTCGCGCAGCTTCCGGGTGACCTCCTTGACGACGAACCCGCCGTTGATGAGCCGGCGGAGCTGCAGGACGGCCCCGGCGTGGGCGAGCTCGCGGGCGTGGGCGATCTTCTCCAGCAGCGTCACAAAGGGTTCTTCGGCCGGATCGGGCTCGAGGCCGTCAGCTTGCCGGGCGGCTTCGTCGCGGCCGCGGGCGAGCCACGTCATGAACGTGGTCCGGCCGATGCCGGCCACCGCCGCGGCGGTCTGCACGGGCGCGCCCTGGCGGGTGGCGTCGATGAGCTTGTTCTCCACGTCTGGGCTGAGCAGGCGTGGGCGGTGGGCTGGGAGTGCCCCGCTCGGGTGTCGGGGCTTGCGGCGTGCCACGGTGGTCAGCCGTCGATCGGGCGGCCGCAGGCGTGGCACGTGCCGTCGGGGCTGTTCCCGCCGGGAACGCCGAGCTCGCCTTGTCCGGGCGGGGTGTCGGCGTCGTCTTCGTCGTCGCCGAGGTGCAGCAGGGGCACGGCCTGGTCCTCCTCGCCGAGCGATGCGGCGGGGGCCGCGCGCAGCAGCTCGTCCATCTCCTCGTCGGACATGGCCAGGCTGTCGAACAGGTCCGGCTCCTCCGTGACCAGGTCTTCGAGCATGGCGGCGAGTACCCGTTCGTCCCAGCCTCCGGCAGCCGTGAGCCGGTTGAGCTGGATGATCAGCGCTTCGGCCTCACGGTCGTTGCGGGAGGCCCAACCACGGGTGATGGGCACCAGCCATCCGCCGTCTTCGTCCAGGATCAGCCCGCCGGGCATGGACTCGCCGTCGGCGTACATGTCGATCAGAGCTTCGCGGCGGCCGTGGCCGCCGATGATGCGGCCGGTGCGTTCGTCGGCGATCGGCATGTCGACGAACCCGTGGTCGCGGATGGACGCCTTGATGCGGGCGAGTTCGTGCTTCTTCGGGTTGCGGGCGGCCGGGGTGAGGGCTTCCAGAGGCATGTAGGCCGTCCAGCGTGGGGCGACAACGCTCGGGGGGGTCGTCACGCTCGGGCCTCGTCTTCCTTCCGGTGCAGGTGGGGCCGGACGGGCAGGGTGCAGGCCAGCGAGTGCCGCGGGTTCCAATCCGCGCACCCCGCTCGCTGTGCGGGGCAACCAGGAGGACGTCGCCCGCACCTTGCCCGTCCGGGTGGTGCTTCCGTCCGGCCCCTGGTTTCCCGGGTAGGGGCCGGCCGGGGCCCGCCCGGGTGGCGCCGATGGTGCGCGGCCGGTGGCGCCGGGGCAGGCCGGGGCGCACGGTAGGGCCGCTGTTGGGTTGTGTCGCGTGCTGACATTGCGCCAGGGGGGCAGTGTTGACTTCCAGTTGTGCGGGTGTAATGTTCTGGGTGGCGGGTTGAGGTAGCTCTCAGCCCCCGGGGGCCTGTCACACCTGCGGCAACTCCGCCGTTCCCTATAGGTGTGGCGCCGCAAAGGTCCCGCCCCCGTTACCGCACTACGGAAGGCACGTCCGTCATGACCGACGACACGGGTACGAACCCGAGCGACCCCACCACCGGCATGGACCCCGAGGCCGTCATCGACAGCTTCATCAGCAAGGGGCACACGGTGTTCGACGCGCTTCGCGCCAACCCCCTCACCATGGACCTGGGCTACAAGGGCCCGCTCGGCGCCGCCGACACCATCCCCGGGGACAAGGGCGTCACGGAGCAGACCAGCACGGAGGGCACCACGGGCCTGTCCGAGGAGGCCATACAGGCCTCGTTCGACAAGGCCGTCAACGAGCTGCTGGTGACCGGCGCCATCTCCCACCCCGACGAGCTGGACGACCCGTCGGCCACGACGGCGCGGGCGAAGGCCGCTGAGCCGTCCCTGACCGAACTGGCCGACGATGTCACGGCGTTCTGGGTGATCTCCATGCGCGCGAAGCAGTTGAAGGAGCAGCGGGAAGCCGTCCTGCGCTTCCGGATGCTGCAGCAGTTCGAGAAGGACAAGGTCGACCGCATCGGTGTCTACATGGACGATGTCCAGACGGTGAGCTGGTCCGTGACCAAGCCCACCCCGGGGCCGAGGATCACCAAGCCGGACGCCTTCACGAGCTTCATCGGCGTGAACTACCCCGACCAGGTCCAGATGGTCTTCAAGGTCCTCGACGGGTTCCAGAAGGCTCTGTTCAAGCGCCTTGAGCGGGTGCCGGGCACGGACGCGATGGTGGACCCGCTGACGGGGCTGATCGTGGAGGGCGTCGAGTGGCAGGCGCCGAAGCCCTCCAGCATCTCCCCGAGCTGGAAGGACGACGGCAAGGACCGGCACCTGGAGAACATCTCCGCCGACGACATCGCCCGCATGTTCGCCACCGTCTTCCAGCACGGTTGGGAGGACGAGGCGTGATCGACGTATCCCGCATGCCGACCTTCCGCCGCGGGGTGTGCGTCACGGCCTCCGACGTGAAGCCCGACGACATGTACCCGAACCCCGCGGACGTGGAGGGCATCGCCTTCGCCAAGTCCGTGTGTGAGTTCTGCAGCGTCAAGACGCAGTGCCTGGAACGCGCGATGTCCCTGGCTGGCAAGAGCGACGAGGGGGTGCGCGGCGGCACGACCGCAGAGGAGCGGCGTGCGCTCCGCAAGCGCGCCCGCAGGCTCGCGCGAGAGGCGGCCAAGCGCACCGCCGACGCGGCCGCCGCCTGACCTTCCGCCCGCCACCGGCACCGGGGCCGCCCACGCACCTGCAAGGGCGGCCCCCGGCCACCTGCACAAGGACTCTCCCTGTGACCACCACGCAACAGGCTTGCCCGGAGCCGTGCCGCGCACTGCGCGCGGCCCACGCGGCACGCCTCACCCCTCGCGCGTTCGTCCTCTACACCGCGCTGGTCCTCGACAGCCCGCACGAGTACGTGTCCTGCGCGGACGCCGCCACCATGGCGCGCCTGACGCCGCACGAGACCCGGCACTTCGCCGGGGAGCTGATCCGCCGTGGCCTGCTCTCCCGCCGCAAGCGCCACATGGCCGGCGGGAAGCACATGCCTGTCACCTACCGCCCCATCCTGGAAGGCGCCGCCGCATGACCGCCCGTGACACCGTGGATGACGAGCTGGAGGTGCGCGCCGGGCGCCGCGCCCCCTTCACCATGGTCGGCGACTGGGTGCTGCTGTCTGGCGTCAAGCCCGCGGCGCACACCCTGTACTGGGCTCTGTCCGCGCACGTGTCGATGACGCGTGGCGACGCCGATGTGTGGCCGACGCAAGAGGTGTTGGCTCAGATCTGCGGGTTCTCGCGGACTCAGTCGCTGACCCCGTACCTCGATCAGCTCGTTGAGATCGGGGCCATCGAGATGGAGCTGATCCGCTACGCGGGCAACTCCCGCCAGCGGTACCGGTACACCGTCCACGAGAACCCCCCGGAGGGCTACACCGGCCCGACGTCCTTCAAGGACTTCTACGAGGCCCGCGGTGACGCTGAGGACGGCGTGGTCATCGTCCCGAAGGAGGGGCGGCAGGGCCAGGCCGGAGGAGAGGCCACGGCGGCCGCTCAGGCGGCCGCTGACGCCCCGAAAAAGCCCCGCAGCAGGGCCAAGGCCAAGCCGGGCGCCACGGAGGCTCCTGCAGCCCCCAAGCCCCTCACGGAGCGGCAGAAGACGGTCGCCGCCGCCCGGGCGAAGAAGGCTGAGGAGAGGGAGCGCGCCGCGGAGGAGAAGGCCAAGGACAAGGAGCGCGCGGCGGAGGAGGAGAAGGTTCTCGTGAGCCGCGCGCAGACGGCCGCGAACTGGTGGCTCAAGGACGAGGGCCCGAAGGTCATCGGCGCGCCGTACGCGGGGAACACCCGGTCGGCGTTCTTCGCCCTGCGAGGGATGATCCGCGACGCCCTGGCCGCCGGATACACCAACCGCGAGATCGGGGCCGTGCTGCGCGCTGGGCGCGACTACAAGCCGCAGCCCGACCGGTTCCGAAACGCTCTGGCCGCCGGGCGGTCCGGACGCCCCGCGACCGTGCCTAGCGGCCGCGCGCCGATGTACGACGACACGATCCACACGCGGAGCTCCGGCCCCGCCCACAAGCCCACGGCGGCCGAGATCGCCGCCGCACTCGACTGAGGGAGGTTCCTGTGTCTGCGCCCACCATGGCGTTCGCCGCACCCGCGAAGGTCGACGGCGAAGGCCTCGCCCGTCACGTGGCGGCTGTACGCAAGCTCATCGCCGCCGGAGTGGCCGAACAGCGCGACCGGGGCCGCCCCGTGGTCGAGCCTGCGCCGGAGCACGAGACCGCCACGGTGGACGAGCACCAGCGCGTGATCTTCGCGCAGGCCTGGCGCAACTCCTTGGTTCGCGCCCGTCACACCGCCTACGCGGGCTGGCGCCTCGACAAGCAGGCGCTCGCCGAGGACCCGACGGACTTCCGGCTCCCCGGTGGTGACCTGCCGCTGCTGGACGACCACCAGCACCCGGACATGCTGCGCGGGTGGCTGGACCGGCTTGTGGCCGGCACCGGCAAGAAGCGTCACGTCATCGGGTGGGGCGGCGTCGGCTCGGGCAAGTCGACGGGGCTGATCGCGCTCGGCAGCGCGGCGGTTCGGGCGGGCATCATGACCCGCTACGTGCGCCACGGGGACTACCTGCGGTGGACCCGGCCGGACGGTGCCCCGCCGGGCATGACCGCGCTGCAGGTCCGCGAATTCCACGACCGGGCAGGGCTGCTCATCCTGGACGAGCTGTGCGGGGAGATGGACGGCCAGGCGACCGAGTTCGCGCGGCGTGAGACCGCCGACCTGATCGACGCGCGGTCCGCGTCGGGGCTGCCGACGGCGTTCGGCACGAACGTGACGTTCGACCACGTTGCCGCGGTGCTGGGTTCGCGGTTCGCGTCCCGGATCGGGCAGAACGCTCTGGTGCTGGAGTTCCAGGCGCCTGACCGCCGGGCCCCGGTGCGTTGGGGTCGCTCGTGAGCTCCGGCCGCTTCGACGTCCGCGTGTTCTCCAGCGCCCCTGAGTTCAGGCCGCGCCGTGGCGTGGTGTGCATCCAGGTCGCGCAGGACGCGGACGAGGCTCGCCGATACATCGCGGAGGCGACGGCCGACGGGTACACCGCCGCGGCCTTCGAGCCGGACACGGCGCTCCGCGTCGCCCTGGACGGCTGACCCCCGAGACAGACCGATGCCCCCTGCCGGACTCCGGCGGGGGGCATCGTTGTTGCCGTGTCTCACGTGTGAGACACGGGCCCGTGTCACATCTCAAGGATGGCAACCAGCTCCTTGAGGTGGGCCGCGACTTCCTTCGCACGCTGCGGGTTCTCCTTGGCCAGGAGAAGCGCGGCGTTGGCGTCCACCCGGCTCAGCGCCTTGTCCACGCGGGCGATAGCCGACGACGGCGTGGAGCTCGGGGGCGCTGCGAGCTCGGGACTCTTGCTGTACCCGAGTAGGTCGCGGGCCTTGCGCAGTTCGTCCGGCGTGGGCTTCCCGGCCGCTTCGGCCTTCTCCCACACCTCGCGGACCGCTTCGGCGTCGTGGTCCTTCCACACCGGGTACAGCACCCCGACCTGGCGGGTGGACGGCTGCACGTCCGTGATCGGCGCCAGGGCCTCCCTGACCGGCTCGGAGTTGAGGATGCGGTAGCCCGCGGCCCGCGACAGGTTCCACCGGTCTTGCAGGTAGTCGGCGAACGTCGTGTACGGCTGCCCGCCGGGCCCGGCGAGCTCCAGGTACAGCTCCTCCTCATGGATCGAGCGGAGGGACGGGCCGGCGTCCTTGAGGAACGCCGCATCGGCCGCGCGGGCGGCGGCCGCGTGCGCGGTCTGCGCGTCGTGCACGCGGCGCTCGTAGAAGCTGAGTCGTTCGGCCCGGGTGGCATCGGCGGGCGGCTCGTCAGGCTCGTCGGCCTTCACCACGGCAGCCGGGGTGACCACCTCGGGGGCGGCCGCGGGCGCGGGCACGGCGGCCGCCGCGGCGGCGGGCGCGGCCTCGGTGGACGCTCCCGTGCCCGCCCGGTCGGCGAGGAGCTGGTCGCGGACGCTGGTGCCCGCAGGCTTCGCGGCCGGGACGGTCGTGGGTACGGCCCTGCGGCTCATGCGTCGTTCCTTCGGATCAGCAGGTCGGCGACCTGGTCGTAGTCGGAGGTGGCGGGGTTGGTCGGCTCCCATGCCCGGACCGGCACGGTGGCGGCAGGTGCTTCCCGGGCCCTCGGCGTGGCCCGTGCCACGCCGATGATCGACGTGGGGAATCCGCCGGCTACCTCGTCGGCGAGCTGCCGGGCATAGGCGCACTTGATCCAGTTGGCGAGGACGACCGCGCGGACGGTCAGCTCGGGGTTCTCCCGGCCCTGGATGGCGGTGATGGTCTCCGTGAGGGGCTGGAGCGCGCGGGAGTCCAGGCCGCTCACGTTGAGGGTGATGATGGCGTACTTGGCGGCGATGAGGCCGCCGATCGACAGCATGCCGAGGCCGGGGCCGCAGTCGATGAAGATGACGTCGAAGTGCTGCGTGAGTCCGGCGATCTCGTACTTGAGGGCCTGTTCGACGCCCGTGATCCGGGGGTCGGTCTCTGCGATCTCCAGCGCCTGGTCCGAGGGCACGATCCACAGGCCGTCGTACTCGGTGGCGACGAGGACCTTGTCCAGGCTGTGCGTGCGCCGGAACACGTCCAGGAGGGAGGGGTATCCGCCGTCGAAGAACTGCGGCATCAGCCAACTGGTGGCGGATGCGTCCTGGGGGTCCACGTCGATGATGAGGACTTTCAGGCCCGCCGCAGCGTAGGCCGCCGCGAGTTCGACGGTGGTGGTGGTCTTCCCTGCGCCGCCCTTCTGGTTGACCACCGCCATGACGACGGGGGCTTCCCCGACGATCGGCGGCAGTGTGGCGGGCAGCAGGATCTGGGGGCGCCATTGCTGGTACGGGGTTTCCGCGTCGAACGCGGAGACCACCTCCAGCTTGGGCCGGTCGGGGGCTAGAACAGCCAGGGCCGTGGACATCGGGGGCGTTTCCTTCCGGGCTACTTGTGAGAGGTCTTGAGCTGCTTGCGCTCCCAGGGCGTCTCCGGGACGTACCCGGCGTAGGCCTGGAGGGCTTTGACGTAGGCGAGGTCGCGCCCGTCCCACACGGGGCGGCGCTTGGATGCGGCGCGGAGCTCCGCGGCCGCCAGGGCGACGGCCAGCGCGGCACGCTGGTGCAGCTGCTCGTCGTCGCGTTCCAGGACGGTTTGGAAGTAGGCGGGGGCCGGCGTCACGTCGATGCCCTGCTGACCGGTGGCGCGCAGCCACGCCAGGGCGAGGGTGTGGGCCGTGTTCTGCTGCATGGGCGTCAGGAGCGCTGCGGCGAGGATCGGCGTGAGTCGCTCGGCGGGCGGCAGCTCCTTGGACAGCCAGTGCTTGCAGGCCTCTTGCCGGTCGGCGGCCGCGGCCTGGCGCTGCTTGTCCTCCCTGTCCCACGTGAGCGGGGCGGGCTTCTGCGCGGGGATGGCTGTCTCACTGTGAGACGCGGGGGCGGGCGTCTCACTGTGAGACGCGGGCGCGGCCGCCGCGGCGGGCCCCGCCAGGACCCGCGCTTTGGCCTCTTCGACGTGGATGCCCTCGGCTTCGATGAGGCGCCATGCGGCGGTCTGCTGCTCGGGGTCGTCCAGGTCGCGGAGCGCGCGGCCGGCGTCCGCGCCGAGCTGCCCGGCGTCGATGGCGCGCTGTACGTCGTAGGGCAGGGCGAGGAGGGCGATGCGGCGGGAGATGTGCGAGGGGGCGGTTGCCCACTCGGCGGCGATCTGCCGGTAGCTCATGCCGTCCTTGGCCTGGCGGGCGAACATCCGGGCTTCTTCGATCGGCGTGGCCTGCTTGCGGTGGAAGTTCTCCGCGAACTGGACGCGCTGCAGGTCGGTCGAGTCCGCCAGGTCGTCGCGGAGCAGGCACGGCAGTTCGCGCTGTCCGGCCATGAGGGAGGCGCGCCAGCGGCGCTCACCGAAGATGAGCACGTAGCGGCCGGTGATGAGCTCCCGGTGCTCGGGGTGTTCTGCGAGGTAGGCGGCGGCGGTGCACACCGTGGCGGGTTCGAGGACGCCGTCCCGGGTGATGCTCGCGGCCAGGCCTGCCAGGTCGCCCATGTCGCGCTCGTTGAAGGGGTTGGGCGCGATGTCGCCGAGCGGGATGTGGAGCACGTCTCCGTCGTCGTCGGGGGCCGCCGGGACGGCTTCGCTCATCGGGTGCTCCAGGGGGCGGGGGGCTGTGTCAGATGTGAGGGTAGTCTGCGCGGGGGGCTGTTCCCGACGGGAACACCAGATGAGGGGGGTGGCCGGTGGGCATTGACGTCCGTCCGGAGGATCGCGCGCTGGTGGCGGCCGCCGTCTCGGCGTGGGAAATCTCGGACTACGCCCGCGCCTTGGTGGGTGCTGCAGGGATGCCGCAGTCGGTTGAGACTCGCATCCAAGCCGCGCGCCAGCTACGGGTGTTGGCGCTGGAGCTGCTAGACCGCACGGCGATTGCCGCAGTGCTGGGCGGGGCGGACTGGGAGACCCTGGCGGACGCCTTGGGGCTGTCGCCGGAGACCGCGCAGGGCCGGTACGAGGAGGCGGCGCGGATCTGGGCGAGTCCGGAAGAGGCCACATGGACGGCCCCCGGGCAGGCCGGCGACCGGGACGTGGAGGGCACCGCGGCAAGTCTGGATGCCTGGTACGTACGACACCGGGACGGTACGGACATGCTGGATGAAAACGTGTCCGATCCTGTGTCACGAATCCTGCTACAGGATGGCCGTTGACAAGTCTGCGGGTGTAGTATTTGGGGCAGCGCGGGAGGTTAGCACCTTCGGCCGCGCATCCTCACCCGGACGATGAATCCGGGTACGCCCGCACACTGGAAGGCCGCTTCGATGACTGCCGCCACCGTTGAGAACACCCCCGACGCCCCCGCCGAGAACGAGCCGCCCAAGACGGTGCTGCAGGCCCTCGTGGCGGTGATGCGCGACATCGGCGCCGTGGGCAAGAACCGGGAGAACCGGCAGCAGAACTTCAAGTTCCGCGGCATTGACGACTTGGTCAACGCGGTGGCCGGTCCGATGCGCACCCACAGCGTGCTGATGTTCCCCGAGGTGGTGGAGCACGGCTACGAGATCCGCAGCGGCAAGAACGGCCACTACACGGTTGCCACGGTGAAGGTGAAGTACACCTTCGTCGGCCCGGACGGCGGCGAGCGGTCCGCCACGATCGTCGGCGAGGCGGCCGACCAGTACGACAAGGCCACCAACAAGGCGATGAGCGCGGCCCTCAAGTACGCGCTCTTGCAGGTCTTCATGATCCCCACGGACTGGATGGACGACTCCGACAAGCACAGTCCGCAGGCCGTGGCGTCGCCCATCGACTACTACATCCACCAGCTCCAGCAGCCGGAAGTCTGGTACAGCACCAAGAGGCTGGCCGGCCTGTTCGAGAAGGCGAAGGCCGCGAACCTCCTCGCCCACCCGGTGGACGACGGATACGGCGGGACCACGACCCTCGGCGAGCTGATCGGCGGCCGCGGCGCGGGGCTGGAGGCGGCGGAGCTGGAGCGGCAGGCCCGGCTCGCCAAGGAGAAGGAGGACGCGCAGCGGCAGGTCATGGCGGAGCACCCGGACCCCGACCCCGACCAGTGGGCCACCCCGGCCCCCGGGCAGCAGGCGGCCGCCACCGCGGCAGCCGCGCCCGTGTCTCACAGTGAGACGCCCGCCCCCGCCACGCCCGCGAAGGCCCCCACGGAGGCGAAGCAGCCGCCCGCGAAGCGGAGCGCCGACAGGCCCAAGCCCGCTCCGCCGAAGCTGCCGCCGTCGCCGCAGGAGATGGCGCACGCCGAGTTGCTGGCCCACGCGACCGCACAGGCGAAGATCCTCGGTGTCAGCCTGAACAAGCACCTCGGCCTCGCCGACGGCGTCGACCCTGCCACGGCCAAGGCGCCGCGCCTGTCGTCCGTCACCAGCGGCGCCCGCAACAAGGTGATCGAAGCGCTCCAGCAGCAGGGCCGCGCCACGACCGCCGAGGCCTACGCCAACGTCCGGAAGGGCTCGGTGTTCGGCCTGGCGAAGATCCTGGAGGAGACCCCGGAGGAGGCCGCCGGCCACTGACCGGACCCCGAAACGCCGAAGGGCGCACCCCGTGCGGGGGTGCGCCCTTCTCGTGTCTCACATGTGAGACGCGGCTACTCCTCGGGCTGCAGACCGGCCGCGTGGCGCTCCTCGCGCTTGAGCTCGATGAACCGCTGCGGGTGCTCGGCCGCCAGGCGCAGCAGGGCGCGGCGGACGGGGTTGCGGTCGGTGGTGATGCGGCCCTGGCGGGCCCTGTCGCCGTCCACGATCCGCGTGGCAAGGCGCAGCTCGAACTCCAGGTTCCGGCGGATGCCGTCCGTCCGGCGCTTGTACGCCTTGCGGGTCTCGCCCTCTTCCATGTCCACCAGGGGCCCATGGTTGCGGAGCAGCCGGTCTGCCTCCTGCTCGGTGCGGGCGACGATGTCGGGGTGCCGGAAGGCGACCGTGCGGGCTGCGTCGCGCTGACGGACGTGGAGCGCCACGTGCTCGATCAGCTCCACGGCGAACATTTCGCGGTCCGCCTGCTTGAGGAAGTCGACTTCTTCGGCGACCTTCTCCGGGTCCACCTCGGTCTGCCGGGCCATGGCGCCTGCCTCTCGTGTGCGGGCGGCCCGTGTGCTGGACGGGCCTGCATGTGGTGGTGGCCGCCTGGGCGTCGGTGCCTTCCGTGTACCGGATCCTCGCTCGGCAGGCTCCCCGGTCCCGGCGCACGCCCGTGGGGCGCTGCCGGTGGTCTCGGAACGGATGTGGTGCCGGCCCGCACTCCGAAAGGCAGAATGATCCGGCACCCGTCGTCCCTCAACGGAAGGCACCGGCGGCCAGGCGGCCACCGGTGCTCCCAGAGTAGCGCCCCCTCGGGCGCCTGCGGCCCCTACTCGCGGGAGGCCTCCCCGGCGCACGGCTCCAGGCACAGCCCGCCAGCGGCCCGGGTGGCGCACTGGCCTCCGCAGTCCACCGTCTTGAGTGCCGGAGACGTGGCGACCTCGAGGGCCTGGGCGATACCGAAGCGGTGCCACAGGGCGCTGTACGCGGCCTCGCATGCGGCGATGATGGCGAAGCCGGTGAGGCCGCCCTGCGCGATGAGCTCCGCGAGGGTGGTGGCGTCGGTGAAGGCGCCCGTGGCGGCGACGGTGGCGAGTCCCGCGATGATGGCCAGGACGACGACGATGCCCTGCTTCACGCCCTTGGACCAGTGGGGGCGCAGGATGACCGCGGCGACGAGCGGCAGGACGGAGCCGACGGCGGCGCCGTACGCGGCGGAGTGGGCGAGAACGTTCGAGAAGGTCATGAGGTGGCCTCCAGGTGGTCGACGGCGGGGGTTGCCGTGCTGCGGGGGGCCGGCCCGTGCGTCGGGTCGGCGATGTCGTCGCTCAGTTCTTCGGGGACGGGCGGCGGAGTCTGGCCGCGCTCGACCAGGAGGGAGCGCAGGGCGCGGATGTAGCGGACGGCGGCGGTGATGCGGCGGCGGTCGGCGGCGCGGCCCTCTTCCAGGACGGCGATCTTTGCCCCCTGTTCGGAGGACCGTGCTTCCAGGGCCTGCACGCGCTCGCGTAGGTCATCGCGGACGGACCGGGACTCGGTGAGCAGGGCCGTGAAGCCCTCCACGACGGCTTCGACGCCCTTGGCGTCGGCGGCACGGTCGTCTTGCTCCTCGGTGCGGGCGGCGTTGCGGACGCCGAGGCGGTAGGTCAGGTAGGGGCCTGCGACTCCCACGGCGGCGACGCCGAGGGGGACCAGGGCGGCATAGGCACCGGTTGCCACGGTGGTTCCTCTCGCCGGCGGCTTGCGTGGGGTGGGTTGGTGCGCGCGGGCGAGGGGCCCCGGTGCACAAGGGACGTTGAGAGCTCCCTTGCCCGCGCGTTGTGCCGTACCGTGCACGCCCGTCGGCGCTACCGTCCCCTGCTGGCCCGGGTCATGCGGGGTGGACGTTGCCGGGCGACTGCCAGGCGGCGATGGTCGCGGCGGGGGCGCGCTGCAGGGCGGTGGCCCATGCGGTGCGTTGCACGGGAAGGCTGCCGTCGGTGGCGGCCGCGTCGGCGAGGGCCTGCCCGGCGGTGAGCAGGGAGCCGATCCACTCGGGTACGGGGACGGACGGGGCGGTGGTCCAGTGCAGATCCCAGGCCTGCAGGGCCTCGTCGCGGCTGAGCAGCGGGTCTTGTGCGGTGGCGCCGCACATGCCGCACGTCCAGCGGTATCCCACGGTGTCGCTGCCGATGATGGTGACCTGGCGCTCGGTCATGGGGTGGTGTGTCCTTTCGGGTGGTGGGGGGTGGCGGCGGCCGGGTCACGCCGTGGGGATGCCTTTGACTCCGCCGAGCATCACCCACGACACGGTGCCGGAGATGTCGTCGATGGTGACCTGTCCGTTGGTGCGCACGGTGATCGCGGCGGTGCCGTTGGTGGCGTTGGTGCGGCAGTCCCAGCGTTCCTGGAACGGCAGGGTGAACGGCAGCGTGAACAGGACGCCGCCGTTGACCGGGGTGAAGCTCGCAGCGGGCTTCATGGTGCCGCGCAGGTCGATCGTGCCGTCCGGCCGTTCCTGGTAGGCCGGTGACGCGTAGGGGGCGCCGAAGGGCACCCATTGCGCGCTGTTGAGAGTGGCCGCGTGCCAGGTGTCGACGGTCAGGCCCTTGCCCGTGAAGGTGAAGCTGGTGTTGTTGGCGCGGTCGGCGGTCTGCGCAAACAGCGTGATCGTGCCCGTGCCGCCGTCCATGTAGAGGTTCGGGTTCGGACGGCTGCCGTTCTGGCCCATGTAGAGCTCGATGTAGCCGTGGTCGGCGGCATTCGTGGGGGTGGCCAGGTTGAACAGGACGCTGCCCTGGCCGTACTCCACGCCTGCCAGGGTGAAGTACCCGAGGGATCCCGACGCGTGCATGGTGGCGGGGTCCGTCTCGCCTGCGGCGCCCGTGAAGAATCGCAGGACGGGGTCGTGCCGGGTAGATCCGTCGTCCGGCACCATCTCGATGCGGGTGCCCGTCGCCCCGGTGCGCAGGGTGGAGCCGTTGACGATGGCCCCGGTGACGGTGCCGCCCGTGATGGTCTTGCCGGTGATGGCGTCGGCGGCGAGCGCGGCCGCCTGGATCGCTCCGGCTTTGATGTTGGTGGCGTCGATGGTGTTGGCGGCGATCTTGTCGCCTGTGATGGCGAGACCCTGGATCTGCGCGGCTGTGATGGACGCGGCCACGATCTTGGAGGCGTCCAGGGAGTTCGCTGTGATCCGGTCGCCCGCGATCGAGTTGGCGACCATCTTCTGCGTGGTCACGGCGCCGTCGGCGATCTGCGTGCCGCCGACGACGGGCCGCACCGCGGCGTTGTCGAAGTTGACGGTGCCCGCGAGCGCGCTCTTGACCTCGACGTAGATGAAGCACTTGGTGGTGGCCGCGGGGGCGGTGACGGTGCCCGTGATGCGGCGCCACACCCCCGACGCGGGCGGGGCTTCCGCGACAACGCCGAAGCCGAGGACGCCGCCTGTGCCGTTCTCGAACCTTGCGTAGATCTGGGCGAGGGCGCCGGAGGTGAGGGTGGCCGACGCCAGGTAGTCGACCGCGAGGTAGAGCTGATCGCCGGGCGCCAGCGAGAACGAGGTGAGCTGCAGGTTCCGGGTGGTGGACGCCCCGGACGTCATGTCGATCTTGAGACTCTTCGGGCTGCCGTTGCCGGTGGCGTCGATCGTCAGGAACGAGGAGGCGCCCACCAGGGCTGCGGAGTATGCGCCCTCGAAGGACGGGTCGCTGAGGATGTTCGCGCCGCCGCTGACGGTCAGCTTGTCGGTGGTGATGGCGCCCGCGGCGATGGCGGCCGCGGTGACCGCGTTGGCGGCGATCTCGGATGCGCCGATGGCGCCGGCCAGGATCTCGCGCGCCGTGATCGCGTCGGCGGCGATCTTCCCTGCGGTGACCGAGTCCGTGGCGAGCGCCGCGGTGGTCACCGATCCGGCGACCAGGTTCGTGGAGTCGACCACACCCGTCTTGAGGGCTTCTACGGTGACGCAGTCGACCTGCATCACGCTGGTGGAGTTGGGTGTGGTCGCCGAGTTGTAGTTGAGCCATACGTACGGGCTGATGAAGCGGACGTTGGCGTGGACGAGTCCTGCCGCGCGCGGGTCGTTGTTGGGGCCGGCGGAACCGTTGGCGCCTGTGGCCGCGCGGTCCTTGAGGTAGCCGACGACCGTCACCCAGCCGTCGGTGGTGGTGAGGGGCTTGGCCGACGCGGCCACGTAGTAGTGCGAGGACGCGTTGTTGGCGCCGAGCCGGTTGACGAGGGTGGTCTTGTCGGCGCCGACGCCCAGGACCCCGACGTAGAAGGCTTCGTTGCCGGGCACGGGTGCGGTGAGCCGGACGCGGGCGCTGACCCGGTAGACGATGCCCGGCTCGTACGCGATCAGGGTGTTGCCCTGGATCCGGATGTACCCGTGGGCCTCGCCGACGGTCTGGCCCGTTGGGGCGTCCAGGACGCCCGACAGGTGGGCCCAGGTCGAGCCGGGCTGCGAGTCGGTGACCTGCCATGCGGCCGGGTCCGCCATCGCGTCCACGTAGCGCTGCGCGGCCAGGTCCGAGAGCGCGCCGCCGAGCGCGTTCATGGTGACCGCGCCGGGGCCGATCTTCCCGACGGTGACCGCCGCGGCGGCCAGCTTTTCCTCGAGGATCGCCCCGTCGGCGATGGCGGTGCTCTTGACCGCGCCGAGCGCGATCTTCCCATCGGTGACCGCTTCGTCCGCGAGCTTGAGATCGTCAATGATCCCGTTCAGCAGGTCGTCGCCGACGACCTTCCGCGCGGCCGCCGTCGCGGCCTCGGACGGCGCCCCGGGTACCCCCGCCTTGGTGACGGCGATGAGCCGCACGTACTGCGGGGTGTAGAGGTCGGTGGCGACGGCGACCGACGCCCCGGTGGCGGTCTCGATGGTGGCGGCCGGCGCCCCGGTGTCGACCGGGGCCTCGGCGGAGGGGAGCAGGTGGATCTGGATGCGGGCGAAGTCCGAGGGGGCGGTGCCCGCGTCGGTGAACAGGCCGTCCCACGTGACCTGGATGGCACCGATGACGCCCTCGGCGATGGGCGTGGTCGGCGTGGGCGGTGGCTCCGGCGAGTGGTAGACGACGGCGGCCGCGCCGTCGTCCTGGACGCCGATGGAGAGGGCCAGTTCCCCGTCGGCGTCGAACACGTCGAGCGTGCCGCCGTCGACGGAGGTGAAGCTGGCTTGCGCGGACCGCTCGATGGAGTCGAGTCGGCGGGAGAGCTGGTCGAGCTGCTGTGCGAAGCGCGTGACCCGTACCCGCGCGTTCAGCTCCTCGTTACTGATCACGGGGCGGAGGGTGCGAGCCCGCGGTGGCTAAGGTCGCGCCCTCACCGGGGCAGTTAGGGCTGCCTTACCTGTGATAAGTCCCAGAATCACAGGCAATTTTTGGGGGGTGTCGGCACCCCTCCCGGAGGCTGCAGACTGACCCCATGAGCACCGAGGCGCAGCATCCCGTCCTGACGATCCGGCTGCGCTTCTTCTTCGCGTGGGAGCAGCACCGCCCGGGCGGCTGCCGCTGCGTATGCCGGATGTACCACGCGGCGCCGGAGGGCGGCGTGTGCATGGAGGCCGCGGACCCGGGTCTGCTGATCCGGGTGGCGAGCGATTCCTTCAAGACCGAGGGGCCGGTGCCCGTGTGCCGGTCCTGCTACACCGCTCTCGGGCCGCTCGCCGAACCGGAGGCCTGAGCGGCACGGGCGGCCAGGCGCCGACGCATGTACTCGCCTGCCTCTGCAGACGGTGGTGTGCGAAGCGCCTTGGCGTAGGCCGCGGCGGCCGCCCGCTCAGGAGTTGACGGCATCGGCACGGGACAGGGTCAGGATCGCGGTGCCGGCCACGGGGTCGATCTCCTCCGCCATGACCCGGTGCCACACTGCGAGCTCCCCCACCCACGGCACGTCGACCTGGACGAGGATACGGTCGCCCATGGCCCACGAGCCCAGAGCCGCATTGGGGTGGTCGCATATGGCGATCTGCGGCACGGTGAGCAGCTGGCTGTGCTTGGCCAGCCAACTGTCGGCGGACTTGCGCAGGAGCGCTGCGTTGCTCGTGCCCTTGGACGTGATGACCCGGGCCCGGCGCAGCCGGTTGTCGCCGCCGCGGTGCACGGTCACCTTCGCCATCTTCCGGCCCGTGCCCTTGCCGAGGACGAGCAGCTCGTTGGCGTAGTCCTCGCCCTGGCCCTCGGGGTTGGCCATGGCGATGATGTTCTCGCCCTGCGCGAACCGCAAGTCGTTGCGGGTGCGGCCGAGGCGGCGCGTGCCGAGCAGCAGGCGGTGGCTGATCTTCTGCTGGGTGCCGTCCCAAGAGTGGTACTCGGCGAAGTCGGCGTGCGCCAGGCCCATCACCTGCCGGATGAGGTCCCCGCAGTCGGGGGCCTCCCACCACACCACCTCGTACGGGTCGTCACCGCTGGAGGCGCCCAGCAGGTAGCCGCTGTCGTGCTTGTCCACGACCAGGCCCAGGTTGCCGAACTTCTTGCTCTGCAGGTGGCTCCACACGGTGCGGACCATGTCGTACGCGTCGAGCCGCTTGGAGATCGTGAACTTCTCCTTGGGCATCTTCTTCTTCGGTTTGGATCCGTCGATGTAGCCGTCGTGGTTCTTGTCGACGTACTTGGTCTTGACGACCGTCTTGAGGCCGGAGTGGATCTCCGGGCCGGTGTACGCCATGCCGTTCGGGTACGCATTGAAGCCCGCGCACTCGACCTTGTACGACTGCCCCTCCCACGACATGTGCGTGACGATGCCTCCCCACCGGATGCGGCCGTGGAACTCGGCGTACAGGGCCGTCGACCACTCCTCCAGGACGCGCAGGCCGTCGGGCTTGGCCTGCAGGCGCACATACTCCGGGTTGATGCGGCCGATGAGCTGCCCGGGCCCGTTCAGCTCGCGCTTGGGCGCCTGGTCCAGGACGAGCGGCACGTCCCAGTCCAGGAACTGCCCTGTCGTGGCGCGTTGGGCAATGAACCGCCAGCCTGCGGTCATCAGTCGGCGCTCGGGGCCTGGACCCAGGTGACGGCGAGCTGCACGGTGGTGCCGATGTCGGCGTTGATCGGCTTGTCGAAGCCGGGCTTGCCGATCCCTTCGAGGGCGACGGGCTGCATGGTGCCGCGCAGCTCGGGCGCCACGGCCACCTCGCCCCCGGCGATGAGCGTGATGCGGCCGGCGGAGCTGGTGACGTAGTCGGCGACGACCGCCTGATCCCCCAGGCGGACGCGGAGCTGCCCGCGGGCCTCGGTGGCGTCCGGCTTGAGCAGCCCGGCCCACGTGCCTTCCAGGACGGCCCGGGTCGCCCAGCTCGGCACGCGCATGTTGACGGTGGCGTTGAGCGGGAATTCCTCCCACTCGTCGGTGATCGGGCCGACCGAGTCAGGAGTGGACCACTGCCCAGAGAGGGTGCTGACGGCGCGCCGCACGCGCGGCTGGGTGAGCTGCCGCAGATCGGTGACCATGGCCGCGGTGACCGAGGAGGTGTTCGCGGGCAGGTCGACGCGGGCGAGGGTGATCGCCGAGTCTTCCGGCCGCACCTCCTGGATGCTGGTGGTGCCGGTCGGGACTCCGCTGATCACGCGGGTGAACACGTACGGACCCACGGCCGGGTCTTCGGGGATCGGCCACTGGTCGTCCAGGTTCGGGTCCTCGATGCGGGCGACGATCAGGTCGGAGCGCGGGCCGGAAGAGTCCGTCGGCTCGATGTCGACCTGCTCCGCGGATGCCATGCGGGCGACGTAGCCCTCCGACGGCTGCCCGGCGAGCGGCAGGTGGATGACGGCCAGGCCTGGCGCGACGCTGACGGCATCGCTGGGAGCCGGGAGGGCACTCACCCGCAGGTCGGTCGCCTCCACCACTCCCTCGCTGCCGCCGGCCCCGGCCCACGCCAGAGCGCGCACGATCTCGTTGGGGGTCTCCGAGCCTTCGACGTACCAGGGCACACCGTCCCAGCTCACGGGCACTCTCCTCGCTGTGGCGTCTGTTGGGGACGCGGAGGAGGGTGCGCGGGCGGGGTGCCTTGCGTCGCGGCGTCACTGGGCGCCGTCCGGGGCGAGCCACGGCTTGCGCCAGGCGCCGGACGGCTCGGCGTCCGAAACACACCACTGGGCGAACGTGGCCGTGGCTCGGGCTTCTTCGGCGAGCCGGGCCGCGAGGGCGGCGAACGCGTCCTTGGCGGCGGCCCGGTCCTCCCACTCGTTGCGGGGCTTCGGCGGCTCCGGGACGGGGTACTCGTCGAGGTTGGTCGTGATGGCGGCCCGCGCGGCCTGGTTCGGGATGGTGCTGGCGGGGGCGCTTTCCCGGCAGGCCTGGCAGCGGCACGTCTCGTCGTCGGCGGGCAGCAGCTCGGGGCCGGCGGGGGCGAACATGCGGCGGATGCGGGCATGGAGGTACGCGGCCGGGTCGTCGGGCCGCCACGGGTGCCCGGTCGCGGCGTCGAGTCCCCAGCAGCGGGCCCACATGGCCAGCTCGATGGCGATGAGTGCCGGTTCCCACCCGCGATCGAGCAGCGGCCGCAGGGCAACTTCCAGGCGCCGCAAAGGGATGCGCTGAGCCCAGGTGACCAGGGGCCGGATCTGGGCGGCCACCTGCAGGCCTGCGCGGACCTGGTGCGGGCGGCGGCCCGGCCGGGTGTCTGCGGGGCGTCTGGCGGGCCTGCGGCGGGGGTTTTCCACAGGTGCTTCGATCTTTGGCTCCGGCTGAGCCGGGTCTTTCCTCTTCCCACCTACCTCAGCAGTACAGGACTCCTGTGGCTGAGACCGGAGGGAAGGGGTGCAACGCGGCTTGCGTCGGCGGGAGACGACGCGGGCTTCATCCACAGCCCGCGCCCGGCCCTCGGCGGTGTAGCCGCTGATGCGGGCGTAGTAGCCCTCTCCGGCGATGCGTCGCCCCATCGCTTCGTCCCAGATGCGGGGCACGGCCAGGGCGTAGATGGTGGCGGTAGCGGCGTACCCGTCCCGGCCGCGCCGCTTGCGCGCGTTGGCCCGGCTGCCGTGGGTGTGCCACACCAACAGCCCCAACTCCCGGAGGTAGCGGACATGGTCGGCGACACGGCGGCGGCTCAGCCCGACGCGGGCCGCGGTGCCGTCCCAGTCGTAGACGACCTGGCCGCGCCACCCGACACGGGCGGCGATGTCCTCGGCCACTCGAATGGTGGACGCGCCGGCCTTCGGATGCAGGCCTGCGCCGACGGCCCATACCGTCGCGCGCAGGAACTCGCGGGGGTCATGAATCGCCCGGGACGCGGTGGCGTTGAGCTGCTGCGATGCCTGATCGGCGACGAGCTCAGCGGCGGCCGCCGTCGCGGGTGGCGGCGGTGACGCGAGGCTGTTTTCGTGATGTTCCGCGCGACGCGCGACCCAGGGTGGGTGGCACTGCGCGAGGGCATGCGGCATTATTGCCGTGGCTCCCTTCGTGGAGAGCATGCGGAAGCCCCCCTTGGGGGGTCTGGCCCTTTTCGGGGCCGCTGCCTGGAGAAGCAGTGAAGTTCGGCCCGTGAGGGCCACGCCGCCGGGGGTGGAAGCCCGGTAGCGCTGACGTGAGGCCGTCAATCGGACTCAGGTGGGGTGGAAGCCACCAGAGGCCAGGACGGCGGGGTCGGGATGCAAGGGCCGGGGTGGAAGCCGGCCCGGGAGAATCCGCCCCGGAAGACTTAGATCATCACCATCCCCCTATGGGGTCAGCGGACGTGCGCCGTACTGAGCCCAACGACGGGAAGCCCCCACCGGATGTGTCCGGAAGGGGAGGCATGGAGAGACCCACCGAGCGGCGCGCGTGAGGCGCGGCACTTTCTCGGTGGGTCTTGTTGCGTCCGGGGGGGCGCATGCGGGTACGCTGCATCGCATAGACCTCCTGCTTAGGTCTCCGGCCCCGAACCGCCGCGCACAGCGACTCCTACATCGCTGCGGCTGGCAAGGGGCCGTTTTCTTTGGCTGGCGCCAGCTTCTCGGTGTGTCGGGCACACCTTTGGCTGACTGCGGCCGATCCTAGCCCTATCTGCCCCCCTGGGGCACACACCAAGGGGTTACGGGATCGCGTGTCGGCAATCCCCCGGACGCCCCAAACCACCCCGGAGGCTGACGGCCGGTCATCGGTCAGAACCAGCCATAGGCGTCCTGCCACGAACAGGTGACCGGACCCCACGCGCCCAGGGGAACCTGGAAATCCGCACCAAAGGCGTAGGTGCCGGGCGGAACGAACATATCGGCGAGCCGGGTTGAGGCTCGGTCCAGCAGGTGCGCGACCGATGCCCCGGAGGACGTGCGCACCGTGCGAACCCAAGGCCGCGGGTCCACCCGCACCCAGTCGCCCGACACGATGGACATGCCCAGCTTGAAACGGACCTGGTCGCCGATCCAGACCGTCGGATTCAGCGCGGGCCCGTTGATGGTGATGACGGGCCACGTGGACATGTCACCGCGCATGGTCACCGACCCGCGGGCAGGTTGGCTGATAGGGGGCCTGACCGGCTTCGGTCCGACGGGCACCACAGGGGACTTCGTGCTGATGGTGACCACGTTCGAGCTTGAGTCGTACCAGCGGTCATCAGCGCACTGGAAGTCGGCGACGACCGGGGTGTACCCCTGGCGGAACAGCTTGGAGTGCGCCGGGGCGAACCGCCGGGGCCGTCCGTACGCGACCCGGGTCCGCGCCTCCGTCTGGTGGTACAGCGAGGCGACCGTTCCAGCCCCCGCGCGAACCGCGTCCGCCCGCCAGATCGAGCGGAGCTTGCTGAGGGCGTTCTGGTTCGACCGTCCCATGAGGGTGCCCGCCGGCAGGTGCAGCAGGTTCGCCTTAGTCCACTCCGCTGCCTCCGTGACCGTGTTGAGGCTGTTCGGGCCCCACGTCGACACGGCTGCCTCGAAGGTGACGCTCATCGCCCCCATGTAGTCACGGCCGAAGCGGATGCCGTCCTCGCCGGGAAGCGGCTGCTCACCGTTGTTGGCGTCGCCGAAGGTGATGTCCGGTTCCTGCGTGAGCAGCATCCCTGTGCTCTCCGTGCCGAAGATCAGGTCAGCGCCGGGCAGATGCCCCCTGGCGCTGTAGGCCAGACGCCACTGTCCCGCCAGCATCAGATACCTCCCATGCGCAGGCGCCGCAGCTCGAACAGGGCGTCGCCGATGCCGTCGCTGACGCTGTCCGCCTGCGTTGTGATCGTGAGATCTCCGCCCACCAGGGCGAGGGGGCCGCGGCCGGCTACCCCGGCCTGCCCGGCCCTGCGGGAGGACCGGAACAGGGCGTCGGCGCCGCTGAACCCGCCGTCGGAGAACCACTCGACCGCGCCGCCGAAGCGGTCGACCACGTTCTCTACGACGGCCTTGGACCGGGAGCGCTTGTCGGCCGCGAGGGGTACGTAAGCCTCGCCCCCGGTCTCCCGCTCCGCCCACACCCGCATGGCGCCGGCCGGGGCGATCTGCGCGACGTGGTTCTCCCGCACGCCGCCGTCGGCGTAGAAGTCCATGACGCCGCCGTTCGCCTGCGCCTTGAGCACGCCCTGCGGCAGGCCCGAGCTGCGGTAGCGCACGGGGATGTTGATGGGGATGCCCCGGAGGTCGTTGACCCGGTTCTGGATGGCGTCCAGTTCCCGGATCGTCTGCGCCTTGGGCACGGTGATCTCGACCTTGCCCTTTTCCAGGTGCGTGACCTTGTAGCCGAGATCCTTGAGCTCCTTCTCGGCGAGCGCAGTCGGGGCCTTCACGACGACGCTGGAGCCCTTCGGCATGCCGTTCACGGCGGTGCGGACCCGCTCCAGGTCGGTGGAGGCCTTCTCGATCTCGGCCTTCACGTCGATCGAGACGCCCCTGCGGTCAGCCTCATCGACCAGCGCCATGATGTTCGCCAGGTCCGCGCGGGGCTTCCCGATCGGCGCCCGGACCTCGATCTGCCCGTTGGGCAGGGTCTTCACGGAGTAGCCGATGGCCTCCAGGGCGGCCCGTGCCTGCGGTGCCAGGACGGACACGGTCGTGACCTTGTTGCCCTTGATGTTGTCGAGCTGCTTCTGCACCGCGAGCATCTGCTGCGAGGCCTCGGACTCGGCGCGGAACTCGAACGCGGTCTTCACCGTCTCGGGGATCAGCCCGAACTGGTCGGCGATCTTCCCGGCCTGCGTGGCGGTCAGCCCGAGGCTTTCCGCGTAGTCGATCGCGGCCTCGCGGGCGCGGACCATCTCCTGCCCGGCTGCCTTGGCCTGCGCCGCGGGGCTACCGCCCTGCGACTTGGCCCGGTCGGCGGCCGCGATGGCGGCCGAGTCGGCCTGCTGCTCCAGGCGCTGCAGAAGGTCGTACGCGGTCTGCCCCGTCTCGGTGACCGACGACAGGTTGCCGCTCTTGTCGAGTAGCCCCTTGGGCGGCTTGGCCTTCCGGCCCTTCTTCGCGTTCTCCTCGTTGGCCTTGGTGTTGGCCTTGGTCGCCTTGGTGACCTCGGTGATGGCCCGGTTGACCTCGAGTTGCGCGTCGGCGTACGAGCGCTGCTTGCCGGACAGCAGGTCGATGGTGGCGCGCAGTGCGTCGGTGCGGGAGTCGGCGTCGAGCGTGGTGTCGGCGAGCACCTGCACGGCCTTGGTGAGGCGGCTGTAGATGGTGGTGCCGTCCGCGCCGACCTGCTTGGCCGCCGACAGGAAGTCGGCGTTCGACTTCTTCGCCTTGTCCAGGTTCCCGGACATGCCGTCGATGGCGTCCGCCGCTTCGAGTGCGGTGTGGCCCTCCTGCGTCATGATCGGAAGCACGCCTTCGGCCGTGACCTGCATCCGGGTCATGCCCTGGGCGGTGTCGCGCATCTGGTCGGCCACCGTCCCGAGGGACGGGGCCAGGCCCAGTGCGGAGTCGGTGAGCTGCCGCAGGCTGATGCCCTGCGCCTCGGCCACCTCGGCGACGGTCTTACCGGTGTCGCCGACCTCCTTCTCCTGGAACTTCTTGGCGACCAGGCCGCGCACGTTCTCGTCAATCTCGCCGTTGGAGTCGCGGAGGGCCTGCGCCAGGTCCTCGATCTCCGCCCGGTGCGCCCGGGCCGCTTCGGCGTTCTTGCGCTGCCTGTCCATCAGCAGACCGAGGCCGATCACGGCCCCGGTGATGGCGATGCCCCACGGCCCGCCGAGGGCACCGGTGAGGCCGCTCACCGCGCCCCGGAGGCCGCCCATGCGGCGCCCAGCGGCCTGCACCACGCTGCCGACACCGGACACGGTCCGGCTGAACCGGTTCGCGCCCTCTGCGGCGCTGGAGAAGCCCCGCGCGTAGGCGCGCTGGACTCCGGCGATGGTGCCGGACTGGCGGGTGAAGCGGTCGACGGTGGCGCTCAGCCGGGACACGCCCTGTTCGGCCCGCTGCGCCGTGGTGCCGATGCCCACCAGCCGGTCGAAGACGCCGCCGACCAGGCGCACGGCCTTGAGGACGGTCAGCAGGGACAGCAGGCCGCCGACGAACAGCGCCAGGCCGGGCACCGACTTGAGGAGGAACGCGGTCGACGACGCGAGGGTGTCGATGGCGTGGATGATGATGCCGATGCCGCCGCCGGCCGCCGACAGCTGCGCGAGCACTTCCGCGAGCGACCCGAAGGCGTCGATGACCTTGGGGCCCACGTCGCGCCCGAGTTGGTCCAGGAAGTGCCCCACGCCGGGCAGCAGGTCGTAGCGGAGCGACTGGAGCATGCGGACCAGGCCGTTGTCCTCGGACATGCGCCCGAGGCCGCGGCCGATGTCGCCGAGGATGCCGACGACCTCCGCGAACGCGGGGCGTGCGCCGTCGAAGAACTCCTTCATGCGGTTCTGGCCCGCGACGGAGTTGGACCAGATGCTGAACTCCTGCAGGGAGTGCGTCAGCCCGTTGAGGATCGAGTCGCCGGAGTCGGTGGCCGCCCGTCCCATGGCCTTGAGGCCTCGCCACAGGTCCCGCGTGGCCAGGGAGAACTGCGAGGCCTTGTCCCCGGCGCGGTCCAGGAACCGGGCGAGGGTGCCGGTCTCCCGGCCGACCGCGATGGACGTCTGCAGCCACCGCCCGGACTGGGCGATCCAGCCGGCGACCCGCTGCGTGAGCGGCGCGGACGCGACCAGGAAGTCCAGCAGGGCGTGCCCGAGCGGCCCGAAGGCCTGCCCCATGCGCTGCAGGGCGGACGACGAGGAGCCGACGACGCGGGTGAAGTCGGCGCGGAACAGGGGGGTGCGGAAGAACTGCGCGGCCCGCTTCGAGCCGTTCCCGAACGCGTTCGAGACGTCGTGGATGGCGTTGCCGAGGATCGGCAGGACGCGCTCCCCGGTGGGCTTGATCTCGTCCGCGAGCTGCTTGAAGACGGCCCGCTGCGCATCGAGCTTGATGGACTTCCACGCGCCGCCGAGACTTCGCACCCCGGCGATGGCCTTGATGACGCTGCTGTCGACGCCGTCCAGGGCCTTCTGGATCTGCTGCTGCTCGGACTTGGTGAGCTTGGCGCCGCTGTTCAGGGCCTGCTGCTGCTGGGCGTAGGCCTGCGCAGCCTTACCCACCCCGCCGAACGCGGTCTTGAGGGACAGGAACGCCAGGCCTCCGGCGCCGATCAGGCCGGGGATGGCGCCCAGGATGCCGACAGCAGGCGCCAGCGCGGATATCTCGGCGGTCAGGCCGGTGAGGGCCGCGCCGATCGTGCCGACGGCCGGCTGCACCAGCGACGCCAGGCCGCCGATCTTGAGGAGCGTGCCGAGGAACCCGATGCGCGGCTGCCTGATGCGGGGCGTGACCGGGTGCCGGTCGGCTTCGGCCTGCATGCGCGTCAGGGCCGAGCGCAGCTCGGAGATGGCGAGCTCCTGCAGGGGCCCGTCACTGTCGAACCGCACGTTGACGGTCGACGCGCCGTCTTCCTCCGCCTGCGTCAGGGCGCGCTGCAGCTCCTCGCGGACCTTGTTGCGGTCCAGGCGGGCCCGCACCTCCGCGGGCTCGGTGCTGTCGATGGCGCCGTTGACGGCGTCCCGCAGCGCGGTGCGGACCTGCCCCTGGTCGACCTCGGCGGCGACCCTGGCCTTGGCGCCGGTCGACGCCTCCGTGACGGCCTCTTCCAGCGCCGCGCGGACCTGAGCGACGTTGAACGCCACGTCCACGCGGGCCTTGACGTTCTCCGCCGCGGTCTCGATGGCCTCGGTCAGGTCTGCGCGAGCCTGCACCGCGTCGAACTCGGCGCTGATCTTGGCCACGACACCGTTCGCGGCCTCTTCGATTTTCGCCCGCAGCTCCGTGGCGAACTTCGACAGGTCCGCGACGACCGGAACTTCAAGGCGTCCGGCGACCTGGCCCTCAGCCATGGCGGACCCGGCCGGCGGCCGCCGCGGCCGCCATCATCTGCAGGTGCGCAGCCTGCCGAGGCGCCCGGTCGGCCGCGCGGTACGGGCGCGGGATCTCCCGGGGCTTCTTGCGGCGGTGGTCGGACGCCAAGATGGACACCTCTTCGACAAGCTGGGCAAGCAGTTCTTCGACCTGCCCCCATGGGGCGCGGGCCCGGTCTGGGCGGCGCACCTGCGCGTGCTCTGGCAGGCCCGCGACGAGGACGATCAGCCGTCGGACTCCGAAGAAGCCGGGCTGTCCGGGACGCCGGTAGACGCCGCGAAGGTCGATCCCGGGGTAGTGGTGCGCGAAGTCGGCTTCGAGGTCGCTCCACCGCTCGCGGGCGAGGTGAGCGACCGCGCGGCTTCCCCCAGGCTCACGCCGTACAGGGACCACAGCGCCTTGATGAGCCGGATGTAGTCGGGCACCGACGGGCGCAGCCGCGTGAACTCGGCGTACTCCTCCACGCCGAACAGCGACTCCAGGGCGCGCGTGAAGGCCTTGAGGACGCTGTGCGGCAGGTCGGCGCGGTCGAGCAGCGCGTCGACCACGTCACTGCCGAACGTGGCCGTGGTGGACCGGTTGAGGCGCGACAGGAGGCCGGGCAGGTCCAGGCCCGGGTCCAGGATCAGGCCGGTGAGGGTGTCCAGGGGCAGCTCCGCGGGGAGCGTGAACGACTGGCCGCCGAAGCGCACCGGGATGCCGTCCGGGTGCGCGGACTCGCGGCGCGGGGCGTCAAGGTCGATCAGGGGGGCAGACACGGCAGGGCTCCAAGGCTCTGGGGGGAGGGGGCTGGGTATAACCGGCTTGATCAGGGGGTGGTGGTGTCGAACGCGGGGTCGTTGGTGATCGCGTACCAGGGAGCCGTGCCGTCGCCGCCGAGGATGCCCAGCTTGAGCGGCAGCGTGGAGGCGTTGGACTTCTTGAACTCCAGCTCCACGCCCTCGATCTGGAACACGCGGGGGAAGGCGAAGCGGTAGATCTTGTCGCCGTCGTGGGTTTCGAGCATGCAGGCGCGTTCGATGCGCTCGCCGATCTGCGGCGGCGTGAACTTGTAGATCTCCGAACCGGCCGTGCCGGTCTTGGTGATGCTGCCGCCACCGAACACGGCCTGGAAGTTCGGCCCGGACCACTCCTGCAGGGTGACCTCGATCGACGCGGCGTCCTTGGTCTGCACGCGGCGCACGGGGAAGTCGGACTGCGCGGAGGTGATCTCCTGGAAGTCCGGCTCGGTGCTGAACTTCAGGCCGTCTTCCTCGGTCAGGCCGACGCTGATCCACGCCGCGGCGGGCGCGGTGTCCACGTCGACGGGGAACGCGGTGGCGACGGGCGCGAGGTAGACGAACGTACGCGCGGCGACAACGAGCTGCTGGGGGTTGGTGACAGCGCCTGGCATGGGCTCTCCCGGACATGGTGGGGGCGGATCGCGCTGGGGAGCTTCACCGCCGGGGGGTGCTTACGTCGCGTGCTCAAGCCGGGGCCGGGTGGGAGGTGACGAGCACTCCCGTCGACCAGCGGGGCTGTCCGGTCTCCAGCGGCGTCCACGCCAGCGCCCCGGACGGGGACACAGCGGTGATCACGGGTGCGCCCGGCGGGCGGTCCGCGTCGGGCAGGTCGATGCACGCGGCGACCGCGAGGAGCGCCAGGCGGCGGAGCTCCGCCGGCCCCGGCCACCCCGACGGGTGCCCGTACGCCTCGATCGAGATGTCCATGACGGTGTCCCAGCGCAAGGTGCGCAGGTCTCCGCCCGGGCCGGGGGTGACGGTGATGTGCGGCCACGGCTCCTCCAGCAGCCCGGAGACGTGACCGGGGCCGCCCAGGGCCTCGGTCACGTCCGGGTGCTGCTGCAGGTAGGCCAGCACCTGCGGGAGGGGGTCCGCACCGGCCAGCCGTGCCGCGTTGCTCATCGTCAGGTCCGGGCGGCGTAGCCGTTGGCGCGGAGCTGGCGGGCGTAGGCGGCGGACACGGCGACCTTGGCCCCGGGCAGGAGGTCACGGCCGTCGATCCTCATGTGGTGGGAGAGGGTGACGACGGTGGGTGCCTCGCCGAGCGCGAGAGCGGGGCCGACGGTGGGGATCTGCTCGGTGGGGGCGCCGGTGGCCACGGCGGGCGCCGCCTCGGTCGCCGCGGCGGCGGCCGCCGCGGCCTTGGTCATCTTGGGGGTGCTGGTGGAGTCAGTCATGGGCGGGAGGGTGAGGTCCGGCCAGGCCTTGTGTCGCCTGCTCAGCGGCGGGATGCGACCGCCGCGGCGCCCCGCGCCATGAAGTGCGCGCCCGTGGCGACAAGCTGGCCCTCGTAGACCGTGCCGTACTCGGACTGCACCACCCAGTTGCCCTGGCAGACCACGGTGGCGGTGACTTTCTTCCCGGTGATGACGGGCGGGGTCGTGTGGATCAGGCGGGCGATGCCGTCCTTGTCGACCTGGCGGGCGCACCGGCAGTTCACCAGGTTGGCGACGGCCCGGCTCGTCTCGTCCTTCGGCCACCGGAAGTAAGTTTTTTCGCCGACGCCGCGGTGTTGCCGGTCCCAGTCCATGGACGTCACGACGAACCGCAGGTTGTCGGGGACCTCCTGGCCGTGCGCTTCGGCGTGCGTGGGCCGTACCCGTTCGTCGCCGACGGTGATCCACTTCTTGGTGGGCGGGGCGAAGCGCTTCGCCTCGGTCTCCACCTGCCGGGCGATCCGCTCGACGTCGGGGGCGACCATCTGGGCCACCATTTCCTCGAGTCCCGGCACGGCCTTGAACTTCGCCATCACACCGCCTTGGGCGGGTCCAGGACCCCGTTGGCCTGGATGTAGTCGGCGCCGCTGTCGACGGGCACGGCGCGCAGCCACGCCCCGGAAAGCACCCACGTGAGGGTGCCGTCGGTGATGCGGTCGCCGGGCCGTACAGGCCACTGCGACGGGTCCAGGCGCAGCGTCCATGACCCGTCGGGCTGTTCGGTCGCTGCGCCTGGCAGGGAGGGGCCGGCCGGGGCCGTCACGGTCGCCGGGTCCGGGGGGACGGGCTGCCCGTAGGCGTCCCGGTCCCACGGGTGTGTCCCTGCCCGCTGGACGGACAGGGAACGGTTCGGCAGGAGAACGGCCACGGCTCGACCCGACCTGTCAGGCGAAGACGAACGACTGGGTCTTGGTGACCGCGCCGCCGTCGTCGGTGGCCACGATGTCGACGGTGGAAGCCGCCTTCGCCGGGGTCGTGATGCGCAGCTCCGTGTCGGAGACGACGGTCAGGGCGGTGCCCGCCGTGCCGCCGAAGGTGACGGCCGTGACGCCGTCCAGGTACGTGCCCTTGAGGGTGACGACCGTTCCACCCGCGACGCCGCCGGTAGCCGGGGAGACGGAGGTGATGGTCGCCGGAGGGAACAGTTCGTTGATCTTCGACTGGCGCAGCTTGGTGCCTGCGCGCAGCGAGATCATCTGCATGGTGCCCTGCGGCAGCGCGTCGCCGTCCCAGCGGCGGGTGGACGTGAGGTCTTCGGAGACGACCATCAGCGGGTCGGAGTTGTCGACGGTGGCGGGGAAAGCCGCCTTGGTGACCCGACTGCCGTCGGATGCCTTGAAGATGCCCATGGGGGTGCTCTCCCTGCGCGTGGGGTGGTTGTCGGGGCGGATGGTGGCTTCTGGGCGGGGCTACCGTCGCCCGGTGCCGGTCACGAGTAGGGCCAGGGCATGCGGTGGACGCGCGGCGGGGCGCCAACCGGCATGGCCCGGTACGGCGCGAGATCCTCCAGCGCGGGAAGCGACCCGGGCTGGCCCGTGGTGGGCGTCGCCTCGTACGACACGGACTGACCCTCAGCCGAGACCGATGTGGTGCGCCGCGTGCCGTCACTGCCGCGGGTGCGCAGGGCCTCCCCGGCGTGCGCGGTGACGTACCGGCGGACCGCTGTCTCCGCTTCGGGCTCCAGGCCGGCGCGCACCGTCACGTCGTACAGGCCGTGGTCGCGGTCCACGACGGCGACGACGTCGAAGTCGTCGCCCACGACCAGGTGCCGCCACGTCCGCCAGTCGTCTATGCGGCGCGCGGCCGCCCAGTTCGGCGAGACGCCCGGGTACGTGGCGTAGGAGACGGCCAGGTCACGCCCGAGGTAGGTCCGCACGTCGCCCTGCGCGTCCTCGATGGCCTGCGCGAACCGGTCGCGCTGCACGGCCGTCAGCGGCAGTTCGATGCCGAGCCGCACCGCGACTTCCTCCGGGGAGGTGACAAGCCCGGAGTCCGTCGGCAGGTCGATGCGCGGGTTGCGGTCACGGGCCTGCACGGCCCCGGTCCGCGGAAGGTACTGCACCGCCCCCCAGTACCGGCCGTCAGGCAGGTCCGGCAGGTCAAAGATCCAGCGGCCCGCCGCGTCGGGCCCGGTAGGGGCCGGGACGGTGGCGATCGGCGTACCGGTGCGGTCCGGGGTGTCGTACAGGTCCACGGCGAGCGCCCGGCCGCCGGCCGCCGCGATGTCCACGACCGGACGCCATTCCCACGTGCCCACGGTGCTCCCTCCCTTCTGCCGGTCCGGTCAGTCCTCGATGGCGTTGCGCACGTCGGCCTGGTCCTTGAGGCGCTGCAGGACGGTTGCGGCGGTCTCGGCGGACACCTGTGCGTGCCGGGCGACGAGCAGCCGCATGGAGCGGCGGCCGTAGGTGTCGGCGACGTGCTCGATCAGGCGTGCCTGGGAGACCATCACGGTGCCGAACGTCGTGAACGGCGTGAACAGGGCCTCCAGGTCGGCCGGGGGCTCTCCGGTCTCCTCGTCCACGATGAGGCCGATCACGGGCGCCTCGGGCAGCACGTCGGTGGCGTTCTTCCGCTCGGGCGCGGCCGGTTCGGCCTTCTCCGGCTCCTGCGCGGGCGCCTCCAGCGGCGCGGCCGCCGACACGGACGGCGGAGCGGGCTCCGGCACGGGCTCCGGCTCCGGTGCGGGCTCGGGGGTGGGCTCGGGGGCGGCGGGGGTCTCCTCCGGCGCCTGCTCGGGCAGCGGCTCCTCCGCCGCGGCGGCGGGCTTACGGGTACGGGCGGCCATCGTGGTCCTCCAGGGGTGCGGCACGGTCGGCGGTCACGGTGCCTGCCCGGCCCGGCTTGCGTCGCCCGCAGCACGCAGAGCGGCCCCGGGCGAAGTGCCGGGGCCGCTCTATGCCCTACCTGCGGTCAGATCAGGCGGGGGTCGTCCACGAACCGATCACGAACGACTCGGGACGGTCGACGGAGAAGCCAACCCTGGACTCCGCGCGGATTGAAACTGCTCCGCGCTGGAAGTTGTCCTGGTCCTCGCTGGACACGGTGACCGTGGTGTTCTGCCGGTCGTAGATCTGCGCGCCGAGACCGAACGCGCCCAGCAGATACTTGCCGGACGGCATCGCGGTCGTCTCCACGACCGGGATGCGCCACACCTTCTTCTCCGCGCCGATGGCGACGGACACGGCGACGCGGAAGGCGCCCGTGTCGTCGGTCTCCAGCTCGACCTTCTCCCACATGTCGGGGGCCAGGACGAGGCCGGTCGGCTCGAACTCGGCGAGCAGGGACCGGGTGATGGCGCGGCGGACCTGCACCGAGTACCCGTCCTGGTTGGAACCCGTGTACGTCTGGACGCCGGGGGTGTTGAACAGGCCGGTGAGGGCCTGCGAACCGCCCGTGCCGGACAGCAGGTCGACGTCCTCGCGGAACTTCAGGGCCTCGGTGAGACGGCCCGACAGGAAGCTCTTGAGCATGGGCTCGTCGGCGAGGGTGTTCTTGTGGACGCGGAGGATCGTGGCGATCTCCACGACCGGGTACATCATCGACTCGAACGTGATGTCCGACTCCTGGGCCTTACCGAACACGTCGGTCGGGCCGCCCGTCGCCGGAGATACGCCGTCTGCGGCGTAACGCTCCTTGACCTGGGCTGCGTTGTTCGTCCACCCGGTCTCCCGGATGCCGTAGAGGATGCTCGCCTTGGTCGTGGCCTTCGGGAACAGGTCCCGGATGTGGGTCTTCCGGCGCTGGTACTCCACCAGGCCGATGTCCTGGGCGGAGCCGAACGCGTTGATCGTGTGGGTACCGGCGGACAGGGAGAAGATCGACTTCCCCTCCAGCTCGGTACGGATGTACGGGCGCTCGGCGAAGCCGTTGGCGGCCGCGCGCTTGTACTCCGGGGACTCCACGAACAGGTCGCCGAGGCTCTTGGCTTCCATGCCGCTGTCGCTGCCGCCGTAGTAGCGGCCGGCGGCGGTCGGGCCCTCGGGGGCGTCCAGGTAGGCGTCGATCTCGTCGGCCTGGCGGCGCGAGTCGATGAGGCCCTTGATCTCCTGCGCCTCGCGGATGGCCTTGCGGTAGGCGTCGTTCTGGGCGGTGGAGATCGTGAAGCGGTTCTTCTCGTCGACCTGCCAGGTGTCCGCGATGCGCTGCGCTTCGGCGCGCTTGGCGGCGAGCTCGGTCGTCAGAGTCTTGAGGCTGATGCCTTCGGTGCTCATGGGGTGAATACCTCGGGGGTGCTGGTGGGTGTGCGTTTGGGCGCGGTCGCTCGCCCGGCCAGCACCGGGACGACCCGATCGTCGGAGTCATGTGACAGGGGGTGGAGTGCTTGTGTCGCGTGCTCCCCGCACCAGGTGCGCGGGGAGCAATCGCGCAGGTCAGTCGTCCAGTTCGGCGAGCTGCTTGTGGACGTCGTCGGGGTTGAGCGAGACCGTGCCGTCGCCGTCGTCGCCGTCGTCCTCGTCGTCGTCGCGGCCGCCGTAGTCCAGGCCGTCGTAGGCGGCGTAATCGGCCCCGGCGTAGTCGCTGCCCATGTCGCTGCTGGGCGGCGGGGGCGGCACGGGCCGCCCGCTGTTCATGCCGTCGTCGCCGTCGTCGCCGTAGTCCCAGTCATCCCAGCCCATCTCGTCGTCGTCCTCCTGGTCGTCTTCGTCGTCGGGGCCGGGTCCGTCGCCGAGGGGGACGGTGGACTGCTGCGGCGCGTCCATCGGCATGCCCTTGCGGGCCAAGGTCGCCATCAGGCGCTGCATGACGGGCCGCAGTGCGGCCAGGGCGCCAGGGCTGGCCTGCGAGGCCTCCAGGGCGCTGGTGGCGTCATCCAGGCCTGCGGCGGCGGGCTCGATGTACCGGGCGTCGGCGGTCTCCTGCGGGCTCGCCGGGGCGTCGTCCTGGTCGTAGTCCTCGTCGTTGGGGACGGCCACGACCGTCACGGCGACGCGCTGCGGGGCTCCGAGGACCGGGTCGGTGCCCTCGAACCGGTAGGGCACGGAGTAGGTGGCGGGCGAGGAGTAGTCGGGGCTGCCCACGGTGGCGATCACGTGAGTGGGGTACGTGGCCTCTACGCAGCACCAGTGGTCAACGGGCGCTGCTCCCGAGTCGTCGTCGGCGTCGGGGTGGAACAGGGTGCGGATGGCGTCCGTGAGGGCGCGGCGCTGCTCCTCGAAGGAGCCGGGCATGTGGCCGGTCATGTTCTTGGTCTCCAGGGACGGGCGGGCGGCCGCGACCGCGGCACGGGCGGTCTTGGTCTGGTAGCGGGTGCGGGGGCGGCTCGGGGGCCGGCGGGCGGCTCGGACGGCGGCGCGTGCGGTCTTGCTCTGTCGGCGGGCGGCCGCCACGGCGGCGCGGGCCGACTTGGTCTCCACGGGCGCGGCCGCGGGCGTGGGTGCGGCGGGCGGCTGGGCGTCCTCCTCCAGGAGGGACAGCGGGATCGGCGTGCGCTCCTGGCCGACCACAACCCACAACTGATCGAAATGCACCGGGGTCGGGGGGACCGCCGGGGTGTCCGCGGGCAGGTCGTAGCCGAGCGTCAGGTGCGGCGTGAACCCGTGGTCGGCGCGGAGCTGCTCCGAGAACACCGACGTGGACAGGCGGGAGGCGACGCGATCCTGCAGCGCGGTCAGGCCGGGCACGTCCACGGGCACCCAGCACGGGGTGCCGTCCTCACTGGGCGGGAAGAACCCGATGCCGCCGATGGTGCCCTGCAGCGGCTCCGTGTCGGCCGCCAGGTCGCGCACCAGGTCCGGCAGGTCGTCGGGGTGCCCGCCGAGGTCGCCAGCCTGCCCGAGGTAGGCCAGGGTGACGTGCAGCTCCTCCGGGGCGGTGCCGTCGGGGTGCGCGATCCGCTCCGCCGTGTCCAGGTCCGGGTACAGGGCGACCATGACGCCCTCGCCGACGTTCGGTTCGCCGTGCGGCTGGCCGCCCGGGGTGGCCTTGTACTCCATCCCGTCGCCGACCCCGGCGGGGTTGCCCTTCACCTGCAGACTCATCGTCAGCGGGTGCGCGCCGTGCAGGACGGGGCTGACCTCGTACAGCTCCAGCTTGTGGATGATGCGGACACCTGAGCGCTTGGTCGCGCCGCCCTTGGGGACGGTGTAGCCGATGGACCACTGGGCGCCGCCGCCCTCCACGTGCCACTGCTTGACCTGCTCGTACACATCGCGGCCGCGGGTGGTCTTCATGTTGAACGCGACGTTGGCCACCAGGGCGCCGGCCGCAGCGGGCCACGGCTCACCCATGGGCGTGTACTTCGGCAGCCGCGGGTCTCCCGGCGGCCACTCCTCCACGCTGCGGCAGGCCCCGATCGGGTCCTTCCACTCGTGGCTGAACACAGGCTTCACCGGGCGCTTGCGCAGCGTCTCGGCGAAGGCGCCGGGCAGGATCACGTCGCCGACGTCGTCTTCGACGCCGGTCACGGCGGCTATGGCCAGGGAGGTCCCCCGCTCGGGGGGCTGAGGGCGGGGGCGCGGCGGCACGGTGGTCCTTCCAGGCCGGGGGCTTTGGCCTGCGTACCGTGCGCGCCGCGTGTGCCTACCGTCCTGCGCTATACCGCCGGGGCCATGGCGGTGAAGGGCTTCACGTGCGCGGCGATGGTGGCGATGAGCGCTTCCGGGCCCGTCCACACGCAGTATTCGTCTGCCTTGTAGAAGGGCACGGTGCCGTCGTCGGGGTCGATGACGCGGGCGGTCCGCAACGCCCGGTAGATCGCGTCGTGCAACTCCTGGTCGACGGGCGCCGGCTGCCGTGAAGGCCTACGGGTCACCGGGTGCCGTGCCTGCCGGGGTTGTCGTAGCCGAGCATCCAGAAGTGCCGGTGGAAGCGCTGCACAACGTCGCCATCGGCCGAGTACGGGCAGGCCTCTACGGCCTTGCCGGTGCGTGCGGCCTCCGCTCCGGCCTTGGCGGACCGGAAGCCCTCCGTGAGCGTGGCGGGCGGGGTGGTGTCGCTCATCGTGCCTGCCTCCGGGTCACTTCTTGAACGGGTTGGGCGACGCGGAAGGGTCGTCCTCGTCGTCCTCTTCCTCGTCCTCTTCGTCGTCCGGCTCCTCGTCCAGGCCGGGCAGGTCGCCCTCTTCGTCGCCCTCCTCCAGGCCGTCGCCCTCCTCGCCGACGGCAGGCTCGCCCTCGGGCATGCCGTCGGGGGCGGGGGCGCCGCCGCCGGAGGGAGTCATCCCGGCGTCGTCCACGTCGGTGGCCCACGCGTCGGCGTCGGAGTACCGGTAGACCTGGCCGGTGGCGTCACGGACCCACCCGGTGAGGGTGCCGTCCGGGGCCTTCTCAAGCCAAGCCTCCTCCCCGTTCGGGTCGGAGAAATGGTCGGTGACCGACGGGTCGTCGGGCTGCGTCTCGTCCCCCTCGTCGTACAAGTCACCTGCCCACGGGCGGGAGTCGTCGGTGGGCATCGGTGGCTGGCCGGCGTTGGGGTCGGCGGCCGCGGCCGGATCGGCGGCGGGGTCCATGGGCGGTATGGCGGGGCCCGCGCCGGGGGCACCCTTCACCTGGAGCTGCAGTCGGAATCTACGCACGGGCCGGACCATGACCCCCCGGGCGGCCTTGCGTCGCGTCGCCCCTCATCGGCGGCGGGCGGGCTTGGAGAGGGACGGCCCCCGGCCGGTGCCGCTGCCGGTCTTCGCGCGGGGCGTCTTGATCTGGGGCTTCCGGGCGGGCGGCTTGGTGGAGCTCTTGCCGTGGTGCCAACCGCCGTGGTGGTGGCCGTCGTCGTCCCAATGGCTCGACACCGGAGCGCTTCCGCCCGTGTTGGACGGGGCGCAGGCGGCGACTACGGCGCCGATCAGGATGACGATGACGAACAGGGCCAGGACGCCGATGACGGCGTGGAAGTCGGGTGAGCGGCGAAGAGTCGGTCTCATGGCGCGCACCATGGAGCGCGGCGCGGCCTTGCGTCGCGCTCCACGGCGTGCGGGCTCAGTGCACAGCCCCGGCGGGCCGGGGCGGGCCCGCCGGAGCGGGCACCTGCCCCGTCACCTCCTGCACCTTCGTCCAGGACTCCAGCACCGCCAGCACGGCGCGGGCGTTGGTGCCGTCCAGGTCCGGCAGCCGCGTGAACATCGCTGCGACCCGCTGCGACCCGATGACGGGCCGGGCCCGCTGCCCGGTCAGCCGCACCGAGTACAGCGACCCGTCATCGAACGCGCCCTTCACCTGCACGACGCTCACGCCGCCACATCCCTTCGGCTCACGGCCTGCGGCCCAGTACGGCGAGCGCGCCGAACAGGAACTTCCGCAGGTCGTCGTCCAGATACCACGAGTCGGAGAACAGTGACTCAAGGCCCACGGGCAGGAGCTGCCACGACTTGCCGTCGCGGGCGTCCATGCCGGCCAGCAGGTCCGCCCAGTAGCCGTCACGGGCCGTCGCGTCGGCACGGTGCCCACGGCTGGGGAACCGGTCCCTGAGCCGCACCTGCGTGTTGCGCTTCCGGTTCCCGATGCGACCGGTCGACGTCCGCAGCCAGTGGTACGCCTCCGAGGCGGCCGCCAGGTCCGGGATGGAGTGCTGCATGTGGTGGCCGAGCTGGTGGAGGGCCTGCGCGTCCAGCGTCGGCGCGGACGCCACCGAGGCGCCCTCACTGCCAAGGGCGGCTTCGCCCAGGTCCAAGTTGTAGTAGCCGCGGGTGAGGCCGTCGGGGTGGACGGTCAGCTCCTCGGCCGCGCTCAGCCAGTCCGTGGGCAGGAACTGCAGGGACCGGTTCACGGCCTCCTTGCTGTCGCCGTCGGGGCCGCCTACGACCATCGTGTCGGCGCCCGGGCCCATGGGCCGGACGTCGCTGAGGGCGGCCAGTGCCGACTCCCGCAGCGCCCGGTTGTAGGCCTCTTCCATGCGGCGGGCGTCCGCTGCGGCGTGCCGGGCCTCGGTCTCGGCCCCGGCAAGGTCGAGCTCGGCGCCACGGTTCCCGGATCGGGCCTGCGCGGTGACCTGCGCGACCCGTTCCACGGCGCGCCGCTCGGTGTCGCGGGCGGCCGCCACGGTGGCGTGCGGGTCCGCTCCCAGCTCGGGCGCGGCCTGCCGCATGCGGGTCAGCACGTCGGCGTCCAGGGCATCACCCGCGCCCAGCAGCGTGTCGAGCTGCCGCATGGCGTTCTCGCCCGGTCCGCCGTCGGCGGCACGGTCGGCCGTCCACCGCGTGCCGTCGGAGACTTCCGGCAGACGGCCGGACTCGAGGGCCGCCGTGCTCGTACGGCGCCAGCCGGTCACGCGGCGGGCGATCTGCCCGAAGCGGCCCGGCTCGGGCATCTCTCCGGCGTGGCGGGCGAGGCGTTCGGCGCTGTCCGCGCCGTCCTCCGCGCCTTCCACGGCGTCGGCGACCAGGGAGCGCAGCCCCACGGCCTCCGGCCACGACTTGATGCGCCGGGCGAGACCCTTGCCGATGCGGGACAGCCGCTCGCGGTCCCGGTCGCGCCACTTCTCGGCGGCCTTGCGGGCCACGGACCGCACCCACTCGGCGACCTTGCGGGCGATGCGCTTGATGAACGCCCAGATCCGCGCCCACAGGCCCGGGCGGGGCTCCTCCCCGGTGGCGTCGGTGACCGCCGCGGCGATCCGCCCGGCCACGGCCTGCTCGCCGTTCTGCAGGGCGGCAGCGGCCTCGGCGGCGATCCGGTCGGCCTCGGCGGTGGTGAGGGTGCCGTTCGTGGCGGCGTCGGCAATGCGGTTCAGCGCGGGCGTGACGGCCTGCGTGACGTGGTCGCTGACGGCCCGGTCGGTCTCGGCCTGCGCCCGGCGGCTGCCGAAGCCGAAGTTGAGCTGAATCAGCGGCGCGTTGCGGCCGCCGCGGCCGCCCCGGCTGGAGCCGCCGTAGCCGCCCCGGCCGGAGCCGGCGCCCCCACTGCGGGGGCTGTTGATGGCGGTGATGGTGTGCCGGGACGTCGCCGCGTTGACGATGCGGTCGGCGTCGATCGCGCTGGAGACGCCGCGCAGCAGGTCCACGGCCCGGCGGGCGGTGTCCTCCTCGGTCTCGTCGGGAAGGGGCTCGATGTCGTTGACGATCCGCAGGGCGGCCGCGACGGCCTGCTCGCGGGCCTTCTTCGCGGCGTCGGCGGCGACCTTCTCCGCGTACTGCCGTTCCGGGCCGCTGATGCCGTCGTACTCCAGCCCCGCGAGGAACGCCGCGGCGATGCGCTGCTCGGCGGCGCGGGTGGCGTCCGGGGTCATCTGCTCGGCGATGGACTGCCGCAGGGCGTGGATGCTGCCCGGGGTGGCTCCGGAGATCGCGGAGTCGATCACGGCGTCCATCACGGACCGGGCGCGCTCGGTCGTCAGGTCGGCGATGGTGCGCGGCTTGCGGTCGTCCCGGTCGTGGACGGTGGCGACCCATCCGGCGTGCCGGGACAGCTCCATCACCTCGCCGGTCTGCATGTCCTGGACGGTAAAGCGGCGCCAGAACCCTGCGACCTGCGGCGGGGCGATGATCCGCACCCGGCGGTGCGAGTGGGTGCCGTTGCTGAGCTTCATCGGGGCGTCGATGACGTCGCCCCGCTTGAGCTGGGAGGCCTCCATGCGCATCGGGGCCCGGGCGGGGGTGCTCGCGGCCGGGGCCGGGGCGGCCGGGGTGCGCGGCGCCGGGGCCGGGGTCGGCGTGCGAGCCGCAGCCGGGGCCGGGGCGCTCGGGGCGGCGGGTGCGGGAGCGCTGGGGGCGTCGGCGTCCAAATCCTGCAGTTCGGCGTCCACGTCGGCCGGGTCCAGCGTCACCGTGCCCTTTCCCTCGCCGGCGGCGGGGGTGAGCAGGCTGCGGCGGCGGGCGAAATACTCCTGCGGCCCGTTGCCGTCACCGTCGATGACGCGCACGATCTCGGCAAAGCTCGGCTTGCCGAGGAGTTCCTTGGAGGTGGGGCCTCCGCCGATCCCTTCGAGCTCGACCGTCACCTCCTCGCCGGTGCCCGGGGTGAGCGACACGATCTTGCGGGTGAACCAGCCGCCATCGCGCTCGGGGTCACCGACAACCATGCGGTCGCCGACGGCCAGGTCGCTGGAGCTGACAGTCCGGTAGCCGTCCTGCGCAGTGGCCGGGCCCCGATCGGGGGTGACCTGCTGCAGGACGTGGAACTCGGCGTTGCGGGGCACCGTCTGCCGCGCGAACCGCCCGTTCTCGTCGGCCACGAGGAGCCGGAACGAGGTGTTGGTGTCGTCGGTGGACTCGTTTTCCAGGACCAGGAGCCTGCGCATCTCGCCGCCCATGGGGGCGACGATCACCGAGCCGGGCCGCAGGTACCGGACCCGCTCCGGGGCGGTGCCTGCCAACGGGTCGGCCTCGGGCTCGGCGCCCTGGTCGTCGCCGGTCGACGGCAGGATGACGCGGTAGCTGTTCGCCGGGTCGGGCAGGTGCCACACCGCGGCGCCGGCCGCCATGGTGTGCTGCGAGGCGTTCCCGTCGGCGTCGGTGACGTCCAGGGTGCGGGTGCCGCCGGGGCCCTCGGTCACGTCGTTGACCGCGACCGGTTCGGCGGTGCCGTCCGCGTCGGGGATGGCGACGTGGTCGCCGGGGGCAACGTCCCCCGCGGTGCCCGGGGTCGGCCGCTGCTCGCCGTCGGGCTGTCCGCCGTCGAGCTTGTCGGCGGCACGGCGCGCGACGCGGCCGCGCGGCCCGTTGTCGGCGTGCTGCCGCAGCGACTCGGCCAAGGCCTGCGCCTGGTCCTCGGTCACGGGCAGGTCCGCGTTCAGGCGGACGGAGGCCTGCACGGCGTCGGGGTCGTCCAGGTCCATCAGGTCCAGGTCGTCCACGGCGTCACGCTCGGCCGGGGTCAGGTCCGGGTCGGTCGTCGGCCCGGTCACGGGGTCGATCGGGGCGGGCGCCTCGATGACGCGGGTGTCGTCCACCTGCGACGTGGCCTCGTACGGGGCGATGTCGGCGGGCCGGCCGGAGCCGTCCAGGGCGCGCTGCACCTTGGTAGAGCTGACGTCCTCGAGAACGCCCACCTCCCCGGTGGCGATGTCCGCGTACTCCACGCGGGTCCGGTCCCCGTTGTGCGTCACGTCGGTGACGTGGACGGGGGTGGGGTGTCCGGCGTCGTCCAGCATCACCGTGTGGCCCGGCTGCAGATCCCGCAGGGCGGTGGGCTCCAGCGAAGTGACCGCCGGGCCCTGCTCGGTCCCGGTGCCCGACACGCGCAGGGTGGAGGCGTCGACCTGGTCGGTGCCGTCGGGGCTGGTCACGGTCACCTGGTCGCCGTCGACCCGGTCGACCACGCCCAGCGGGCGGCCGCCTTCACTGATGGCGACCTGGCCCGGCTCGATGCGGCGACCGTCGGCGGTCCAGCCCTCGGGCCGGGACGCTCCGCCGTCGGTCACGCTCAGCTCGGTGGGCGTCGTCGGCTTGCTGCCGCGCTCGCCCTCCCAGTGCACCGCCACGGTGCTGCTGTTGGCCTCGGTGACGATGCCTTCGCGGCCGCCGTGGTCGCGGACGACGCTGCCGGGGAAGATCCCGTTGCCGTCCCGGTCGGTGGGCACCTGACCGGGCAGGTTGCCCTGCAGCGCGTCGAGCTGCGCCCCGGTCGGGGCCGCGCCGGGCGTCGACTGCGGGAGCTGCTCCGCGCGGGCCGCCTGCGCGTCGACCGGGACGTACACCGGAGTGCGGTCACCGGACGCGGCGTCGGGGGTCTCCGCCACCAGGATCTTGAGGGCCTGCTGACGCTGCCCGCGACGGGAGACCGTCACCTCCTGCGGAACGCCCTGCACGTAGCCGGACGCGACGCGCGGGGTGCCGCCCTTGGTAGTGCCTTCCAGGCGGGCCACGTCGCCCTGCTGGAGCTCGTCCGCGCGGACCCAGTGTGCGGGCTGCCCACCGATCGGCTCCGGCGCGTTCACGGGCGTCTCGTCGCCGCTGGTGGCGGCACGCTCGGCGTCGGCCGCCGCGTGCTGCTGCGGGGTGGCCAGTTCACCGCGGCGCGGCCGCCGGCCGATGACGGTGTGCTCGCGGGTCACCCACGCGACGGGCACGGGCTCGGTGACGGCGCCTTCCGGGCCGTCCTCGCGGACCCACTTCGCGTCGTGGAGCTGCCCGTCCTCGCCGATGCGGGCCCGCACCGTGGCGTACTCCACGCGCGGGTTCTTGCCCACGGAGGTGATCGACGCGTCGCGCTCGTTGGGGTGCGCGAACGGGGACGGGGTGCGGCCGCCGTCTTCACGGAACGGCACCGCCGCCAGGGCCAGCACCTCATCGCCGGGCCGCAGTTCGGCGGAGTCCCACACCGGCCACGTGTAGCCGTGCTCTGCCCACTGGTCGCGGGCCGCGCGGGTACGCCGCACCCACGCCTCGCCCAGCGGCTCCGGCACGGGCGGCAGGCCGGGCGCGTCGAACCGGGCACGCTCGACGGCGGCACCGATGCGGCGGCCGTCGGCGTCGCGGAACCCGGAGTCGCCCAGCGGCGGCAGGTCGGAGTCCCAGCCAACCGGCCGGCCCTGCCAGTCCTGCAGGTCTTCCAGCGCGTCAGCCAGCGCGTGGGCCTGCTCGCGGGAGTCCAGGCCGTCCGCGTCGCCGACGTCCTGCGCCGACCCGGGCGCCATGACGTGCCAGCGGCCGTCAGCGCCCTCGTGCACGGCCAGGCGGCCGCCCCTGGACAGTTCCAGCGACGGGGCGTCGGCGGCGCCCTGAGCGGCCTTCACGCGGCGCGCCCACTCGTGGGTCTTGAAGCCGGACGGGTCCTGCTCCCGGGTGGGGCTCTCGGACCACGTCAGCTCCCACAGGTGGTTGCGCAGGTCGTCCAGGCTCGGGAAGCGGCGCCCGGCCTCGCCCTGGCGCTGCGCCAGGTCGGCGGCCGCGGCCTCCCGCTCCTCGTCGTACGCCTCCTGCTCCGCCCGGCGCTGCCTGATCTGCTCGTTGTAGAAGGCGGTGCCGGACATGGGGCGGGCGTTCTCGTCGCCCCACTTCTCGCGGACCCAGTCCTTGAGCTCGTCCGACGCGTTCTTCTCGTAGGTGGCCTGGTTGGCCTCGAACAGCAGGTAGGTGGGGTCGTCCAGGCGCTGCCCCGGGATCGTCTTGGCGGGGCGGCCCTCGGCGGCCGCGAGAGCGTCCTCGGTGGGCTGCTTCTCGCGGGCCTTCATCGCCCGGTCGATGGACGCGCGCTTGGCGACGTTGCCCTCCAGGCCCTGCACGGTCGCCAGCTCGTCCAGGATCGGCTGCTGGTAGTTGTTCCGGTAGTCCGCCGCGATGGCCTCCCGCTCAGCCGTCAGCCGGGCAAGACGGTCCCGGCGGGCCTCACGGGTGGACATCACGCCCGTGGCGTTGGCGATGTCCTGCGCATCTTCGCGCGGCTTGCCCGCGGCGATGCGGCGCGCCTCGGCTTCCCGCAGCTGGTCCTCCAGCGGCAGGGCGCGGCGCCGGTCCTGCTCATCGCCGACCCGCTCCAGGTCCGCGATGTCGTCCCAGCCGTTGTCCGTGGCGTGCTGCACAAGCACCTGCAGCAGGCCTTCGAGCTGCCCGTCATCGAGCGCCGTCAGGTCGTCGGGGACCTGGCCGGGGCCGCCGCTCCACGTCGGCATCGCGCCGTCCGCGACAGCCTGCGCGGCGTTGCTGGAGGGCTTCTCCGCGTCGGCGGCGGCCTGTTCGGCCTTGGCCGCGCCGGGGGTCTGCGACTGCCCGGCAAGCCGGTCGGCGTCACGGGCCGCCCGCATGGCCTGAGCAAGGTTGCGGCCCTGCCCGTCGCGCCACTCGGCGGCCTCGCCCGGGTCGAGCGGTTCGTTCCACGGGAACGGCCGGCCCTTGGCGTCGGGCATCGCCTCATAGGTGTCGGCCATCCGCTGCGCGTCCTTGGCGGTGCCGCTGATCTGCGAGTCGTCGTGGGTGCCGAAGGTCAGCGCGGTCCGGGCGTGCCCGAACTGCCAGGTGCGGCCGCCGTCCGGAGACCAGTACGCCACGCCGCCGTCGGCGGAGACGCCCAGCGTGGGGTTCTCGGCGAGCTCGCGGCGGAACGCCTCGTGGTCGGCGTCGCGCGGGTACGGGTTGGTGCGGTACCGGTCGCGCAGCTCAGCGACGGCCTTGGTGCGGCCGCCCGCGGGGGCGCGGTCGGAGCCGCCGGCCGGGGTCTGGGGGACCTTCGGCAGCGGGGCGAGCGGCAGGCCTCCGCCGCCGGGCAGGCCGTCGCCGCCGTCGCCGTCACGGTCGGGGCGGTGCCGCCGCTTGCGGCGCTTCTTCTTCCGGCCGTTCTCGTCGGTCTCCTCTTCCTCGTCGTCCTCGTCGACCGCGTCGTCGGCTTCGTCCTGCCAGTCCGCGCCTTCCTGCGCGTCCGTGTCGTCGCCGTCGTCGGTGCTGTCGTCCTGCTCGTTGTCGTCGGGGCGCGGCTGCGGCTCGTCCGTGCCGTTCTCGTCCGGGTTCGGCTTGTTGCTGCCGGCCTCCGGGGTGGTGTCGACGTCGCCCTGGTCCTCGTGGGCGCCGGTCTCGGGCGTGCGGTCGTCGTCGCCGTTGCCGAGCTCGGACGGGCGCGGCTTGCGGCGCACCACGCCGAGCTTGATGTTGGCCGTCCTGACGTGCTGGGTGCGCCCGTCAGGCATGGTCAGGGTGCCGTCGGCGGGGTACTGGGCGAAGTTCTCCGTGCCGAACGCGCGGACACCTTGGGACAGGAGGCGCCCGTGCCCGGTGATCGTGGCGTGGACCGTGCCCATCGGGTTCGGGTTCTCGCTGAGGTTCGGCACGGTGCCCCGGTCGCCGGACAGGAAGTCGTGCGTCAGGGGGAACACGACCTCGTCGCCGGGCTGCAGGTCCCACTGGCGGGTGGCGACAGTGAAGCCGTCCGCCACCTGGTCGGCGTGCCAGTCGGCGGCCGCCGCCTCCCAGTTCGCGTCCTCAGCGCCCTCTCGGAGGCTGCCGTTCCACTGGCCGTACTTGTTGTCGTGCTCGGCCAGGGTGCGGCCCATGGCCACGCTCAGCGTCTCGCCGCTCGGGCCGAAGAACTGCCGCGCCAGGGCGAACGCGTCCGGGGAGTCCCACGGGAAGAGGTGGCCGTCCCTGTCGCGGACCCCTTCCAGGGCGTTCGCCATCGCAAGGGCGTCCTTGCGGGTGGCCGCGCCGACCAGGGGCTCCATCGAGCCGGGCACGGCCACGAAGTAGTGGCGCATGTAGGCGTCGCCGCCGCCGCCGAGAGCCGCACGGTTCGGGTAGACCATCAGCCGCTTGCCCTTGGACAGGCCGGTCAGCTTGCTGTCCGCGATCGCCGCCCGGTCCTCGGCCGTCGGCCGGGGGGTGCCGAACCCTCCGCTGACACTGTCGCTCGCGGAGTACCAGTCGCCCAGGTCGCCGGAGCGGATGTGGTCTCGCAGCGCCCCGATGTTGGTGAACCGCACCGGGTGGTTGTCGGCCATGCTCGGGCCGCCGGCCGGAGTCTCGGGCGCGTCCGGGACGTCAGCGTTGTCCCTCCCGAGGGGGGAGTCCTCGGGAACCGCGACCACGTACCTGCGGGTGAAGCCGCGACCGTCTTCGTTGTCGAGCTGGTTGTAGAACCCGGCCCTGGACTCGCCGACTCGCACGGCCATGTACCGGCCGCCCTCGTCTCCGTAGGTGCCCTTGGGCCACTCGATGAGGACACGTGCGCCCACGGGCAGCTCGTCCAGCGGCTTGTCCAGCCGCCGCCAGCCCGTCTTGGGGAAGGTGCGGAACACCTCCGTCACGGGCTCGCCGTTGGTGGTGTCCGGGGTTGTCTCCGGCGCGTCCGGAGCCTCGGGCGCGCCCTCGGGCGCGACCCGCTCCACCGTGGTGCCGCGGTCCACCGAGATCTGGTGTCGGCGGTCGGTCGGGTCCGCGTCCGGGCTGTCGCCGATGGCCAGGCGATAGACCGGGACCTTGATCTTGCCCTGGCCGTGCGTGTTGGTCCGGGACGCGGTGCGCTTCTCCGGCTCGGCCAGGACGTAGCCCTCACGGGTCACCTTGCGGCCGCTGCCGATCACCGGGATGCCGGTGACGCGCACGAGCTGGCCGGGCTCAAGGTCGCCCGCGTCGACGTGCTCCGACGCCTGGCCCTGGATCGGCTGCGGCCCGGCCGGGGCCTCCTCGACGGTCTCCGGCTCCTTCGACGCCTTGCCGGCCTGCCACTCCTTCCGCCATTCCGCGCGGCGCGCTTCATCCTCCTGGTACTGGTCGAAGATCTTGCGGGCCTTACGGGCGCGCTGCGGGTCGTCCACCCGGTAGATCACGTCACCCTCGTGCGGACGGGAGGTGAAGCGGCCGTTCTCGCCACCGATCGCCAAGTCCCAGATGAACAGCGAGCCGTCCTCGCGGAAGGACCGGTTGACGACCACGGAGGTGCCGGCGAGTTCGCCGCGGGGGTCGATGACCCGGATCATGTCGCCGGGCTGCAGGTCCTCGTAGGCGACCCGGTGGTAGTTGGCGGGCAGCTCCAGGCCCTCGGGGTGGCCAGGCGACGGCGCGGGCATCGGCGCCGCCCCGAGCTGCTCCCGCACCTCGTTCATCCCGTGGTTGCCGCCGACATACCGGTGGTCGGAAAGGGCCCGCATGTAGGCGTCAGCGTCGGAGTGCGCGGCGTCCAGGGAATGCAGGGCGGCGGGACGCGGTCCGCCCGCGTCCTCTTCGGCGATCTGCCGGAGCGTCTTCTCGGCCTGCGCGCCGTCCATGCCGTTGGCCTCAGCCTCGGTGCGGATCTTGTCGGCCTGCTGGTCGATAAGGGCCTGCGCCGCAGCGTCGTCGGCTGCCCGGTCTTCTTCGTTCTGACGCCAGGCGGCCATCAGCTTCTTCTCGGAGGTGCCCTCCGCGACGAGCTTGGCGCGCATGGCCGTGCGCCGCTCCTCGGCCTGCGCGGTGAGCGCGGCCTTGAGCTGGTCAGCGTGCTCCTGCACGAGCTGCCGCTGCTTGTCGTCGGCGCCGGCCAGGGCGTGGCGAGTGTTCTCGTCCCACTGCGCCCACGGCGCGCCCTTCCGGGCCACCCCGCCGTACAGCCGCCGGTAGTGCTCGCGGTCGACGTCGCGCTCATAACTGGACCGCAGGTGGCTGAGGGCCACCTCTTCCGCCACGTCCCGCGGGCCGCCGTCGGCCGGGGCGTCCGGGTTCCGCTCGGCCCGTTCCGCTTCCCTGAGCAGGTCGTTGCTCAGCCACCCAGAAATCGACTCCTGGGCGCCTCCGCCGGGCTGCTCGTTCCGGTACTTCCGCAGGGCTGCGCCCGCCGCGCGCAGACGCGCCGCCCGGTCGGAGTCGCCGTTCTCCCAGGACTGGATGGCCGCCTCGACCTGGTCGTGCAGCTCAGGCGAGTAGTTCTTGAGGTTCAGCATGTCCAGCAGGTCGCGGTGCCTGTCGGCGCGGGGCTGAGGCACCTGGACGATGCGGTTGCGGCCGCTAATGCCCTCCTGTGTGCCGTTGCGGATGCGCTCCGCGAAGTCACGGGCCGCTTCCTCGATCGTGTCGAACTGGGTGTCGCTGGTGCCATTGCCGCCAGGGAGCCACCACACGTAGCGGCCCGTCACGCGCCGCCGGCTGATGAGGCCTTCCACCTTGCCGTCCACGCTGACGTTGAGCGGGGCGCCCTTGGCGTGCGTGTCGCTGTCGGGGTTCGTGACCCAGACGCCGTCACCGAGGTCCGTAGCAAAGTCGGGAACCTCGTATCCGTCGGCGTCGCCAGCGGTGGCCGCCCCGGCCTCCGGCGCCTCCTCCGGTGCCTCCGGCGTGCCAGGCTGCTCCGGCTCCTCCGCGGTGTCCTTGATGGAGTCCAGGTCGGACTTCACCGTCTCCGGGGTGAGCTCGACCGTGCCGGGGGCGGCCGGCGGCTGCTCGCCCTCGGGCGTGTAGCGGCCCGCCGCGACCGCGGCGTCCAGCTCCTCGTCCGACGCCACCGGCAGCGCCGGGGGCTGCTCCCCGTTGCGCTGGAGCACCTGCGCCGGGGAGATGTCCTCCCGACGCTGGCGGCCGTCCTCGTCCTCGTACCGGGCCAGCAGCGAGAAGGCGTCGATCCGATCGACGGTGCCCGTCTCCCACTCACCGTCTTCACTGCGGAAGTTGATGGTGTCGCCGACGGAGAAGTCGGGCATCTGCCACTCGCGCCGGTACTGGCCGTCGGGCCGCTCGACCGGGTCGTCCTCCCGGGTCGCGTCGAACACCCAGCCCAGCGAGCCGGGGTCGAGCACCTCCGTGGCGCGGGTGACCGCCACGTATGCCAGGCGCAGCGCCTCATCGTCGGGGATGGTCTCCCACTTGATGTTGCCGTGCTCGTCGTACTTCGGGCCCCGGAAGTCGTCGGCGATCTTCACGCGGGCCGATTCGAGGCCCTTGGACTTGTGGCCGGTGGTGACCAGCACGTCATGGTCCATGGTCTCGGGCACGACCACGCCATAGCCCTCGCTGGTCTCGGGCGCCGGGAACTCCCGGTCAATGTAGGCGTTGAGCTGCTCGCGCACCTCGTCCAGCGGGGTGGCGTTGTTGATGGTGTAGTTGATAGTCCTGCCGTTCTTGACGAACGATGCAGGGTGGCGGCCCGGCTTGTAGACCAGGCGGCGGGTGCCCTCGACGTCCACGAACCGGCCGAACCCGTTGTCCTTGCTCTTGGCCCACTTCAGCAGGGCCTTGGTGGCTTCGGGGTCGCTCCAGTTGTAGTCCAGGTACAGGTAGCCGCCGGCCTCCGTGAGGTGCGGCGGTTCGTGCACCGCGTCCAGCAGCTCCTGCAGCTCGGCGCCGTGCTTCTCGTACAGGTTGACCATCGACTCAAGGCGCTGGTACTCCGGGCGGCCCTCCAGAGCCGCCTTGAAGTCGTCCCACTCCATGCCGTTGAAGCGCCGCAGCTCCGGGTGGCCGGTCTTGCGGCCGCCACGAAGGGCCTTGAGGGCGTTGTAGTAGTCGGACAGGAAGCCCAGACCGCCCGAGACCGAGACCGTGCGGCCCGCGCGGACCGCGTTGAGCGCGGACAGGGCGATGCCCTTGTTCGTCTGCGCGATGATCATGGTGGCGTCGGCCTCGCTCACCTCCCCGACCTCGGACTTCTTCCGGTCCCAGCCGCGCAGCCGCATCCGCGTGCCCAGCAGTCGCAGGAACCTGTTGCCGATCCCGGCGACAGCCGGGCCGAAGCGGAACGACTGGGTGAGGGTCGCCTTGGCGTCCGCGGGGATCCGGCCGAGCGCGTCCGCCGCACCCCGGAAGCCGTAGATGGCCTGGTTGGAGTCACCGACCGCCACGACCTGCACTCCGGCGTCGATGGCGGCGCGCACGACGCCTTCCATGACCGGGTTGACGTCCTGCGCCTCGTCCCAGAACAGCACGTCGGCGTCGAGCTTGAAGCCGCCCTGCGCCCACAGCTTCACCACGTGGTCCTGGTCGACGGGCAGGTCCGTCTGCGCGTTGCCGCGCTCCGGGTCGGAGATGTTCGCCCACATGCGGTCGGCGAGCGGCTTGACCGCGTTGAAGATCCGCCGCGTCTGTGCCGGGTCGGTCGATGCGCCCTTGAGGTGCTGCGGGCCGAGTTCGTCGTCCGCGGACTGCGCCCACTTGCGGAGCATCCGCGAGGCGAACATCGCGGCCCGGGCGGGCGTGATCTGCTCATTGCCCGCACGGACTGTGTCCGCCCAGCCCATGCGGTCGGCGATCTCCTGGTCCGACAGTTCGTAGAACTTGTTCGGGTCCAGCTCCTCGCCGGCCTTGGGCTTCTTGGCCGGGTTCCGGGCGAGCAGTCGCTTGTCCACCGCCCGGGAGGCGTAGGAGTTCGCGGTAGACGCGATCAGGTTCGGCGCGTACTCGCCGCGGGCCTGCGCCTCCCGCGCTTCCGATGCGACCGACCGGTTGAAGGCCAGGTACAGGATCCGCTTGCGCGGCATGCGGTGCGACAGCATCTTGAGCGTGGACGACTTGCCGGTACCGGCCAGCGCCATGACGACCATGTTCAGGGCCCGCCGCGCGGCGCCCTCAATGATGATGCGCTGCTCGTCGGTGGGCGGGTACGCCTCGTTCGCCGCGGCCGCGGCCTCGATGCCTGCCCACTCGTCATCCGAGTACGCGCCGGGCTTAGCCTCCGGCAGATCCTCCACCCGCTGGACCAGGCCCTCAGTCTCGGCCTCAGCCAGGCCGTACCCGGACAGCCGGTCACGGACCACGTCACCGCGGTCCGGCTGCTTCACCTTCCCGTTGTCGTCGTACTCCACCGGGCGAACCCAGCGGCGCCGCTCCTCCCACTGGGCGTCCCACTGTCGGCGCTCAAGGCGCAGCCGGTACGCCAGGTCGAGCGGGTCCGTGGCGTCCTCAAGCTCCCTGAGCCGGTCGTCCAGGTCGGCGATCTCGTCGGCGAGCTCGTCGTTGCTCATCTCGCCGACGGGCCGGTCACTGATGTCGAGTCGGCGAGTGGGCTGCGGCGCCTGGGGGGCGGCCGACTGCGGGGCGGGGCGGCCGGCGGGCTCCCCGTCGGACTCCACGGCCTCCCGCACGTTCGCCTTGGGGTCGTAGAAGTGCTGGCGGCCGTTGGTGTCGGTCACCATGACCTTGCCGCGGCCCGTACGCACCACAGCGTCCGGCCCGTCTCCGGCCTGGATCACGTTGCCGTCGGCGTCCACGAACCGGTCGCCGGGCTTGATGTCCGCCGCCCGCCGGTACTCGGGCGCGGCCTCCATCTGGTCCTGGCCCTCGGCGTCGGCGAACATGTCGGGCGTGCCGAAGGCATCCACGGGCTTCTGGGCGATCTGCTCCGGCCGCTGGTCCTTCGGCCTGGCGGGGGCGCCGAACAGGCCACTGTCGGCCGTCTCCGGGGCGGGCTTGGGCTTAACCGGGGCGGCGGGCTTGCGGCCCGCACGACGGTCCCGCTCGGCCTCGAGGACGGCCATGCGGGTCTTGTCCGCGCCGGACAGCTCGCCCTCGGTGAAGCGGCGCTCGTCCATCGCCATCAGCTCGGCGGCGATCTCCTCGTTGGACATCGCCGACGGCGCCTTCGCGGGCGCGGCCGGGGCCTGCGCGGGCTCGGGGCGGGTCTCTTCGCCCTCGGGGTCGCGCAGTTCTGCGCCGTCGCGGACGCGGGCGACGACCGCCGCCGGGTCGATCTGGTACTCGCGGCCGGTGCCGGGCTCGGTCAGCGTCCATTTGCCGTCGTCTTCGACGCGGGCGAACGTGCCCTCGGAGTGGCCGCCGCGGCCGCCGATGACGTTCTGGTACCGCACCTGGTCGCCGGGCTGGAAGTCCGACGCGTTCCAGGCACGGGACAGGCCCAGCCGCTCGGCCTCGGTCTCCGGGGTGGCCGTGGACGCCATGTCCTGCGCGACCTGCTCCGGCGACGGGGCGACCTGCTCACCGGGCTTCGGCTCGGGGGTCAGCTCGTCCGGCCGGAACGACGCCTTGGAGCTGCCGTTGCTGACGGCGACCCTGCCGTTGTCGGTGTCGGCCAGGACGTGCCAGCCGTGCCCGTCGGGGTCGGTGACGGCCTGGCCGAAGGTGAACCGGCCGCCGATCGGCTTCCGTGCGGCGCGCGCCTCCTCGCGGCGGCGCAGCTCCCGCTTCCACAGCTCGTCGCCGCGGGCCTCCATGGCGTCAAGCAGCGCCTGGTCGTCCTCGGGCAGGACGCCGTCGTTCTTCTGCTTGGCACGCTTGAGGTCACCGGCCGCGCGGATCAGGTCCTTGTGCTCGGCCCAGTCGCGGCGCTGCTCCTCCGCGGCCTGGCGCAAGGCCCCGTCGGTGATGCGCAGGTCGTCGGGGTGGTATTCGGTGCGGGTGCCGTCGCGCTCAACGATCACCGACCGGTTGGAGTTGGCGCGGTCGACGGCCTTGCCCGTCCAGCCGTCGGGGGTCATCACGGTCGCATCGCGGGGGATGCGGCCGCCCAGCAGATGCGACGGGCCGAGCTTGCCGTCGCGGGGGCGCAGCAGCGGATCCCAGTCGGGCTCGGGCATCTGCCGGCCCTCTGCCTTGAGGCGCTTGGCCGCGTGGCGGCGCATCATCGGCAGGATCTTGTCCGGGGTGTCGACGCTGCCGATCGAGACGGTGTGCGTGCCCGCCATCGAGTCCGGGTCGGGCATGTACCGCACGCTGTACTTCTTGCGGTCGAAGCCGGGGCTGCGGAAGACGTAGATCGAGCCGTCGGGGAGCTGCACGTCGTAGTCGCCGTCGAAGCGGCCCGCGTACCCGAGGTAGCTCTCACCGTGCTGGAGGCCGAGCGCCTTCACCATCCCGCTGTACTCGCGCTTGGGGATGAGTGCCGGGCGCTTGTCCAGACCGCCCGGGAGCTGGTCGGCCGGGTACTCGACTTCGCGGCCGCCCACGTCCACGGTGACCTTGGTGGTGGCCCCCGAGTCCAGGTAGGTGATCGTGCCGGTGCCGTCAGGAGTCGTGATCTGGTCGCCGAGCGCGTAGCCGCCAGACCTTGCGGCGGACCCACGACGGTGCTCGCGGAGATACTTGATCTCCTCCGTCACGTCCTCCAGGCGCTGCCGCTTGGCCCGGTCGCTCTGCAGCTCCGGGTCGCGCATCAGGCGGGACTGCTCATCCAGGGCGTCCGTGAGCTTGGCCCACTGGCGGCGGCGGCTCTCGGCCTCCAGCCGGTTGGCCGGGTCGGTGATGGTGACCTTGTCGGGGTGGAACTCGGCCTGGGAGCCGTCGCCGTACTGCACGACAAGGTCGCCCTTGCCGTTGTCGCGGGTGGTGGTGACCGCCTTGCCAGAGCGCCCGTCGGGGCCGGTGACGATCGAACCGAGCGGGAACCGCCCAAGCAGGAACTCGGCCGGGCCGGGCCTGCCGTTCCGCGGCTGCAGCAGGTCGTCTTCGGCGGCCGGCGCCTTCGAGTCCGAGCCAGACTCACCCGGCGCGGGGAGCATGGTCCGCGCCCTTTCGCCCTGGTCCGCGTGGCCGTGCAGCTTCGCCGCCAGGCCCTGCAGCACCTTCTGGCGGCGCCGCCCCTCCGGGGCGGAGGTGTCCACGGCCTCGGCCTCGCGGTCTACCTCCGTGGCGAGACGGCGCATCTCGGCCACGGTGATGTTGCCGTACTTCCGGTCGGCAGCCCGCGCCAACACCGGGTCATCGGACCGGCGCCACACCTTGGACAGGGCGTCGAGCTCATCCTTCTGCCGGGCAGACAGAGCGCTGTACCAGACCTGCAGCCCGGTCATTTCCTCCGGCTTGAGCGGCCCCTGCCGCGGGTTGTCGCTGCTGTGCGCCCTCTTCGAGCCGTCCACGACCTTCTCGGCGGCTTCCGCCATGGCGCGGACCGGACGGCCGTCCCCATTGCTGCCACCGTGCGGGCGCCCGCCGCGCACGTCCTGGCCCCGCCACACGCTGCCGTCGTCGCTGGCGCGGATCCAGCCGAGCACGTTGCCGTCGTCGTCAACGACGGTGCCGTGTCCGGCCTCGCTGTCCACGTCCTTCAACCGCCCGCCAGACGGCAGGGACAGGCCTTCGCTGCCGGTGGCCCGCTCCAGGTCCGCGGCGTCCGTCGCGGCGTCCTTCTCGGCCCGCTCCTGCGCCTTGCGGTCCCGCTCCTGCTGCTTGACGGGCACCTTCGGTTCCGAGCCGGGCAGGCCCAGGTCGCGCACCTCGTGCACGGCGTAGCCGCCGGTCGCGTTCGTGCCGGGCCCGTGGTTCACCACGGCGGTGTCGCCGTCGATGCTGTGGATCCGGCCGGGGCCGTGCGGGGTCATGACCTCGTCGCCGACCTTGAAGCCCGGCGCCTGCGTGGTGCCGGCGTCCGGCGCGGTGCTGGGGGCCTCGCCGACAGCCGCGCCGTACTGGAACTCTTCGTGCGGGAAGTCCATGTCTTCGGCGCGGGCGATGCGCTGCACCGAGCCGTCGACCGGGATGGACATGAGGTTCGTCTCGGGGCCGTCCGCGTACGGGGTCGCGCCGATCTGGAAGCGCCACACGCGCACCTTCTGGCCGTCCACGGACGCGGTGACCCGCTTCGGCTTGCCGATCACGTAGCCGGTGATGTCGTCATTGCGCGGGTACGGGTAGCTGGCCCGCCCGACGGCGCGCACCAGGTCGCCGGACTGCAGGTCGGGGCCTCCGACCCGCTGGGCGCGGTCCAGCGCGCCCGCCTGGAGCAGTTCGTTCTTCGCCTTGATGGCGGCGCGGTACTGGGCTTCCTTGTGGTGCAGCGCCCGCGGGTCCTCCGGCCGCAGGGTGTCCAGCATCCTCGCCAGGCTCCTGGCGTAGCGGTCGGGCCGAGCGGTGTTGTTGCCCACGCGGTAGCGGCTGGCGAGCCACGTCAGCTCGTCGTAGGCGTGCGCGACGTCGTCGGCAACGTTGCCGCTCGCGGTGCGGCCTTCCTGCAGGCCCTTGAGGAGACCACCCAGAGCGTCGAAGCGGTGCTGCTCCTGCGGCGTGAAGTTCTGCCCGTCCAGGCTGGTCGGCCAGTTGACCCGGTTGCTGACCTCGATGTCGTGGGCGAGCTCGGGGTGGACCTGGGCGAGGTCCATGGGGCCGTCCTGCTGCGCGCGATACGCCAGCTCCGCGATGGCGGCCTCACGGCTGGTGAACCGCGGCTGGTCGTGGATGGTCGTGAACGGGACCTCGATCTCCCAGACCGGCGGGTACTTGTGCTTGTCCTCCCGCATGGCCGTGAAGCGCGAGTAGTCGTTGATGTCGTGGAGCGTGCCGATCAGACGGCCCTGGTACCAGGCCTGTTCCGGGCCCGCGTAGTTCCACATCCGCGGCATGACGGTGGGCTGCGCGGCCAGATCGCGCATGCGCTCCTCGCCGCCGAACCGGCGAGCGGCGTTCGCGTCGCTGACGGCGTACTGCTCGGCCTCGCCGCCCTTGTACGGTGCCAGCTCGTCGCGGCGGTCACGGGGGCCGCCAGAGGGCGCCTCGGGGGCACGCTCGGGGGAAGTCTGCTGCTCCTCCGGATCCGCGATCGACTCCATGTCCTTCTGGACCTGGCCCGGGGACATCGTGACTGTTTCGTCCGGGGTGACGTCCGGCTTGGGCGCCTCCGGCTCCGGGCGGTCGCTCAGCTCGGCTGCAGCCTCGTTGACGCGCTTGGCGTAGCTGTTGTAGGCGCGCCTCTCAGACTCGGTGGCGTCCCCTTCGCCCAGAACCCAGGAGAGTTCGAGCATGTCGTGATGCAGGTCGACCGGCCCGGTTACCTTGAGCGCGCCGTTGCCAGCCTTCTTGGCCTCCCGGAAGCCCTTCTGGATGTCGGGGTCCGTCGAGGCACCCGTCCCCTCCTCGTTGAGGAAGTCAACGAGCACGGCGGGCACGGTGACGGTGACGAACCGCTCCGGCCGGCTCCAGTCGTGGATCAGGGCGTCGTCGTTCGTCTGGGCCTGCGGGGCCGTATAACCGGCTTCATCGTTGCCGTCCCCGGCGGCGGGGGTGACGCCGTTGTTCGCGTCGTCGTTGAGGGCGTCCAGGTCGGACTGCACCTTCGCGGGGGTGAGCTCGTCCCGCTCGGCGGGCTTCGGCCGCGTCTGGGCGTTGGACTCGGGGGTGGTGCCGGCGTCGTCGTTGCCGCCGTCGGGGGTGCCGGTGGTGCGCGGGGTGCGCGGGGGCCGGCTGCCGCCGCCGGATTCGCCGGAGGCCTGCGGGCGCGGCTCGGCGGGGGTGCTATCGGGCGTGGTCTCGTCGTCGTCCAGGGCGTTGATCTCGTCCTGCACCTTGGAGGAGTCCAGGACGATGCGGTCACCGTTGGTCTTGCTGCGACGGCCAGAGAGCTGACGGGCGCGGGCCCGCTCCTCCTTCTCCTTCGCGCGGCGTTCCTTCTTCGCCACGGCGTCCGGCCACACGATGCGGGTGGCGCCCTTGTCGTCGCTCTCCACGACGGGCGGGGCGGGCGTGCGCGGCGTCAGGTCGGTGTCCTGCGCGACGGCCGGGTCGTCGGCGTCCTCTTCGTTCTCGCCCGCACGGACACGCGCGTCCTTGAGCTGCGCCTCAAGGCTGCGCAGGCGCTCCAGCTTGGCCTTGCGGGCTTCCTCGGTGGTGGTGTCCTTGCCCTGCTCGCGGATGAGGGCGTTGACGAGGTTGTACCGCTCGCGGGCGGACTCGAGATCGGCCTCCTGCTCGAAGGGCTTGCCGATCCGCTCCCGGGCCTGGCTGGCGGTCTGCCCCTCGGTGCGGAGCATGCTCTCGGTGTTGCGGATCCGGCCCTCGATGCCGTTGACGCCCTCTTCGATGCGGCGCACCAACACCGGGTTGTTGATCTGGCCGAGCGTGTAGCCGTTGCGGCTGCCGGGCACGTCGGGCAGCTCGACGTCCACGACGTGCTGCACGCTGCCGTTGGCGAACGACACCCGGAACTTCATGGTGACGTCCAGGCCGCCGACCTGGCCGACCTTTACGGCCGGGTGGTCATTGCGGTACGGGTCGCGCTTGCCCTCGGTGAAGACGTCCTGAGCCTCGGCGACGAGCGCGGCCAGGGCGTCCTTGCGGTCGGTGATGTCCTTGCCGCCGATGGAGGCGTTGAAGTCGTCGCCGCGGGTCGACTTGCGCTTGGCGAGTGCCGCCTGCCAGGTCTGCATGTGGCCCTGGGCGACGGACTGCAGGCTCTCGAACGCCTTGACGGTGTTCTTGTAGCCCTCCTGGGCCCGCATGTAGGCCTTGGCCTTGCGCTCCAGGGTGCCGAGCGAGGCCTTGAGGGTGGCCTTCTCCAGCAGGTACGGGTTGCCGGTGGCCAGGGCGGTGACCTGGTCAGCGTTGAACACGCCGTCGGGGATGTCCTCCACCGTGCGGTCGGTGAGGTTGCCCTTCATGAGCTGCCGGATGAACTTGGCCTTCCGGGCCACGGTCTGCCAGGAGAACCCGTCGAAGGACTGTTCGGTGACGTACTGGTAGATCGCCACCGCCGGGTTCACGTTGCCCTGGCGGATGATGCGGCCGTTGCGCTGCTCCAGGTCCGCCGGCCGCCACGGGCAATCCAGGTGGTGCAGCGCCGTCGCGCGGAGCTGCACGTTGGTGCCGGTGCCCATTTTGGTGGTGGAGCCGACGAGGACGGCGATCTTGCCGGTGCGGGCGTCGTGGAACAGGCGCGCCTTCTCGGCGTCGTTCTTCGCCTCGTGGATGAACCTGATCTTCTCGGCGGGGATGCCTCGGGCTATGAGCTGGGCCTTGAGCTCCTCGTACGCGGGGAACTGGCCCTGCTCCATCTCCTCCACGGAGGTGGGGCCGTCGGCGCCCTTCTTGGGCTTCTTCTTCCGGGATGGGTCCTTGGGGGTACCCATGTCCATGAAGACGATCTGCAGGCCGCCGCGCGTCGGGTGCGGGGTGCTGTCCTTCGCGCTGACCGGGTACTGGGTGTCCTTGGTCTGCTCGTGGATCTTGGCAATCTGGTCGGCGGCCGCCGACAGCTTGTTGCCCGCCTCTTCCAGGCCGACCATGCGCGGGTCCAGCGACACCTTCCGGCCGTCGCTGGAGATCTTGAGCATGTTGTCCTCGGTGGGATCGACATGTCCGCCCTTGACGTCCCGGGCGCGCCGCTCCAACTCGCTCTGGTAGTCGAGCTGGGCCTGCGTCGGCTCCACGGTGATGGTGATGGCCTTGCCGCCCACCACGTCCGGGGTGTCGACGTAGTCCGCCAGGTCGTCGGAGTCCTTGACGTCCGCGACGGTCTTCCAGATGCGCAGCAGCTCGGGCATGTTCCGGAACGCCGCGAAGCGGGCGACCTCGCGGAACCCGGAGCCGTCGGGGGCGAGCTCCGACCCGGTGACGATCTTGCCGAAGGTCGACGCGAACTCGTCAAAGTCGCGGACCCGGGCGGCCTCCAGCAGGTCCGGCCGCAGGTAGCGCAGCATGGTGTGCGCTTCGGTGACGGAGTTGGAGATCGGGGTGGCGGTGGCGAAGGTGACCACGCGGCCGGACTTCGTCTTGCCCCGCAGGTACTCCAGCTTCATGTCCAGGTCGGAAGCCCTGTTGGAGCCTTCGATGCCTGCGCCGGGGATGGAGCTGTTGGTGGCAAGGTTCTTGTAGTGGTGGGCCTCGTCCACCACCACGTAGTCGATGCCGGTGTCCTCGAACGACAGTCCGGCCTTGTCCTTGCTGGCCCCGGTCTTCCTCTCGATCTTCGCCCGGAGCTTCTTGATCCGGTTCTCGATCTCCTTGACCATGCGGGTGTCGGACTTGTTGCGGCCGCGGCCGTCGGCGTCCTCCGCCGCCTTCTGCCGAGCCATGGCCCGCTCAAGGGACTCGATCTCGCGCTCCATGTAGGCGCGCTGAGCCTCCGGACGCATGTCGATCGACTCGAACGCGGTCTGCGTCATGATGATCGCGTCGTAGTCGCCCGTGGCGGTGCGGGAGACGAACTGCCGGCGCTTGCGGCCCGCCAGGTCGTCCGACCCGGCTGCCAGCAGCTTCGCCTCGGGGTAGATCTCCTGGAACTCGTCCCGGAACTGCTGCAGCATGTGCCCGGGCACGACGATCACGGGCTTGTTGACCAGGCCCAGGCGGCGGAGCTCCATGACGCCCATGGCCATTTCGGCCGTTTTGCCCGCGCCGACCTCGTGCGCCAGGAGCGCCGCGGGCTCGTTGACCATGCGGGCGACGGCCGCGTGCTGGTGGGCGTGGGGCTTGAAGTGCTCGACCAGGCCGGGCAGGGTGCGGCGCTGGCCGTCGTAGGAGCGCAGCGCCAGGTTGTTGTGGGTGTCGTTGTAGAGCTTGGCGACCTGCGCGGATCGGGCGGCGTCCTGGAACAGCCAGTCCTGGAACCGCTCGCGCATCTCCTCGGCCTTGTCCTGCGCGAGCTGGGTGGCCTCAGCGTCGACGTAGGAGTTGCCGTCTTCGTCCTTGCGGCGGACCTGGATGCGGCCGTTGGTGAGGATGGCTTCGGCGAGCTTGACCGCGTCGTAGTCGTCGGTGCCCCACAGCGAGGTGGCGCGGTCGCTGCGCTTGACGCGGTCGGGCGCCTCCACCTTCCACATGGAGCTGCCCTGGTAGTCGACCTTGACCTGGTTGCCGAGGATCGACTGCAGGAACTGCTCGACGGGCTCCTTGCCGAGCCAGGAGGCGCCCATGGCGGCGTCGATCTCGCCGGGGGAGATGTCCGGCGGGATGACGTCTTCCAGGTGCCGGACGTTGACCTCGAACTCGGGGTCGTCGGCGGCCTTGGCGCGGGCGTCGTTGAGCTTCTGGCGGACGTTGCCGGACAGGTAGTCGGCGGCCGGCACCAGGTCGGGGCCGCCGTGGTCCTGGAAGACCAGCGGCATCTCTTCGCCGGTCTCGGGGTCGGTGGAGCGGGCGGCGAGCAGCTGCCGGCGGGCGTCCTCGGGGGTGGTGCGCAGGGCCCGGGCGACGTCGTCCACGTCCAGGTGGCCGTGCGTCTCCAGGGACAGCACAAGCGCGTCTTCGGGGGTGTCGGCGTGCTCGGCGATGGCGCGGTGCCGCCCCTGCCGCTTGGTGAAGATCGCGGCGGGGGTGGTGGTCTTGGTGTTCTCGTCGTAGCTGTCCAGGCCAAGGACGACCGCCATGGTGGGGTCCTTGGTGAGCAGCCCGCCCATCGGCGGCCGCTTACGGAAGGCCTTCTTGATGCTCTCGCCGGTCTCGGGGTCGGTGGCCTTGCGGTCGGACCACTCGAAGCGGTTCAGCGACCCGAACTTGCCGTGGTACGCCTGATACGCGTCATTGAGGACGTGGCGGAGCCGTTCGACCTCGGCGTCGGCGACGGCCGGGTTGTTCTCCGCGCGCACCAGGTCCTTCATGGCGTCGCGCAGGCCGACGAGCTGCCGGGCCTCCTCGAACTGCGTCTTCGGGACGTTGTACGGGAGCACCTGGCCGTCACGGACCTGCGTGAACGTGCCGTCGGCCTCGAACTGCACGTGCCCGTCTTGGCGGTCGGAGCCGGGCTCCAGCAGCCGCGGCTTGACGCGGGTCGCGGAGTCCGGGCGGTACGCCAGGCCGTCGGCCTTCGCGTCGCTGGCGATGTGCCCCAGGACGCGGTGCAGGTCGGGGGCGGCGTTCCGGTTGCCGTCCACGTTCAGGTCGCTGGGCCCGTACATGCCGTGGCCCACGGACATCTCGCCGAGCACCCGTTCCGGGTTGACCAGGAAGTACGGGTTGACGTGGACCTTCGGGGCCTTGGGGTCGTCGGCCTGCTCGGGGTCCTGCCCGGGCAGGTCGGTGACGCGTGCGGTGTGGACCCACATCGGCGGGTCGTCGGCCTTGCGCTCGGTGAGGGGCTTCACCGCGCCCGTGCGGTCGCGGCCGGAGGTGAACTCCTTGTCCTTGTCGCGGCGCCGGAACACGAGGAGGTCAGTGACCACGTCGGTGCCCGCGGTGCGGCGGTGCGCGCCGCCCGGCAGACGCACCGCGCCCACCAGCTCACCCTTGGAGGCCATCTCCATGCGGGCGTCCTCGGCCCGCGCGCCGCTGCCGTCCATGGTGAAGCGGCTGGTGATGACGGCGACCAGACCGCCGGGGCGGGTCAGGTCCAGCGACTTGAGGATGAAGTGGTTGTGGATGTTGTGGTTGCCCTTGTTGTGCCGGAAGTCCACTTCCTGGTAGTCGCCGAAGGGGACGTTGCCGACCGTGGCGTCGAACATCCCGTCGGGCAGGCGGGTGTCCTTGAAGTTCTCCGCGCGGATGTCCGCGTGCGGGTACAGGGCCTTGGTGATACCGGCGGTGATCGGGTCGAGCTCGACGCCCGTGACGTGCACGCCGTCGGGGGCGTGGCCGATGAAGTTTCCGGAGCCGGCGCCCGGCTCCAGCACCTCGCCACCGTCGAAGCCGAGCTGACGCAGGCCGTCCCAGATGGCCTGAGCCATCGCCGGGTCGGTGTAGTGCGCGTTGAGGGCGTTGCCCTTCGCGGCCGCCCACTCGTCATCCGACAGCAGCTCGCGCAGCTTGTCGTGCAGGGCCGTGAACTCGTGCGACGGGTTGTCGGCGAAGATGTGCGGGACGGCGCCCCACCCGGACCAGCGGGCGAGGATGGCCTGCTCCTCGTGGGTGGCGGGGCGGTTCTCCGCCTCCAGGCGGCGCAGCACCTCGATGGCGGCCACGTTCGCCTTGGCACGGGCCAGGACCGTGGACGGGACCAGCACGGACCCGTCGGCAGGAGGCTCCCACGACGGGGCAAGGGCCTCCTGCTCGGGGGTGCCGAAAGTTACAGCTCCAGGGCCAGACTGGGCAGAGTCGGGTACGCGGGCATGTCCAGATCCTCCGTCCCGGGCTCCTTCTCCCGGTCGTACACCGTCTCCTGCAGCACCTTCTCCCGCGCCCTGTACCGGGCGGCGTTCATCTCCCCGATCCGATCCCGGAAGTCCTGCCCCGGCGTCCCCTGCGGCGTCAGATCCAGCGCGTCCTCCGCGATCTGCTCCTCGATCTCCTGCCCCAGAGCCGTGAAGAACGCTTCCGGATCGGGCAGTGCCGCTGTCGCCTGCGGCCGGTACGTCGTCCAGTACGCCTTCGCCAGGGCGCCGTACGGATTCATCGGTGGTCCTCTCGGGGGTGGTGGGCGCGGCCGGCGTCACCGTACCTGTGCGCGCTGACTGCACCGCGCTCGCGGCGTTGCGGTCGCCGTTGCCGTCGGTCTCGGTGGCCTTCGCGGCCTTGGCGGCGGCGTGGGCCGCGCGGGCCGCGGTGTTGGCGTCCTGGGACGCCTCCATGCGGTCGACGTGCTCGCGGACCTGGCGCTCGAATTCCTCCAGGTGCGGCCGGTCGCGGCGGTACCCGTCAAGGCCCGGCTGCTTGTCCAGCTTCGCCAGGGAGGCGCGGGCGGCGTCGTCCAGGGCGCGGTAGGCCTGGATGCGCTCGGCCATCGTGCGGTGGTGCCGGTTCGTCGCGGCGTCCACGGCGTCGCGCAGGGCCGGGGCCTCGGGGTGCCCGCCGATGAACATGTTGTCGCGGGTGGGCGTGTGGTCCCACGCGGGCCATGCGTCCTTGATGGCCTGCTCGGCGGCGTCCATCTGCGCGTGGGTCTGGGCAAGCCCGGCGTTCGTCGTGGGGTCGCCGTACACCGCCGGCCGGTCGCCGTCCGCCTTCGGCGCAGGGGTCTCGCGCTGCAGCTTGCGGCCGTCGAGCATGGCCTGTCCGGCGTCCTCGGCCAGGTTGTCCAGGACGTGAGGGGCGTTCCAGTTGAAGGCGCGCCCGTCGGCGTCGCGGTAGTCCTCCAGCTCGTTCGCGCGGGCCAGGGCGGCGGCCTTGTCCGGGAACGGCTTGCCGATCTGCTGGCCGGTGCCAGCGTGCCGCACGTACCAGACGTCGTGGTCCTTCTTGACGACCAGCGAGCCGCCCTTGGACATCTGCCCGTTGCTGATCAGGCCCTTGGCCCAGACGCGGGCCTCCCGGCGGGTCTGCTCGGCGGCGCGGTCGTTGGTCGACCACGCGTCCGGGTTGTCCTGCCAGTGGGCCTGGACCTGCTGCAGAGAGGTGAACCGGCGCGGCTGCTCCTGCCCGGACGGCAGCCACGCCTCGCCCGACGCAGGGGCGGCCCGCAGTGCCTCCCGCTCCGCGGCGTGCGCGGCCCGGGAGGCTGCAAGCTCCTCCTCCGAGGGGTTCCAGTAGGAAGTGTTGGACCTGTCGTAGGCCTTCTCGCCTTCGGGGCTGCGAAGGCGGTCCTCGAGGAACGGCGCGTCCCAGTTGAAGGCGCGGCCGTCGCTGTGACGGGTGTCCTCCTCCACACGCTTGGCCCACTTGAGGGCTTCGCGCTTGCTGTCCCAGGACAGCACGGACACGGTGTCGCCGGTTCCGGCGTACGCCACGCGCCATTCGCGGCCGGACTGGTAGATCACGAACCGGCCGTGCGCGGAGAGCTGCGCGTTGTCGGGCAGGCGCTCGGCGAGCGCGGCGGCCTGGCTCTCCTGGAGCTGGCGCACCTCGGGGGTCTGCTTGGCGGTGGGCTGGTCGGGGTTGTTGGCCCAGTGCTCGCGGACCTGGTCGACGGTGTTGAAGCGGCGGGGCTGGTCGGCGATGGACTGGCCGGCGGGCAGCCAGTCGTCGCCGGAGGGCGCCGGGACGGCCGCCGGGGCCGTGGGGGTGAGCTCGGGCTGTTCCGCCTGCGGGGCGGCCTGCTGCGGCTGCGGGGCGGGCTCCGGGGTGTCCTGGTGCTTGCGGCCGCGCTCGATGGCCTTGTCGATGCCGTCACGGCCGTTGGCCATGTCCAGCCGGTCGCCGACGTGCTTGGCGTTCCAGTCGATGAGGTTGCCGCGGGTGTCGCGGGCGTCCTCCAGCTCGTCCGCCCACGCCAGGGCGTCGCCGCTGTTGGAGAACCCCGCGGTGTCGTTCATGATCAGCCCGGAGCCGCTGTGGTACACGTACCACTTCGACTTTCCGGAGCGGGTGACCAGGAAGTTGCCGTTCTTGGAGACCGCTGCGGTGCGCGCGATCTCGGTACGGCTGTCGGCCGAGTAGGTGGCCAGCCGGACCTGGCGCTTTTCCGTCGCGGTGGCGCCCCGGACGGGGACGCCGTTGTGGGTGCGCGGCGGGCGGGCCCACACCTCGTCGCGGCCGCGCGCCCAGTGCGCGGTGACGTCCTTGACGGTGTGGAACTTCCGCGCGGGGGCGGGACGCGCCGGGGCGGGGGCGGGCTTGGCGGCCGCGCGGGCGGCAGCCTCCACCTTCGCGGACGGCGCGCCGGAGTTGGCGCGGTCGCGCTGGTAGTCGTCCAGCGGGTAGTCGACGCGGACAACCTCGAAGCCGTCGCCGATGGAGTTGTCGATGACGTTGGCTTCAAAGCCGTCGTCCATCGTGATCTTCGTGCGGCCGTCGGGGAGCTTCTCCGCGGCGGTGACCCGGCGGGTGAACCATCCGCCGTCGTTGTCGATGCCGCCGAACGCGAGGTACTCGCCTTCCTTCACGTCGCGGGCGCGGGAGTGCCGGTAGCCGGGCTGGGACTTCGCGGAGCCGGTCGGCCGGCCCCGGTGCACGGGCGCGTCGGCGGCGGCCGGGGCGACCAGGGACGTGCGGGCGCGGCGGCGCGCGGCGGGCGTGTCCAGCACCGCGGCGAGCTCCTTGAGACCGAACGCCGGGGTGGGCAGCCATCCCTGCTGGTCGTGGAAGGACTGCTTCTCCAGGTTCTCGGCGGCCGCGCGGGCTTCGGGCTTGGAGTCGAACCAATCGCGCTGACGGCGGCCGGTGGCGGCCTCGAACACGTGCCACCGGTCGCCGATCTTGCCGATGATGTGGCGGCCGGACGGGGTGAGCTGTGCGGAGTCCAGGGCGTTGGCGACGTCCTTGGCCTGCTTCGCGCGCTCGCTCGCGGTGACGTCGCGCTCGGGCGATGCGGCGAGGGCCTGGACGCGGCCGTTGCGCCAGTCGTTCAGGACGCCGATGACGCTCGGCTTGTCGTCCGGGATGGGCTCCGGCTCGTCCTCGTCGCCGTGGGTGTGGGCGCGGGGGGTGACGCCCGCGTGGCCGGTGTCAGGGCGGTCGACGCCGTCGCCACGGCTCGGGTCGCCCTTGCGGAGCTCGTCCTCGTCCTGAACCTTCTTCTGGCTCTTGGTGGGGCGGGAGCCGTCGGGGCGGGCCACCATGGTGAGCCGGTTGGCGTACATCCGTTCGTGGACGCCGTTGTCCAGGCGCTCCACTTCGACCATGTCGGTGCTCAGCGCGCGCACGACGCGGGCGAGGCCTCCGCCCCACAGGCGGGCAATGCCGCCCGTCTCGACAAAGCGGCCGCGGGAGTCACGGGGGTGCAGGGCCGGGTTCCACGCCCTGCGGGTGATCTTCGACTCGAAGGCGGCGGGGGTGGCGGCGGAGCGGCGGCGGAGCGACATGCCGCGCACCATCGAGCGCCGGCACATCTAGCGTCGCGCGCTCACCCTCCCCATCCGACTGTGACCTGAGTCACGGCAGGTGGGGGGCTTCCCACAGGGTCCGGGCGATGTTGTCGGCACCCCGGGACTGGCGCGGTCTGCTCGCGCAGTCCCAGCCCCGCCGCGGCGGCCGCTGCGCCAGCACCCGCCAGCCTGCAGCGCGCAGGCTCACCCCGGTCTCGCCCTCCTGCGTGTACGTCACCAGGCGCGTGTAGCCCATGGCTTGCGCGGCCCGCCACGCCGCGCCGTACAGCATGCTGTTCGCGTTGGAGGCGCCGTCGGTGGCCGTGCGGGTGACCTCCAGCGTCTGCCCGTTGTCCAGGTGCCGGGCGACGGGCCGCCCGACCATGGCGACAGCCCGCAGCACCCCGTCGCCGTCGGCGGCCCCGACGGCGAACACCATGCCCGGCGGCGGCTTGTGATGGCGGTGCCAGGCGGCGACGAACGCCGCGGCGTCCCGGAACCGCACCGGGACCAGGTGCAGGCGCTCACCCACCCTTCGGGCCGTTCGTCGGCGGCAGCTTGCCCGCGTCCTTCGTCGGGGCGGTGCCGTCCGGGCGGGCCACCATCGTCAGTCGGTCCGCACGGTGGTTCTCGCGGCCGCCGCCCTCCAGGCGCTCCACGCGGATGCGCTGGTTGGCGAGGGCGCCTACGACCCGCACCAGTCCGCCACCCCACAGCCGGGCGACGCCGCCCGGCTCGATGAAGCGGCCCCGGGAGTCCCGGGGGTGCCGGGCCAGGTTCCACCGGGAACGGCGGGCGCTCTTGCCCTCCAGGCCCGGGCGTCCGCCGTCAACCGGCCAGTAGTACAGGCGGCAGCGGCAGTTGATCGTCAGGTGCAGGGGCGCCAGCGGATCGCCGGGGTACCGCAGCGACGCGCCCTCGATCTCGAAGGGCTGGTCGACGGGCAGCGTCTCGTCGTTCAGTGCCTCGTGGGCGGGCCGTACGCGCTCGTCGCCCATCGTGTGCCAGGTCCGGACGATGCCGGGGACTTCCTCCGCTGCGGCCTGTGCTGCCCCGTTGACGACCGCAGAGGCCACCTGACGGGCCAGCCCTTCGGCCAGCTCGTGCGCGGCCCCTGTGCGGCCGTGTACGACCTCGGCGAGGCCGTCAACGGTGTCGGTGTGGCCCTGAGCTGCCATCACGTCGTCCGCCAGGGCGTTGAGGAACGTCCGGACGGCTTCGGCGACGGCGGCGAGCGCCGCCATGACGGCTGCTGCTGGCCCCCCTCGGCCGCGCAGCGCCTTGCCCTCGATGGCGGCCGCGTCCGACAGGGCCCGGGTCGCGTCCTCGTACGCGCGCTCTGCGGCCGCCGTCACCAGCGGCGACAGGGTCGCGGTCGCTTCGGTGGCCCACCGTTCGGGGGAGATCGCCCGGTGCGCGTCCAGCGGCCCGTCACCGCCGCGTGTGTCCTCGGGGAGGGACTTGTCCGGTTGCCAGTACCGGGTGCCCTTGCGGGCCTTGGGGGAGCGCAGCCGGGCGATGGTGATGTCTGTCTGTCGGGCGAGGATCGCGTCCAGGGCGCCGGCCGCCGCGGTGGTGAGCCGTTCGACGGCTGCCTCATCGGGGGTCCAGCCGGGATCGCGCCGCGCGGACTTGGTCTCTCGGGCCGCACCGACGGCGGCGGCGGCCGCGCCTGGCGCGGTGGGCTGCTGGGAGGCGCGCGCCGCGGTGACGGCGGCCGCGGCGGCCCCCGGGGCCTGCGAGGCGCCGCCTGCAGCACGGGCCGCATCGACGGCTGCGGCGGCCGCGCCCGGGGCGGTGGGCTGCTGGGTGGCGCGGGCTGCTGCCACGGCCTGCGCGGCCGCACCTCCCGCGTCTCCGCCGTCCCCGCGGGCTTGGGCAACGGCCTGGGCGGCCGCGCCGCCGCCGTCCTGCCCGCCTTCGGGCGCATCGGCCGGGGGAAGTCCGCCCGGGCCGGCACCCGGCGCACCGGGGGGAGCGCCGGGGGCGCCGCCGACACCGAGGGCAACCGCGTCCTCGGGCCGCGTCGGCACGGGCGCTTTCTGCGGGTTGAGCCAAAGGGCACGGGTCTGCGGGTTGTCGATCGGGTCACGACCGGCAGCCGCCCGGTACTCGTCCACGCTGATCAGTCCGGCCTGCCACTCCTCGCGGAGCACCTGCAGGCGGTGACGTTGGGGGAGCTCCAGGGCTTCGACGCCGCTGGTGTCCAGGTACGGGCGCCACCCGTCGTCGTCGGCGACGTCGGGCCAGAACGCGGAGGCGATCAGGTCGTTGTGGGACGACATGGTGATCGTCCAGAACGTGTACTCGTCCTGCTCGGCGTTGTCGTAGGTCCGGCCCGAGGTGTTGCCGAACATCGACTCGGGCGTGCCGAACGCGGCCAGGATCTCGTCCTTGGAGATCTTCGACAGTTGCTCGTAGGCCATGTCACGGGGCCGGGTGGCGACGTCGATGTAGCTCATGCCGCCGGGGCCCATGCCGATCACGGCGAGCTCTCCGGCCCGTTCGACGCCCGGCGCGAACCGTTCCTCGATCCGGTCGAGCTGACGGCCTGACGCGCCCTTGAGGTCGACGCCAAGCACACCGCCGGGCCGGGCGTCGTTCCGCAAGAAGCTGACGTTGTAGAGCCGCGCCAGGTGGTCCAGGTCCACCGATATCCCGGCGGCCTCCAGCGGCGTCGTCCCCGAGAACGGATCCGTGGGGTGGGGCTCTCGCACCCATCGCACCCGCTCCGGGTCCAGCTCCCGGGTGCGCCCGTCGCGCTCGAACAGCTCGAAGTGGCTGATGTACTCCCCGCGGGGGTCGGGAATGGGCATCACCCGGTCCGGCGGCAGCAGATCCAGGCGGGTCATCGTGCCCCGCCGCGAGCGGGTCACCTCGATGAACGCGCCGCGCTTGCTGAGGAGCACCTGCGCCGACAGGCGCTTGCGGAACACGCGCCCGCTCTCCAGCGGGTTGGCCTGCCCGTTCAGCAGCCGGTACAGCGGATGCTCGTCCATGGTCTCGTCGATCTCACCGGGGTTGTCCCCGCGGCCGACCATGAACGGCAGGCGGGAGGAGTGCCCGGCGATCGTCTCGACGGCCTTGAAAACCCACACGCCGCGCTCGTAGCCGTCGGCGATGACCTTCTCCAGGTCCCAGCCGTCCGCGCGGCCCTCGGTGCCGTACATGCGCGACACGCCAGCGGGCACAGTCCAGCCGCCGGACCACCCCTTGGTCTCCTGCATGGCCGGCGCGACGGCGCGGCGGCGGGCCAGGGCCCGCATCGCGGGCAGCAGGGTCCGGCGGCGGGCCATCAGCCGGCGCTGCTATCGCCGAGGGACAGGATCAGTCCGAGGCTGATGAGCGCGGCGGCGACAACGGCCGCGCCGAGCAGCGGATCGACGGCGAACGCCACGACGGTGAGGCCTACTGAGCCGAGGACGACCAGGACCAGGCCGACGATCTCCCTGACGGGCAGCGGCGGCGTTGTCGGCGGGGGCGCGTCGGTGGCGGAAGGGATGTGAGTCACGGCGCGCAAGCTAGGAAGGCGTCGCGCCTAGTGTCGCGGCGTCACCCGCGCCGGGGTGCCGGCCACTCACGGACCGGCCCCCGGCGGACTGCGCTCAGTGGCGGCAGGTCGGATCCTGGGGCACGACCGAGATGGCCGTGTACGCACCGTCGCCGTGGAACGACTGGTAGATGCGGTTGCCGTGGTCGCACTTCGTGCAGGAGTTGGAGAAACCGTCGGGCATGGCGATGACCTCGCAGGGCTCCCGGTTGATCGTGCCAGCGCGCGGAGCGTCGTTGTACGGCTCCATCATCTTGGCGCAGCCCGCCAGGCCCAGTGCCAGGGTGGCGGCGGACGCGGCGGCGACTATGCGGGTACGGCGGTTCACGGGGTGGTGCCCTTCTGCAGGTGAGTGGTCAGACGGTGCCCGCGACGTACGCCTCGATGCCGCGTCGCGTGTAGGTGTGGCCCGGGATGACCCGGGCGCCCTTCGGAGGCTGGGGCGGAGGCAGGCGCTTCGCGCGGACCCGCTGGTCTCCGCCGATGAGGTGCCGGTTGTCGATGAGTGCAGAGCACTCCTGGTCTGCCACGTCCTCGAAGGGGCGTTTGCAGGCCTTGCAGTACACCTCCAGGGCGTTGACGCGCTGTCCGCCCTCCTTGATCACGAACGATCCTCGGAAGTCGGCGTAGCGGGCAATGTTGGTCTCCACGGGCAGCTCGGCCGCGACGACCCACGCATGGTCGGCCGCCTTCTTCGCCGGGGGAGTAGGCACAGGCGTCGGTTCCTTCCGCCGGACGGATTCGGATACACAGCCCCTGCGCTAAGCGCAACCCCCACCCATGGGAACGATCAGCGGCGCCAGAGTGTGACAACAGCGGCTCTACCGGGGCGACAGCCCCAGACGGTGGCGCAGATCGTCGGCGTCCACGACGCGCGGCCCGTCCTCGTGCAGCTGCATGGTGGGGGCGGCGGCGACGCGGTCGAGTAGCGCGCATGCCCGGTCAAGGCGGGCTTCCGCCTCGATCGCCACGGCCTTCTCGTGCTCCGCCACGCGGGCCATGTCGGCCAGGCCCGACCGCAGTTCCCGCACCCGGCCGCGGAGGCGCTGCAGCGCCGCGTCCCGCTCGTCGGTGCCGTTCAGGGCGCGCAGCAGCTCGGTGCGTGCGGCCCGCCCGTCCTGCGGCCCCGACTCGTGCCACCGCTCCAGGAGGTCAGCCACTCGGCCGATGGTGTCGTTGGCGCGCATCGCCTCCACCTGGGAGGCGCGCCACACCTCCACGGGCACGGCCGGTTCGGCGGCGAGCTGGGCGCATCGGGCCTCGGCGGCGATCCAGCGCTCGCGCATGCGGCGGGCGCGGGCACGGGCGGAATGCCACGCGGTCAGGGATCGGGTGGCTCGGTCCACCGGAACCTCCTCGCGGGTTCGGGGACCAGGCGGCCCCGCCCGGTGTGCTACCGGGACGGGGCCGTTTGCGTCGCGTCAGACCTGCGTGCGGTGGAAGTGCAGAGACGACCGTGACGGGGTCGGGCCGCGCTGCCCCTGGTACCGGGAGCCGTACCGCTGCGAGCCGTAGGGGAATTCGGCCGGCGAGCTCAGCCGGAACAGGCAGAGCTGCCCGATCTTCATGCCGGGCCACAGCTTGATGGGGAGCGTGGCCACGTTCGACAGCTCCAGCGTCACGTGTCCGGAGAACCCGGGGTCGATGAAGCCTGCGGTGGAGTGCGTGACGAGTCCCAGCCGACCGAGGCTCGACTTCCCCTCCAGGCGGGAGGCGATGTCGTCGGGGAGTGTGATGACCTCGTACGTGGAGGCCAGTACGAACTCCCCGGGGTGGAGGATGAAGGGCCCGTCGCCCTCCGGCTGCACTTCCCTGGTGAGGTCCGGCTGCTCGATCGCGGGGTCGATGTGCGGGTACCGGTGGTTCTCGAACACCCGGAAGAAGCGGTCGAGCCGTACGTCGATGCTCGACGGCTGCACCATCGACGCGTCGAACGGGTCGATCCGCACCCGCCCGCCGTCGATCTCGGTCCTGATGTCCCTGTCGGATAGAAGCACGGGGGAAGGCTCTCATGTATAACTGGCCCCCGCGCCCGCTGGCAGATCGCCTGCGGCGGGCGCGGGGGCCGGCCCTTCGGGCCGTACGCCCCAGCAGCGAAATACTGGGGCTGCCAGTCACCTTCGGCGCATGCGCCGCCGGGCAGCACGGTCGGCCCGGCCCTCCACCTTCACCACGGGGCCGGCGGGCTCCGCGACCTGGTCGACGGCTGCCGCCCCGACCACCTTCACCGCGTCGAACGGGTCCTTCTCCGCGTCGATCACGGGCCGGACATAGGTGATCTCGGCGACGGATGACTTGTCCGCCCACCGGCCCTGTCGGTTGAGCACCTTGCCCCGGACCCCGGCGGCCGCCAGGTCGGTGGCCGCTCCCGCGCGCAAGCCCTGAGCCGTCACCGGCCGCCCGTCGGTCTCGAGTCCAGCCTGCTCGAACCGCTTCTTCACGATGCCGTCGCACGCGGACCCGGTCAGGTGATCGCCCCGCTTGGTCGCGTGGGCGCGCCCGGCGAGCGCGCCCTTCTTGGTCAGCGCCCGCAGCAGCGGACCCGAGGTGACGCCCTGCTCGGCGAGGTACGCCAGCCACGCCCGCATGCGCTCGACCTGCTGCAGGTCGGCGCGGTTCTTCTGGGTGAGGGTCTGTTCCTCGGTCTGGTGCGTCTTGTCCTTGGCCAGCTTCACGACGATCCGGTCATCAGTGATCACCAGATCCTCGATCAGCAGCTCGGCGGGCTCGGTGCGGCGCGCCACGAACCGGTAGGCGAACGCCAGGTAGGCGGCGTCACGCATGCCGATGGGGGTGGACTCGTCGCACACGTCGATCATCGCCAGCACGAACGGCAGCGTCAGCGGGAACGCCTCCCGCTTCCGGTTCGCCCGCGGGTTCTTCGCCGTCCAGCCCTTGATGTTCTCGTTGAACATCGTGCGGTCCGGGCGCTTCCCGGGCGGCTGCCACATGCGGATGTGCGACATGTAGGCGCGGATCGACGCGGCCTTCATACTGCGCGTGCCGTCCTTGCGGTTGACCCGGGTCATCAGGTGAGTGCCGTACTCGGTGAACGTCGCCGTAGTGCACGGCCGGGCGACGCGGCCGTGCACAGCGCACCAGGCCTCGAACTCCCTCACCGCGGTGGTGCGCATCCGGCGGGTGTTCTCCGCCTTGGCCTCAGCGTGCAGGTCCATCGTGGCCTGCGAGACCCGGAAGTCCTCTTCCGAGTACCGCGGGCCCTGCCCGGCCACGGGCAGATCCTCGCCCGGGCCGACGATCGTGTGCTGATCGACGTCGTAGCGCGGCGCAGGCAGGCTCTCCCGGACGGCGGGAAGCCCCTCGGGCTCCTCGTCGTCCAGGAGCTCCGCGACGACGACCTCTCCCTCTTCCTCCATGCTCACGCGTTCTCCCTGGAGCCGTACATGGAGCGGATCAGTTCCTCCAGAGACGGCAGGTCCAGGAGGCATCCGCAGGGCTGGAAGTGCAGGTGGGCGCCCGTCTTCGGCGGGCACGGCTGGAACGGGCAAAACCCGGTGTGGCCGGACAGCTTGCCGGACACGGGCACGTCGCCACACACCGGGCACGGCGGCACGGCGGCAGGGTTGGGGAGCCGCGCCGAGGACAGCACCGACCAGTCGATGCCGCCGTTCGCCGCCTCCGCGGCCCGCTGGAACGCGTCGAACCACGCCTTCGCCGCGCCCGGCAGGGCCGGTATGCGCTGCCCGTACTGGTCACTCACTCGTGCGAGTCCCGGCTTACGTACGTCGGCGAGGAGAGGTCCGTGTCCAGGTCCAGGAACCACATGGTGACGGCGTGCTCGAACTTGGTGCGGGCGTCGCGGTGCTGCTCCTTGAGGTTGCCGAGGTACGCGGCGGCGGCCCCGCTGTGCCCGTCGGCGCCGCTCGACAACCTGCCCTGCAGGACGGTGATCGCCCCGTACCAGGCGCTGAGGAGCTCGGTGGAGAACAAGAGCAGCATCTTGCGGGTTTCGTGCTCGCCGTTCTCCGCCGCGAAGCCGCGGATCTCGTCGGCGTTGAAGCCCTCGAAGGCGATGTTGGGGAGGTCGCCGATGAAGTCGTGGTAGCCGTCGATCGCCTTCCGCTCGGCCGGGGTGAACGGGGCGTCGGTCTCGTACTGGGCCAGGTCGTGGATGCCGGTGTCAGCCATGGTTCTCCTTTGGTGGCGCTACGGGTGGGGTGGGTCAGCCGAGGTACGAACACAGGTGCAGGCTCGGCCGCTCCTGCAGGGGGGTGATGCCGAGGGCGTCGAGAGCGGCCTGCAGCTTGGCGTCCCAGTCGCCCGCCTGCGAGGCCTCCACCAGTTCCGCTATGTCAATTCCCTGGGTGTGGCCTTGGGCCACGCGGAAGGACTTCGCGGCCAGGAAGTACATCGGGTAGGCGTGGGAGCAGTACGCGACGACCTCCACGCCGACGCCCGCCGCCCGCAGCCGGTCCATGGCCGCGGACTCGAAATCGTCGTCCACGTCGGGGTCGTACCAGGGGGCGGCCGGGGTCAGCTCGCCGAACTCGCCGGCGCCCTGCACCTGCCAGCCGTTGTCGTCGCCGCCGAGGACGTAGCCGTACGCCAGCAGGCCGGATGCCGAGAGGCCGCTCATGCCGTCTTCTCCTTGAGGTGGTCGGGGTGCTGGGGGTGGTCGGCCCATTGGGCGCCCATCTGGCGGAACCAGGCGAGTTTCTTGCGCGCGCGGTGGGGCTGGTCGTCGGCCAGTGCGGCCTCCCCGTAGCCGAACGCGTACGCGGCCTTCACGCGCAGGGGTGTGGTGATCGTGCGGCATTCCAGGCCTGCGCGGGAGTGGATCGCGTCGGCCATGGCCTCGCGCTCGTCCAGCCGGGCGGAGACGAACGCGAACCACTGGTTGAACAGGGCGCGGCTCATCTCCGGCGGGGCCACAGGGCCGTCTTCGGAGGGGTGTTCGGGATCTTCTGACACCCCCTTAGAATAGCCTGTGATTCTCCAAATTATCACCGGTAAGGCTCCCCTAACCATGCGTTCGGGGGTGTCCGGCCGGATGTTCGATCCCGGTTCGGCGGACTGCCGGCGAGGTCGGCGAAGACGCGCACGGGTGCCGGGGCAGGCGCCGGGTAACAGGGTGGCCCCCCTCTCGAGTGAGAGGGGGGCCACCCTGTGCTCGTGTGTGGATCAGGCGCCGAAGAACCGGTTCCCGGCTTCGACCAACGGGATGGCCACGCACGCATGGACCGCGCCGCCGAGGGCCGCGAGGGTCACCTCACGGCGATTGTTCCTGACCGCGCGGGCCACGGCTTCCAAGGCAGTCCTCACGAACTTGACGACATCCTTGATGCCCTTGGCGCAGGCTTTGCTGCAGGCACTACTATTGAAGCGCATTGTGGGTTTTCCATTCTCGAGTTGGTTCCTACGGTGCGCCAGAGGAGGGCAACGACCCCCAGCCAGGTTTTCCAGGCCACAGGCTGGATCACGGGTCGTGCTCTCCTCTTCGGCGTTCTTAAGCTTACGGCTTCCGCGGCCGCGTGTTGCAATTGCGCGTAGTGCTGCGAGGGGGTAACAGCCGCCCCATGTATGAGAAGTTGTAAGGCTCACGGAATGAACCGGTCAGGAAACAGCCGACACTTGCAGTGATCGAGCAATCAGGGTCGGCCAGCTTCCACCCCGCAAAAAATCTTGGAAACTACGCGCACCTATGCGCATAGACGTAGCGGAGGTCCCGATGCCCGCACCGTTCCGCCGCCCCGCGGCCCCTCCCCTCCCCGAGGCTCACCGCGCGGCCCTGCGCACCATCCGCGATCACGCCGTCAGTCACGCGAGCGTCCCCGGCTCCCCGGGCCGCACCCACTACCGCTACGCCGCACCGGAGCCCGGGCAGTGGCTCACCCTGGCCAAGCTCGACGTCCTGGCGCTACTCCGCGCCGAGCTCGTACGCCACGGCGGCCGCACCCACGACCGGGGACAGTGGACGGAGCTCGTCGGGCTGACCCTCGCCGGGGAGCGTGAGCTGCGGCGCAGCACCAAGGCCGTGGCCGCGAAACGCACTTCGGGCACGGCCAGGCCCCGCAAGGCGAAGGCGCCCCGCCCGGTCGCGGCCGCCGGCCCCGCCCCGGATGTGGACCTGGACGACCTGGTTGCCGAGTTGGCCGGCGCGGGCCGCTCGTGGGTGATGGCCGTCCCGCCGCTGCCTCTGCTCAGCTCCAACATGCGCCTGCACTGGGCGCCCGAGGCCGACCGGATAGGCGAGCTCCGCAAGACGGGGAAGGTGCTCGCCCGTAAGCACCGGCTGCCGACGCTGGCCCGGGCCCACCTGCACTACGTCGTGCACCCGGGCCCGCGTACCCGGGACTTCGACCCGGGGAACTGGGCGCCCTCGGCGAAGGCGCTCCTTGACGGCCTGGTCGACGGCGGGGCCCTGCCGGACGACAACGCCCGGATCCTGACAGGGCCGGACCCTCGCCCAGGTGCCAGGTCTGCAACCCCCGGGGGAAGGCTGACACTCGTCCTGACAGAACTGGTCGCGTGAGCCGGTTATACCCGGGAAAGTCTGGAGGGCCCGTCACCGGGGAGGTGGCGGGCCCTCGGGCTGTCCGGTCACTTCCCGGTGAGGATCCCGGCGAGCTGCCCGCGGAGCTCGCTGCGGGCGCGCTCCGTGGCGATGTGCTGCGGGATGTCGGCGGGCACCGGCTCCACGGAAACGACGCCCCGCAGGAGACCGATGGCGGCCCGGAGCTGCTCGGCGTCGTCGGCCCGGAGGTCTCCGGCGAGGGTGACGACGTAGCCGGCGTGGCGGTCGGTCATGCGGCTGCCTTCTCCTCGTCGCTGTACATCGGGGCTTCGCTCCAGGAGGCCCGGCCCCGGTCGACCCGGAGGCGAACCCTCGCGGCCCACGCGTCGTACTCGGCGGGCGGCATGCTGGCCAGCCGCAGCAGTTCGTCGGCGTGGCACGCCTGATCCGGTCGGCACGTGCAAGCGACGTCCTTGCCGCGCAGCTCCGGCACGCTGACAAGGATCCGCTCGCGCCGCTGGTCGGCCTCGTCGGTCGGGGCGTTGGTTCGGTCCCCGGCCAGCCACATGCGGAAGTTGGCGGCCGCCGCGGCGTGCGGGTCGACGTATCGCATCTCCCGCATCACCGCGATGGTGCACGCGTTGCCGTACCGGCTGGGCTGGCTGACGATGACGGCGCCGTTCGGGTTGGTGGTGGCATCCGCCAGCCGCCAGCCCTTCGTGCGGCCGCGCTGGATCCGGGCGGGTGCCCCCAGGGTCGTCGCCGTCACCGAACGGTCCAGCCGCGAAGCGCCAGAGCGATCTCCTTCACGGTGACCCGGCCGGCTGCCGTGTCGCGGACGAGGACGGCGGCCTCCTTGGGCGGGTAGTTCAGGCTGCGGTCCTGCAGGGTCAGGAACCCGATAGTGCTGACCCATGCGAACTGCAGGTTCGAGTGCTCCAGGCAGGGAATCCGCGCGAGCTCGTGCATGAGCGCGGCCGCCTTGAGGTGGTCAGAGCCGTAGCAGTCGCGCCCCATGGCGCTGGAGTGGACGCGGGCGACCGCGGCGTAGAGCACGCCCAGTTCGTGCACCTGCGGGTCGCCGTCGATCTGCTCGGCGACGTGCAGCAGGAACGGCACGTCGATGGTTTGGGTCACGCGGCGTTCCCGTGGCCAGCCTCAGCGCGGTCCAGCTCGGCAAGGCGCTGCTCCGCGGCCCGCGCGGCGGCGTGCCGTTCGGTGTCGGGCACGTTGTCGCCGAGCTCGGCGAAGGCTTCGCGGGTGTACTCCATGGCTTCGCGGGCCGCCTCGAGGAACACCCGCTCGACGGCCGTGGCGCGCTCGTAGGCTGCCGACAGCACGTACTCCTGCATGCTCATGTCGGCGGCCTTGGCGGCTGCGGCGATGGCGTCGTACTGCTCCGCGTTGGGGAACCGGAGGCTCATGGCCTTCTTCTCGGTCTTCTCAGATGCTGGCATGGTGGCAACGGTACCACTGGTGTCATCCGTTTGGGGAGGGAATCCGGCGGGCCGGCTTGCCGGTCCCGTTTCACGCCCCGCCGCCGCCGGGCCGCACCCGTCCGCCGGCACCCGCCGCCCAGGTGTTGTTGATGTTCGTCTAGTTGAAGTTCTTCTAGTTACTAGGTGTTGCGCTAGAGCGTCAGTCGGACTTGCGCTCTAGCGCAAGTCGCATGTTGCGCTCTAGCGCAAGTCGAATCGCGTGTTGCGCTCTAGCGCAAGTCGCCTTCATCCCTGGCGGCAAAACCGCAGGTCACAGGGCTTTCGTCGCTTTGTGCTCACCAAATTCCCTGTCTTGTGTCACACCTGGCGGGCCTCCGACGTTCCCCCTCATTGCAAGGCACCACCACCCAGCCGCACGGAGGCCCCTGGTGCGAGACACCGAGCCGAATACGCAGACATTCGGCACCCGCCGAACCCCTGCCAGTCCCGCTGTCGGGCAGGCTCGGCAGATCGTGGAAGAGGCCCTGCTGCCGCTGTACCTCTCCGACTCCGTACGCATGGAGCTGGCCCGCAACATCGCCGAAGCCCTGGTCCACCCGGCCGAGGACGAGATCCGCGCCCTCCGCGCCGAGCTTGCCGAGGCGAAGCGGAACCATGCGGCCGAGCTGGAGGAGCTGCAGCGCAGCACTGCTGGCCAGACGGACCTGATGCACCGCGCGCGGGCCGTCCTGGAGCGGGTTGCCGCCCACATCCGGCTGGACTCCCGCGAGTGGGACGCCAACCGCAACGACGCCTGGCTGTACGGGGCGCTGGTGGGCTGGAGCGAGGACGGCAGGCCCGTCGGCATGGACGACGACCCGATGATGCTCGAGACCGTAGGGGCCCGGCACCGCTGGTCCCTCGCCCGCATGCAGAACCTGCGCTTCTGCGCGGCCGTGGTCCGCCAGATCCGGGGCGACATCGACCCGCCCGCCGTCCCGGCCCGCCAGGCCGCGCCCACCCCTCCCGCTCCCGGCTTGCCGGATGGCCTGACCGCCGTCCTCGAAGCCACCCACGTGCACCCCGGACCCGTCCGTATGCCCGCCTTCTCCTTCGCCAAGGGATTCTGAAAATGACCACCGTTCCGGCTGACGCCTCCCACATCACCGACGCCGAGCTCGACGCGCTGTTCTCCACCGTCGGCCGCCTCACCGCCCGCATCAACCAGCTGGAGTCCGCGACCGGGCAGAGCGCCGACCCGGCCGCCGTCAAGGAGGTGCTGGACCGGATCGTCCCGCCGAACGCGAGCACGACCGTGGTCTGCATCTGCGGGAAGTCCTTCGACGGGCAGGGCAAGGGCCGGCCGCGCCTCTACTGCTCCCCGTCGTGCAGGCGCAAGGCGTACCGGACGCGTCAGGGCGAGGTGCGGGAGCTGCGGGTGGTCGAGTCGGAGCCGGAGGCCGTCGCGGAGCCCGAGGTCACCCCGGAGCCGGAGGCCGTGCCCGAGGTGGAGGTCAAGGTGGAAGTGAAGGCGAAGCCGGAGACGGCCGCCCAGGCCCGTGGGCGCAAGCCGCGCGGCCCGGAGTGGCTGACCGTCGAGCAGGCCGCGGTCGCCTGCGACACGAGCGTCGCCAACATGTACCGGTGGATCGCCGAGGGCACCGGCCCGAAGGTCGAGAAGGTCGGCACGTCCAACCGTGGCATGCGCGTCCACATCAAGGATCTCGCCCGGTGGCGCAAGACCCGCATCTTCCCCAAGCCGCGCAAGCGCCGCCAGGTCGACGCGGTCGACGCGGCCTGACCCACTCGACCCACACCATCCGAACCGGCCCCCACGGGGGCCGGTTCTTTGCTTCCCGTCACGCCCTGGCCGCCGCCCCCTTCCGGGCCCACGTCGGGAGCGCCTGGCCGTGCTTGGGCCTGGCCGCGACACCCCACGCCGCCAGGTCGCGGGAGCGCCACAGGAAGCTGGAGTTCTCCCGCCACTGGCCTGCGCTCACCGCGTCCAGGTGCAGCATGACCTCGCCGCCGTCGTACCCCCACGCCTGCCAACCGGACAGGCCACCGCGCTGGTTGACGTACCGGGCGACCTGGCCCCGGGTGCGCTCGCCGTGCCGCACGAGCCACAGCCGGCGCTCCTCGTCTCCGTCGCGCTGCACCAGCGACCACCCGTCGCCGAGCCGCGCGGACATGTCCACGGTGCGCACCGCCGGACGGGCAAGGTCGCGCTGGTACTTCGCCGTGCGGACGGCGGCCGCGGCCGCGCACTGCGCACACCGCAGGGCCAGCGCCGACCGGACCCGGGCGCGCCCGTTCCACTCGCCGCCCACGATCTGCCAGCCCTGCGCCTCCATGTGCGCGCGCAGCTCCGCGCCGAGCGCTTCGGACTCCAGGCGCGGCTCCTGGCCGTCCGGGCCCGTCGCCCTGGTCCCGCACAGCGGGCACCGCGGCACGTAGTAGGTCACTCGGTCGAAGCTCACGTCGGCCCCTGGTCGCGGCTCGGCTTCGGGCCGCCGCCCTTCCCCTGGGCCTTGGGGTGCGTGTCGAAGTAGGCGTCGATGGCGTCGGCTGGCCAGCGGGGCCGGGTGCTGCCGGGCACCAACACCGCTTCGGGGAAGTCCGGGTCGTTGGTGATCCGGTCGTGGACCCCTTGGCGGCTCCAGCCGCGCCGTTCGGCGATCTGCGGGACCGTCAACAAAGCGACCTCCTCATCGGGTTGGCGTCGCATTTCCATGCCACCACCATCCCCCAATCCTCTTGACCGCGTCCAGAGGATCGCCGTAGGTTGGTCCCACCACAAACGAAAAAGACCCCGGCGCGG
>NZ_JBVKBW010000021.1:0-133888 GCF_055635295.1 Streptomyces sp. NPDC111520 | reverse complement strand
CCCACAAGGACGGCGAACGCACCGTCACCGGCACCTCCGGCACCTACTTCACCGCCCTCGACCTCGACACCACCCACCCCACCCTCCCCGCCCCCACCGCCGTGGAGCGTGCCGTACGGCAGGTCGAGGACTCGCTCGCCCGCGGCCCGCGCCCCACCGCCGGCGGCGGGGCCGCCGCGTCCTCCCGTCCCGCGGACGGGGCCGGCCTGACCGGCACGGACCGGGGGCTGACCGTGCTGCCCAACGGCAAGGGCGTGCTGGCCCGCCACGTCACCGTGCGCGGCACCGACCCCGCCACCGGCGCGCCCGTGGTCCAGGAGGTCTACGTCGACGCCGCCACCGGGGTGCTCCGCTACGAGGCCGGGGCGCTGCGCACCCTCACGGCCGCGGCAACCGCCAACGGCGCTGCGAGGAACGGCACTTCGTCGGCGTCCGGCACGCCCGCCGCTCCCGCGGGCGGATCGACGGAGGTCACCGGCAGCGGGAGGCTGCTGAACGGCGCGACGGTGCCGCTGAACCTCACCAAGGACGCCGCCACCGGCCAGTACCTGCTGCGCGACAGCGCGCACATGGCCGGCAGCAGGAGCCACAACGTCATCCAGACCTGGGACGGCTCCAGCCTCTGGTGGATGGACCTCGACGAGCGGTGGCCCGAGGGCGCCGTGCCGTTCGCGATGCCGACCACGAAGGCGCCGCAGGAGATGACCGACAGCGGCGCGGTCGACGCCCACTGGGCGGCCGGCAAGGTCTACGAGTTCTACCGCGGCACCTTCGACCGCGACAGCCTCGACGACAAGGGCATGGCCCTCAACTCCCTCGTCGGCGTCACAGCGGAACTCGGCTACCCCTGGGTGAACGCCTTCTGGGACGGCAGCAAGATGGTCTACGGCACCGGGGACGACGAGTACCGCTCGCTCGCCTCCGACCTGGACGTCGTCGGCCACGAGATGACCCACGGCGTCGTCGAGCACACCGCCGACCTGGTCTACGCCGGCCAGTCCGGCGCCATGAACGAGGCCATCGCCGACTACTTCGGCAACGCCATCGACGTCACCGTCAACCGCACCCCGATGACCGACCCCGACGCCGGCCTGATCGGCGGCGACCTCTGCCGCACACTGGCACCGAAGGACTGCGCCTTCCGCGACCTCAACGACGGCGCGGACACGGGGGACTTCCTCAGCATGCCGCTCGGGTCGCGCAGCGACCAGGGAGGCGTCCACCTCAACTCGCACATCTTCGGCGGCGCGCTGTGGGACATCCGCGAGAGCCTGGGCGGCGAACTCGCCGACAAGATCGTCTACAAGGCGCTCACCTCCTACATCACCCCCCTCGACGGCTTCACCGAAGGCCGTGACGCGGTCCTCGCCGCCGCCAAGTCGCTGCACGTCAAGGGCGACCGCATGGCGAAGGTCAAGCAGGCCTTCGACACCCACGGCATCGTCCCCGGCTGGGAGAAGGCCCTCGGCCTGGACAGCGACGTCCTGCTCGGCCGCCTCGGCACCCTGGAGACCGGCGTCGCCAACGACATCGGTCCGGCCACGGGCGGTGGCTGGTGGGCGGTCCCCCGCTCCAGCGCCGACAGCGCGGCCCCGTACTCGGTGTGGACCGGGCGACTGGACGGGAAGGGCAAGGCCCGTCAGGTCTCCCCGGAGGACGGGCGCTACCACCTCAGCCCCGTCACCGACGGCAGGCGCGTGGTGTGGCTCGCCGTCGGCGACACCTACGACCTCATGTCCGCCCCCGTGACCGGCGGCCCGGCGAAGCGGCTCTACAGCACCTCCTCCGCCTGGATCGGCAGCCTGAGCATGGACGGCGACACCGTCGCCTGGTACGAGAACGGCGACGAGGGCCGCACCACCCTGCGGTACCTCCAGGGGTCCGACCCCGTCCCGCACACGGTCCCGCTGCACCGCCCCGACGCCACCACCGCCGGCGCCGACGTCCGGGCCGAGTTCCCCTCCGTGAAGGACGGGCGCATCGCCTACACGGTCAGCGGCTGGTGGGGCGACGACCCGGACCACCGGCGCGCCGCCGTCGACGTCTTCGACACCCGCACGGGCAGGACCTCGCTCGGCACCCCGAGCCGCGCGGTGTGGACCAGTCGGCCCGTGGCGACCGGCTCCGGGGTGTACTGGCTCGCCGACGCGGACCCCTACGACGCGGGGCAGCCGGCCCTGCGCCGGAGCGGCCTCGACGGCTCGGGCACGAAGGACGTGATCCCGGAGACCTCGACCGCGGCCCTCGGGGCGTGGACCCTGACCGCGTCGGACACGGCCGTCACCCTCACCGTCGACCCGCTGTACCCGACGGACCTGCCGTACCTGGACACCAGGCTCGTCCAGTTCACGTCGAAGGGTGCCCCGCTGGGCCGCGTCTCGTGCGCCCCGGGCCGGCAGACCTACGCGGTGGCCGCCACCGGTGGCCGGGTGCTCTGGCTGGACACGACCACCACGTCCTTCGACCTGGTGACCCGCTCCCGCCCGGCGGGTGACTGCGGCTGACCGTACGCCGGGTGGGCCGGGCCGGGGTCCCGGACTCCGGCCCGGCCCACCCGCACGCCCGGCTCGGGCTCCGTCAGCGCGGCATCGGCAGTTCGACCAGGCCGGCGAGTTCGGCGCGGGTCGCCGGCCGCAGCGTGGACAGGACATGGCGGGCGGCCGGGAGCCCGGCCTCGCCGGACCCCTGCAGGTACACGGTGACGACCAGGCCGTCGTGGGGCAGCCGGAGTTCACGGGTGGGGTGGTCGCCGCCGTGGAGGACGAGCAGGCGCCCGCCGCCGTCGTCGCGGCAGTGGATCTCCTGGCCGAACGGGACGGGGCAGCCGCGCGCGTCGACGCGCCGGGTGTCGTATCCGGCGCGTTCGACCCGGAGGCCGAGCGCCGCCGAGCCGCCCTCGTGGGCCGCGCTCTCGTAGCGGGCGCCGAAGCCGTCGGCGCTCGCGCCCCCGACGCGCAGTACGTAACCGGGCGGCGCGTCGCCGACGCGCAGCAGGGCGTGGTCCACGCGGTTGGCGCTCAGCCACGCGTCGAGGGTGGGCGGGCGTGCGGCGTCCCAGGCGGCGTACGCGCCGCCCGCCGCGAGGACGACGGCCGCGCCCAGCGCGGTGAGCCGGGCCCTGGCGCCGGGCAGGAAGAACGCGGCCGCGAGCGCGTGACAGGTACCCCCGGCGGGGAGGAGCACCTGGTACCCGAGTTCGCCGACGTGGTGGAGCACCACCACCACGGCGAACGCCCCGGCGGTGCCGAACGCGTGCACCCCGGCCGTCCAGACCGCCAGACCCGCCGTCCGGCGGGTGAGCGGCACGACGCCCCGGGCGGCCCTGCCCAGCGCGGCGAGCAGCGCCGCCGCAAGTGCCGTGGTGCACGCGAGCGCGGCGGCCAGGACCACCGGCCTGCCGAGGAACAGCGCGACGAGCACCACCTGGAACTGCACGGCGGTCAGGGCGCAGCCCGCCAGCCAGACCGCCGCCAAATGCCCGCCCACGGCGGTGGCGTCCTTCTTCCCGATCATGTCCTGTGACCACGCGCGAGCAGGCGCTCCGGTTCCACGCCCGCCCGATCCGGGACCGCCGGCCGCGGGAAGGTGAGGGCGGGAACTCCTGATCGTTCAGGTGTACGGGCACGTACCGCGCCCGACGTACCGACACCGTGAAGGAGCAGCCATGACCGCTGGGGAGGACGGCCGGACGGGTGTCCGCGACGACGCCGGGGAGGACGCGCCGGGGACGGCGGCCCGCCGTGGACGGCCCCGGAAGGCCCGCGGGCAGCGCCCCTGGTGGCAGGAGTTGCCGATCCTCGTCGTCGTGGCGCTGGTCATGGCCCTGGGGATCAAGACCTTCCTCGTACAGGCCTTCTCCATCCCCTCGGGCTCGATGCAGAACACCCTGCAGGTGGGCGACCGGGTGCTGGTCGACAAGCTCACCCCGTGGTTCGGGGCGACACCGCAGCGCGGCGAGGTGGTCGTCTTCCGCGACCCGGGCAACTGGCTGGACGACCAGCCGCAGCCGGCCGGCGGCAACGTGATCACGAAGGCGCTCGCGTTCGTCGGACTGGCGCCCTCCTCCGACGAGCGGGACCTCATCAAGCGCGTGATCGCGGTCGGCGGCGACACCGTGGACTGCGAGAGCGGCAAGCCGGTGACGGTGAACGGGAAGCCGCTGGACGAGCCGTACGTCTACCCCGGCGCGACGCCGTGCGACGACCTGCCGGTCGGGAAGGTCACCGTCCCCGCGGACCACCTGTGGGTGATGGGCGACCACCGCGACGCCTCCCGGGACTCGCGTGCCCATGTCCAGGAACCGGGCGGCGGTTTCGTGCCGCTGGACGACGTCGTCGGCCGCGCCTTCGTCGTCGCCTGGCCGGTGCCGCGGTGGTCCACGCTGCCGGTGCCCCCGACCTTCGACCGGTCGTGACCTGCGGCGCCACCGCCCCGTACGGCAAGGGCCGCCTTGCTTGACCCCTCGCTGCACGCCACCGACAGTGGTGAGGTGCCGTTGCGGGAGCGCTTCCCGCCGCGCGAGGACGAGAGAAGGCGATGCGGCCATGACCGCTGATCGCAACGGGGCGGCAGGCGGTTCCGTCCAGGTGGTCCAGAAGTCGGCCCAGATCCTGGACTGCTTCTCGGTGACCACCCCCCGCCTCCAGGCCTCGGAGATCGTCCGCAGGACCGGCCTGCCGTCCTCCACCGTCGCGCGCATCCTGCGCACGCTCGTCCGCGAGAACCTCCTCCAGCGCGAGGGGACCGCCTACAGCATCGGCCTGCGGGTGATCGCCTGGTCCGCGGCGGCCAGCGCCGCGTCGGACCTGATCGCCAGGGCGAGACCGGTCGTGACGGCGCTGCGCGACCACTGCGGCGAGTGCTGCGGCCTGCAGGTCCGGCAGGACGGCAGGCGGATCACCGTGATCTGGGCGCAGTCGACGCACTCGATCGTATACCGGGGCCACGAGGGCCAGGTCATGCCCCTGCAGCCCAGCGCGGCGGGCAAGGTCTTCATGGCCTTCGACCCGGAGGTGCTGGCCCTCGTCCTGGACGAGGGCCTGACGGCCAGGACCCCGCGGACCGTGGTGGACCCGGCGGTGCTGCGCGGGCAGCTCGAGGAGGTGAGGGAGCAGGGCTGGGCGTTCTCCGAGCAGGAGCTCGAACCGGGCCTGAACTCGTTGGCCGTCCCGGTCCGCTCGGGCGACGGCCGGGTGATCGCCGCGGTCAGCGTCGGGGGGCCGTCCCACCGCCTGACCCCCGCCCGGGCCAAGGACCTCGCGGCCCAGGCGATGGAGTGCGCGTTGGCCATCGCGGAGGGCCGGATGTGGGGGGGCCGTGCCTAGCCGGGCCGTGTCGTCACCTGCCCCCGGCGTCATCTGGGGGAGCCACCGGGCCCGCCCTCCGGGACGGTGGGGGCCCCTCCCGGCGCGAGCCGGGGAGCACGGGTGAGGGCACGGCCCGGGCCGCATCCTCGGAGCGGCCCGACGCCCCGCGCCGCGGACCGGCCCGCGCGGCGCGCGCACCCTGCCGGCGGGCCCGGAGGCCGTTCGACGAGCGCGACCGCGTCGCGCATTACCGTCCCCGCGTCCCGGCGCCGACCCGGTTGCCTTGACGATGCCGAATGCGGGTCGCACAGTGGATACCGCATTGCGGCAATGGCTTCCACGATGCGGCAAGGTGAGGACGGTGGGGCCATGATCCACACGAGTCCGCGCACCACCCGGCGCCCGGACACAACCGGTGCCGGACCTGCTCCGGCGCACCTGGCACCCGGCGATGCCGGACGCCCCGTCACGTACCGGCGGCAGCCGGTGTTACCGCCCGACCCGCACGGTTCCGCGACGGCGGCCGTGTCCCGGGCCCCCAGCGCAGGCCGCCCCTGAACGTTCCGGCCGACCGGCCGGATCCCCACCGGGCCGGGTGACGTCCCGTCCGTCCGCAGGTGCGTGGTCAGGCGTTCCCACCGTGCCGGAGGGCGCACGCGTACCGCACGCGTCCCGTCCGCGCCCGGCGTACGACCACCCGCAGGACCCCCCATGAACCTCTTCTCTTCCCCCGTCCCGGCAGCAGCGCGGGCAGGGCACCGCGTCCGCCCCTCGGGAGCGCGCCTCACCGGCGGACGGGGGAGGCACCTACGGCACGCCGGCCGGGCCGGCGAACGCCTCCCGAGGGCGGGCATCCGCACGCAGATGTCCCTCCCGGCCGGACTGATCGCGGCGATCACCCTGGCCGGGTCGTTCGCGCCCGTGGCCATCCACCTGTCACCACTGCTGGTGGCCGCCCCCACCTCGACGGCCGCGTTCGCCCGCGCCCGGTTCACCGCGTGCGTCGCCCTGGTCGCCAGTGCGGCGATGCTGCTCGTCGACCGCCACGACGGGCTGCTGCACTCGTCCGTCCTGCCCATCCACATCGGCGCGCTGCTGGCGGTCTCCGGTTTCGTCATCGCCGCGCGCACCCTGCACGACCGTGACCTGAGGGAACTCAACGAGGTGCGGGCGGTGTCCGAGGCGGCGCAACGGGTGCTGCTGCGGCCGATCCCAGCCCGCATGGGGCCGCTGCGCATCGCCTCCGTCTACCGCGCGGCCGCCGCGCACGCCCTGGTGGGCGGGGACCTGTTCGGCGCCACCCGGACCGACCACGCGACGCGGTTCCTCATCGGCGACGTGCGCGGCAAGGGGCTGCCGGCCGTGGAGGACGCCTCCGCACTGCTGGGCGCCTTCCGCGAGGCCGCCCACCACCACGACACGCTGCCGGAGCTGGCGGCCTCCCTGGAGCGCAGCGTCGAACGGCACCTGGCCCAGCTGGCCGAGGCCGACCCCGAGGCAGGTGAACGCTTCATCACCGCCCTCCTGGTGGAGGTGCCCGACGGCACCGACGCCGTGCGGGTCGTCAGTTGCGGTCATCCGCCGCCGCTGGTCCGGCAGGACGGCCGGGTCACCGCCCTGGAGGCGCACCGCCCCGCACCGCCCTTCGGGCTGGCGGGCGACACCCCGGACGACTTCCACCTCGACACCTTCGACTTCGGCGCCGGGGACACCCTCCTCCTCTACACCGACGGCGCCATCGAGGCCCGCGACGCCTCGGGCGGCTTCTACCCCCTGTGCGAACGGGCCGGCACCTGGGACTGGGAGGGTCCCGAAGAGCTGCTCCGGCAGGTCGGCGACGACCTGGACGCCCACACCGGACGGCGCCTCGACGACGACCTCGCGATGGTCGCGGTGCAGCGCCCCTCGGTGCCGGGCAGCGGCCAGGGCCCGCCCTCCCCGCGGTCGCCCCATCCGGCGGAGGCCGCCCCGTGAACGGCGGGCGCGCGGTGGCGCCGGAGGGACGCACCGGTCACGGAAGGACGCTGGCGAGCATGATCTCGCTGCACGTCCCGTGGGGCCTCGGCCCCCTGCTGCTGCTGTGCTACCTCGGCGCGGTCTGCGCGGTGCAGCTGGAGGCGTCCGAGGGCGGTCTGGTCCGCTGGTCGCCGTACTCGGAGTTCGCCCCCCTCGTGGCCGCCGCCCTGCTGCCCGTCCGGCGCACCCTCGTCATCGGCGCCGCGACGCTCGTCGCCAGCGTGGTGATCTACGGCTTCGCGATCCGCGGGGTGTCGGCGGGCGGCCGGACGGTCGTCATCCTGGCGGCCGTGCTCTCCGTCGCCCTCAGCCTCGTGCTCTGCCGGGCGCGGCTCTGGCTGCAGCGCAGACAGTGCGCGGCGGCCGGCGCCTGCTTCACCGGGGATCCCGACGCCACGACCACGGCGCACCCCTTCGAGGGCGGCGGCATGAACGCCCCGACGGCCACCGGCGACCTGCTGGTGACGGCACTGCCGGGGTCGGCCGCCGTGGAGGTCGTCGGGCGCTGCACCACCCCGTGCGACCACTCCGGGCCCAGCGCCCACTGGCTCGACGCCATCCCACTGCCCGGCGCCCGGGTCGCGCTCGTGGCGGGCTCGGTCTCCGCGGAGGTCGGGACGGTGACGGGCGCGGCGGCCGCCGAACTGCGGGCGGCGGTGCGCACGCTGGCCGACATCGACCTCCAGCCGGAGGAACTGCTCACCCACCTCGACGACGTTCTCGGGCGGCTGCGGCCCGCGGGCACCGGGGTCAGCGCCGCCTGCCTGTACGCGGTCTACGACCCGGTGTCCGGGCGGTGTTCGCTCGCCGCCGCGGGGCACCCGGCGCCCATCGTCGTCACCCCCGACGGCGAGGTCACGACCATCGCGCTCCCGCCGTCCCGGCCGCTGGGCAAGGCACGGCCCTCCTCCGGGGCCACCGAGGTGGAACTCCCCGCCGGCAGCCTCCTGCTGGTGCACACCGGGACCCGCCCGGGCGAGCCGGCCGACGAGGCCCTCCTGAGCAGTCTCGCCCGCACCGGGGAGAACCTCCCCTCCCTCGAGACCGTCTGCCACACCGTCCTGCGCGCCCTGCCCGAGGCCGACCGGCCCGGCGCCGCGGTCCTCGCCGCGCGTACCCGCACCTTCGGCAGCGGCGCCGTCGCCACCTGGGACCTGACGCCCGACCCCGCCGCGGTCGCCAACGCGCGCAAGCACGTGGCGGGCAAGCTCGCCGCCTGGGGCCTTCCGGACGCGGCCCAGACGACCGAGCTCATCGTCAGCGAACTCGTCACCAACGCCATCCGCTACGCCCATCCGCCGTTCCGGCTGCGCCTGATCCGCCACGACAACGGGCTGACCTGCGAGGTCTCCGACAGCAGCAGCACCACCCCGCACCTGCGGCGGGCCCGCACCCTCGACGAGAGCGGCCGGGGGCTGTTCATCGTCGCGCAGCTCACCCAGCGCTGGGGCTGCCGCCACACCGAGGACGGCAAGACCATCTGGGCCGAACAGCCCTGCTGAGCCGGCTCCGCCGGTGCGGCGCGAAGGCGCGGGCCGGCGAGCCGGACGGGGTGGCCGGCCGAAGCGGTCGAGGCGTGGCGCCGTCGATCGCCGGGCCACACGGCGGTCGCACGCCCGGGGAGGCCGCCGTACCGGCCGTCCCCCGGCGCACGGTGAGGTCGACGCGAACGTCGTGCCCGGCCCGGATGCGGACCGTGCTGCGTTGCTCGACCGCGTCCCCGACCAGGAGCACGGCGCACGGCGCCGCCCGCGGCCGCGCACCCCGGAAAGACGAAGTACCGAGGGGAACGCTGACATCCGCTTCGCCGGAATGACAAGATGATCGCAGGGCGACTTCCCGTCAGGTGACGGGAGTACGCCACGTGAAGAGAGCGCGAAGGCGGACCACGGACCATGCTCGAATCCATCGGCCTGAGCCGGCAGGACGAATCGGTGTACGAGGCCCTCGTGCGCAGGGTGCACGCCACGGTCGCGGACCTGGCGCACGACTGCCGGCTGCCCGCTCCCGCGACGCGCCGCAGCGTGCGGTCGCTGGTCTCCCTCGGGCTCGCCGTGCGCTCCACGGGGCGCCCGGTCACCTACGCCGCGGTCTCCCCGGACAGCGCGCTGGAGGCGGTACTGCGCGACAGGGAACGGGCGTTGAACGACGTGCGCTCCCATGTCGCAGGCCTGATGGACCTCTACCGCGCGGGCACGCGCTTCGTGAACCCCGGCGAGCTGGTCGAGGTCGTCTCGGGACGGGACGACGTCAACCGCCGCTGGGCGCAGCTGCAGCAGAGCACACGCACGCAGGTGCGGGGCTTCGACCGGCCGCCGTACGCCTCGCACGAGGAGCACACCGAGCCCAACCCGATCGAGCTCGAACTGCTCAAGCGCGGCGTCGCCTACCGCGTCATCTACGACAGCACCGTGCTCGCCCTGCCCGGCTGGCTCGCGGACGTCACCGTCGGCGTCCGGCACGGGGAGCAGGCCAGGGTCGCGGCGGGCCTGCCGATGAAGCTGGCGATCTCCGACGACCGGCTCGCCATCATCCCCCTGCTCCGGCCCGGCGACCACGCGGTGACGGCCTCCTACCTGATCCACCCCTCGCCCCTGCTCGACGCGCTCATCGCCCTCTTCGAGACGTTGTGGGAGCGCAGCGTCCAGGTGCGCCTGCCGGCGACCGGCGCCTCCTCGGTGCGGCTGGAGCAGGCGCCCGACGAGCTGACCGCCGAGGAGGCGAAACTCCTGACGCTGCTCGCCGCGGGCGCCACCGACAAGTCCGCCGGCCGCGCCCTGGGCTGGAGCGAACGGACCGTCCAGCGCCATGTCACCCGGCTCATGCAGCGCTTCGGCGCGCAGACGCGTTTCCAGATCGCCATGGAGGCCACCCGACGCGGGTGGATCTGACAGGTCGGGGCGGCGCGACGGTGAAGGACCGGTGAGGAACGGCCCCGCCGCACCACGGGGGCCCGTGTCGCCCGGAGGGCACGGTCTACGATCAACGCTGCCGAGTGAAGACCGCTTACCTCCGGGGGACATGGGGCCGTGGACGACCGGGATCCGATACTCGCCGACCGCTACCGCCTGGTGCGCCCGCTGGGGCGCGGCGGCATGGGGGAGGTGTGGGAGGCACAGGACGTCAGCCTGCGGCGGCCGGTCGCCGTCAAGGTGATCTCGGTGCTCGCGGGCGGCGGCAGCCGCGCCGACGAGGCGCGCGCCCGGTTCCTGCGGGAGGCGCGGATCACCGCCGCGCTCCAGCACCCCCACATCGTGACCGTCCACGACCTCGGTGAGGCGGCCACCGAGGAGGGCACCACGCCGTTCCTCGTGATGGAACTGCTGCGGGGCGAGGGCCTGGACGCCGTCGTCCGGCGCGGGCCCGTCGGCGAGGAGGACGCGGCGCGGTGGGGGGCGCAGGTGTGCGACGCGCTGACCGAGGCGCACGGCGCCGGCGTCCTGCACCGCGACATCAAGCCCGCGAACCTGTTCATCACGGCCTCCGGCAGCCTGAAGGTGCTGGACTTCGGGATCGCCCGCGCCGCCGACCCCTCGGCCACCGGTGACCGGCTGACCCACACCGGGTTCATGGTGGGCACGGCCGCGTACATGGCCCCGGAGCAGGCCCGTGGGCGTCCCGAGCAGCGCAGCGACCTGTACTCCCTCGGCTGCGTGCTGTTCGAACTGCTCACCGGACGGCTGCCGTTCGACGCCCCGGACACCCTCGGCTACGTCACGGCCCACCTTCACGACCCGCCCCCCGTGCCGAGCAGTCTCATGTCCGGCGTCTCCGCTCCGTGGGACCGCCTGATCGGGCGGCTGCTGGCCAAGGACCCGGGCGAGCGACACGAGTCGGCCGCCGTGCTCGCCGACGAACTGCGGCGTCTGGGCGGTGCGCGGCAGGCCGTACCCGCCGCCCGCGGGCAGTACACCCCCACCGCCGTCGACCGGGAGGGGCACGCGGCGGGTCGTCCCGCGGCGGCGACCATGTCCCTGGCGCCCGCCGGGCCGGCGGCCGGCGGGCCCATGAGCCGGCGCACCCTCCTCCGGGGCGGCGCGGGCGTCGCCGCGGTCGCGGTCGCCGGAGGGGCGGCGGCGATGTACCTGACCGGCGACCCGAAGCGGGACCCGGTCGCCTGGTCGCAGCGGATCCCGAACGTCGACCTGATCAACTCCGACGGTCCCGACGTCGTCCTGGCCGACGGGCGGTGCCATGTGGCCGCGGGCCACTACTGGAAGGACACGGCCGCGCTCCACACCTTCGACCTCGCCACCGGCAGGCCTTTGTGGAACGTGTCCCTCGAGTCCGCCTGGGCCCGGGAGGCGCGCTTCACGGTCGTCGGCGGCACTCTGCTGGCCCTGACCGGCGACCCCGCCGGCAAGGGCGGACGCGTGGACGCCTTCGACGCCGCCACCGGCGAGCGCCGGTGGGGGAGGTCGGTGACCCACGGCGCCATGGGACTGGATGTGCACCGCCCCAGCGGCCTGCTGATCAGCGGTGAGAACGGTTACGTGACCGGAACCGATCCGCGCACCGGCGAGGAGCGCTGGTCGACCGACGTGTTCTCCCCGTACACCGCCACCTGGATCCTGGCCGGTGACCTGATCCTGTGCAGCCGCGGGATCGCCCTGTCCGGCAGGACCGGCGAGAAGGTGTGGGCACGCCAGGACTTCGAGCCGCAGGGCGACTCGGCGCGGCCCCTGGGGAAGGGCCTGCTCTGCTACGAGGCCGGCGGGACGGACCCGGTCGACCTCGTCTGCCGCACGGCGGATTCGGGAGAGGTGATGTGGCGCAGCCCGTTCCAGAAGACGAAGCCGGAGGCCTACGTCGTCGGGGCCTACCAGTCGCTCGACGAGCTGGTGTCGGGCACCACGGTGTTCCTCCCGCTGGCCGCCGGCTCCCGCCGGGAGCCCACCGCGCTGAACGGGCTCACCGGCGAGCCCGCCTGGACCTGGGGCGGCACGTACCGGGCGGCCGGTCTGGAGGAGCGGGCGACCAGGAGCGTCGCGGGCGGGTTCGTCCTGCCCACGGGATCGGGATCGTTGTGCCTGGCCGCCGAGGACGGCGCGGAACGGTGGCACGCCGATCCGCGGCGGGTGCAGACCACCGGCGCGTACGCCCTGCTCTCCGGGACGGGGCGGGCACGGGTCTTCCAGCGCTGGAGCAGCGTACGGGTCGTCGAGGTGGAGCACGGCCGCACGCTCTGGTCAGGGCAGTTCGACAGCGCCGGCGTCCCCGCGCCCGCCGCGAGCGGCGACTTCGTCGCGGTCCTCGACGGCGGCGGCACGCTGTGGGCGATCCGCGTGTGACCCTGCCGAGGCGCGGTGCGTCCGGCGTCGGGCGTCCGGCGTCAGGCCGGTCCACCAGGGTCCTACCGGGGCCGCGGTGACGCACCGCGCGCCGTGTCGCTTGCCCCGGACGGAGCGGGATGTCACAAAATGTCCGGGGTGCCGCGGGCACCGCAGGCGTTCCGACGACGAGCCGCCAGGGAGTCCTCTTGGGTACCACCGTCGCAGATGTCATGGTCGCGGCCCTCGCGGCCTCCGGCGTACGGCGGGTGTACGGCCTGCCGGGGGACTCGCTCAACGGCTTCACCGACGCGCTGCGGCGCAACGGGGCCGTCTCGTGGGTCCACGTACGGCACGAGGAGACCGCCGCCTTCGCCGCGGCGGGCGAGGCCGCGGTCACCGGGCGGCTCGCGGTGGCGGCGGGCAGCTGCGGGCCGGGCAACCTCCACCTCATCAACGGGCTGTTCGACGCCCAGCGCAGCCGCGTGCCGGTGCTGGCGGTGGCCGCGCACATCCCGCGGGCCGAGATCGGCGGCGAGTACTTCCAGGAGACGCACCCGCAGGAGCTGTTCCGCGAGTGCAGCGTCTACCGCGAGATGGCGAGCCTGCCGGAGCAGGTCCCCCGGCTGCTGCGGATCGCGATGCGCTCGGCGCTGGAGCGCAGGGGCGTCGCGGTGCTGGTCGTCCCGGGCGAGCTGTTCCTGGCCGACGTCGACCTGCCCGTGCCGCCCCGGCCGGTCGTCGCGGCGTCCTCGCACGTACGGCCCGGCGACGCGGACCTGGCGCGCGCCGCGGAGGTCCTCAACCGGGCGGAACGGGTGACCGTCCTCGGCGGCGCGGGCTGCCACGACGCGCACGACGAGGCGGTGGCGCTGGCCGACGCGCTGAAGGCGCCGATGGTGCACGCCCTGCGCGGCAAGGAGTTCCTGGAGCACGACAACCCCTACGACGTGGGGCTGACCGGCCTGATCGGCTACAGCTCCGGCTACCGGGCGATGGAGCACTGCGACGCCCTGCTGATGCTGGGCACCGACTTCCCCTACCGCCAGTTCTACCCGGGTCCCGACGTGCCGGTCGTCCAGGTCGACGTACGCGGTGAGCACATCGGGCGGCGCACCGATGTCGACGTCCCGCTGGTCGGCACCGTCAAGGACACCGCCGCCGCGCTGCTCCCGCTGCTGCGGCCGCGCACCGACCGGTCGTTCGCCGACCGGATGACCGGGCACTACCGCAAGGTGCGCGGCCGTCTCGACCACCTCGCGGCCGCCGGGCCGTCGCACTCCCCCATGCACCCGCAGCACGTTGCCGCCGCCGTCGACAAGCTCGCCACCGAGGACGCCGTCTTCACGGCCGACGTCGGCACCCCCACCGTGTGGGCGGCGCGCTACCTGACGATGAACGGCCGCAGGCGGCTGATCGGTTCGTTCAACCACGGCACGATGGCCAACGCGCTGCCGCACGCCATCGGCGTCCAGGCCGCCCATCCGGGGCGGCAGGTCGTGGCACTGTGCGGGGACGGCGGCCTGAGCATGCTGATGGGCGAGCTGCTGACGCTGCGCCGGCTGGACCTGCCGGTCAAGATCGTGGTCTTCAACAACACCGCGCTGTCCTTCGTCGAGCTGGAGATGAAGGCCGCGGGCATCGTCAACTTCGGCACCGACCTGGGCGAGGCGGACTACGCCGAGGTCGCGCGTGCGGCGGGGCTGTTCGGCGCCAGGGCCGAACGGCCGGGGCAGCTGGAGGAGGTGCTCCCGGCCGCGCTCGAGCACGACGGCCCGGCCCTGGTCGACGCCCGCACCGCACGCCACGAGCTGTCGCTCCCGCCGAAGATCACCTACGGCCAGATCAAGGGGTTCACGCTCTTCGCGACGCGGACGATCCTCTCCGGCCGGGCGGACGAGATCGTGGAGCTGGCGAGGACCAACCTGCGGGACCTCGGCTTCGACTGAACGCCGCGCCCGCCGCGCCGGGGGCACGGCGGGCGCGGTGCGCCGTCAGGGCTGCAGCCACCAGGGGCTGGAGTAGGCGACGCCCAGGTCGTTGCAGGGGTGTCCGGACGGCCCCGGCTGCCCGTTGGGCTGCGAGGGGTCGGAGACGCGCAGCACCACCCAGGCGCCGTCCTCGACGTCGAGCGGCACGGTGAACTCGGCCAGGCTGCCGGACGTGGCCGGGACGACCTCGACCACGGTCGGCGCGTCGGAACCGGGGCGGAGCACCTGGATGTTCAGGGGCTTGCCCAGCCAGTCGGGACCGCGGTCGAGGTCCACGGCGAAGCGGACGTCGCCCGCGGCGAGCGGCAGGACACCGCCCATCTGGACGCCGTCCGCGGTGGCGTCCAGCCGCAGCCCGGAGAAGCGGGTGGCGAAGAAGCGGCGGGCGCGCATGGCCTCCAGCACGCCGGCCCGGGTGTTCTCGGTGACCCAGAGCCCGGCGCGGCCGACGCCCTCGACCTTGCCCCACTCGGTTCCGTGGTGATCGCTCACTCCGGTGATCCCGGTGCGCCACCCGGCGTTGAGGACGGCGTTGAGGTGCGAGGACTTGCGGTCCGACCAGCCGTCGAAGAGGTAGTCGTCGCCGCGGTTGAACATCTCGACGCTGACCATCTTGTCGCGCACGGCGGCCGAGTAGGCGAAGTCGTTGAAGCGCCCGATCTCGCGGCCGGGGTGGTTGAAGCCCGCCACGGCGTCACGGCCGGCGATCCAGTTGTAGAGGGAGCCCATCGAACTGGCACCGCCCAGGTCGACGTACTGGTCGGTGAACCACACGTTGGCGTGGCCGAGGAGCGGGTGCGACCACTCGAAGCCGCGGATCGCGGTGTAGGCGCCGGGGACGTTCGCGGCGTCGGCGAGCTGCCGGGTGCGGTCCCACTCGCCCTTGGAGAGGCCGTTGATCGACAGGAGGGTGGTGTGGTCGGTGAGCGCCGCCACGTCGAGCCCGGCGTCCCGCATGGAGGCGAACGCGAGGGCGGGGTCGCCGTCTCCGTCCGACATCAGGGTGTGGTTGTGCAGGTCGGCGTGGACGAGTCCGGTGCCCTGGGTGACGAGCGAGGCGCGGGACGCCCCGGCCCGGTTGGTGGCGGGGGTGTCCGCGGCGGTACGGGTGCCCGCGGCGAGGGCGGTGCCGGGCAGGGAGGCCGCGATCAGCAGGCCGCCCGCACCAGCGAGGAGGGAACGTCGGCTGGGTCCGTGCGCGTGCGTGTGCGCCGTGTCGGCGTGGTGTCCGCTCATGGCGGCCAGTACATCCGGTTGACAGGAGCATGGCCGGAATCGCGGGTTCCCGGCGGGTGAACGCCACGCGCCCGACCGGTGCCGCTCAGCGGGGCGCGTCCGGCGCCACCAACGTCCGCACCAACGGGACCCGGACCAGGACGAACGCCCCCGCCACGACCAGGAGCGCACCCACCAGCATCGGCGCCCGCCACCAGCCGCCGCGCAGGTGCTCCTCGAACACCGTCACACCCAGCGTGAGGCTCAGGGCCGCGTCCCCCAGCGTCAGCGCGGGCTGGGAGGCCACCAGGGGCCCGGACTGCATGGCGTTCTGCAGGAGGAAGACGGCCGCGACCCCGACGAGGGCGAAGCCGTACGTCTGCCACGCGGTGAAGAAGGCGGCCGGCCCCTCGCTGTCCCACGTCTGCGTGGCGTCCTTGAGCAGCCCGGCGGTGAGCGCGTAGCAGACGGCCGCCGAGAGCCCGAAGCAGGCGGCGCGCACCCGGCCCGCGGGACGCCGTACGGCGGTGCCGACCAGCACCAGGACGGCGGCTGCACAACTGGGCAGCGCCAGGGCCCACATACCGGTGTGCGGCCGGTCCACCCCGCCGCTGGGCGCCGCGGCCCACAGCCCCACACCCAGCCCCACCACCGTGGCGGCGACCGCGGCCCAGCCCCGCGGCGGAAGCCGGCGGCGCAGCACCAGACCGCCGATGAACAGGGCGAAGGGCAACTCCAGCACGAACAGCGGCTGGACGAGCGAGAGCGCGCCGTTCAGCAGCGCCAGGGCCTGGAACGCGGCGGCCGCGACCACCGCGCCGAACCCGGCCAGCCAGACGGGCTTGCGCAGCAGTTCGCCGAGGAGCGCCGGACGCAGGCCCACCGCGAGCGGCACCGTGCGGGCGGCGTAGCGCTGGAGCACGGTGGCCAGGGCGTTGCTGACCGCCGCGAGCAGCGCGAACAGCACGGCAAGGGTGGTCTGCACCAGGCCTCTCCTCCGGATCCCGGCCCACGCTAACCGCTGCCCGCCCCCGCCGGGCCGCACGACGCGTCGGCGCCGCGGCCGGGCTCCGGCAAATGCGGTTGACGCCCCTCGCCGTGCACCGGTTTCCTGCTGCGATGTCGACCCTTCGCATCGAACGGCCCCACGGCGACGCCATGCTCGAGGACTGGCGGTTCGTCCACAACACGATCATCCCCACCGGCCCGCTCTCCCTCGACGACGTACGGGAGCGCTCGCGGCGCCACCACCTGGAGGTCGCGTACCTCGATGACGCCGTCGTGGGCTGCACCACCGTGCGGCCGCCCGCCGGCGAGGACGCCACGGCCACGGTCATCGCCCGCGTGCTGCCCGGCCACCGGCAACGGGGCTTCGGCACCCGGCTCTACACCCGGGGCCTGGACCGGGCGCGCGAGATGGGCGCGGCGGCGGTGGAGACCGTCGTCCTGGCGTCCAACACCGCCGGGTTGCGCTTCGCCGAGGCCCGGGGCTTCGTCGAGGTCGAACGCTATGTGCTGCCCGGCGACACCATCGCCTACGTCACCCTGCGCCTGCCGTGAACCCCGCCCGACCTGCGCCCTGCCCGCCCTGAACCCCGCCCGCCCCGGCCGGCGCCTCAGGAGTGCTCCGCGGGCGCGCTGCGGCGCAGGTAGCGTTCCGCCACCTCGCGCAGCCGGTCACGGCCGAAGCTGCGCCCGTGGCCGGGGTGGACGACGGAGACGTCGAGCCCGGCGAGGAACGCCGCGGTGCGCCGGTAGGACGGCACGTCGGACTCGGGCAGGTCGTCGATGAGATGGCCGTCATAGACGGCGTCGCCGGAGAACAGCACCCCGGTGCGCTCCTCCAGCAGGCCGACGGAGCCGGGCGTGTGGCCGGGCAGGTGGACGACGGTGAGGACGCGGTCGCCGAGGTCGATCCGGTCGTCCCCGCTCATGGTGCGGGTGAGCGTCACCGGGCCGATTCCGTAGCCGCCGGGGTCGTACCCGGGGCCGGGCAAGGCGTCCAGGAGCAGGTCCGGGAAGGAGTCGCCCACCTCCTCGGCGCCCAGCCGCTCGGCGAGTTCGGGCCCGTACAGACTGGCCGGCACCCCGCACGCCAGGGCCGCGGCGTCCGCGGTGTGGGCGGCACGGTCGGTGAACTCGTGGGCCCCGCCGACGTGGTCGAGGTGCGCGTGGGTGAGGAGCAGCAGCGGGTCGCGCGCGAGGACGTCCGGGATGTCCCGGCGCAGCGGCACCACCCCGAGCCCGGCGTCGACGACGAGGTCGCGCTCGGAGCCGCGCAGCCACCACACGTTGGCCTTCACGATCTGGTGGACGTGGGGCTCGCTGATCCGGACGAGGCCGTCCTCGACGTCGCGTTGCTCGTACCAGTGCGTCATACCGGCCCAGTGTCCTCGCCCCTGGCGCGGGCCCGACGGCGGGCCCCGCGGGAAGGGGACGGGGCGGGGAAGGGCGGGGCCGGACACGGAGACGGGGTGGCCGGGCCTCCCCGGCAGCGGTGAGAGCGCTGCCGGCGACGACCCGGCCACCCCGGTCGCGGACCGTCAGTTGCGGATGATGTTCTCCGCCTGCGGGCCCTTCTGCCCCTGGGTGACGTCGAACGTCACGGCCTCACCCTCGACCAGTTCGCGGTAGCCGTTGCCGGCGATGTTCGAGTAGTGCGCGAACACATCGGGGCCACCTCCGTCCTGTGCGATGAAGCCGAAGCCCTTTTCCGAGTTGAACCACTTCACGACGCCTGTCGCCACCGCGTCCATCCTTCACGTGCCAGCTGAAGAGCCACGCCGACTGCGTGACCCGCGGTCGCCTCCTGCCGGAGACGGCCACGGAGCCCTCTTTACCCGATGCAGGGCGTTTTTACGCCGGGTCCTCGCATCTGTACGTCCCCTGCCGCAACGGACCGCCTCGCGGCGGGCTCCCGGCGGGCTCCCCGGGGCGCCGCCGGCCGGAAGGGCGGCGGGCGGACGGCGGCGGAGCGGCGACACGAATGCGCCGCGCTCTCCGGCGCCGCTCCGCACCGACTTCCGCACATTCGTGGAGCAATGCCCGAAGTCGGCCGGAGGAGCCCGCCGGACTTTTTCGCGACTATGGGTCGACACGCGTAGATGTTTTAGGTTAAATGGTGCATAGGCTGCCGCGGCAATCCCTCGGGAAAGCCTTGCGGCCCCCTTGTGACGAGTTCGTGTGCGTGATACGTTCCCGGCGTCAGCGGGGAGTGTGGGCGGAAATGCATAAAAGGCAATCTGTCGACCGTGTCGAAGAAGCGTCCGATGATCTCGGACCGAACGCGTTATTAGGTTCGGACGAATTCAGTCCGAAGTTCCTCATGCTCGGACCGGTGAGGATAGCGGACGACGGCAACGTCATAGCGCTCCAGCCGTCCAAGCCCGCCAATCTCCTCGCGGCACTTCTTTTGCACCCCAATTCCACGGTGTCCGCGGAATTCCTGCAGCGGGTGGTCTGGGGTGACGAGCGCCCCGTCAGCGCGAGGTCGGCCCTGCACACCTGCGTGCAGCGGCTGCGCCAGCTGTTCGCCAAGTACGGCATCGCCGGCACCCTCATCGAGGCGGTCCCCGGGGGCTACCGGATCGGCGCCGACGCCGGCTCGCTCGACCTCATCGCCTTCCGCGACCTGCTGCGCGCCGCCGACGGCACGTCCGACCCGGAGCGCGAGCTGCGCGTCCTGCGGACCGCGCTGGCCCTGTGGCAGGGCCCGCTGCTGGCCAACATCCACTCCGACATCCTGCAGCGCGAGGTCGTGCCCCGGCTGACCGAGGAGCGGCTGCGCGCCATGGAGCGGGTCTTCGACCTGGAACTCGCTTTGGGGCGCTGCCGCCAGGTGCTGTCCGAGCTGTGGCCGGTGGCCCGCTCCCACCCGGCGCACGAGCCCTTCTGGGCGCAGCTCGTCGAGGCACTGCACCGCACCGGGCGGCGCGCCGAGGCGCTGTGCGAGTACCGGGTGGTGAAGGAGTACCTGCGCACCGAGCTCGGCGTCGACCCGGGGCCGGCCCTGCAGCGCCTGGAGCTGGCGGTGCTGCGCGGCGACGACCTGTCGGCCGGACCTCCCGGACGTCACCGCCCGCATTCCGGCGCCAATGGTCGAGACCATTACGGAGGCCGTTCCGATATCGCCCGGGCGGCGCCCGCGAACGGAAAGCCTTTGCTGTCCCGAGGCGCCGCGCAGGTGCTCGAAACACTCCTCGGGGCCGGCCTCCTGGAGGAGGGCCCGGACGGCCACTACCGAATGCACGACTCGCTCCGGATTCTCGCCCGCGGGGCGATGGAATTACGGACGGAGGCGTCCGGTCCCGATATGTCCGCAACCCCCTGAACGCCGCTCCCCGGCGGTCGGGATGTTACCGCCGGTATCCGTTGTCCGCTGACCGCGCCCGAATGGGAGTAATGACGGCATGACCGCTGCGTACGAGGAAGTCGCGCATTCGTATCCCCGTATCCGCCGTGACGTCCTTTTCACCGGGACTCCGGACGGTGTCGTATTCCATAATGCTCACGGCGGATTCAATCTGCGGGGCAGATCGGCCTACCGGTTCGCGACGCTGGTCGTTCCCCACCTGAACGGGACGAACCGGGTGGAGCAGATCTGCGCGGGCCTGGGCGAGCAGCAGCGGGCCATGGTCGGCGAGCTGGTGGGCGCCCTGTACGGAAGGGGCTTCGCCCGCGACGTCGTCCCCGGCAGCGACGGCCTCGACGAGCTGGCCCCCGAGGTGGCGGAGCGCTTCGCGGCGCAGGTCGACTACATCGACCACTACGTGGGTGAGGCCGGGAGCCGCTTCCGGCGCTTCCGCGACACCCGTGTGGCGGTCCTGGGCGACGACCCGGTGGCGCGGTGGTGCGCGCTGAGCCTGGTCCGCAACGGCTGCGCGGCGCTCGCGCTCCCGGCCGCCGGCGGTCCCGGTGCCGACCCCTTCGCGGAGGCGTTGCGCGAGGTGGCGGGACTGGAGGGCGACGGTTGTCCCGTCGAGGTCGTCCGCCGGGACGTGACCGGCGACGACGGCTGGGACGACCTCGCCGGCTACGACGTGGTCCTGACCACCGGGGCCCCGGGCGCCGCCCTGCGGCTGCTCGAGGCCGGGATCCCCGAGGACGTACGGCTGCTGCCCGCCTGGACCTTCGGCGACCAGGCGGTGGTCGGCCCGGTGATGACGGCCGGGACCTCCGGCTGCTGGTCCTGCGCCGCGCTGCGCCTGGGCTCCAACGGCGCGCCCGGCGCGGCCGCGGACCTGTGGAGCGCGGTCCGGCTGGACGACCCCGGGCAGGCCGAACAGGGCCGGATCTCGGGACCGCCGGCGGCCATGCTCGGCAACCTGCTGGCGTACGAGGTGTTCCGGCTGGTCACCGGTGTGCTCACCCCGGAGACCGAGGGCCGCCTGGTGCTGCAGGACCTCGACTCCCTCGACGTGGTCACCGAACCGCTGCTGCCGCACCCGCGCTGCCCCTTCTGCCGGGAGGACAAGGAGCCCGCCGCCGGGGCCGCCCTCACCGCCGCCGACCTGACGGACGGCCGGGAGGCGCAGGACAGTAAGGACGGCCGGCACGTGGCCGAGGCCGGGCCCCGGGAGGTGGCCCCCGAGGCCGACGCGGACGAGGCCCTGGCCGCGCTCGACGCCCGCGCGGTGCTGACGCACGCGCGGACCGGGGTGTTCGCCGCGTTCGGCGACGACGCGTGGGAGCAGACCCCGCTCAAGGCCGGGACCGTCCGGCTGGCCGTGGGGCACGACGGCCCCCGGGAGATCACGGCGTTCGACGTCCACCACGTGGCGGGCGCGCGGCTGCGGGCGCTGTACCGCGCCGCGGAGGTGTACGCCGAGCACGTCGTCCCGCAGCGGGGGGTCGTGGCGGGGGCGGCGCTGGAGGTGGCCCGCGAGAAGTGGCCGCTGCTGGCCCCTGCCGCCCTGGACATCGCCTCAGGAACCGGCGCGACCGCCGACTCGGTGCGCGCCTGGGTCCCCGCGGCGTCGCTCGGCGAGGCCCGTACCGCCCTGGTGCCGGCGGCGGCCGTGCGGACCTTCGGCAACCACAACCACGACCGCCTCTTCGTGGCGACCTCCGCCGGGACGGCCGCGGGACCCTCGCCGTCGCGGGCGGCCGTGCGCGCCCTGTACTCCGCTGCCGCCTTCCACACGCTGACCGCGGCGCTGCGCTCCGCCTGCCCCGTGACGCCGGCGCCCGCGCGGTGGGCCGCCGACGACCCGGAGGTGGTCTTCCTCCGGCGCTCGGCGGTGAACCTCGGGCTGGAGGCCGAACTGCTGGAGCTGGGCGGCCCCGACGGGCTCGCCCCGGTGGTGTTCGCCCGCGCCCGGGACCCGCGCACCGGGCGCGCCCTGTGGGCCGCCGAGGCGGCCCCGACCCGCCGCGAGGCCGCGGTCGGCGCGCTGCGCGACCTCCTCGGCCAGGTGCAGCTCGGCCGGGACGACGCGCTCACCGCGCCCCTCGACACCGGCGACCCCTTCCTGGGCGACCTCGACCCCATGACCGTCGCCGTCACCGGGGAGGCGGGGGAGGCCGGGGACGCGACCCCGGCCGCCGACGGCGCCGAAGTGCTGCGCCGGGCGCGGGAACGCGGCCTCGACGCCCTCGTCGTGGCCACCGGTTCCGCCGACCTCCGCTCGGCCGGCGTCCACGTCGCCCGGGTCCTGCTCACGCACGGGGCCGTGGATGCCCTCTGACGTGAGCGTGCGGACGCCCGCCGCCGACGTCGTCGTGGCGGGGCTGCTCGCCGACGGCCTGCGCCGGCACCCGCGCGCCGGCGCGCCGCCGCGGGTCACGCTGCTCGGCTTCCGGGACGAGCAGCGGGTCCCCCCGGGCGACACGCCCCCCTCCCCCGCGCCCGTGCACCTGTACGGTCACCACGCCCTGGTGGGGCCGGTCTCCGGCGCGGACGGGGAGCCGGCGTGCACCCGCTGCCTGGCCCGGCGGTGGCAGGCCGTACGGCCCGGCATCCTCCGTGACGCCCTCGAACTCGGCTCCGCCACCCGGCCGGCGGGGACCTGGCCGTTCACCACCGCGTTCGCCATGGACGCCGTCGCCGCGCTCCTCGCCGCCGCGGAGGCCGCCCGGGGAACGGGCGCGGAGGGCCGCCATCCCGTCGTCCACCTCCTGGACCTGGAGAGCCTGGAGGTGAACCGGGCCGTGGTCGTCCCCGACGCCGAGTGCCCGGACTGCGACCGCCGCGTCCCCGACTCCGCCGAGGGCGCCACCATCACGCCCCGCAGCGTGCCCAAGGCGGATCCCGCGGGCTTCCGCGGCCGGCCGATCGAGGCGTACGACCTGCCGCTGGAGGCCTTCGTCAACCCGGTGACGGGGATGCTGGGGCCGTCGGTGGCCCCGGACCTGACGTCGGCGTCGACCGCCTCCACCGTCGGCGCCTTCACCCTGCGCTCGGGTGCGTACCTGCGGGAGTCCTACTGGGGCGGCCACACCGGCAGTTACGCCCGCAGCGTGCGGGTCGGGGTGCTGGAGGGCATGGAGCGGCTGGCCGGGATGCGGGCCCGCGGCAAGCGGACCACCGTCGTGGCCCCGCTGACCGCGCTCGGCGACGACGCGCTCGACCCGCGCACCTGCGGGGTCTACTCGGACGCCTTCTACCGGGCCCAGGACGTCGTGCGGCCGTTCGCCCCCGACCGGCCCCTCCCGTGGGTGTGGGGCTACTCGCTGCGCGAGCGGCGCCCGGTGCTGGTCCCCGAGGTGCTGGCGTACTACCACGCGCCCGGCGGCCTGGAGAACCGCTTCGTGCAGGAGAGCTCCAACGGCTGTGCCTCCGGCGGCAGCCTGGAGGAGGCCGTGCTCTTCGGGCTGATGGAGGCCGTCGAGCGGGACGCGTTCCTGATCGCCTGGTACGCCGGGCTGCCGCTGCGGGAGATCGACCCGGCGACCAGCGGACGCGCCGCGACCCGGCACATGGTCGAACGGCTGGCGATGTACGGCTACCGCGCCCGGTTCTTCGACACGCGGATCACCTTCCCCGTCCCCGTCGTCACCGCCGTCGCGCAGCGCGTCGACGGGGGCACCGGTGCGCTCTGCTTCGGCGCCGGGGCCGCGTGGGACCCCGAGGCGGCCCTCGCCGCGGGCCTGTCGGAGATCGCCACCGACGCCGTCAAGCTGCGCCGCCGCACCGAGCGGGACCACGACCGGCTGGCGGCGATGGCGGCGGACTTCGGCGCGGTCCGGGTGCTCCACGACCATCCGCTGCTGTACGGGCTGCCCGAGATGGCCCGGCACGCCGCCTTCCTGCTGGACCGCGGGGACGAGGAACCGTTCGCCGGGCCACTCGCAGTAGCCGACCTGCGGACCGGCCGCCCGCCCGCCGCGGACCTGCGCGAGGACCTGGAGGCGGCCGTCTCCGCCGTCACCGACCGCGGGTTCGACGTCGTCGTGGTGGACCAGACGATGCCCGAACAGCGCGACGCCGGCCTGCACACGGCGTCCGTCCTCGTACCCGGGCTGGTCCCCATCGACTTCGGCTGGTACCGCCAGCGCGCCCTGCACATGCCCCGGTTGCGCACGGCCCCGCGCGAGGCCGGGTTCACCGGCCACGACCTGCGGACCGAGGAGCTGAACCTCGCCCCGCACCCCTTCCCCTGAACCGCCGCCCGTGCACAGCGGCACGACGGCCGCAGACAGAGAGGACCGGACATGGGGCACACCCATGAGTACGCGACCGCGGTGATGCGGCGCGGCAGGGTCGCGATGGAGCCCGCCGACTTCGTACCCGACTGGGTGGACCGGCCCAGGAAGGAGAAGTACTACCCGGGCGCCGAGCGCTTCCCGCTGCCCGACGGGGACTTCCCCGACGACGCGGGCGTCGGCCGGGGCCTCGCCGGGCCGCACGGCGACGCGCCGTTCACGCTTCCGCTGCTGGGCGGAATGCTGCGCGACTCGTACGGGCTGGTCGGCCGCCGCCTGGCCGTCCAGGCCAACACCGACCTGGGCACGCTGCCGATGTACACCCAGGCCAACTGGTCGCGCGGCACGGCCTCCGGCGGCGGCCTGTACCCGGTGGGCGTGCACTGGGTCAGCGGTGCCTCCGGCCCGATGACCCCCGGCGTGTACCACTACGCGCCCTCGCACCACGCCGTGCAGCGGCTGCTGACCGGCGACGTGTCGGCGGAGGTCCGCGCCGCGGTCGGGGACGCCCGGCTGCACCGGGACACCGACCAGTTCCTCGTCCTCGGCGTGAAGTTCTGGCAGAACTCCTTCAAGTACAACAGCTTCAGCTACCACGTGGTGACCATGGACACCGGGGCGCTGCTGCAGACCTGGCGGACGTGGGCGCAGGCCCGCGGGCTGCGGATCGACCCGGTGCTGTGGTTCGACGAACCGCGCCTGGGCCGCCTGCTGGGGGCGGAGGCGGACGAGGAGGGCGTGTTCGCGGTCGTGCCGCTGCGCTGGGCCGGGACCGTCCGCTCCGTGTCGGGCGGGGCGGCCACCTCGGGGGTCCAGCGCACCGAGCAGGAGCGGTCGCGCCGCGTGCTCGCCTTCGAGACCGTGCGGCAGGTGCACCACGCCACGCTCGACGGCGCGTCGGCCCGTCCTGCGCCGGACGCGCTGGAGGACGCGGCGGCCCCCGCCCTGCCACCCGGCGGACCGCGGCAGCCGCTGCCGCCCGCCGCGCCCCTGGAGCTGAGCGTGCGTCGCGCGCTGCGGGAACGGCGCAGCAGCTTCGGCCGGTTCACCGGCATCCGGCCGCTGTCGGCGGAGCACCTGGCCGCCGCGCTGAAGGCGGCGGAGGCGGGCGCGGCGCTGGCCACCGACGTCACCCCGAACGGCAGCCCGCGGCTGGCGTCGCTGTACGTCTTCGTCAACCACGTCGAGGGCGTCGCGCAGGGCGTGTACGCCTACGACGGCGGGGCGGGCGAACTGCGGCTGCTGAAGAAGGGCTCGCCGGGCGCCTTCCTGCAGGCCCACTACTTCCTCAACAACTACAACCTGGAGCAGGCCGCCGCGGTGATCGTGCCGGCCGTCCGCACCCACGCCGTCCTCGACGCCGCCGGGGACCGGGGCTACCGGCTCGTCAGCGCGGCGGTCGGCGCCGCCGCGCAGGCCGTCTACACCGCCGCCGCGGCCTCGGGGACCGCGTGCGGCGTGGCGCTCGGCTTCGACAGCGTCGCCTTCGCCGAGGAACTCGGGCTCGCCGGCACCGGGGAACTCCCGCTGCTGCTGATGCTCGTCGGGCACGAGCGGCCGCGCCCCGCCGACTTCCGCTACGACCTCGTGCCGTCCCCGGAGGACGGCGGCACGCGCGGCGGCGGGGCGGACCGGGACGTGCGGGAGGGCGAGGCCCGGTGAGCACCTCACTCGAACGGCCCGTCACCGGTCGGGCGACCGCGCTGTCCCCGCGCTTCATGCTGCGGCTGGCCGGACTGCCCGTCGAGGCCGCGCAGCGGCTGCGCAGCGCGGACGCCCGCCGGTGGGCGGACGACGTCCTGGACGAGGAGGGCCGGCTCGCCGAGGCCGGCGCCCGGCTGAGCGACCCGCTGGCCGCGCTGGTGGCGGACAACGCCGACGACGCGATGCGCCGCGAAGTGCTGCGGCTGCGCCGCGCCGTCTTCAACAACCGCCTGCCGCAGGACGTGCCGGGCGCCCTCGCGCTCGCCGCCGGGCTGGACGGACCGACCGGCGCGGAGCTGCTGTCCTGGCTGCGCGACCGGCACGCGTGGGAGGAGCGGCGCGCCCGCGGCCGGGCGGTGCTGGAGGCCGCGTTCGGCGAGGGACGCGCGGCGCTGCGCGAACTCGCCGCCGGGGAGCAGCTGCGGACGGGCCTGCTGCTGGCCTCGCCCACCCTGGACGGTCAGCTCGACGCCTACGTCCGGGGCGACGCGGCGGCGGCCGGCAAGCGGGGCCGGAAGATCGAGCGGTCGCTGCTGGCGTACCTGTACCGCACCGCCTGCAAGACCAGCCCGTTCAGCACCTTCACGGGCGTCGCCGTCGGCGAGTTCCGCGCGGACGGCGCACCCGGCGGGGGCCTCCACGTCGCCGAACGCTGGAGCGGGCACGCCCGGCTGAACGTGGTGGTGCTGCGGCGGCTCGCCGACGCGATCGCCGCCGACCCCGAGCGCCGCGGCGACCTGCTGGTCTCCCTGGCGTCGGGCTGGGAAATGGACGACGAGCGGGTGCGCTTCGTGCGGCGCTCGGTGACCGCGGGCGACGATTCCGCCGCCGTCAGCTTCGACGCGGCCCGCGACCGGCTGTTCTTCCTGCGCCGCAGCGGCGCCCTGGAGGGGCTGCTGGCCCTGCTGCGCGAGCGGCCGCGGCTGCGCCACCGGGACCTGGTGGCCTGGCTGTGCCGGGAACGCGGCGCCACCACGGAGGAGGCCGGACGCTATCTGTCGGCGCTGCTGCAGCTCGGCATGGTGCAGCTCAACTCCCTCCACCCGGACGTCCACAGCCCCGACCCGCTGCGGGACTTCCAGGCGGCGCTGCGCGAGGTCGGCCGGCCGTGGGCCGCGGCGCTCGCCGCGCGGCTGGAGGGGACGGCCGCCGGTGTCGCCGCCTACCCGGCCGCGCCGCTCGGCCGGCGGCGCGAGCTGCTCGGCGGGCTGCGGCGGGAACTGCCCGCTGTCGTGGAGTCGCTGGGCGCCTCCGGGACGACGCTGCCGCAGACCCTGCTGTACGAGGACGCGCGCGCCGCGGACGGTCCGGTCACCGCCGACCTGCGCCGGTGGACGGAACTGGCCGAGGGGCCGCTCCGCTCGCTGTCCCGTGTGCTGCCGGCCTTCGACGTCTCCCTGGCGCAGCGGCTGACCTTCAAGGGCTTCTTCCTGGCCCGCTACGGCCGGGGCGGGCGCTGCGACGACCTGCTGAGGCTCGTCCACGACTTCCACGAGGACCTGTTCGAGCAGTACCTGCTCTTCACGTCCCAGCGCCCTCCGCACGACGGCCGGAAGGGCCACCAGCCGGAGGAGAACTGGCTGGGCCTGCCCCAGATCACCGCGCTGGACCGGGCCCGCGCCGCCTTCGTGGCGGGCATGCGGGAGGCGTGGCGGGACCTGGGCGCGGACCCGGGCGCGAACCCGGACACGGCCCCGGGCGCCGCCGAACTGCACGTCGGCGACGGCCTCGTCGACGCGGTCGCCGCCGAACTCGCCCCGATCCCGGCCGGTTTCGCCCCGCAGAGCCACTTCCTGCAGCTCGCCGACCGGGCCGAGGACCCCCTGGTCGTCCTCAACGGCTCCTACGGCGGCCTGTGCTTCCCCTTCACGCGCTTCACCCACTGCTTCGACACCGTCGCGGACTCCCCCGGTCTGTCGGAGCGCCTGCTCGCCACCCTGCGGGCCACCCAGCCGCGGGGCGCGGTCTTCGCCGAGATCACCGCGGGTTCGGCGACCACCAACCTCAACCTGCACGGTCGGCTGACGGACTATCAGATCCTCTGTCCCGGGGAAACCGGGTCGGCGCCGCCGGAGGCCCGCATCCACCTCGACGACCTCTTCGTCGAGCACGACACGGGCGAGGACCGGCTGGTCGTGCGCTCGCGAAGGCTCGGCAAGGAGGTGATCCCGCTCTACCTGGGCTATCTGGTGCCGATGGTGCTCCCCGAGATCCCGCGCACCCTGCTGCTGCTCTCCCCGACCTCCAAGACGGCGCTCGACGTGTGGACCGGCGTCCCCGAGGCGCCCGCCGTCGACGGGGTGACGACCCGGCCGAGGGTCCGGCACGGCTCCGTGGTGCTCGGCCGCCGCCGCTGGACGGCCGACGCGACGGCGCTGCCGCGGCGCGCCGCCGGGGAGGACGACGCCGACTGGTTCCTGCGCTGGCGGCGCTGGCGGCGCAGGCACGGCGTGCCCGCCCGGGCCTTCGCGACGGTGCTGCCGGGGGCCGGGGCGCCGGCGGGCTGGGCGGGCGGTTCCAAGCCGCACTACGTCGACTTCGACGCCCCGTTGTCCCTGCTGGCCCTGGAGGGCCTGGTGAAGGACCCGGCGGGGCGTGTCGTCCTGGAGGAGATGCTGCCGGCCGAGGACGACCTGCACGTCACCTCCGGTCGCGGGCGGCACGTCGCGGAGCTCGCCGTGGAGCTGTTCCCCACCGGCCCGGCACATCCCGTACCCGACGAGGAAGGACATGGTGAGCGGGCATGACCTCACCCGCCCTGACCGGCACCGGCGGTCCCGGGGGCGCCGGCGCGCCCGGTGACTGGCAGGCCCTGCACGTCTTCTACGCGGCGAGCCCGCGGCCGCTGCTCCTGGACTGCGTCAGGCCGCTGGTCGACGAACTGACCGACGACGGGCTGCTCTCCGGCTGGTTCTTCATCAACTACTGGCTGCAGGGCCCGCACGTCCGGCTGCGCCTGAGGGCCTCCTCCGCGGCCGCCGAGGCGGAGGTCCGGGACCGCGCGCTGGCCGCGGTGCAGCGCTTCCTCACCACGCGCCCGGCGCTGTACGAGGTCAAGGCCGGTTTCCTGGCCGACCTGTACAACACCCTGTTCGAGCTGGAGTACCCGCAGGAGCAACGTGGGAAGCTGCTCGGCCCGGACGGCCGGATGCTGCTCCGGGACAACAACTCGGTGAGCCTCGAACCGTACGAGCCGGAGTACGGCAAGTACGGCGGCCCGGCCGGCGTCGCGCTCGCGGAGTGGCACTTCCAGCGCTCCAGCGACCTGGTGCTCGAGGCGCTGCGCACGATGAACCTGCACGTCCGCACCGTGCTGCTGGGGACGGCGGCACAGCTGATGATGGTGATGTCCGCGTCCTTCCTCGACGACGACGAAGAACTGGCGCATTTCCTGGAGCGCTACCACGCCTTCTGGGACGGTGCCTTCTCCGAGACCGAGTTCACCGCCCGCAAGGGCTACGACCGGGCCTACGCGGAGATGGGCGCGGAGCTCGGGCGTCGTTTCGCCTCGGTCAGGGCCGCGATCGCGCGCGGCGCCGAGGAGGAACTGCCGGCGTTCCTGCGGGGCTGGGCGGTGCACTGCCGCGAGCTGGCGGGGCGGGTGCGCGGGCTGGCGGCCGACGGGCGGCTGGTGTTCCGGCGCTGGAGCGGGGGCGAGGAGTTCGGCGTCGCCGACGAGCGCCACGCGCTGGCGATGCTGATGTCGCCGTACATGCACATGACCAACAACCGGCTCTCGGTGACCATCCGGGACGAGGCGTTCCTCGCCTACGTGCTCGCCCGCACCCTGCGCGAGGGCGGAGGCCCCGCCGCGGCACCGAAAGGGACCGGATGAGAACCCCCGGCATGCTGGAGGCGCGGCCGCGCCGGCGCCCCGACCTGCTGGTCGGCCCCGCGGTGCTGCGCGGGGCCGCGGAGCTGCGCCCGGTCAAGGAGCCGGCCGGCGGCCGCCGTTACGAGCTGCGGGCCAAGGAGTTCTTCGTCCTGGACCACCTGGACGGGGAACGGACGCTCGCCGAGGTCGGCGACGCGTACGCCCGGCGCTTCGGCGCGCGTCTCGGCGAGGCCCAGTGGCGGCAGTTGCTCGGCCTGCTGTACGGGCGCGGTCTGCTGGCCGGCGCAGAGGGCCCCGCGCCGGTGGGGACGCCGGGGGCGGCCGGGCCGGGACCCGAGGGCGCCCTGGCCGGCCGGTCCACGGTGCTGAGCGGGCACGTCCGCATGGTCGCCGACGCCGCTGCGTTGATCGAGCGCCTGCACCGGCGCACCGCCTTCGCCCGGACGCCGTTCTTCCTGGGCACGGTGGTTCTGCTGGTGTGCGCGATGATGATCCATCTGGCCGCGGAGTTCGGCACACTGGTCCACGACATGAATCAACTGGCCCGCACCCCAGTGCTGTTGATGGCCGTGGGCGTCGGGCTCTGGGTCAGCATGGCCCTCCACGAGCTGGCACACGGCCTGGTGGGCCGCGCCTTCGGCGGCACCGTCACGGAGATCGGGCTGCGCTGGCGGCTGCCGGTGACCTACATGTACTGCCTGGTGCAGGACGTGCCGTTCTTCGCGCGGCGCCGCCACCAGATGGCGACGGCGGTCGCCGGCCCGGCCATGAACCTCGCCCTCCTCCTCCCGCTGTGGCCGCTGTGGGTGTGGGCGCCGCCCGGGGCGCCGCACTCGGCCCTCGGCGGCGCGCTGCTGACGGGCCTGGTCTTCGCGCTGGCCAACCTCCTTCCGCTGCCCCCGCTGGACGGCTACAAGCTGCTCGGGTACGGCCTGGGCGTGGAGCGGCTCGCCGCGGGCAGCCGCGACTACCTGCGCGCCGCCGTCGCGGGCCGGTGGGGCCGCGGCCCCGGCACCGCCGGCTACCCGCCGCGGGCGCGTGCCGTCTACACGGCGTACGGGCTGCTGGCCGGTGCCCTGACCACGGGGGCCGCCGCGCTGCTCCTGCTCCTGGCCGGCCGGGCGCTGGCCGACCGCTACGGCGCCGTGGGCGGCTGGGCCCCGGCGCTGCTCCTCCTGGCCGCCGTCGTGCTGTGGCGGCTGGGCCTGGCCGCGCGCGCCAGGCGCCTCCAGCACACACCGCCGGACGGGGACGAGGGCGCGCGGGAGTCCGCGCGGCCACCCGGTACCGCGCCCGCCGTCACCGCGCACCTGCCGCGGGAGACGGCCGGCGACGACCATCACCCAGCAAGGGAACCAAGGGAACAAGTGATGACGCCAGTGGAACCGGCCGCCGAGGCCGTGGTGATCGACGACGTGCGCAAGAGCTACGGCGACCTGAAGGCCGTGGACGGGGTGTCGCTCACCGTGCGCCGCGGGGAGTTCTTCGGCATCCTCGGGCCGAACGGCGCCGGGAAGACCACGCTCATCGAGATGGTCGAGGGGCTGCGGCGCGCCGACGGCGGGAGCGTGTCCGTGCTCGGTTCGTCCCCGTGGCCGCGCAACACTGAACTGCTGCGGCGGCTCGGCGTCCAGACCCAGGCCTCGGCGTTCTTCACCCGGCTCTCCGCGCTGGAGCACCTGCGGACCGTCGCCACCCTCTACGGCCTCGGCCCCGAGGCCGCCGACCGCGCGCTTTCGGAGGTGGGACTGGGCGAGCAGGGCGGCACACGCGTCGACGACCTGTCCGGCGGACAGCGCCAGCGTCTGGCGATCGCCACCGCGCTCGTCCACGAGCCCGAGTTGATCATGCTGGACGAGCCCACGGCCGCCCTCGACCCGGAGGCCAGGCGCTCGCTGTGGAGCCTGCTGCGGGGCCTGAAGGGCCAGGGGCGCACCATCGTGCACACCACGCACCACCTCGACGAGGCCGAGGCCCTCTGCGACCGGGTGGCGATCATGTCCCACGGCAGGGTGATCGCCCTGGACACGCCCGCCAACCTGGTGCGTTCCCTCAAGGCGCCGACCCGCGTGCTGGTGCCCGCCGACCGCATCACCGTCGAACGCGCCCTGGCCATCGACGGCGTGGACCGCGCGGAGGTGGACAACGGCGAGGTCGTCATGGAGACCCGGGTGGCCGGCCAGGTGATCGTCGCCGTGAACGAGATCGCCGGGCCCGACGCGGTGCAGACCCGCACCGCGACCCTGGAGGACGCCTACCTCGCCCTGACCGGATCGGAGCACTGACCGTGAGCGCGTACACCGCACTGACCCGGGCCAACTACCGTGCCGCGGTCCGGGACAAGACGACCGTCTTCTTCACCTTCGCCTTCCCCCTGCTCTTCCTGATCGTCTTCGGCCTGATCTTCCAGGGCCAGACCGTCAAGGACGACGGCCCCCCGTACATCAACTACATCGCCCCCGGCGTGCTGTCCTGGGGCGTCGGCAACGCGGCCATGTTCGGGGTGGCCTTCACCCTGATGCACTGGCGCCGCGACGACATCCTGCGGCTCATCTGGCGTACGCCCGCCTCGCTGACGTCCGTGCTCGCCTCCCGCTACGCCATAGCCGTCGCGGTGGGGCTGGTGCAGGCCGCGCTGTTCATCGGCGTGGCCCTGCTGCCGGGCTTCGGGCTGCGGCTCGCGTCCGGGTGGCCGCTGGTGATCCCGGTGCTGGTGCTCGGCATCACCACGTTCATGGCGCTGGGCCTGGTCGTGGGCAGCCTCGCCGACACGCCGGAGGCGGTCGCGGCGATCGCCAACTGCATCATGGTGCCGATGGCGTTCCTGTCCGGGTCGTTCTTCCCGGCCGACCTGATGCCGCCCTGGGTGCGCGACCTGTCGCTGGCGCTGCCGCTGCGCTACTTCAACGACGGCGTCCTCGGCGTGCTGTCCGAGACCCACCACGGGAGCGCGGCCGACTACGCCCTCTCCTGCGCCGGACTCGTCGGCTTCGCGGTGCTCTTCGCGCTGCTCGCCGCGAAGACCTTCCGCTGGAGCAACCGCGGATGACCACCGAACTCGCCCCCACGACGGCGCCCCCCGCGGCGCTGATGGACACCGCGGCCCGCGCGCTGCGCGAGGCCCTGGCCGAACGGCATCCCGCGGCGCCGCCAAAGGTGGTGCCGCTCGGCACCGCCGACACCCTCGCCCCCGGACGCGACCCCCACCGCGCCGGGCGCCCGGCCGCCCGGATCCACCTCACCTGGGACGCGGTGCTCGTCGGCCCCTGGGCCGGCACCGACCCCGCCGAGCGGGCGTGCGGCCAGTGCCTGGCCATGCGCTGGCAGCGGCTGCGCACCCGTTCGGAGCGCGAGGCCTGGGAGACCGGCACGCGGACGCTGGCGGCGGGCGAGTGGCCCGCCCTGCCCGGCTACGTCGTCGACGCCGTCTCGGCCCTCTACGAACGCGCCCTGGCCGCGGGCCCGTCCGGACCGCTGCCCCGCGTCACCCGGCTGGACCTGGCGACCCTCCAGGTCAGCTCGGTGCCCCTGCTGGGCGAGCCCCTGTGCCCGCACTGCGTCCCGGAGGGCCAGGACGGCGGGGAGGCCGCGGAGACGGTGACGGCGCCGCCGCCCCGGCCCAAGCCGTCCCCGGAGGCGTACCGGCTGCGCTCCCCGCGCTCGTACGGGCTGCCCGCCGACGCGCTGGCCAACCCGGTGTGCGGCGTTCTCGGCGCCACCACCTGGACGGACGTCAAGTCGCCCACGACCGCCCCGGTCGCCGGGAGCGTCTTCATGCGCGGCTACGCGGGCCTGACCGACGTCACGTGGAGCGGCCAGGCCAACTCCTTCCGGGCCAGCCGTGACCTGGCCTTCCTGGAGGGCCTGGAGCGGTACGCGGGCACCCACCGGCGGCGCCTCGGGCCGCTGCTGACGGAGGCGTACGACGTGCTCGGCGACCGGGCGCTCGACCCGCGCGAGTGCGGGCTGTACGCGCCGGAGACGTACCGCGACGACCCGATGCTGAGCCCGTTCGCGCCGGACCGTCCCATCCCGTGGGTGCGGGGGTGGTCGCTGCGCGACGAACGGCCGGTCCTCGTCCCGGCCCGGCTCGTCCACTACAGCGCGGGCCTGGCGGCGGACAACTTCGTCTTCGAGTGCTCCAACGGCTGCGCCATCGGCAGCTGCTGGGAGGAGGCGGTGCTGTTCGGCCTGCTGGAGCTGATCGAGCGGGACTCCTTCCTGCTCGGCTGGTACGGCAACGCGGCGCTCACGGAGATCGACCTGGCCTCCTGCACCCGCGGGGCCACCCGGGCCATGGTCGACCGGGCCGCCCTGCAGGGCTACGACGTGCACGTCTTCGACAACCGGGTGGACCTGACGGTGCCGGTCGCCACCGGGCTCGCGGTGCGCCGCGACGGCGGCCCGGGCACCCTGGCCTTCGCCGCGGGCGCGGCCTTCGACCCGGAGACCGCCGTGGAGTCGGCGGTGTCCGAGATCCTCACCTACATCCCCCACCTGCCGGGCCAGGTCGGCGAGCGCCCGGAGGAACTGGCCGCCATGGCTCGGGACTTCGGGCTCGTGCGGCGGCTGCCCGACCACGCCGCGCTCTTCGGGCTGCCCGAGATGGCCGAGCACGCCGCCTCCTACCTGCGGCCGGCCGCCGTACGCCCGCTGGGCGAGCTGTACGCGGACTGGGAGCGGCGGTTGCCGCGCACCGGGGACCTCCTCGACGACGTCCGGCTGTGCCGGGACGTCCTGACCGGGGCCGGCTTCGACGTGATCGCCGTCGACCAGACGACACCGGAGCAGGAGCGCCTGGGTCTGCGGACCGTGGCCACCCTGGTGCCCGGGCTGCTGCCGATCGACTTCGGCTGGACGCGGCAGCGCGCCCTGCACATGCCCCGGCTGCGCACGGCGTTCCGGCGGGGCGGGCTGCGGAGCACGGATCTCGGGGAGGACGAACTGCGGCGCGTGCCGCACCCGTTCCCCTGAACCGAGGGCCGCTCGCCGTGTCACCGCCCCGGCCGGGGCGGTGACACGGCGAAGCCCCCCGCGCGGCGGCGCGAGCCGCGGCGCGGGGGGCGATGACCCGGATCCGGAGGATCAGGCGGTGCAGCTGGTGGTGCTGGTGGTGCTGGAGCAGGTGCTGGTGCTCGAGCAGCTGGTGGACGAGCCCAGCATGACCTCGCTCGCGTCCGAGTAGTCGGTGATCTCGAAGGTCTCGGACTCCAGCTCGAGGATCTCCTGGGCGAGCGACTCCAGCGAGTTCTGCGGCATCGTGTCTCCTCCTGAGGGAACGGGCCGGTCGGCCCATGGGTGAACGCGACGACAAGGGCGCGGCTCCGGGCGCCGGTTGCGGACAACCGCACACCCGTGCGCCGTACCCGGGTTCCTTTCTAAGGGGTGCCGCTGGCAGATCCGTGCGCGTCCCGCTGTCACCCCGCTGTCAGCCCCCGGCGCAGCCGCCGCCGGCCCCGGCACCCCATCGACAGGAGGCAGTCGTGAGCCCTTCCGCGAACGGCGCGGAGAACGGCACGAAGAACGACACGGAGGACGGCGCGTACGGCCCGGTCCTCGACGGACTGCGGGCCGTGCTGCGGCCCACCGTCGCCGACTACCTCGACCTGCACCGGCATCCCGAGCTCTCCGGCGCCGAGGAGCGCACCGCCGCGCGGCACGCCGAACGCCTGCGGGGCGCGGGGCTCGACGTCACCACCGGCGTCGGCGGCCACGGCGTGGTCGGCGTGCTCCGCAACGGCCCCGGCCCCGTGGTGATGCTGCGCGCCGAACTCGACGCGCTGCCGGTCCGGGAGGCCACCGGCCTGCCCTACGCCAGCGAGGCCGTCGCCCTCGACGCCGAAGGCCGCGCGGTGCCCGTCATGCACGCGTGCGGGCACGATCTGCACCTGGCGTGCCTCGGTGGCACGGCGGCGCTGCTGGCGGCCGCCACCGGCCACTGGTCGGGCACCTTGGTGACGGTGGGCCAGCCGGCGGAGGAGACCCTCGGCGGGGCCCGCGCCATGCTGGAGGACGGCCTGTACACCCGCTTCCCGGTCCCCGACGTCGTCCTGGCCCAGCACACCGCCCCGCTGCCGGCCGGGATGGTCGCCCACGCGCACGGTCCGGTGCTGGCGGGCAGCCGGCTGCTGGAGGTCGTCGTGCACGGCTCGGGCGGTCACGCGGCAAGCCCCCACCTGGCGGTGGACCCCGTGGTGGCCGCGGCCGCGATCGTGCTGCGGCTGCAGACCGTGGTGTCGCGGGAGACGAGCCCGGCCGAGCAGGTGGTGCTGACGGTCGGTTCGCTTCACGCCGGCACGCGGGGCAACGTCGTGCCCGAGACGGCGACCCTGGAGGTCTCGGTGCGCGCGTTCGGCGAGGAGGCGCTGGAACGGGTGACGGCGGCCGTGCACCGCATCGTGACCGCCGAGTGCGCCGCCTCCGGCTGCCCGCGCGAACCCTCCGTCCGGGTCCTCGCACGGTCGCATCCGACGCTCGCGGACCCCGGCACGGCCGCCGCCGTGCGGCGGGCGCACGAGCGGGCCCTCGGCGCGGAGCGGGTGGCGGTCTGGCCCGCGTCCACGGCCACCGAGGACTTCCCGCTGTACGGCGCGGCGGGGGCGGCGCTGCACGGTGTGGGCGAGGTACGCACCGCCTACTGGATGCTGGGGTGTGTCGGCCCGGAGCAGTGGGCGCGGACCCCGGGTGCGGGCGCCGCGGCCAAGATGGCGGCGCTGCCGCCGAACCACTCCCCCGCGTTCCGTCCCGATCCCCGGCTCGCCGTCCCGGCGGGCGTCACCGCGCTGACGGCGGCCGCCCTGGCCCAGCTGGCGGGCGCGGCTCAGGTGACGGACCAAGGGCCCCCCACCGGGGCGGAATTGGCCGCTCCACCCGTTCCCGCGCCCCGTCAGGCGCCGTGAGCGGCTGTGTGCTCTGCGCAACGATCTCGTCAAAAGATCTTGACTTGGCGGCGCGCCGGGCCGTGAATAGGACGGCGCGCTGCCCGTCCCCGGGAGGAACAGCCGTCTCCGGGGAATGAGGAAGGTGCGATGCCACAACGGGGTGGAGGTACGGATTGAAGACACAACGGAAGGTACGCAGAACTGGAGTGCTCGACGTCGGGTGCCACAGCGCCCTGCTGACGATCGTGGAACGGCGGGAGGACTCGCCGCTGGAGCCGGTGCTGGCGCGCAAGGTGCGGCTGCGGCTGCACGAGACGCTCGACGCGGCGGGACGGCTCGACCGGTCGGGGGTGCGCAGCGTCCAGCACGCGGTGGCCCGGACCCTGGCGGCGGACGGTGGGCGATCGCTGCCCTCGGTGTACGCGTTCGCCACCTCCGTCATCCGGGACGCGCCGAACCGTGACGAGGTCATCGCCCAGGTCGCCCGGACCACCGGCACACGGCTGCGGGTGCTCTCGGGCGAGGAGGAGGCCCGGCTCGCCTACGTGGCCGCCCGCCGCTGGGCCGGGGAGGACGGACTGCCGCTGCTGGTGCTGGACATCGGCGGCGGCACGGTGGAGATCGCGGACGGCACCGGGCAGCAGCCGCGTGCGGTCCACTCCTTCCCGCTCGGGGCCCGCGCCGTCAACCGGCAGTGGGACCTGGTGGAGGCCGTCAGCTCGAAGCGGCGGCTGCACGAGGTCCGCGACCGTCTACGCGCGTCGGTCGGCGAGCTGGGCGACACCCTGCCGCGGGCACCGCGGGACGGCCGGGTGCTGGCCTCCTCCAAGACGTTCACCCAGCTGGCGCGGCTCGCGGCCGCCCGCGGCGTGTCGGACGAGGGCCCGGACCGCCTGTCGCTGCGGCAGGTCCGGGAGATCGTGCCGGTGCTCGCGGCCATGGGCCCGGCGGGGCGCGCCAAGCTCCCGGGCATCTCCCGGCACCGCGCCGGTCAGTCGCTGGCGGGGGCGCTGGTGGCCGAGACGCTGATGGAGATGTGCGGGGTGGACAGCGTGGAGATCTGCCCGTGGTCGACCCGCGAGGGGCTGCTCCTGGAGCGCCTGGAGTCGCCGGCCCCGGCCGGCCGCCGCCGCGCCGTCTGAAGGGGCCGGCGGACCCGGGGCTTTCGCGTCAGCCGTCGCCGGTCCGCGGGGGCCCGCCCGTCCCGGCGCCGACGGCCGCCGTGACGTCCCAGTCCAGGCGCAGGACCGCCAGGTCGTCGGTGTGGCGTTCCTCGTTGAGGTCGCGGACCTGCCGGATCAGCGCGTCGAGGTGGGCGTCGGGCCCCGTCACGGGGGTGCGGGCGAGCAGACCCAGCAGCCCCTCCGAGCCGAGCCGCTCACCGCCGGGGCCCGCGTGGCCCTCGATGAGGCCGTCGGTGTAGAGGGTCAGGGTGCCGCGCTCCGGCAGGTCCAGCACGGTGGCGGGCCAGTGGTCCAGGCCGGGGGCGATGCCGAGGGCGACGCCGTGGGCCGCCTCCACCGGTCGCGTCACGCCGCCGGTGGTCAGCAGGGGCTCGTGGTGGCCGGCGAGGTGCACCGTGGCCCGGGACGCGGCGAAGTCCAGGGTGAGCAGCGTGCACGTGGTGAACAGGTCGGGGTGGGAGCGTTCCGCGACGAGCATCCGCTCCAGCAGGCGCAGGAGTTCCGGGCCGCGGTGGCCGCCCAGGGTCAGCGCGCGCCAGGCGATGCGCAGGCAGACGCCCAGTGCCGCGGCGTCCGGGCCGTGGCCGCTGACGTCGCCGATCACGGCGTGGACGCGCCCGTCGTCGGTCTGCACCACGTCCAGGAAGTCGCCGCCCAGCAGGGCGCTCTCCCGTCCCGGGAGGTAGCGGCTGGTGGCGGTGACGGCGGGGGTGGTGAGCAGCGGCTGCGGCAGCAGGCCCCGTTCGAGGCGGGCGTTCTCCTGCGCCCGCAGCCGGCCGGCCTGCAGGTCGGCCCCGGCCCGTTCGACCTGCTTGCGCTGCACGGCGTAGCGCACGGCGCGCTGCAGGAGTTCCGGCTCGACCTTGCCCTTGACGAGGTAGTCCTGGGCGCCGGTGGCGAGGGCTCCGGAACCGGCCTGCCCCTCCGCGAGGCCGGTCAGCACGATGACCGCGGTACCGGGGTCGGCGCGCTGGATCTCGGCGACGGCGCCGAGGCCCGCGGCGTCGGGCAGGTGCAGGTCGAGCAGTACGCAGTCGGCCGCCCGCTGGGACAGCTCGAAGCAGGCGTCGGCCAGGGTCTTGTGCCAGACGAGCGTGTACCGCAGCGAGGTGTCGGCGAGCAGTTCCGTCACCAGCAGGGCGTCCCCGGCGTCGTCCTCGACGAGCAGGATCCTGTGGTGCGTGACGGGTGCGAGCTGGGTGGGGGGTGTCGTCACGGTCGGGGCTCCCCCGCGCCCCCGTCGGCGTCCGCCGTGGCGGTCCCGGGCACGGTCTCGGACTCGGGCCCGGGGTCGGGCTGCTGCTGTGCGGGGAGGGTGAAGGCGATGCGGGTGCCGGGGCCGTACTCCGGGTCGATGGCGATGGTGCCGCCGTGGAACTCGACGATCTTCTTGCACATGGCCAGCCCGATGCCGTTGCCGGGATAGGCGTCCTTGGTGTGCAGCCGCTGGAAGATCACGAAGACCTTCTCGGCGAACTCGGGGTCGATGCCGATGCCGTTGTCCGTGACGGAGAACCGCCACAGGTCGCCGTCGCGCCGGGCCGCGACGTGGATCCGCGGCACCCGTTCGGGGTGGCGGAACTTCACCGCGTTGGAGATCAGGTTCTGCCAGAGCATGCCCAGCTGCGTGGTGTCGCCGACGACGGTCGGCAGCGGGTCGCGGGTGATCCCGGCGCCGGACTCCTCCAGGGCGACGCTCAGCGCATCCTCCGTGGCGTCGGCGATCCGCTCGAGGTCCACGGTGCTCTGCTGGTTGTGGACCCGGCCCACCCGGGAGAAGGCCAGCAGGTCGTTGATGAGGGTCTGCATGCGGTTGGCGCCGTCGACGGCGAACGCGATGTACTGGTCGGCGCGCTCGTCGAGCTGGTCCCCGTAGCGGCGTTGCAGGAGCTGGGTGAAGCTCGACACCTTCCGCAGCGGTTCCTGGAGGTCGTGCGAGGCGACGTAGGCGAACTGCTCCAGCTCGGCGTTGGAGCGCTTCAGCTCGGCGGACTGCTCGTCGAGCATCCGCCGGGCCCGCTCGGCGAAGGAGAGCTCTTCCGCGAGCCTGCCGCGCATGGCCTCCACGTCGCCGCCCAGGCGCCGCAGGTCCGCCGGGCCGGTCGCGGTGATGGGGTGGTCGAAGCGGCCGCGTGTCACGTGCCGGACCTCGTTGCCGAGCCGTTCCAGCGGCCCGTTGATGCCGCGGCGCAGTCCCTCGAAGACGAGGACGGCCAGCAGCACGATGACCGCGGCGATGGCGGTGAAGACCGCGTTGCGCAGCCGCACGGCGGCGTCGAGCTGGGTGCCGGCGGTGACGCGGGCCTGCCGCAGGTGCTCCTGCTGGGCGTTCAGGGCGCCGCGGACCCGGTCGAAGGCGGCCCGGCCCTCGTCGGCGCGCTCGGTGGCGAGCGGCAACGGCTCCCCCGGCGTCGCGGAGAGGGCGGCGACGGGCCGCGCGATCAGTCCCTGCCAGGCTTCGGCGGCGTCCACCACGCCGTCGAGGTCGGCGCGCGCCCGCGGGTCGTCCTCGACGAGGGGACGCAGCCGCTCGAGGGCGGTCCGCTCGTCGGTCAGGCCCTGGGTGTACGGATCGAGGAACTGCCGTTGCCCGCTCAGCCCGTAGCCGCGGACGCCGGTCTCCTGGTTCACCAGCGCGGCCTCCAGCCGGATGGCGTTGACCAGCGCCGGGGAGCGCTGGTCCACCAGCTGGTCGGTCAGCGCGGTGCTGCGGTCCAGCGCCCATATCCCGAGCGCGCCCAGCGCGGCCAGCACCGCGAGGGCGAGGCTGACGCCGACGCGGAGCCACCGGCGGGTCGTCCACGCCGACAGCCGGCCCGGGCCGCGGGCGTCGTCGGGGACGTGCGCCGCCGCCTCCGGTCCGCCGCCGGCCGCCTGCACGATCGTCTCGCCCGTTGCCACGCCGCACACCCTCCGCTTGCCTCTCCGCCGTTCGGACGCCCGAAGGCGGAACCCACTGTAACGGCCACCCGACAACACTTGTTGTCGTGCGATGTGGCAGGTCCTAAGGTGGGGGCCATGCCTGGCACCCACTTCGCTCCGCGCCTGTCGGAGGAGGAACTCACCGCACTGGCGATCGGCGCGGTCGACGACCTCGCCGGGCGCCTGGCCCGCCGTGCCCTCCGCCCGCTCACCGTCCCCGGGACCCCCGCGGACGACGGTACCGAAGCACGCGGTGAGGCCCTAGCGTACCTGCACATGCTCAACCTCCTCCAGCAGGCGATCGCACACCTGGAGGACCTCGCGGCCGAGCAGGCGGCCGCCGCAGGTGCCGGATACCCCCAAATCGGCCGCGCCTGCAACATCAGCCGCCAGGGCGCCCGCCGCCGCTGGCCCGGCCTGGTGACCAGCGACACCCCCCACCGTCCTTCGCGGCGCACCGACCGGACCCGGAGCCAATGATGATGATCGCCCCCGCCCGCCCCCACGACGTGCTGCTGGTCGAGGACGACCCCGCGGACGCCATGCTCATCGGCGACGCCCTCGCGGAGCGCGGTGCCCGCAACCTCACCCAGGTCGAGGACGGCCTCGCGGCGCTGGAGTACCTGCGCGACCCGGCCAACCGGCTGCCCGACCTGATCGTCCTCGACCTCAACATGCCGCGGATGAACGGCCACGAGCTGCTGGCGATCCTCAAGAGCGACGAGGAACTGCGGGCGATCCCCGTGGTCGTGCTCACCACCTCGGCCGCGCCCGACGACGTGACCGGCGCCTACCGGCAGCACGCCAACGCGTACGTGACCAAGCCCGTCAACCTGGACGACTTCGAGCGGGCCGTGCGCAGCATCGACGCCTTCTACCTGGACACCGTCACCAAACTGCCCCGCCGGTGAAACCGGCCGGGAGCCGATGAGTCACCGGCGGAAAACGGGGTAGACGGACGGCTGGCCGCGCCTGAGCGCGGCCGGCCGGGAAGCAGTACGAAAGGCACCACCATGGAACCGAGGCTGGACGGCCGCCCCGCCCACCTGGCCGACTGGCCGTGCATCCACGCCGGATTCGCGCACGAGGGCGACTCGGAGGCGATCTCCGCGGCGCGCAGGTTCGCCGCCGACTTCCTCGCCCGCGTCCAGGGTGAGCACGGCGTCCCGGTACCGGTCGAGACGGTCGAGACCGCCCAGCTCGTCGTCAGCGAGCTGGTCACCAACACCTGCAAGTACGCTCCCGGCCCCGGCCTGCTCGACCTCGAGGTGGACGTGGACACGGCGACCCTGCTGGTGTCCGTGTGGGACACCAGCAGCACCCTCCCGCTGGCCCGCGCCGCCGAGCCGGGACGGATCGGCCAGCACGGCCTGGAGATCATCCTCGCGCTGTGCGAGGGCTACGACGTGCAGCGCCAGCCGGTGGGCAAGCGGATCACCGTCCGCGTCTCCCTGGAGCCCCGGGTCCGCTGAGGCACGCGGCTCCACGGCCGTGGCGGCGATCGGGTGAACCCCCCGGCCCGCCCGGTTCGCCGCCGGGCGCGCATGGAAGGTGCCTCACGCGCCGGACCGCCTTTCCGGCGCCCCGCCCGGCCACCGGAACAGGACCGTCCAGGAGCAGCACCATGACCAGGATCGCCGTCATCCTCGGCAGCACACGCCCCCGGCGCCTCGGCGAGGCCGTCGCGCAATGGGTGTACGAACACGCCGCGCTGCGCGGCGACGCCGAGTACGAACTGGTCGACATCGACGACTACGACCTCCCGCTGCTCGACGAGCCGGTGCCGCCGTCGATGGGGCAGTACAGCCGTCCGCACACCTTCGCGTGGGCGGAGAAGATCGGCTCGTTCGACGGCTACGTCTTCGTGACGGCCGAGTACAACCACTCGATCCCCGGGGCGCTCAAGAACGCCATCGACTACCTCTTCGCCGAGTGGAACAACAAGGCGGCGGGCTTCGTCGCCTACGGCAGTGTCGGCGGGACCCGCGCGGTGGAGCACCTGCGGCTGGTGATGGCAGAGCTGCGAGTCGCCACCGTCCGCGCGCAGGTGGCGCTCTCCCTCTTCCGTGACTTCGCCGACATGAGCCGCTTCGAGCCCGGCCCGCGCCGGGCGGGTGAGCTGGAGGTCGTCCTCGACGAGGTCCTGGCCTGGAGCGACGCGCTGGCGCCGCTGCGCCGTACGCCGTCCTGATCTTGCCCCCGCCCGGGGTTCCCTCCCGCCGCGGCGCCCTCGTAGGGTCCTGCCATGGACGGACGACAGGGGGGCGGTACGCCGGAGTGCGAGCGGTGCGGTGGGACGGTGGCCCCGGACGGTCACTGCTGGGACTGCGGCGCCGCCCAGAGCGGGTTCAGGTCGCGGGTGGAGGCCGTCGCGGGAGGCGCGGCCGGCGTCACCGACCGGGGGAAGCGGCGTGAGGTGAACGCCGACGCGATGGCCGTGACCACGGCCGGGGCCTGGACGATCGGCGTGGTGTGCGACGGGGTGTCCATGTCCCCGCGCTCCGAGCGGGCGGCACGGCTCGCCGCGGAGGTCGCCTCGGGCGCGCTTGCGTCGGCGTTGCTCGCGGGCACCGTGCCCGAGGTCGCGCTGGAGGACGCGACGCGGCGCGCGGGACGCGCCGTCGCCGCACTCGCCGTCACCCCGGACGAGGCACCGGCCTGCACCTTCGTCGCGGGCGTCACCGGTCCCGGCGGGCTGTGGTGCGCGTGGATCGGTGACAGCCGGGCGTACTGGCTGCCGGACGAGGGCCTGGCCCTCGCACTGACCGACGACGACACGGGCGAGCTGGAGGCCCTGACCGGCTGGCTCGGCGCCGGGAACGGCGACCCCGTACCAAGGGTGCGCAGCGGCCGCCCGGCCGTCCCCGGCCGCCTGCTGCTGTGCACCGACGGGCTGTGGCGGTACCTCCCCGGCGCGGAGGAACTGCGTGCCCGGCTGACCGCGACGCCCGCCTCCGGGGCCGGCGCGACGCCGCTGGACGGCGCCCGTTCCCTGGTCGGTCACGCGCTCGACGCCGGCGGCCACGACAACGTGACGGCGCTGCTGCTGCCCGTTCCCGCCGACGTACCGCCACGGGCGGGGTCGGCGGGAGAGGTGTAAGCAAGAGGTATGCGTCTTGCACCACGCGCCCGCACGTACTGGTCCGTGGAGCGGAATCCCGCCCTGATAGCGGTCCCGGTGCTGCTGATCGTGGCGATCGTCATCAGCGACCTGGTGATCCCCACGGAGGGCCACCTGGGTCCGCTCCTGGTCGTGGCACCGGCGCTGACCGCGTCGTTCGGCGGGCTCCGGCTCACCGCCCTGATCGGCGGGCTGGCGGTGGCGTCGCTCACCGTGGTGTCTGTGGCCGACGGCACCATCACCACCTCGTACCGCCAGAGCGAGATCATCGCGCTGGTCCTCGTCTCCGCCTTCACCGTGCTCTTCGTCAGGCTGCGCGAACGGCACCAGGCCGAGCTGCAGCAGGTGCGCTCGGTGGCGGAGGCCGCGCAGCAGGTCGTCCTGCAGCCCCTGCCGGAGCGCATCGGCCCGCTGCGGATCGCCTTCGACTACCAGGCCGCCGAGGACCAGGCCCGGATCGGCGGCGACCTGTACGCGGCGGTGCGCACGCCCGGCGGCACCCGGCTGCTCATCGGGGACGTCCGCGGCAAGGGCCTGCCGGCGATCGGCGACGCCTCCCTGCTGCTCGGGGCGTTCCGCAGCGTCGCCTACCGCGCCCCGCCACTGCCGGCGATGTACGCGCACCTGGAGGCGACGGTGTCCTGGAAGGCCGCGCAGGGCTGCGGCGACGGGCTGCAGGAGGACGCCGCGGTCGAGTCGTTCATCACCGCGATCCTGGTCGACTTCCCCGACGACCGTCCCGAGGTCCGCATCCTCAACTGCGGCCACCCGTCGCCGCTGCGGCTGGCCGAGGACGGTCTCGCCGCGCTCGACCCGACCCAGCCGGCGCCGCCCATCGGCCTCGGCCTGCTGCAGCCCTCGCACCCCGGCGTGGACACCTTCGCCTTCGGCCCCGGCGACGTCCTGCTGCTGTACACCGACGGCGTGACGGAGGCGCGTGACCCGTCGGGGCGCTTCTACCCCCTCGCCGAGCGCGTGGCGTCCTGGCAGGGCCGTCGGACCCCCGAGGACCTGGTGCGGCACGTGCGCGAGGACCTCCTCGCCTACTGCGGCGGACGGCTCGGGGACGACGCCGCGCTGATCACCGTGCGCCGGGAGCCGGCGGGCATCGGGCTGTCGCACGGACCGCCGGCGGTCGACGGGCCGTCGGCCCTGTCCGGGGGGCCCGACCCCGGTCCCTCCACGCGGGTGCCGCCCTTCGGCTCCGAACGGGAATGACCTCTCCCCGCGTCCCGTCGTCCCCGCCCGTGTTCCGCCGCCGGAGCGCTGATCTACGCTGGGCCCGCCCACGCCAGCGGCGGCCCCGTGGCATCACGCCCAGGGGCCCGCCCCACCGGAAGGACGGTCCATGAACGAGCAGCGCCCGATCGACTGGGACGAGGCCACGTGGCTCAACGCCCCGCAGCACGCCGAGGCGGACGGATCGGGGTTGCTGGTCACCACCCGGGACCGCAGCGACTTCTGGCGCACCACCGGCTACGGCTTCGTCCGCGACGACGGCCACGCCCTGCTCGCCGCCTTCCCGGCGGACTCGTCGGTGGAGGTGACCTTCCGCGCGGACTTCGACACCCTGTACGACCAGGCCGGGCTGATGATCCGGGTCGACGCGGAGAGGTGGATCAAGGCCGGGATCGAGATGTCCGACGGCGTGCCGCACCTCGGCGCGGTCGTCACCCGCGGGGTCTCCGACTGGTCGCTGGCGCCGGTGCCGGACTGGGCCGGGCGCTCCGTCACCGTACGCGCCAGCCGTTCCGGGGACGCGGTGACGATCCGCGCGCGCCGCGACGACGGCCCCTGGCGGCTGGTGCGGCTCGCGCCTCTCGACCCGGACGCCGCCGCGGGCGCGGGACCGTTCTGCTGCTCCCCCGAACGTGCCGGTCTGCGGGTTGCCTTCACCGGATTCACGCGGGGCGCGGCCGACTCGGCGCTGCACGAGGAGCCGGCGCAGGCCGGCACGGGGGCCACTGAGATCCGGTGAGGACACGATGGGCTTCGTTGGCGAGACCTGGCGGGTGCTGAGCGACGGCGAGCCCGTCGGTGACATCACGGTCGAGGAGGCCGACTTCCCGTGGCTGTCGGGGCGGTTCACACCCGCCCCGGCGTTCGCCCGGGTGGGGCCGCTGTTCGCCCGGGAACTGGACTTGATGCAGACGGCGATGACCGCGCCGGCCGAGGAGGACGAGCCCTGGGCCGCGTGGGAGGCGGCGTACGCGGAGGTGCGGCGCGCGGTCACGCTCTCCTCGCCCTCGGGGCCCGTGGCGGAGTTCCTGCTGCACATCGAGGACGACCAGGCCTGGTTCCGGTGGAGCGACGAGCCCTTCGACGACGACTCGCCGAGCGACTGAGCCGGTACGGCCTCCCGGGGCCGTCGGCCTCCCGCCCGCTGAACGCGGAGCCTGGTAGTGGCACTACCAGGCTCGCTCCTTGACGTCGCGACCTGGCGGTCGCAGCGTGGGGGCTGTGGACAAATAGTGGCAAAGGCAACATTTCGAACATCACCACTTGACCGCGGGACGTCACAGTCCGCGGGCGGGGGTGGGGCGCCGGCCGAACGTGCGGCGCAGTGGCCTTTGAACCGCGTCCACGCCCAGGAACCAACCTGGCTAGGAGAGTTCTCATGCGTATTTCCAAGTGGCCCCTCGCCGCAGTGGCAGGCCTCGCGCTCGCCCTTGGGGGTGCGGCCTCCTCGGCCGTCGCGGCACCGACGAGCTCACCGGCCTCAGCGGCGGTCAGCTACGCCGAGCACGGCGGTGGCGGCGGCGGTGGCGGTGGCCACGGCGGCGGCGGTGGCGGTCACGGTGGTGGCGGCTACGGCGGCGGCTACGGCGGTTACGACCGCGGCGGCGACCACGGTGGCGGCTGGGGCGGCGGTTACGACCGCGGCTACAGCGACTACGGCTGGGGTGGCGGCGGTGGCGGTCACGGTGGTGGCGGCGGCGGCCACGGTGGTGGCGGCGGCGGTCACGGCGGTGGCGGCGGCGGCCACGGCGGCGGCGGCGGTGGCGGAGGCCACGGTGGCGGCGGCGGAGGCCGGTAACACCTCCACCAGGGAGCGGTCGACAATCGTTCCCCGGTACCAGCAGGACAATCTGCGACCGGCCGCAGCAGGCTTCTGACCAGCGTTTCGGCGGTCGCGCACCTCACGGAAGCGGAAGCCGCGCCCACGGGAGACCGGTGGGCGCGGCTTCCGTTCTTCGTACCCGCGCGAAGTCCGTGAGGTCCGGCGCATCGCACCGGACGCAGGGAGCACCGGACACCGGAAGGGAAACTCGATGATCGTGTACGACAGGCTGTTCATCGGTGGTGTCTGGACCGCGCCCGCGCATCCCGGCCCCCTGGACATCCGCTCCCCCCACGACCGCTCCCTGCTCGGGCGCGCCGCCCAGGCCGCACCCGGTGACGCCGACGTCGCCGTCGCCACGGCGCGCGCGGCCTTCAACAGCGGGCCGTGGCCGCACACGGATCCCAAGGAGCGGCAAGAGGTCGTCCGCCGGGTGAACGCGCTGCGCGAGGAGCGCGCGGCGGAGGCTTCCGCGCGGGTGTCCGCCGCGACCGGGACGCCCCGCCGGTTCACGGACGCGGAGCAGGCCTCCCTCACGCGCCGGGTCGACGCCTGTCTCAAGGCCGCCGAGGAGCTTGGCTGGGACGAGACCGTCCGGCCCTGCGACCCCTCCCCCGGCCACGACACCATCGTGCGGCGCGAGGCCGTCGGCGTCATCGCCGCGGTGATCCCGCTGCAGTGCCCGTTCTCGGCCGCCACGGCGCGGCTGACGCCCGCCCTCCTGGCGGGCAACACCGTCATCCTGAAGGTCGCGCCGGAGACCTCCCTGGCCGTCGGGCTGCTGGCCGAGCTGTACGCGGAGGCGGGGCTGCCCGAGGGCACGCTGAGCGTGCTGCCCGCCGACCGCGACACGGGCGAGTACCTGGTGACCCACCCCGACGTGGACGAGATCGCCTTCACCGGTTCCACCGCGGCCGGGCGCCGTGTCGCCTCGCTCGCCGGGGAGCAGCTCAAGCGGGTCCGCCTGGAACTCGGCGGCAAGACGGCCGCGATCGTCCTGGAGGACGCCGACCTCGGGCGCACGGTGCGGGGGCTGTTCGCCTCGCTCGGCGACAACGGCAGGATGTGCGCCGCGCGGACCCGCGTCCTCGCGCCCCGCCGCCGGTACGAGGAGGTCGTCACGGCCGTCGCGGACGCCGTCGGGACGCTGAAGGTGGGCGACCCCGCGGACCCGGACACCTCGATCGGGCCGATGGCCGGCCCGGAGCGGCAGCAGCGCCTGATGTCGTACATCGACCTCGGCGTCGAGGAGGGCGCCCGCCTGGTGACCGGAGGCTCCCGGCCCCCCGCGGGCCTGGAGAACGGCTACTACGTGACGCCGACCGTCCTCGCCGACGTCGACCACCGCATGCGCATCGCCCAGGACGAGATCTCCGGCCCGGTCCTCACGGTCATCGCCCACGACGGCGACGACGACGCCGTACGCATGGCCAACGACTCGGAGTACCGCCTCTCCGGCGGCGTGTGGGCCGCCGACCCCGAACGCGCCGTCGCCGTCGCGCGCCGGCTGCGCACGGGCGCCGTGCCCGTCAACGGGACCGCGACGGGCATGGACGCGACGACCGGGCTCGAGGGGTACGTCGTACACCGGACGATCACCCGCCCCCGCTGAGCGCCCTTCCGGGCGGACGGGGGTCAGGACGCGACGCGGCCGAGGAAGCCGCGGGCCCCGGCCGGGGCGTAGACCTCGTCGTCCGCGCCCCAACACGGCCGGCAGCGGCACCTGGCTGGTCCTGAAGTACCCGTGCAGCGCCGCTTGGAGCTCCGCGTCGCGGGCGTGGCCCCGGAACAGCCTCAGCTGGATCACGTCGCTGCCAGGGCGCTGCAGGAGCGCGGCATCGTGGACCCAGGTGTCGGGGCCCACCAGGCTCGGGGCGGGGACCCCGGTGAGGTACCGGCGGCGCACGAGTCGGCGGCGTAGGCCCGGACGTCGGACCGGAAGGCGTCGCCGAGGCCCTCCTGGGACGCGTTGCTGTTCTGCGTCACGATCCCGGTGATCCGTGCCGGGGCGCGCAGCGCCCAGGCACCGGCCGATGGCCGCCCCCACGACGGGGGCGTCGCAAGGGCGCGGATTCACGCGGTTGCCCGCGCACCGGGTGCCGCCTTCCGCGTACGGAACGGTGGCCGGTGCGTCACCGCGCAGCACCGCACCGGGGCGCGGGCGGAGTGAGTAGGCGTACTCATGCCCGCATCGCCGCCGGCCGGGACGATGGAGGCAACGGATCGGCCGGAGAGGGAGGTTGGAGGCGGGCATGGGGAGATTCCTGGGCGCGGTGCTGGCGTTGGCGGTGACCGCGGGGGCGCTGGCCCTGGTCTACGCGGTGGGGGCGCCGCTGCCGGTGGTCCTGGGCGTGGGGGCCGGGGTGCTCTGCCTGCTGTGGCTGCTCGTCCTGCTCACGGTGCCGTGGAACGTCTACTTCCGGGCGCACACGGTGCTGGCCGAGATCTCGGTGAGCCGGGGGAAGGGGCTGACGGTCCCGCAGGCGCGTGACGCCGAGGCCGCGCGCATCGCCCAGACGATGCTGCGGGTCGCCCTGGCGGGCCATCTGCTCACGGCGGCGGGGGTGGTGGCGGTCACGGTGGCGACCGGCCACGGCGCGGGGTACTGGATCGCCGCGTTCTTCCTGCTGAGCACGGTGTTCCGCCCGGCGGGCGCGTGGTTCGGGCAGCTGCGCGGGCGGCTGGGCGCCCTGCTGAAGGACGTCACCTATCCGCGTGACGACGTCGTGGGGCTGAAGCAGCGTGTCGAGCGCACGGACAGCGGCGTCAAGGTCCTGGAGGGGAAGGCCGAGGAGCACTACCGGGCCCTGGCCGAACTGCGGCGCACGGTGGACGCGCTGGGAGTGTCGGTGTACGAGCGGGCCGAGGACGCCGACCGCCGGATCACCGCGCTGGCGCGGGAGTTCGAGGCCACGATCGACCGGCTCACGGACAACGAGGAGATCATCACGGGCCTGAAGGCCTTCCTGCGGCTGCTGCGCGCGGGCGACACGGCCCCGGGCCGGGCCGCGGCCGACGGCTGATCTCCGATACCCGACGGAGGGCGGCGGCCCGTACGGACAGGTAGGACGCCCGGAGCCGGCCTCAGGCGGACGGCGCGCCCGAGCCCGCCGCCACGGCGCTGAAACCGGTCAGCTTCGCCGGGTTGAGCACCCACATGAGCTGGTCGATGCCCTGTTCGGTGGCGCTGATGGCCAGCAGCGCCACCGGTGCGCCGCCGTGGACGACGAGCGCCGCGGGCCGGCCGTTCGCCTCGACCCACACCACCTCGGTGTCGGGCCAGAAGCGCGGAGCGAAGGCGGCGAGGAACTTCGCCACCTTTGCGATGCCGGAAACGGGGATCCTGGCCGCGTTGCGCACGGCGCCGCCGCCGTCGCCGTAGTTGACCACGTCGCTGGCGAGCAGCTTCTCCAGGCCGGCCATGTCGCCCGCCCTGGCCGCCGCCACGAACGCCTCGAGGAGCCGGCGGTGCTCCGCCGTGTCCACCTGCTCGCGGCGGCCGGCGGCGATGTGCTTGCGGGCGCGGCTGACGAGCTGGCGGGAGTTGGCCTCGCTCAGGTCGAGCACGGCGGCGATCTCCCGGTACGGGTAGTCGAACGCCTCGCGCAGCACGTATGCCGCGCGCTCGGTGGGCGTCAGGCGCTCCAGCAGGAAGAGCACCGCGATCTCCACCGCCTCGCCGCGTTCGGCGCCCAGCGCCGGGTCGGCGCGGGTGTCGACGGGTTCGGGCAGCCAGGGGCCGACGTAACCCTCGCGCCGGACGCGGGCGGACTGGGTGACGTTGATCGCCAGCCTGGTCGTCGCGGTGGTGAGGAACGCTGTCGGGTTCTCCACGACGTCGCGGTCCGCCGCCTGCCATCGCAACCAGACGTCCTGGACGACGTCCTCGGCCTCCGCGGCACTGCCGAGCATCCGGTAGGCGATGCCGAACAATCGGGGGCGCAGGGCCGTGAACACCTTCGCGGCCTCGTCGAGCGAGCCGTCGTGCTCCGCGTCCCCTTGCTGCATCGTCGCGTTTTCCTCCACCGTCACATTCGGGCCGCCTGCTCGTTCCAGCGTACACAGAGGGCGATTTCCCCCGGGTCGGGGGGCGCTCGGCGCCCGGGCCGGGTCCCGGTGGTGCGGGACGGCGTCTCCCTTGTGCCGTGCGTTCCTCAGGGCGGCGAATTCCCGTCGCATTCCTGCCGCATTCCGGTTCCGTGCCGGCGTCCGGCCCGCAGGCGCACGTAACCCCCAAGGAAGACCGGGCAGCGGATCCGTTTGTGACAGCCGGATTCAAAGGGCGGTCCCGGCCGGGTCCGCGCGATGTGTGCGCGGATCTTCACCGAATTTCGCACACGCGTTCCAAAAATGCCGTGGAACAGGGTAACGTTACGTATTGCAGCAGGATCCGCACAGGGAGGGACGGGGCATGGAGCCCACCACTACGACAGTGCGCCGTGGGCGACCCCAGGGCTCGGACAACCCCGGCCCCGACGGGCTGACCAACCGTCAGTCCCGCATCGTCGAGGCGATCCTGAGCTCGGTGGAGAACCGCGGTTTCCCGCCGTCGATGCGCGAGATCGGTGAGGCCGTCGGCCTGGCCAGCACCTCCTCGGTCGCCCACCAACTGGCCGTGCTGCAGCGCAAGGGCGTGCTCGAGCAGGATCCGCACCGGCCGCGCGCCTACCGCGTGCGGTGCTCCTGGCCGTCGCAGCACGCGTCCGAGCCGGGCGCCGAGCCCGTCAGCGCCTCCCCGTCCGCGCGCGTGCCGGTGATAGGCCGGATCGCGGCGGGCACCCCGATCCTCGCCGAGGAGCAGGTCGACGAGGTCTTCGTGCTCCCCCGGCAGATCGTCGGCGCGGGCGAGCTGTTCGCCCTCAAGGTGGTCGGCGACTCGATGACGGGTGTCGCGATCTGCGACGGCGACTGGGTCACGGTACGCAGTCAGGACGCCGCCGACCACGGCGACATCGTAGCCGCGATGATCGACGGGGAGGCCACCGTCAAGCGGCTCAAGCACGACGGCGACCGGGTCTGGCTCATGCCGCACAACCCCGCCTACGACCCGATCCCCGGCGAGGAGGCGGTCATCCTGGGCAAGGTGGTCGCCGTGCTGCGACGCCTCTGAACCCCGGCGCGCCGGCCCCCGCTCAGTCCGCCGCCCCGGGCAGCACCGACCGCAGCCCGCCCAGCAGATGGGCCCGGAAGGCCGCGTCCCGGTAGGCCTGAGCGGAGTGCCCCAGCGCCGTGTAGAAGACGGGGCCTCCGCCGTACTCGTGGCACCAGGCCAGCGGATGGTCCGTGCCCATCGAGCCGCCCGCGTACGAGGACTCGTCGGCGGAGGCCAGCACGCGCACGCCGGGACGGGGGCTGCGGTCGAAGTCGTACCACTCGTCGGTGACCTTCCAGGCCGCGCGCAGGTGCGCGGTGGCCGGGTGGGCGGTGTCCTCGACCAGGACCGTGCCCGCCTGCAGGGGCGGATGCCCCGTGAAACGCGCGCCCAGCAGCTCCCCGTAGTACGGCCAGTCGTACTCCGTGCAGGCCGCAGCGTGGACGCCCATGAACCCGGCGCCGTCCGCGTGGTGCGCCACGAGGGCGGCCCGGCCGGCGTCGCCGAGCACCTCCCCGCTGGTGGACAGGAACACCACGGCGTCGTAGGCGCGCAGACGGGCCCCCTCGAAGTCCTCGGGGCGTTCGGTGGCGTCGACCCGGAAGCCGTGCCCGGCGCCCAGTTCGGTGAGGGCCCGGACGCCGTCCGGGATCGAGTCGTGCCGGTAGGCGGTGGTGCGGGTGTAGACGAGCACACGGGGGTCGCGGCGGGACAATCGGCCCTCCAGGGCGGTGACGGACGGCGAGCGGCCGCCACCAGTCTCCCCGGCGCCGCCACGGCGCCCGCGGCGGCCCCGGCCCGTCAGTGCCCGATGCTGTCGATCAGCTCGCGGGCACCCTGCCGCAGCAGCGCCACCGCGACCGACGTGCCGAGCGTGGCCGGGTCGAGGGGACCCGCCCATTCGTGGGCGTCCAGGACGGTCTTGCCGTCCGGAGAGAAGACCCGCGCCCGCAGCGAGAGCCGGCCGTCGCGTTCGGCATGGGCGTAGCCGGCGATCGGGCTGTTGCAGTGGCCCTGCAGGACGTGGAGGAACATCCGCTCGGCCGTGGTCTCCCGGTGCGCGGCCGGGTCGCCGAGGTCGCTCACGACGTCGATCGTCTCGGCGTCGCCCTCCCGGCACTGCAGGGCGAGGACGCCCGCGCCGATCGGCGGGATCATCGTCTCCACCGGCAGCACCTCGCTGATGACCTCGGTCCTGCCGATCCGCTCCAGCCCGGACACGGCCAGGAGCAGCGCGTCCGCCTCGCCCGCCGCGAGCTTCTCCAGGCGGCGGTTGGCGTTGCCGCGCATGGGGACGCAGGTCAGGTGCGGGTGCGAGGCCATGATCTGCGCGATGCGGCGCACGGACGAGGTGCCGATGCGCGTGCCCGGCGGGAGCCGGTCGAGGGTGAGGCCGCCGGGGTGCACCAAGGCGTCACGGATGTCGTCCCGCTTGAGGAACGCGGCGAAGACCGTCCCGGCGGGCAGCGGCCGGTCGGCGGGGACGTCCTTCACGCAGTGGACGGCCAGGTCGGCCCGGCCCTCCAGCAGCGCGGCGTCGACCTCCTTGGTGAACGCGCCCTTGCCGCCCAGCCGCGCCAGGTCGCCCATCCAGCGGTCACCGGAGGTGGTGACGGGCACGACCTCCGTCCGGATGCCGGGGTGGAGCGCGGCCAGCTCCGCGCGGACGCGCTCGACCTGGGCGAGCGCCATCGGGGAGGAGCGGGAGACGATGCGGATCAGCTCGGGAACTGCCATGCGCCCACGGTACGACGTCCGCCGCGCGGCCCGCGCAACACCCCGAACCCCACGCGCCCGCCCGGCCACGGGGCTAGTGTGTCCCGCGGCGCCCACCGGGCGGGCGCCGGCGCGGGGACGTGGCGCCACAGGGACGGGCGACGGGGTAAGCGCACCATGACGCAGGAACGGCCCTCGCCCGCCGCGCTGTCCCCCGAACCGGCGACGCCCGCCGCCGTCACCACCCCTCCGGTGCGCCGCTTCCCGGCCCCCGCGCCACGGCACCGCCGTCCGCTGTACGTCCTGGCCGTGCTCGCGCTCCTCGCGCAGGTGGCGTGCGCGATGGTCACCACGGCCGTCCGGCAGACGCCCACCATCGACGAGCCGGTGTACGTGGGCACGGCGACGGTCTACCTGCGCGAGCACAGCCTGCGGTTCAACCCCGAGCACCCGCCGCTCGGCAAGCTGGTCATCGCCAGTGGGCTGGTGTTCGCCCACCCGCGCCTCGACCCGGACTTCGAGGGCGACCAGACGCAGCTCGGCCGCAGCGTGCTCTACGAGTCCGGCAACGATCCGTGGCGCCTGATGCTTGCGGCCCGGCTGCCGATGATCGTACTGACGCTGCTGTTCGGACTGGTGGTGCTCGCCTTCGCGCGGGATCTCACCGGCCCCGCCGGAGGGCTGCTCGCCCTCGCCCTCTACGCCTTCTCGCCGGACGTCGTCGCACACGGCTCCCTCGCCACGCTCGACGTCCCGGCGGCCGGCTTCCTGCTCACGTCGGTGTGGGCGCTGTGGCGGGCGCGGGAGCGTCCGGGCCGCCACCTGCCGCTCGCCGGCGCGGCGTTGGGCGCGGCGCTCGCCACGCGCATGAGCGCGCTTCCCGCGGTGCCGGTCCTGCTGCTCCTCGCCGCCCTGTCGGTGTGGCACGCGGGTGGGCGAGGCACGGCTGGGAGAGGTGCGGGGCGGGCCGGTACCGCCCGGTCGCTGCGGCGCGCCGCGGTGGCGGCGGGCGGGGTCGGGCTCGTCGCCGTCGCGGTGGTGTGGGCCTCCTACCTCCTCGTCGACCCCCGGCTGCGCTGGACGGCGCCCGACACCCTGCCGGCCCTGCACGGTCTGCGGGGCCTGGCCGTGGACGCGCTCCCGCTCCCCCGGGCGTACCGCGACGGGATGGCGGTCCAGTTCGGCTTCGAGGACTCGACGTTCGAGGGCTTCCTCTTCGGCCGCCACTACCGCGGGGCGCTCTGGTACTACCTGCCGGCCGCGGTGCTGGTGAAGACCCCGCTCGGCATGCTCGCCCTGTGGCTCGCCGGCGCCGCCGCGCTGCTCGCCCTGCCCCGGCTGCGCCCCGCCGCCCCGTACCTGCTCGTCCCCGCGGCCGTGCTGACGGCTGCCGCCATGACCGGCTCCCGGGACTTCGGCGTCCGCTACGTCGTCTTCCTGCCGATGTCCGGGGCGGTGGCGGCGGCCTGCGTGACCCTCGTGGCACGGAAGTGGGCGAGGCCGGCGGCCGCGGCGCTCGCCGTCCTCGTCGCCGTCAGTTCACTGCGGACCTTCCCGTACTACCTGCAGTACTCCAACGAGGCCTTCGGCGGCACGTCGAAGACCCATCTGCGGCTGCACGACTCCAACGTCGACTGGGGCCAGGACCTGGGCCTCCTGGCGGACCGGCTCCGCGAACGCCACCCCGGCGAGCGGGTGTGGCTGGTCTACAAGGGCAGCGGGGTCCCCGCGTACTACGGCATCCACGCCGCCGACCCGCGCGAGGTCCCCGCGGACCAGGTCCACGGGCTGCTCGTGGTGTCGGACTCGGCGGTCGCCAAGGCGGAGGGCCGGCTGGCCGAACTCATCGCCGGCAGCGTGCCGGTCGACGAGGTGGGGCACTCGATCACGATCTACCGCCGCGACTGACGCCGGGCGCCGCCGCCCCCGTCCGTCGGGGAGGACGGCGCCGGGTGCCGCGGCGTCAGGGCTTGCGCGCCACCACGGCGTAGACGTTGATGTCCGCGTCCGTGACGTCGGTGATGCTCCGGTAGCGGATCTTGTCGATGTCCTCCAGGCCCTCGACGAACTCCGGGGAGGCGTCGGCGTGGGCGGCGAGGGTGTCGTCGACGCCGTCCGGGCGCCAGTGGTGCACGGGGACGAGACCCGGCTCCACGATCTCCAGGCCGTTGTCCGTGACGAAGCGGAGGACCTCGGCGTGCCCGCGGAGCACGAAGGAGAAGCCGCGGTCCTGGTAGGTCTTGGCGACCTTGGCGATCTGCTCCGCGTTGAGGTCGGAGGTGAGGTGGCTCAGCACGACGTGGCTGCCCGAGGGCAGCGCGTCGACCAGGTGCTTGACGATGCCGTACGCCTCGTCGTCCTCGACGAAGTGCAGCACGGCGACGAGGACGAGCGCGACGGGCTCGGTGAGGTCCAGCGTGCCGGCCGCGTCGCGCAGGATCGCGGCGGGGTCGCGCAGGTCCGCGTCGATGTAGTCGGTCCGGCCCTCGGGGCCGCTGGTCAGCAGGGCGCGCGCGTGGGCCAGGACGACGGGGTCGTTGTCGACGTACACGACCCGCGCCTCGGGGACGAGGCGCTGGGCGATCTGGTGCACGTTCTCCTGGGTGGGCAGCCCGGTGCCGATGTCGAGGAACTGGCGGATGCCGCTCTCGCCCGCGATGTGGTTCACCGCGCGGCGCAGGAAGTCGCGGTTGTGCCGCACGTCCAGGTAGCCGCGCGGATTGGCGGCCAGCGCGGCCGTGGCCGCGTCGCGGTCCACGGGGTAGTTGTCCTTGCCCCCGAGGAAGACGTCGTAGACGCGCGCCGGATGCGCCTTGGTGGTGTCGATCCGCCTGCGGAGCTGTTCGGCGGAGTCGTAGTCGTTGGGAGCGTCGCTGCCGCTGGTCATGGCCATCCCCTGGGACTCGGATACGCGATCTGATCAGCACACAACTTAGCTGGTGAAACGGCCAGTTGGTGCCACTCCGCCGGGCTCCCACGAGCGGTCCTCGCAGCAGGCGGCGCAGAAAGGCCCGAACGGGCCCTCCCGTCGGCCGCCCCCGGTCGTTGACCCTGGTGACCACACATCCCGGGACCGCCCTGGAGGCCCACTTGACCTCGAACCGCGACGCCGAACCGGCCGCCGGTGAACCCCGCGACACCTCGGTGCTCGTCCACAACGACCGGGGCGAGTACCTGCTGCACCTGCGCGACCGCCGTCCTGACGTCCGGAACCCGGGCACGTGGTCGCTGCTCGGCGGCGGCCGTGCGCCGGACGACGCGTCGCTGGAGGCCACGGCCCGGCGGGAGCTGCGCGAGGGCGCCGGACTCGACCTGCCCGTGCTGCGTGAGTTCGTGGTGGAACACGTCCACGATCCAAATGGGTCGCGCCTGCCGGTCCAGGTGTTCACCGCCCGCTGGAACGGTGACCCCGACGCCCTGGAGCCGGCCGAGGGCGTCGTGTTCCGGTGGTTCCGGCCCGAGGTCATGCCGCGGCTCCGGTTGGGCCACGCGACCCTGGACCTCGTCCGGCGGCACGCCGGCCCGGCCGCCGTTCCCGGCACCCGGGCCCCGGCGGGCGGCCGGAGCGTGCTGCACGTCGTCGGCGCGCACCTGTACCTGGAGAACCCCGGCGGCGAGGTCCTGCTCGGGCTCCGCCACCCCGACTCCGCCTTCGCCGGCGGCGAGTGGCACTTCCCCGCCGGGCACTGCGAGAGGGAGAGCGCCGTCGCCTGCCTGGTCCGGGAGGCGAACGAGGAAGCCGGCCTGCGGATCAGGCCGGAGGACGCCGAGTTCGCGCACGCCGTGCACCTCGTGGACGCAGGTGGTGGCCCGCCCCGGCTGCAACTGGTCTTCCGCGTACGCCGCTGGCAGGGCGAACCGGTGGTCCGTGAGCCCGACAAGTGCCTCGCATGGCGCTGGTGGCACCCGGACGCCCTCCCCGAACGCCTCGTGCCGTACACCCGGGCCGCGATCGAAGGCATCCGCGCGGGCCGCCCCTACACCGAGTCGGGCTGGGCATGACCCCCACCCCGGGCGCACCGGAACCCGGGGTGCGCCGCTTCGCCGAGCGCGCGGTCGGACCGGTCGTGCGCTGGACGGACACCTCCTGGCCCCGCCGGGGCAGCCGGGTGTGGCGGGCCGACGCCGCGGACGGCCTCGTCAGCTACGTCAAGGTCCACCTGAACGACCGTTTCCACGGCCGGGAGGTGACCGCCTACCGGACGTGGGTACCGGGCCTGGGAGCCGCCGCACCGCGGCTGGCCGCGGCCGACGCACGGCTGCGCGCGGTCGTCGTGACCGCCGTCCCCGGCCGCCCCCTCAGCGACGGTGCGCGGCGCGCCCCGGACAAGGAACGCGCCCTCTTCGTCCGCATCGGCGCGCTCGCCGCCGCCATCCACGGCAGCGCACCGGCCCGGGCCTCTTGCGAGGACGAGGGACCGCCCGTGCGGAAGCTCGACCGGCACCTGGACGGCGCCCGTGCCCACCTGGCCCCCGGCGACGAGGAGTTCGTCCGGGCGCCGGCGGCCCGGTCAGCCGCCCTTCCCCCGCTCGAACCGGTCCCCACGCACGGCGACTTCCAGTTGCGCAACCTGCTGTGGTCCGGCCGGCTCGCCGTGATCGACTTCGAGCGCAGCGAGCCGCAACCCGCTCTCCGGGACCTCGTACGGCTCTCCGACGCCTGGGCCGGCCGGCCCGACCTCCACGAGGCGTTCCTGACCGGCTACGGGCGCCGGCCCACCCCGCTCGAGGAGGAGCGCCTGGCCGTCGACTCCGCCCTCGACGCGGTCTCGGGCGTCGCCTACGGCGCGGCGGAGGACGATCCGGAAGTCCTCGCACGCGGCCCGCGCACCCTCGCCCGGCTCCGTGCCGCGGCCTGACCCGGGCGGCTCGGGCGCGAGGGGCGGCCACGCCCCGGGGCGGGCACCGACGACCGCCCCCGCCGCGGCGTCATGCCGAGTCCGGGGTCCCGTGCCGCTCGTCGAAGGTGAGCTCGGGCGGCGGGGTGCGGAAGCCGCGCGTCAGGTAGGCGAGGTAGGCGACGCCGAGGACGAGCCAGATGACGCCGAGGGTGAGGGCCTTGCCGTCGAGGTGGAGCAGGAGCCAGAGGTCGATCAGGGCGCCGACGGCCGGGACGACGGCCCAGGCGAGGACACCGGCGGGCTCGCCCGCGCGGCGCTTGCGCAGGAACGTCGCGATCACGCTGAGGTTGACGAAGGTGAAGGCGGTGAAGGCGCCGAAGTTGATGAAGGACGTGGAGGTGGCGACGTCCAGGCGGAGGGCGACGAGGCCGACCAGGCCGGTCAGCAGGATGTTGAAGGCCGGCGTCAGGTGGCGGGGGTGGATGTAGCCGAAGACCTTGCGGGGCAGCACGTCGTCGCGGCCCATGGCGTAGAGCAGGCGCGAGGTGCTGGCCTGGGCGGCGACGCCGGAGGCGAACTGGGCGACGACGAGGCCCGCGAGGAACACGGACGAGAAGAGGTCGCCGCCGATGGTCCTGGCGATCTCGAAGGCGGCGGAGCTGGGGTCGTCGAAGTCGCTGCCCGGATGGGCGAGCTGGGTGGTGTAGGCGAGCACGATGAAGATGCCGCCGCCGATGAGTGCGGTGAGCATGATGGCGCGCGGCATGGTCCTGCGGGGCTCGACGGTCTCCTCGGTGAGCGTGGTGACGGCGTCGAAGCCGAGGAAGGAGTACGCCGCGATGGCCGCGCCGCCGGAGATCCCGGCCAGCGTGGTGGCGTCGTTGTGGAACGGTGACGCGCTCAGCAGCCCGCCGGCGCCGTCGGTGTGGAAGACGTGCCGCAGCGAGAGCAGCGCGAAGATGGCGATGACCAGGATCTGGAACGCCATCAGCAGGGAGTTGGCCCGGTCCGCGGCCTGGATGCCGAGCAGGTTGAGCGCGGTGGTGGTGAGGACGAAGGCGAGGATCCACACCCACATCGGCACCCCGGGCCACTCGGCCTGGAGGTAGGCGCCGCCGATCAGCCAGATGACCATCGGCAGGAAGAAGTAGTCCAGGAGGGTCGCCCAGCCGACGAGGAAGCCGGCCCGCCCGTCGATGGAGCGCCGCACGTAGGTGTAGGCGGAGCCGGCGACGGGGTGCTCGGCGGCCATCTTCCCGTAGCTGTAGGCGGTGAAGAGCATGGCGACGAGCGCCAGGGCGTACGCGGTGGGCACCGCGCCGCCGGTCTTCTCGGCGACGACGCCGAAGGTGCCGAGCACGATCAGCGGGGTCATGTAGGCCAGGCCGAAGGAGACGACGGCTCTGAGTCCGAGGGTGCGGGACAGCGCGGGGGCCGTGGTGGCGGAGCGCGCGGCGTTGTCGGTCATCGTGGGGCTCCGGGGATGGGTCAGCCGCGGCGGGCGGGGTGCCAGCTGCGAGGGTCTATGCGCCCTTCGTACAGGGGGAGTTCGAGGGGGCGGTCGGTGTCGGTGAACTGGGACCACATGCGGTTGAGGCCGGCCGTCCCGTAGGTGCGCACCCGGGTGACGTCGTCGAGGTCCAGGACGTCGGTGAGCGCGGTGGCGGCGCTGTCGGGCGCCTCGGTGCGCACGCGCCCCTCGGGGTCGACGACGAGGCTGCGGCCGGTGCCCTGCGGCCCGGCCGTGTTGACGCTGACCACGTAGACCTGGTTGGTGATGGCGTTGGCGCGGGCCAGGACGAGTTCCTGGGCGCGGTCACCGGTCGTGGTCATGACGGGGTTGACGATGACCTCGGCGCCCATCCAGGCCAGGTGCCGGGCGACCTCGGGGAACCAGGCGTCGTAGCAGATGGAGAAACCGACGCGGCCGGCCCCGGGGACGTCGAAGACCACGAACCGGTCGCCCGGCGTGTAGGGCTCGCGGGGTCGCCAGGGGAAGACCTTGCGGTAGTGCGCGGCGAGCCGGCCCTCGGGCGAGAAGGCGAGCGCCGTGTTGAACAGCTCGCCGTCCGGGCCGCGTTCGCAGATGCTGCCGGGCAGCAGCCAGACGCCCAGGTCCCCGGCGATCTCACCGAGCTCCCGTACGAGGCGTCCGTCCAGCGGCTCCGCGGTCTCCCGCAGTTGCTGGACGGCGTCCTCCGGGCCCCCGTCCACGCCGAACAGGTGCAGCTCGGGGAAGGCCATCAACCGGGTCTGCGGGAAGCGCGCCAGCAGCGTCCCGGCCTCGTCCGCGAAGCCGGAGACCGGCGCCCCCGCCGGGCGCGGCCCGGCCTGGGCGAGGGTCACGGGAAGGGGTCGGGACATGGTTCACCTGCTTCGTTCGAGTGCTGTGGAAATTAGAGCATTCTGATCAGATAAACAAGAGTGCTCAAGGTGAGATGTTTTCCGGTACTACAGTCGGTCCCATGCCCGACACGGAGAAGCGGACCGGCCAGGCCGCGCCCCTCGCCGCCGGCCCGCCGCTGAGCACCCCGGCCCTGGGCGGCATCCGCCGGCTGTCCGCGCTCGACACCGTGCGCGCCCGCATAGCCATGGCCGTCGACCTGGGCCTGCTCGCCCCCGGGGAACGGCTGCCCGCGGCGGCGGAGATCGCCGCGGCGCTGGACGTCGGCGAGATCACGGTGCGCCGGGCCCTGGTGGCGCTGTGCGACGACGGGCTGCTGGAGCGCCGCCGCGGCCGCAACGGCGGCACGCTGGTCGCCCGGCACCCGGCGAAGGGCTCGGTCAGCGCGGTGGGCAGCTACCGCTCCGACACCGACGCGGTACGCCGGCTGATCGACCACCGGCTGGTGCTGGAGTGCGGCATCGCCCACCTCGCCGCCGGCCACGTCGACGACGACGCGCTGCGCGAACTGGAGGGCCTGGTCGACCTGATGGACCGGGTGACCAGCTGGGCCGAGTTCCACCGCCACGACGAGGAGTTCCACCTCGCGGTCGCGTCCGCCACGGGGACCCCGTCGGTCGTCGTCCCGTACGCGGCCGTCGTCCGCGAGCTCTACCGCTACTACCTGCCCTACCCGCTCGACGCGCTGCGCGCCTCCAACGCCGAGCACCACGAGCTGGTCCACGCCCTGCGCCGCGGTGACCGCGCCGCGGCGGCCGCGGTCGCCGAGGGCCACGTCCAGGTACTGCACCGGACGATGTTCATCGGCCTCCCCGACGCCGTACCCGGACCGGCCACCACCGAGGGCTGAGAGCCGGCCGCGTCGCCAGTACAGTCGAGCCACACGTGCGGCGCCTGCCGCCACAGGGGTGGAGGAGACGTCCGTGGAGGGGCTGGCGCTCGTCACGCTCATGGCCGGTGCGGTGCTGGTCACCGCTGTCGCCCGCCGACTGGGGGTGTCGCCCCCGCTGCTGCTGGTCGCCGTCGGCCTGTGCGCGTCCTTCGTGCCGGGGATCCCCGCCTACGCCATCGAGCCCGAACTGGTGATGGTGCTGGTCCTGCCCCCGCTGCTGTACTCCTCGGCGCGGGAGAGTTCCTACCTGCGCTTCCGGGACAACCTGCGCCCCATCGGGCTGCTGGCCGTGGGGCTGGTGCTGTTCACCACGGTGGTGATCGGTTACGCGGCGTCCTGGCTGGTGCCGGGGCTGCCGCTGGGCTCGGCACTGGTGCTCGGCGCGGTCCTGTCGCCGCCCGACGCGGTCGCGGCGACCTCCATCGGACGCCGGCTGGGCCTGCCGCGCCGGCTGCTGACCGTGCTCGGCGGCGAGAGCCTGGTGAACGACGCGACCGCGCTCACGGCCTACCGCGTGGCCGTCGCGTCCGTGGCCGGCGCAGGCTACACGCTGCTGCAGGGCGTCGGGGTCTTCCTGATGGCGGCCGTGGGAGGCTCGCTGATCGGTCTGGCGATCGGCCGGCTGGCCCGCCTCGGGCACCGGTTCCTGCCCGGGGACCTGGCCAGCGCGCTCGGTCTGCTCGTGCCGTTCCTCGCCTACCTCGTCGGCGAGGAGGCGCACACGTCGGGAGTACTGGCCGTGGTCGTGGCCGGCCTCTACCTGGGACACCGCTCCCCCGACACGGAGGCGACCTCCCGGCTGCAGGTCTACGCGGTGTGGAGCGCCCTCGACACCGTGCTGGAGGCCCTCGTCTTCGCGCTGATCGGCCTGCAGGTGCGGGGCATCGTCGACACGGTCGACACGGGCGTGTGGCAACTGGTCGCGGCCGGTGCCGCGCTGACGGCGGTGACCGTCCTGGCGCGCGCCGTGTGGGTCTACCCCGCGACCTACCTGCCACGGCTGATGTTCCCGCGGATCCGGGCCCGCGACCCCTACCCCCCGTGGCAGTACCCGGTCGTCCTCTCCTGGGCGGGCATGCGCGGCGTGGTCTCGCTGGCCGCGGCCTTCGCGCTGCCGGAGACCACCGACAGCGGCGCGCCGTTCCCCGGGCGCGACGAGATCCTGTTCCTGACCTTCTTCGTCACGGTCGGCACGCTGCTGCTGCACGGGATGACGCTGCCCCCGCTCATCCGTCGGCTCGGCATCTGCAACAAGGAGGCGTACGAGGACGCCCTGGCCGAGGCGAACGCCCAGCACAGTGCCGCCCGGGCGGCACTGGCGCGCCTGGAGGAGCTGGCCGGGGACAAGGGCTCCCACCAGGCCGTGCTGGAGACCCTGCGGCAGACCGCGGAGGCCCGCCGCAACGCCGCCTGGGAACGGCTGGGCGGCCCGACCGGCGGGGGCGCCGAGCCGCCGAGCGTGGCCTACCGGCGGCTGCGCCGCGCCATGCTCGACGCCGAGCGGCAGGAGTTCGTGCGCTTCCGCGACGAACGGCTCATCGACGACGAGGTGCTGCGCCACGTCATGCGCGAACTCGACCTGGAGGAGGCGGTGCTGCAGCGCGAATAGCGCCGGACGGGGGGAAGGGGGGCCTCAGCCCATGGACTCGTGGACGAAGCACCAGCGCCAGGTCTCGCCCGGCTGGTAGGAGCGGATCACCGGGTGGCCGGTGGCCCCGTAGTGCGCGGTGGCGTGCCGTCCCGGGGAACTGTCGCAGCATCCGACGTGGCCGCAGCTCAGGCACAGCCGCAGGTGGACCCAGTCGCGGTGTCCGGCGGCCAGGCAGTCGGCGCAGCCGTCCTCCGGCGGCGCGGCCGCGACGTCGGCCGGGGCCTGCTCCAGATCGGTACACGCTGCTGTTGTCACGCGGGCCACCTGCGCCTTCTGCGGATCGCTGCTTCGGGACGCCCCAGGCTACGTCAACCCGCTGCCCGGCGCGATCAGCGGCCGGGGCGGGCGCACGCGGGTGCCGCCGGGGTTCAGTCGCGGAGTTCGCCCTCCAGGAGGCCCATGGTGAACATGTCGTACCACCGGCCGTCGCGCCGGAAGACCTGCCGCAGCCGGCCCTCCTCGACGAAGCCGACCTTCCGGTAGACGTGGTGCGCCGCCTCGTTCTCGGTCACGACGGTGAGCGAGATCTTGTGCAGGCGCATCTTCTCGAAGCCGTAGCGGCACATGGTCCGCATGGCGTCGGTGGCGTAGCCGCGGCCCCAGTACTCCTTCTCGCCGATGTAGATGTCGAGTTCGGCGCACCCGGTCTCGGGCTCGGCGTCGCGCAGCCGCACCAGGCCGATGAGCCGGCCGTCCTCGCGCACCTGGATGCCGTGGAGCACGTCGCCGTAGGCGTTGCGGGGCCGCTCCTCCATGCGCTTCCTCACCTGGGCGAGGGGCTGGGCGTAACCGTCGTCCATCCAGCGCATGACCTCGGGGTCGTGGTTCCAGCGCCACAGCGCCTCGGCGTCCGAGGGCTCCATCGGGCGCAGTGTCACCAGTCGTCCGGGCACCATGGGGCGGCCCCCTCCGGGTCGTCGTGATCGTGGTCGTGGAACCCGACAGGGTTAACACGTCCGTCCTCGACCGATCAACCGGATTGCCCGCCGCCGGGCGGGCGTTCAGCTCGCCTCGGCCCGGCCCCCGCCCTCCGCGGCGAGCACGCGCTCGACGTCGGCCCACGAGGCCCCGTGCTCGGCCAGGACGTCCGCGACCACACCGGGGCCGACCGTCAGGGCCAGCAGGATGTGCTCGTCACCGATGTGGCGGTCGCCCCGGGCCACCGCGGACCGCAGGGAACGCTCCAGGACACCCTTGGCGCCGCGGCCGAACGGCCGCCGTCCCGAGGGCCGCCGGCGCCGCGGCCCGGAGCCGGCGGCAAGGGCGCCGGAGCCGTGCGCGTCCTCCACGCGGGCGACGATCTCGGCGACGTCGATGCCGAGTCCGGCCAGCGCCTCGGCATCGGCCCGCGAGACCCCGCCGCGCCGGCGGCTCTCCCCCAGCGCCTCCTCCAGGGCCTCGCGGCGTCGGTCGACGCCCAGTGCGGCCAGGGCCGCGGAGGCCCGGGTGCCACGCCGGTCGAGGAGCGACAGCAGCAGGTGGTCCTCGGTGACCGCCGGGTCGGCGGCGCGTTCGGCATGCCCGACCGCGCCCTCGACGACCTCACGCGCGCTCTTGGTGAACCTCTCGAACATCCTCAATGCCTCCCGTACTTCTTGTGCACGGCCTGCCTGCTGACGCCGAGTTCGTGGGCGATCTCCTGCCACGACCACCCCTGCGCCCGCGCGCTCCTGACTTGTACGGTCTCCAGCTGCTCCAGCAGCCGCCGCAGCGCGGCGACGGCCCGCAGCCCGACCCTCGGGTCGCGGTCACCCGCCCGCTCGGCGAGATCGGTTGCCTCGGTCATGTCTGTCAAATTACGTTGACAGGCACGGACGTGTCAACCCGAGTTGACGGCCGGGGCCGCGGGCCGGGCCGGGGTGGCCGGGGGCCGGGGTGTCAGGCGCCGCCCTGCGCGGCGGCCCGGCGCTGCCGCTTGCCCAGCGGCGCCTGGGAGAGGTCCTCGGCCTGGGACCTGAGGTTCTTGTGGCCGTACCCGCGCTCGCCCAGCCAGGCCCGGGCCGTCGCCTCGGCGCGTTCGGCGGCCTCCAGGATGTCCTCCTCCGCCTCCCCGGAGTCGAGGAACCGGAAGGTGAAGGCGGGTCGAGCGGCGATGTCGTAGGTGAGGTGGCCCTCGGGGGTGAAGGCGGCGCGCAGGACGTCGTGTTCCGCTGCGTGGGCGAGGAGTTCGGCGCGCTGCTCGGCGGTGAGTCCGTCGAAGACGCCGCGGACGGTGACGCGGAAGGTGCGGGTGCTCATGCGCCGACCCTAGACAGCGCGTTCCGTTCCGCTCCACCGCATTTCGCCGGGCCGCCCCGGCCCCGCGCCCACCGGGCAGACGACACCCGGGGGTGGACGCCAGGGCGCCGCCTCGCTCCGTGGCTGGGTGACCGCATGTCGGCCGTCATGCGCCGACCCCCGAAGACGGGGACCGAGGAGCCGTCCGGGAGCCGGCGACCTCACCATGCGATACGACGCCTAGCGGTCCCGGGTCACCGCGAGGAGCGCCATGTCGTCGTCGGTCGGCCCGCCCGCGTGCCGGTGCACGTCCTCGAGCAGCGCGTCCAGCAGTTCGGCCGGACCTCCGCGCCGCACCCCCGCCAGCCGTCCCGCCAGATCGTAGAAGCGACCCTTGACGTCGCGGGCCTCGGTGACGCCGTCGGTGCACAGCAGCAGCGTCGAACCCGCGGGGAAAGGCACCGTGTCCACCACCGCGTCCGCCTCCCCCAGCCCCTCCACCAGGAGCAGCCCGTTTTCCGACGGATCGGCCGGGCGCACCCGCCCGCCCCGCAGCACCAGCGGCGCCGGGTGGCCGAGGTTCACCAGCCGGACGTGGTCGCCGCCGTGCGGGAACTCGGCCAGCACCGCGGTGGCGAACCACTCCAGCCGCTCGCCGTCCTCCCGCCGGCCGACCTCCCGCATGAGGGCCCGCAGCATCTGCCGCGCCACGTCCGCGAGGGTCGCCTGCTCGTCGGCCGCCATCCGGAAGCTCCCGAGGACGAGCGTCGCCGCCTCCACGGCGTCCAGGCCCTTGCCCCGCACGTCCCCCACGATGCAGCGCAGCCCGTACGGGGTGTCCTGGACCGCGTAGAGGTCCCCGCCGATCTCGGCCTCCTCCTCGGCGGCCTCGTAGCGCGCCGCGATCCTCAGGTCGCCGACGCGCGCGGGCGGTTCGGGGAGCACCGCGCGCTGCACGGTCGCGGTGACCGAGCGGGCGGAACGCAACCGGGACTCGCGTGCCTCCAGCAGCCGGTTGATGAACACCGCGACCACGGCGACCAGCGAGACGGTCAGCAGCTCGCTCATCCCGCTCAGCCCCCGCAGCCGCCCGAAGTGGGCCAGGATCCAGGTGTCCGCGGTGATCGCCGCCAGGCCGACCACCATGGTCGCCCGCATCGACAGCAGCGGCGCCGCGAGCACCGGCGCGACGGAGTAGAAGGCGGCGCTCGTGTACTGCGTCGGGGTGACGAGGTCCACGCACAGCCCACCGACCAGCACCACGACCGGGAGCAGGCGGATGTACCAGGCCACGTCGGCGGCGCCGCCGAAGCCCTGGTCCTCGGCCCTCCCCACGCACCCTCCCGGTCTCTCCCGCTGGCGATCCCCCTCACGCTCCCCGGCAATCGCCCCCGCGGCCACCTCAGGCCCTCCCCCGGAGTGAACCGGCCCCCCACGGTGCTCCGCCGGGCGCCGGGCCGTGGACCCGTCTGGCCCACGCGGCTTCAGGCCGGGGCCGAAAATGTCGATCATTGCGGCAGGACGCACGGAACTGGTTCCCGACACCGCCGAGGAGTCGCGCCGATGACGACGTGGACGAAGGACGAACTGGACCGCATCGAGCACGCCTGCGAGCTCTCCGTCGCGCCCCCGCGCGACCCCGGCACCCTGGACCCGCCCACCACCGTCCGGGTGGTCCGCGCCGAGCCCATGGTGGCCGGCACCGCGCGCGCCGCGACGCTCGAACTCGTCCCGCGCTGAGCGCGGCCGCACAGCGGAACACGGGACGGACATGACGACCATGGTCATCGTCGGTGCGGGGCGCGGTCTGGGCGCCGCGGTGGCGCGCCAGTTCGGCAGCGACGGCTTCGACGTCGCGCTCGTCGCCCGGGACCAGGACCGCCTGGACACCCTCGCGGCCGCGCTGGACAAGGACGGCGTCAACGCGCAGGGGTTCGCAGCCGACGTCCGCGACCCGCTCGGCCTCGGCGCCGCGCTGGACGCCGCCGCGGCCGCGCTCGGGCCGATCGAGGTGCTGCAGTACAGTCCGGCGCCGCACAGGGACTTCATGAGGCCCCTCCTGGAGACGACCGCCGCCGACTTCGCGGGGCCCCTGGAGTTCTCCCTGTACGGCGCGGTCACCGCCGTCCACGCGGTGCTGCCCGACATGCGCTTCCTGGGACGCGGCACGATCCTCTTCGTCAACGGCGGCAGCGCGGTGCGGCCGCTGCCCACCCGCGCGGGGACCTCCGTGGCGTTCGCGGCGGAGAGCGCCTACGCCCGGATGCTGCACGACACGCTGGCCGCCGAGGACATCCACGTCGCGCAGCTGATCGTGCCGGGCGTCATCGCCGCGGGGCATCCCAGGAACGATCCCGCCGTGCTGGCGGCCGCCCTGTGGTCGGCGCACCGGGACCGCAGGGGGTTCCGGCACTTCTCGGTCCCGCCGGAAGGAGCGGCCTGAAGGAGCGGCGCGGCGTCCCGGCGGCGCGGGAGGGGACGCGGGACGAGTGCCGCCCCGAACGGCCGCTGCGGCGGCGAGCCGACTTCGGGGGTGACCGTACGTGAGGTAGACAACCACCGCGGACACGGACCGTGCGGGTCCGTGGATCGCGCCGCCCCGAGGAGCCAGCCGTGCACCAGGAGTTCTCCGGATCCACCGCCCTCGTCACCGGGGCCACCGCAGGGATCGGGCGGGGGGTCGCGCTGCGGCTGGCGGCGCTGGGCGCCGAGGTCGTCGTCCACGGACGGGACCCGGGGCGCGGTGCGCGGGTCGTGGCGGAGGCGGAGGACGCGGGCGGGCGGGCCCGGTTCGTCGCCGCCGATCTGTCCGACCCCCGTGATGTGCTGCGCCTCGCCGAGGCGGCGGGCGCGGTGGACGTGCTGGTCAACAACGCCGGCGTCTACCGGTTCGCGGGCGCCGCGGACTCCACGGCCGGGATGTTCGACCTCCACATGGCGGTCAACGCCCGGGCGCCCCTGCTGCTGGTCGGGGCCCTCGTACCGGCCATGGCCGCGCGGGGCCGCGGTGCGGTCGTCAACCTGAGCACCCTGGCGGCGCGCGTCCCGACGCGGCGGGGCGCCGTCTACGGGGCGTCCAAGGCGGCGCTGGAGCTGATGACCCGCGTGTGGGCCGACGAGTTCGGGGCCCGCGGGGTGCGCGTGAACGCCGTGGCCTCCGGCCCGGTCCGCACCCCCGGCACGGCGGAGATGGGCGAGGACGCGCTGGCGACCGTCGCGCACGGCACCGCCCTCGACCGGGTGGCCGAGCTCGACGAGATCGTCGAGGCGGTCGTCTTCCTGGCCTCGGACCGCGCGGGCTACATCACCGGCGCCGTCCTCGACGTGTACGGCGGGCAGCGGGCGATCGGCTGACGGCGAGGGCCGCCGCCCGCCGCACCGGCCCGCGTCCGCGTCCGCTCCGGAGAACCGAAAGGGACCCGCCCCGTGAAGGTGCCGCCGCATCCCGGCCTCGACGGGAACACCGTCTACCTCGACCACAACGCCACCACCCCCGTCGACCCGAGGGTCGTGGAGGCGATGGGCCCCTGCCTCACGACCGGGTTCGGCAACCCCTCCAGCGGGCACGCCTGGGCGGCGGAGCCCGCCGCGGCGCTGGCGCGGGCCCGCCGCCTGGTCGCGGCGCTCGTCGGGGCGACGGCGGAGGGGATCGTGTTCACCGGGTCCGGGTCCGAGGCGAACAACCTGGCGCTGCGTGGCGCGGTGCTCGCCGCCGGTGCCGACCGTCCGCGGGTGATCACCCAGGTGACCGAGCATCCCTCGGTGCTGGAGACGTGCCGCGCGCTGGGGCGGCTGCACGGGGTGCGGGTGACCTGCCTGCCGGTGGACCGGGAGGGCCGTCTGGACCCGGCCGTGCTGGCCGCCGCCCTCACCCCGGACACCGTGCTCGTCTCCGTCATGGCGGCCAACAACGAGACCGGCACGCTGCAGCCCGTGCCGGAACTCGCCCGGCTGGCCCGCGCGCGGGGCGCCCTCTTCCACTGCGACGCCGCCCAGGCCGCCGGGAAGGTCCCGCTGGACGTGGCCGCGCTCGGGGTGGACCTGCTGACGGTGGTGGGGCACAAGATGTACGCCCCGAAGGGGATCGCCGCCCTGTACGTGCGCCCGGGGCTGCGCCTGGAGCCCCTGGTGTACGGGGGCGGGCAGGAGGGCGGGCTGCGGGCCGGCACCGAGAACGTCGCGCTCGCCGTGGCGCTGGGGGAGGCCGCCGGGCTGGCGGCCGCGGAACTCGCCGGCGGCGGGGGCGAGCGCGCCACGGCCCTCCGCGACCGGCTGTACGGGGCGCTGACCCGGGCGCTGCCGGGGCGGGTCCACCTCAACGGGTCCGCCCGCCACCGCCTGCCCACCACGCTGAACGTGGCCGTAGACGGCGTCCCCGGCCACGAGCTGCTCGCCGCGGTGCCCCGGATCGCGGCCTCCACCGGTTCCGCCTGCCACAGCGGCAGCCGCGCGCCCTCCCCCGTCCTGCGGGCCATGGGCCTGGACGACGACCGCGCCCTGAGCGCCGTACGGCTGTCGGTCGGCCGCTGGACCACCGCGGACGACGTCGACCTGGCGGCCGCGCTGCTCACCTCGGCCGCCCGCGCCCTCGCCGCGCGCTCCGGCTCCCCCGCCTGACCACGCCGGCCCCGCCCGACCGCGCCCGCCGGGCGCGTCGCCGCCGGACTTGCGGGCGGCCCCCCGCCCGGTAGCGTCGACAGGAGGTGGGACCACCGCACGAAGGAGCAGGCGGATGGGCGTGAAACGGTGGATCGACGCCTGGCCGGTGTACCGGCAGCTCACGGGTACGGACCCGCTGGGCCGGGGCAAGGCCGCGCAGTCGGCCCGCTCGGCCGGGCTCGGGTCCCGTACGGACAGCGCCGACCGGGTGGTCGGCTCGGTGTGCCCCTACTGCGCCGTGGGCTGCGCGCAGCGCGTCTTCGTCAAGGACGGCAAGGTCGTCCAGATCGAGGGCAACCCGGACAGTCCCATCTCGCGCGGCCGGCTGTGCCCCAAGGGCTCGGCCAGCAAGCAGCTCGTCACCGGACCGCAGCGGGAGCAGCGGGTGCTCTACCGCCCGCCGTACGGCACCGCCTGGCAGGAACTCGACCTGGACACGGCCATGGACATGGTCACCGACCGGGTGCTCGACGCACGGCGGAAGGGCTGGCAGGACACCGACGCGGACGGGCGGCGGCTGCGCCGCACCATGGGCCTGGCCAGTCTGGGCGGTGCGACGCTGGACAACGAGGAGAACTACCTCATCAAGAAGTTGTTCACCGCCCTCGGCGCCCTGCAGATCGAGAACCAGGCCCGTATTTGACACTCCGCCACGGTTCCCGGTCTGGGAGCCTCGTTCGGACGTGGCGGCGCCACGGACTACCAGCAGGACCTGATCAACTCCGACTGCATCGTCATCATGGGCTCCAACATGGCCGAGGCCCATCCGGTCGGGTTCCAGTGGGTCATGGAGGCCAAGGCGCGCGGCGCCAGGGTCATCCACATCGACCCGCGGTTCACGCGGACGAGCGCGCTCGCGGACCAGCACGTCACCATCCGGGCCGGCACCGACATCGCGTTCCTCGGCGGCGTGATCAACCACATCCTCACGCACGGCCTCGACTTCCGGGAGTACGTGGCGGCGTACACCAACGCGCCCTTCCTGCTGAGTGAGCGCTACCAGGACACCGAGGACCTGGACGGGCTGTTCAGCGGCTACGACCCGCACACCGCCGCGTACGACGCGTCGAGCTGGACATACGCGAGCGTCCCCGTGGAGGAGCGGCCCGGCCACCACCTGAAGGAGGTGTCCGCCCCCTTCCAGCACGGCGCGGGCGGCCCGTTCATCGAGGGGGCCGAGGGCGGGATCGAGTCCGACCCCGCACTGGAGCACCCGCGCTGCGTGTTCCAGGTGCTCAAGCGGCACTTCTCCCGCTACACGCCCGAGATGGTGGAGCGGATCTGCGGGGTGCCGCAACCTCTCTTCCTGGAGGTCTGCCGCGCCTGGACGGAGAACTCCGGCCGGGAGCGCACCGCCGCGCTGGTGTACAGCGTCGGATGGACCCAGCACTCGGTGGGCGTCCAGTACATCCGGGCCGCGTCGATCATCCAGCTGCTGCTGGGCAACATCGGCCGCCCGGGCGGCGGGATCTTCGCCCTGCGCGGCCATGCCAGCATCCAGGGCTCCACGGACGTGCCCACGCTGTTCAACCTGCTGCCGGGCTACCTGCCGATGCCCGACATCACCCACGAGGACCTGGCCACCTACCTGGACGGGGTCCGCGGAAGGGGGCAGAAGGGCTTCTGGGGCGCCGCCGACGCGTACACGGTGTCGCTGCTCAAGGAGTACTGGGGCGACGCCGCGACGGCGGAGAACGACTACTGCTTCGACTACCTGCCCCGGATCAACGGCGACCACGGCACCTACCGCACCGTGATGGACATGGTCGACGGCGGCAAGGTCTTCGGCTACTTCCTGCTCGGGCAGAACCCCGCGGTCGGCTCGGCGCACGGCCGGCTGCAGCGCCTGGGCATGGCGAACCTCGACTGGCTGGTCGTGCGCGACCTCACCATGATCGAGAGCGCCACCTTCTGGAAGGACGCGCCGGAGATCGAGACCGGGGAGATCGTCACCGAGGAGTGCCGCACCGAGGTGTTCTTCTTCCCCGCGGCCTCCCACGTGGAGAAGGCCGGCACCTTCACGCAGACGCAGCGCATGCTCCAGTGGCGCGACCAGGCGGTCGAACCGTCCGGGGACCAGCGGTCGGAGCTGTGGTTCTTCCACCGGCTGGGCGTGCTGCTGAAGGAGAAGCTGGCCGGCTCGGCCGACGAGCGCGACCGACCCCTGCTGGACCTGGCCTGGGACTACGAGACGGAGGGCGAGGAGCCTTCCGCGGCGGACGTGCTGCGCCACATCAACGGCATCGACCTGCGCACCGGCCGGACGGTCGACGGCTACCTCGACCTGAAGGCCGACGGCACCACCGCCTGCGGCTGCTGGATCTACAGCGGCGTCTACGCGGACGAGACCAACCAGTCCCGGCGCCGGACCTCCCGCTTCGAGACGGGCCCGTACGACGCCGAATGGGGCTGGACATGGCCCCTCAACCGCAGGGTGCTGTACAACCGCGCCTCCGCCGACCCGCAGGGACGGCCCTGGAGCGAGCGGAAGAAGCTGGTCTGGTGGGACACGGCGGCGGGTGAGTGGACCGGCCGCGACACCCCCGACTTCGAGAAGCACAAGCCGCCGGACTACCGGGCGCCAAAGGGCGCGTCGGGCGTCGAGGCGCTCGACGGCGACGACCCGTTCATCATGATGCGCGACGGGAAGGGCTGGCTGTTCGCCCCGACCGGGCTCGCGGACGGCCCGCTGCCCACGCACTACGAGCCGCACGAGTCGCCGATGCGCAATCTGCTCTACGGCCAGCAGGGCAACCCGGTGCGCAAGGTCTACGGCCGTCCCGACAACCCGTCCAACCCCTCCCCGCCCGAGGCGCACTCCGAGGTGTTCCCCTATGTGTTCACCGCGGCCCGGCTGACCGAGCACCACACGGCGGGCGCGATGAGCCGACAGCTGCCCTATCTGGCGGAACTCCAGCCGGAGTTGTTCGTGGAGGTCTCGCCGGAGCTGGCGGCCGAGCGGGGGCTGCGCCACCTGGACTGGGCGCATGTGATCACCAGCAGGACCGCGGTCGACGCGCGTGTGATGGTGACCGACCGGATGGCGCCGCTGCGCGTGGACGGACGGGTCGTGCACCAGGTCTGGATGCCGTACCACTGGGGCCAGACCGGGCTCACCAAGGGCGACGTGGTCAACGACCTCATCGGCGTGGTCGCCGACCCGAACGTGTTCATCCAGGAGAGCAAGGTGCTGACCTGCGACGTCCGGCCCGGACGGCGTCCGCGGGGGCCCGAACTGCTCGCGTACGTCGAGGACTACCGCCGCCGCGCCGGCATCACGGCGGAGACCGGCACCCGCATAGCGACGGCCGGCGGCCACGCCGAGCGGGCGCACATCGAACCGGACCGGCCGGAGGAGCCGTCATGACGCAGGACAACAGCTTCTACGGGCCGCTCGCGGACCCCGCGGGGAACGCCGGGCACAGCGACCACCCGCCGCGGGTGGGCTTCTTCACCGACACCTCCGTGTGCATCGGCTGCAAGGCGTGCGAGGTGGCCTGCAAGGAGTGGAACGCCATCCCGGAGGACGGCATCGACCTGCTGGGCATGTCGTTCGACAACACCGGGATGCTGGGCGCGAGTTCGTGGCGGCACGTCGCCTTCATCGAGCAGCAGCGCCCGCTCGGCCGGCAGGACGCGGGGCTGGCCGACCTGCCCGTCGGCCCGTCCAGCACAGAAGGGACGGCCGAGGTGGTGGCCGACGCCCTGGAGGTCGCCAAGCGGGGCGGCGGCGACCTCGGCACCGCCCCGGTGGACCTGGGCTTCCCCTCCTTCGACCTGCCCGGCGCAGGGACGGGCGCCGAGGCCCGCACCGAGTTCCGCTGGCTGATGTCCTCCGACGTGTGCAAGCACTGCACGCACGCCGGCTGCCTGGACGTGTGCCCCACCGGCGCGCTGTTCCGCACCGAGTTCGGGACGGTCGTCGTCCAGCCCGACATCTGCAACGGCTGCGGCTACTGCGTGTCCGGCTGCCCCTACGGCGTCATCGACCGGCGACCCGACGACGGCCGGGCGTGGAAGTGCACGATGTGCTACGACCGGCTCCGGGGCGACCTGGAACCGGCCTGCGCCAAGGCCTGCCCCACCGACTCCATCCAGTTCGGCCCGCTCGACGAACTGCGCGAGCGCGCCGACCGGCGCCTGGCGCAGCTGCACGAGGCCGGGGTCGCCGAGGCGCAGCTCTACGGCCGCGACCCGGACGACGGGGTGGGCGGGGACGGCGCGTTCTTCCTGCTGCTGGACGACCCGGAGGTGTACGGGCTGCCGCCGGACCCGGTCGTGCCGACCCGCGACCTGGCGTCGATGTGGAAGCACGCGGGCGTTGCGGCGTCGGCGCTGCTGGCGGCCTCGGCCGCGGTGTTCCTCGGCGGGGTGCGGCGGTGACCCGCGACGGGGCCGGGCGCGACGGGCGCGTTGGCCGGGGCGGCCGCGACGACGACGGGAGCCGCGAGCGCCCCATGGTGCCGAAGGCGACGTTCCGCTCCTACTACGGGCGCCCGGTGCTCAAGCCGCCCGTGTGGGAGTGGAAGATCCCGGCGTACCTGTTCACCGGCGGGCTGTCGGCCGGCGCCGCCCTGCTCGCGGCGGGCGCGGACCTGACGCGGCGTCCCGCGCTGGCCAGGGCGGGCCGCGTCGGCGGCTTCGGCGCCTTGCTGGTGAGCATGTACCTGCTGGTCGCGGACCTCGGACGGCCGGAACGTTTCCTCCACATGCTGCGGGTGGCCAAGCCGAGTTCGCCCATGTCGGTGGGCACCTGGATCCTCGTCGCCTACGGTCCCGGCAGCGCGCTGGCGGCCGCGGCCGAGGTGCTGCCCGCGGGCGTGCGCGGCACACTCCCCGGGAGGCTGCTGCGCGTCGCCGCGCGCCCGGCGGGGCTGTCGGCGGCCCTCCTCGCCCCGGGAGTCGCCTCGTACACGGCGACGCTCCTGTCGCAGACGGCGGTCCCGGCGTGGCACGACGCCCGCCGCGAACTGCCCTTCGTCTTCACCGGCTCCGCGGCGGCGAGCGGCGCGGGCCTGGGCATGCTGCTGGCCCCGGTGGCCGAGGCGGGCCCCGCCCGGCGGCTCGGCGTGCTCGGCGCGGCGGCCGAACTCGTCGCGGCGCGGCTCATCGACCGCCGCCCCGGCCTGGTGACCGAGGCCTACACCACCGGCCTCCCGCACCGGCTGCGCCGGGCCTCCGAGTGCCTGACCCTCGGCGGCGCGCTCACCGCGCTGACCCTCGCCCGCCGCAACCGCGCCGCGGCGGCCGTGGGCGGCCTCGCCCTGATGGCGGGCAGCGTGCTGCAGCGCTTCGGCACGTTCGAGGCGGGCGTGGTGTCCACGAAGGACCCGGCGTACGTGGTGAAGCCGCAGCGCGAACGCCTCGACGCACGCGCCGAGGCACGCGCCGAGGCCGACGGGGGCCCCGGCGGGGGGTGAGCAGCCGGTTAGGTCACGCCGCGCGACGCACCCCGGCGCCGGACGTCGAGGTTGGCACGAGGTCAGGCGGCGGCGGTGCCGTGGCCGACCTGGCCGCGTCGACGTCCCGCCGACAGGCGGCCAGCCCGGTACGCGTCCGCGGTGACGGGGCACGTCGCGGTGAGCGCCCGGTACTGGGCGTCGGGTCGGCCTGGGCGGGTTACCGCGTCGGCCCGGCGCCGATCTCGGCCGCGGTCATGGCGGCGGCCCTTCGGGCGACCGCGTCCGCGTGCTCGAGGAAGTCGGAGCGACGCCCTCGATCGGGTCCCGCCCGGCGGGCAGGTGCCGGTGGTGCCCGCGCGGCGCCTCCACCTCGTCGGCCTGCCGGGCGAGGACCCGGCCGATCTCGGGTGGGCCGATCTCCGGTGCCCGCCCTGACGGGCGACAGCAGTCCGGTCTCGTCGTGGTGCCGCGGGGTCCGGACGGTCACGCCCGGCATCCGGGCGACCTCCGCGGTCGGCCACTCCATCGCCGCTCCCTCAGGACCGCTCGCTCGGGCCGGCCCCTCCGGCCCTGGTCAGGACGGTGGAAGTCGCCGCTGCCGCGACCGCAGGCCCCGGACTCGGCATGCCGGGCCCCCGGGAAGCCGCGCCCGGTGTGGCGGGAACACCCACGGGCCGCGGCCGCCGTACCCTGGGCGGCATCCAGGCCAGAGCGAAGGTGCTGCTGATGGACCGCGACCAGACCTCCACCGCTCCCTCCCCGTCCGCCGCCGACGCACGCAGGCACGTGCCCCGCACGGACACCCTGCTGGCGGATCCCCGGCTCACCGCGGCGGCGGAGCGGCTCGGGCGAGCCGTGGTGAAGGAGGCGGTGGCCCGGGTGCAGGAGCGGGCGCGGGCCGGTGAGGTGCCGGTCGACGGGCTCGCCGAACTCGCCGTCGCCGCGCTCCCGGCGACCGCCGCGGGGCTGCGTCCGGTGCTCAACGCCACCGGGGTGCTGCTGCACACCAACCTCGGTCGGGCCCCGCTGTCGCGGGCGGCCCGGGACGCCGTGCTCGCCGCCTCCGGGACCACGGACGTGGAGCTGGACCTGGAGACCGGCGCGCGCTCCCGCAGGGGCCGGTCCGCGCTGGCGGCGCTGCTGCGACAAGTGCCCGCCGCCGAGGCGGCGCACGTGGTCAACAACGGCGCCGCGGCGCTGGTGCTGGCGGCGACGGCGCTGGCGCAGGGGCGCGAGATCGTCGTCAGCCGCGGTGAGCTGGTGGAGATCGGGGACGGTTTCCGGCTGCCCGACCTGCTGGTCTCGACGGGCGCCCGGCTGCGCGAGGTGGGGACGACCAACCGGACCTCGCCGGAGGACTACGCCGCGGCCGTGGGGCCGGACACCGGGTTCATCCTGAAGGTGCACCCCTCCAACTTCCGCATCACCGGATTCACCCGCGAGGTGCCCGTCGCGGAGCTGGCGCGGCTCGGCGTGCCCGTGGTGGCCGACATCGGTTCGGGGCTGCTCGTCCCCGACCCGGTGCTGCCGGACGAGCCCGACGCGACCGGGTGGCTGCGCGCGGGGGCCTCCCTGGTCACCGCGAGCGGCGACAAGCTGCTGGGGGGTCCTCAGTGCGGCCTGCTGCTGGGCCGCGCCGACCTGGTGCGGCGGCTCGCCCGGCATCCGCTGGCCCGCGCGCTGCGCGTCGACAAATTGACACTGGCGGCGCTGGAGGCGACCGTACACGGCCCAGAGACCCCGACCCGGGCGGCCCTGCACGCCGACCCCGCACGGCTGCGGGACCGCGCCGGACGCCTCGCCGCCGAACTGCGCGCGCACGGCTTCGACAGCACGGCGTGCGACACGCAGGCGGTCGTCGGCGGCGGCGGGGCGCCCGGCGTCACGTTGCCCAGCGCCGCCGTGTCGCTGCCCGCCGGGTACGCCGCGCTGCTGCGGCGGGCCGATCCGGCGGTGCTGGCCCGCGTGGAGGACGGCCGGTGCCTGCTCGACCTTCGGGCCGTGCCGGAGGAGGCGGACGAGGAGCTGGCGGTGGCCGTGCGCGGGGCCGGCGTCCTGCCGGGGACCGGGGGCTGACGTGTACGTCGTCGCCACCGCGGGGCACGTCGACCACGGCAAGTCGGCGCTGCTGCGGGCCCTGACGGGCATGGAGCCCGACCGGTGGGCGGAGGAACGGCGGCGCGGCATGACGCTCGACCTCGGGTTCGTGTGGACGCGGCTCCCCGGCGCCGGGGACTTCGCCTTCGTGGACGTACCCGGGCACGAGCGCCTGGTGGGCAACATGCTGGCCGGTGTCGGCCCGGTCCCCGCGGTGCTGTTCGTGGTCGCCGCCGACCAGGGCTGGCAGCCGCAGTCCGAGGAGCACCTGGCCGTCCTGGACGCCCTCGGCGTACGGCACGGCGTCCTCGCCGTCTCTCGCTGCGACCTGGCCGACCCCGGCCCGGCGCGGAAGGAGGCGGCGGCCCGCATCGCCGAGTCCTCCCTCGGCGAGGTGGAGTGCGTGGCCGTCAGCCCCGTCACGGGCGCCGGCCTCGACGCGCTGCGGGCCGCCCTGGTCCGGCTGGCGGGCACGCTGCCGCCGCCCGATCCGGCGGCGGACGTACGGCTGTGGGTCGATCGTGCCTTCACGGTGCGGGGCCGCGGCACCGTCGTCACCGGGACGCTCGGCGCGGGCACCGTACGGGTCGGCGACCGGCTGCTCCTCGCCTGCGACGGGCGGCCGTTGCGGGTACGGGGGCTGGAGTCCCTGAAGGAGCCACGGCAGGAGGCCGCCGCGGTGGCCCGGGTGGCGGTCAACGTGACGGGCCCCGGCGCCGGTTCCGTACGACGCGGCGACGCGCTGCTGACCCCGGACCGCTGGCTGACCACCGACCTCGTCGACGTGCGGCTGCGCGGCGACGCCGCCGGCGACCTGCCCCGCGAGCTCATGCTGCACGCCGGTTCGGCGGCGGTGCCGGTGACGGTCCGTCCGCTCGGCGACGACAGCGCGCGCCTGCGGCTGGCGTCGGCGCTGCCCCTGCGGGTCGCCGACACCGCCCTGTTGCGCGACCCGGGGCGGCACCGCGTCCCGGCGGGACTGACCGTGCTCGACGTGCGTCCGCCCCGGCTGACCCGCCGCGGCGCGGCCGCGGCCCGCGCCGGTGAACTGAGCATCCTGCCCGACGTCGCGGACGGTGCGGCGGAACTGCGCCGCCGGGGGCTGGTCCGGCGCACCGAACTGCTCGCCATGGGCGTCCGACCGCCGGGCGGGGCGGTGGCGGGCGACTGGCTGGCGGACCCGGGCCACTGGGCCGCGCTGCGCGACCGGTTGTGCGAGGCGGTCGAGGAGCACGCCGTACGCAACCCCCTGGAGCCGGGCATGCCCCTGGAGGCGGCCCGCCAGGCCCTCGGCCTGCCGGACCGCACCCTGGTGGAGGCGCTCGCCGGGTCCGTACCGGGCCTGCGGCAGGGCGACGGACGGCTGTACGGGAGCCGCACGCGCCCGACGCTGCCGCCCGGCGCCCGGGCCGGCGTCGAGGCGGTACGGGCCGACCTGGCGCGTACGCCCTTCCGTGCGCCGGAGGCCGAACGGCTGGAGCAGCTCGGGCTGACGCCGAAACTGCTCGCGGCGGCCGAGGCGGCGGGGGCGCTGCTGAGGATCGGCGAGGGCATCGTGCTGCTGCCGGGCGCGGACGCGCGGGCGGCGGCCGTACTGGCGGGACTGGAGCAGCCGTTCACCGCGAGCGAGGCGCGCCGGGCGCTGGACACCACCCGCCGGGTCGTCATCCCGCTCCTGGAGCACCTCGACCGGCAGGGCCGCACCGTACGCCTGGACGGCGCGCTCCGGCGCTGCGCGCGGGCCCCGGGGAGGGCGACGTGAGCGGCGCCGGCGTACGGGGGCGGCGGGCCGGCCGGCGGAGACGGACGGGAATCGAACCCGCCTGCCCGAGTTGCTCGGACACCTCGGTTTTGAAGACCGGGAGGGCCACCAGGCACCCTGACGTCTCCCTGCCGTGCCGGATGCCCATGGAACCTCCGGCCCCCACCCAAGTCAACGCGCCACACGGCGGCGTCGCCCGGGCCCGGGCGACCGCCGTGCCGGCGCCCACCGCGGAAGGACCACAGCGACCATGACGGGAACCGGAACCGGCGTCCGGCAGGACAGCGTGCGGCTGACGCAGTACGCCCACGGCGGCGGCTGCGCCTGCAAGATCCCCCCGGGGGAGCTGGAGGAGATGGTGGCCGGGCTGACCCCGGGGAGCCCGGCGGGCCCCCCGGGCGGTGACCTGCTCGTCGGCCTGGACACCGGTGACGACGCGGCCGTCGTCCGGCTGCCCGGCGGGCCCGGTGCGCCGGCGGTGGTGACCACCGCGGACTTCTTCACCCCGGTGGTCGACGACCCCTACGACTGGGGCCGGATCGCCGCCGCCAACGCCCTCTCCGACGTGTACGCGATGGGCGGCACCCCGCTCGTTGCGGTCAACCTGCTGAGCTGGCCGCGGGACCTGCTGCCGCTGGAACTGGCCCGGGAGGTGCTGCGGGGCGGGCTGGACGTCGCCACCCTGGCGGGCTGCGTCGTGGGAGGCGGCCACAGCGTCGACGACCCGGAGCCGAAGTACGGGATGGCCGTCACCGGCACCGCCGACCCGGACCGCCTGCTGCGCAACGACGCGGGACGGGCGGGCGTGCCGCTGTCGCTGACCAAGCCCCTGGGGCTGGGCGTGCTCAACAACCGCCACAAGACGACCGGGGAGGTCTTCCCGCAGGCCGTGGAGACCATGACCACGCTCAACCGGGACGCCGCCGAACGGGCGCTGGCGGCGGGCGCGGTGTGCGCGACCGACGTGACCGGCTTCGGGCTCCTGGGCCACCTGTACAAGCTCGCCCGCGCCTCCGGGGTGAGCGCCGTGGTCCACGCCTCGGCGGTCCCCTACCTCGACGGGGCCAGGGAGGCCGCGGCGGCTGGCCACGTGAGCGGCGGCACCCGCCGCAACCTCGCCTGGGTCGCCCCGCACACCGACTTCGGCGCCGCGGACGAACTGACCCGGCTGCTGCTGGCGGACGCCCAGACGTCGGGGGGCCTGCTGGTGGCCGGTGAGGTGCCGGGCGCGCCGGTCGTCGGGGAGCTGGTCCCGGCGGGCGAGCACCGGCTCGTGGTCCGCTGACGGGGTCCGCTGACCGGAGGCCGTGGACCTGAGTACGCGAAGTCCGGTCCGCCGGAACAGTGGTTGTTACACTGTTTCTCCGGACTCGCCCATCAGCCCGGAGCACATCGTGACCATCACCCACGCCGACGTACGGGCCGCGGCCGCCCGCATCGCCGGGCACACCCGCCCCGTCACGCTCACCCCCGTGGACCCGGGGGCGTTCGGCGCCGCCGTACAGGGCTGGCTGGCGCTGGAGTCCATGCAGCACACGGGGTCCTTCAAGGCCCGCGGCGCCTTCAACTTCGTGCGGAGCCACGTCGAGCGGGACGCCATGCCCGAGGCGGGCGTGGTCATAGCCTCCGGCGGCAACGGAGGCCTGGCCTGCGCCTGGGCCGCGGCCCGGCACGGCGTGGCCGCCACGGTCTTCGTCCCCGAGACGGCGCCCGCGGTGAAGGTCGCGAAGCTGCGCGAGCTGGGCGCCGCCGTGCGCCAGACCGGCAGCGAGTACGCCGAGGCCCTGGAGGCCTCGCAGAAGTACGCCGCCGAGAGCGGCGCGCTGGAGTCCCACGCCTACGACCATCCGCTCATCGCGGCCGGGGCGGGGACCCTGATGGAGGAGATCGCCGCGGCGCTCCCCGGACTGGACACGGTGGTCGTCGCGGTCGGGGGCGGCGGGCTGTTCGCCGGGGTCGCGGCGTCCGCGCTGGAGCACGGGGTGCGGGTCGTCGCGGTCGAGCCCGAGGGCTCGTGCGCGCTGCACGCCGCAGTCGCGGCCGGCGAGGTGGTGGACGTACCCGTGCGGTCCGTCGCGGCCGACTCCCTGGGCGCACGACGCGCCTCCGGCACGGCCCTGGAGTGGGCGCTCAAGGACGGCGTACGCTCCGTCCTCGTCCCCGACGAGGCGATCGTCGCGGCCCGCCGCACCCTGTGGGACCACCGCCGCCTCGCCGTCGAGCACGGCGCCGCGACGGCGCTCGCCGCCCTCACCTCCGGCGCCCACCGCCCGGCGCCCGGCGAGCGCGTCGCCGTCGTCGTCTGCGGGGCCAACACGGACCCCTCCGACCTGGTCCGCGCTTCCTGAGGGCGCGGGGGCGATCGACCGGCCCACGGGAGGTGTTCCGTGGGCCGCCGCCATGCCGGACCGGTCGCCGGCGCACGACGCCGTGGAGCAGCGGGACGCGGAGGCCCCGGCCCGGCTGGCGGCCGACGGTGCCGATCCGGACGAGGCGGCGCATGCGCGCATTGCGCCCCGCGTACACCTGCCCGCGGCCGCAGGCGGTCAGCGGGGGGCGGCCGGGAGGTGGTCGGCGCGGGCGGCGTGGATGAGGGCGCGCAGCGCCTCGTAGTAGACCTCGTGGTCGACCAGGACGGGGAGGACCACGTTCATCGCACCGGTGAGCGTGGGGAAGTCCTCGGGGTCGAGCGCGGCCAGGGCCGTGCGGGCGGAGGCGAGGACCTTCTTCTCGTCGCGGTGGTCTCCGAAGGCGACCGCGCCGAGGGTGAGCAGGTAGAGCCTGCGGTAGACGCGGATGGCCGTGTCCGCGTCCATGCCGGCGGCGATGCTGTGCGCCATCTGCGGCTCGACGAGCCGGCCCAGCATCTGCGGGCCGAGCCAGGAACGCCCGGCGCGCAGCGCCACCAGCCCGGGGTGCCGGCTGAGCAGGCGGTACAGGCCGGTGAAGCGGGTCTCCGTCGCCGCGGCCCAGTCGCCGGCCGGCGGCACCAGGGGGAGCGAGGCGGCGAGGTGGTCGGCGCAGGCGCTCAGCAGCCCGTCGAGGTCGCCGCAGCGGCGGAAGACGGTGGCGTGCGAGACGCCGAGGCGCTGGGCCACGACACGGAAGCTGAGCCCCGCGGGACCGTCCTCGTCGATGACGGAGATCGCCGTCTCCGCGACCGCGTCCAGGGTCGGCTGGTCGGCGGGCACCTGCTTGCTCTTCACGCGCCACAGCGTATCGAGCGTCGTGTCACACGGTGACGACCTCGAAGGGCACCTTGCCGCGCGGCTCACCGTTGACCTGCAGTTCGAGGGCGTGCCCGCCGGGGTGGAAGACCCGGGTGCTGATCGGCTTGAAGGAGCGCGTGCCGGTGTGCTCGCTCCGCTCCCCCGGCTGGAGGGTGTGGGTCGTCAGCTTGTAGACCTTGGGCGCCGTGCTGCCGTTGGCCTTGCGGTAGTGCACGACGTAGTCGACGACGAGGCGGAGCGGCTCGGCGCCGTGGTTCTCCAGGGTGAAGGCGAAGCGCAGTTCACCGCCCACGGTGACGACGGGCGCGGCCACGGAGGGCCCTTCGACGGTCAGCCCGGTCGCGGGCTCGAACCCCAGCAGCGCCAGGGCTCCCCGGTCGCCGCGCTTGACGGCGGTGCGGAGCGCGTGGCGAACGAGCCGGGGGGTCCGGGCGTCGGGCGCGGCCGACCACCGCCGGGCCGTCTCGACGGCCAGGTCCACCCGGGCGTGGCTCATGTCGTTGACGTGGTTGGCGACGGACCTGCGGACGTACTCCGAAGGGTCCTTGTAGAGCTCGCCCAGGATCGGCAGGGTCGCCTCGGGCCGGGCGAGGATCGCCGGTACGCGCACCGCCCACGGCAGGCGAGGGCGGGTCCCTTCGCTGGCCAGGCGGCGCACGTGCTCGTCCGGGTGCGCGGTCCACGCGGTGACGACGGCGAGCGCCCGGTCGAGGTCGGCGTTGAGCATGCGGCGGATGGCGAACTCGGCGGTCAGGCGCGGCGTCAGCTCCGCCAGCAGGTGGAGCCCGTCCTCGAAGGCGGTGCCCTCGGAGGTGCCGGAGGCGAGGGCGGCCACGGCCTCGGTGACCGGCCAGATCATCCAGCCGGTGAAGCGCGGATCGGGGTGCGCGGCCCGTACGACGGCCTCGAGGCCCGCGGGATCCGCCGGGCCGGAGGCGAGCATCGCGTCCCGCAGGAGGTCGCTGCGCTCGCGCAGTGCCAGTCCGTCGAGCGCCGGCAGGGTGTCGCGCACCGCGTCGGCCATCGGTGCCGCGCCGGCGGCGGCCAGGCAGTCGGCCAGTCCGGTGACGGCGGCGGGGCCGAGCAGTTCGTCCGCGGTGGGCACGGGCGTCTTCCTCCGGTTCCTTGTCGGTTCGTGACGGTTCGGGTCGGCGATTGTTCGAGCAGGCTGACCAGCAAACGGTCGAGCACTACGATCGCGGCGAGTTCCCCGATCCCATCGCGTCCCCGCCAGGGCGACAGGTCAATATAACACGGTCTAAAAAGGTGGCTCGTCAGCCGATCCCCATTTTCCCTGCGCGCTGCGAAGCCCCTCGGAGTGGAGTGGATCACCATAAGACTCACTCAATATGCGCCCTTGCGCCCAAGCCTTCAATGCCTCAGAGGCCAGACGCCTGTGCTGCACATTGGGGCTTTTCGCCAGAACGTTCTCCACCAAAGGAGTCAACCTTTCGTGGTGCATCGTCAATTCCGGTGACTCCAAAAATCGAACGCCGGCAACAACGGCCGCCCCTACCACTCTCGAATCAGGGTCGTCAAAGTAGGCGGCAACACTCGAAAAAGCCTCCGGGTAGATATTCCTTGTGTCGATGAAATCATCGAACGGCTCAGCCGGTGCACAGTTCCCCCACTCCCGAACGAACTGCTCCCGACCACTATTGACACAAAAGGCCACGTCGGCCAGCCACCTGAGAAGTTTGGCTCGAAGTGGAAATTTCCCCCCTTCCCACGGAGGAGCAAGTGCCGCTCGACTCGACCGGCCACCCAAAAGCGCGGCAACGTACCTGAAAGCCGGCACGGTTGCAGAATACACGACCCCATCATTCAGAAGGGCGCTGTAAAGGTGATCGAGAGAACTCGTTACCGCCACATATTCACCCGACACCAAGTTGCGAAGCTTGGCCGGAGTATCAGGGAAGGCGGAGCCATCGGCATTTTCGAGATCAGCCCACTCGACGAGATCAACAATCGCAGGTGGATCGAAAATACCGTCGGTCATTCTCGCGACAATACCATAGGCCCGGCCCGCACGTCAGGCTCCTTCGACTCCCTTCTCGCGGCCATGGCGGTAGGTATTCAGCAGAGTACGCCCTGGTGGTCACCCTTGAAGCGGCAATTCAAGAGGCAAGATGAGTACGTCGACGGTAGTGGGAATTTCGTGAAATACCCGGAGGTGGAGCCTGACCTGCCGGGCCCCGCGGACCTCAGGCGCGGTCGCGGTCGGTGTAGCGGGCGCGCATGAGCGGGCTCGCGGCGGGGCCCGCCGCGTAGACGAAGGCCTCACTGTCGTCGAGCCGGCGGCCCGTGGCGGCGTCGACCACGACCGGCTCGACCTCCTCGCCCGTCTCCGCGTCGACGAGGATCATGCTGCGTTCCTGCGGCGTGAGGCGGGCGTTGCCCCACGCGGCGAGGGCCACGACGACCGGGCGCAGTGAGCGTCCGAGGTCGGTGAGCAGGTACTCGTAACGGGTCGGGCCGGTCTGGTAGGGCCGCCGTTCCAGCAGCCCGTCCGCCACCAGGGTCTTGAGCCGGGTGGTGAGCATGCTCGACGAGATGCCGAGGTTCTCCTGGAACTGGTCGAAGCGCGTGTAGCCGTCGAAGGCGTCGTGCAGGATGAGCAGCGTCCACCACTCGCCGACGTGCCCGACGGTCGTCGACAGCGGGCACTCACGGTCTTCCAGCCGGATGCGGCTCACCATGTCGACCACCTCCGCGGGGGTTGGTGCCAGGGTCGATGAACGCCGTCGCTTTCATGTTAGCAGCAACCCTGGCACCGCCCGCCCGCCCACCCACCCAGGGCTCAGACCTCGATCACCAGGCGCTCGATGAGTCCGTCGCGCAGGGTGAACCGGTAGCGCAGGTCGACCGTTCCGCCCGGGAAGTCCCCCTCCAAGTGCTGGACGGCGACGTAGTGGCGCGCGTCGGTCTGCTCGGCGCCGACGAGTTCCGTCGTGTACGTGTACTCGCTCGCGGCGGTCTCCAGCCATTCCCCGATCGCCGCGGTGCCGTGACGGGTCGCGCCCTCGTCGGTCACGACCGCGTCGGCGGTGAAGGCCGAGACGGCGGTGGCGGTGTCACGGACGCGGTGGGCGGCCAGGTAACGGGTGATCACCTCGGGGAGGCCGGTGGTGGGGATGGACTGCGGGCCGGTGGCGCTCATGGCGGGTCCTGCCTTTCGGGGTCGGGGCGTTCGCGGGTGGAGGGGGTCAGAGGGTGGGGACGGTGCCGCCGTCGATGACGTGCTCGGCTCCGACGATGGCCGACGCGCGGTCGGAGACGAGGAAGGCCACCAGTTCGGCGACCTCCTCGGGTTCGTTGGGGCGGCCGAGGGGGATGCCGCCGAGGGAGTCCATCAGGCGTCCGAGGGCCGCCTCGGGCGTGATGCCCGCCTCGTGGGCGATGCGGTCGACGAGGGCGTCGGCGGCCGCCGTGCGGACGAAGCCCGGGGAGACGGAGTTGACGCGGACGCCGTGCGGGGCGACCTCGTTGGCCAGGCCCTTGCTGTAGGTCGCCAGGGCGGCCTTGGCCGCGGCGTAGGGGAGGGTGCCGTTCCACAGCGGCATGCGGCGCTGGATGGAGGTGACGTGGACGACGGCACCCCCGCCGGAGCCGATCATGCCGGGGAGGAAACCGCGGTCGAGGCGGACGGCGGCGAGCAGGTTGGTGTTCAGCTCCTTCGCCCAGTCGTCCTCGCCCAGTGCCGCGAAGCCCCCGGCGGGTGCCTCGGAGTGACCGAGGTTGTTGACGAGGACGTCCAGCCCGCCCACCCGGTCTGTCACCTCGCCGACGACGGCGGCCGCCCCCTCGGGGGTGGTCAGGTCGGCCGCGACGAAGGTCTTCGGGTCGGCGTCCGCCGGCTCGTGGCGGGCCGTCACCAGGACCGTCGCACCGGCCGCGGCCAGCCGACGGGCGATGGCCGCGCCGACACCTTTGGTGCCTCCGGTGACCAGGGCACGACGGCCGGCCAGTGATTCGTTCGGGGTGATGCTCACACTGCGCTCCGGGGTCACTGCTAGAACAGAAGTTATGACTTCGACCTTAGCACCCACTCGCGGTACCGCCACCCCGTCGCCCTCGCCCGACCCTCGCCGCGCCCTCGGCCCGGAGCCGCGGCCGTGGGCCGCTTCCGTTCCCGCCGGGTCGTGCCATCCTTGTGCCTTCCTCGTCCTCGCCCGGCGCGTGCGCCTGCGCCGGGGACCGCCGGAGCCACCGGGGGACCATCCACATCCGCGGACGGACCGCACGGGATTTGTGTTGTCCGGGCACGGGCGGGCCGTCTCCTGTACGTGGAGGCAGCGCGGTCGCCGGGCGGCCGCGCGGTCGTGGACAGCGAGACCGAGTAGGGAAGAGGCCACATGCGCAAGACGCACCGGAGCGGACCGGGCGCCGGGGTGGTGGCGGCGGCACGCTCGGGCGACCGGCGGGCCCTCGACCGGCTGGTGGCGGAGTGCCTGCCGCTGGTCTACAACATCGTCGGCCGGGCGCTGAACGGCCATGCCGACGTGGACGACGTCGTTCAGGAGACGCTGTTGCGCATGGTGCGGGGGCTGTCGGAGCTGCGGGACCCGGCGGCGTTCCGGTCCTGGCTGGTGGCGATCACGATCCGGCAGGTCCGCGACCGTGAGCGGGACCGCGCCGTGGCGCGGCACCGCAGCGCGGAGCTGGAGGACGCCGAGCGCATACCGGACCCGGCCCTGGACTTCGCGGGGCTGACGATCCTGCGTCTCGGGCTCACCGAGCAGCGCCGTGAGGTCGCCGAGGCCACCCGGTGGCTCGACGAGGACGACCGCGAGCTGCTGGCGCTGTGGTGGCTCGAGGAGACCGGGGAACTGGACCGGGCCGAACTGGCCGCCGCGCTGGGCCTGTCGGACCGGCACGCGGCGGTGCGGGTGCAGCGCATGAAGAAGCAGATGGAGGCGTCCCGCGTCGTCGTCCGGGCGCTGGCTGCCGCGCCCGGCTGCGGCGAGTTGCGGGCGACGGCCGCCACCTGGGACGGCGTGCCGAGTCCGCTCTGGCGCAAGCGGTTCGCGCGGCACATCAGGGGGTGCGGAGCCTGCGTCGGGATGGAGGAGGGTCTGCTCCCCATGGACCGGCTGCTCAGCGGGCTGCCGCTGCTCGCGCTGCCCCCGGCGCTGGACCCGGGGCGGGTGGTCGCCGAAGTGACCGGGCACGGCCTGAACGAGCCCGGCCTGAACGAGCACGGCCTCACCACTCACACCGGGCCCGGGCAGACCGTCCCGGGGCCGGCGACGAACGGGCACGCCACAACCGGCGCGGCGCGGGCGCCGCGACCGGCCGGGCGCGGTGCCCACCGGGCCGCCGGCCGGGCCGCGTCACGCGGAGCGCGGACCCCGGTCCTGGGCGCCGCGGCCGTCGCGGCGGTGGTGGCCACGGCACTGCTGGCCGCCCACCTATTGAACGGTCCGTCGGCGGTGCCCGAGGCGGACGCGCTCCCTGCCGTCTCCTCACCCGCCGCCACGGCGGCGGCCACGCCCTCGCGCCCCTCCCCCAGCCCGTCCCCCTCGCCGAGCCCGTCGAAGAAGCCCACGAAGAAGGCCCCGTCACCGAAGCCGACCCGGAAGGCCCCCGTGGTCCGGGTCGCCTCGACCGGCAAGAAGGGCGTCGGGGTGTGGACCTTCCCGGGGGTGGGCAAGGCCCTCGCCTCGTCGGGTGCGAGCTGGTACTACACCTGGTCCACGGGGCACCAGGACGTCGCCTCGCCGCCGTCGGGCCGGTTCGTCCCGATGATCTGGGGGCCCGCCTCCGTCACCCCGCAGAACCTGGCCCAGGCGAAGGCCCAGGGCCCGTACCTGCTCGGCTTCAACGAGCCCGACATGGCGCAGCAGTCGAACATGTCGGTGGAACAGGCCCTTTCGCTGTGGCCGAAGTTGACGGACGCCGGCCGGATCGTCGGCAGCCCGGCCGTCGCCACGAACGGGGCCACCCCCGGCGGGTGGCTCGACCGCTTCATGTCGGGCGCCGCGGCCAAGGGCTACCGCGTCGACTTCGTCACGCTCCACTGGTACGGCGGCGACTTCCGCACCGCGGAGGCCGTGTCGCAGCTGACGTCCTACCTGGAGGAGGTCCACCAGCGCTACCACAAGCCGATCTGGCTCACCGAGTACGCCCTGATCGACTTCTCCCACGGCACCCGCTTCCCCACGCCGGAGCAGCAGGCCGCGTTCGTCACCGCGTCCACCAAGGCGCTGGAGCAACTGCCCTACGTGCAGCGCTACGCCTGGTTCGGCCTGGGCGCCGACCCGGCCGAACCCAGCAGCGGCCTGTTCACCGACGGCACGCACACGACTCCCGCGGGCCGCGCCTTCCAGTCGGCCGGCTGAACACGCACAGGTGAAGGCCGCGCCGGCGACCGGGGGGGGTGGGTAGTCGCTGGCGCGGCCGTACTGCTCGGGTTCCCGGACGCGACGGGTTCATGCAGTCGGTCCCGAAAAGGGGAAACCCTTTCCGGGCGGGGGCCGTTGGGGGAACCGGAGGGGTGTGCCATGAGGACGCGTCAAAGGGATCGTGACGTCCCCGGGCCGGATGCGGCCTGGAACGAGGTCGCGCCGGCGTTGTGGATGGGCGGGCACTACTGGACGGACCCGCGGGGCGCACCGCAACCGGCCGTGGTGGCCGAAGAGTTCGACCTCGTCGTCAGTCTGTTCACGCGCTCCGGGCACGGCCCGGCGCCCGGCGTGGAGCACCTCGTGGCCGAGATCCCGGACGGCCCGCTCACCCCGGGGCAGATCGAGACGGTGCAGGGGATGGCCCGCACGGTCGCCGGGGCCGTGCGGGACGGGCGCCGCACTCTGGTGCTGCCACTCCGGTTACAGCCGTTCCGGCCTGGTCGTCGCGCAGGCGCTGGTCGAGGGCGGTCTGGAGGTGACCGCCGCCGTCTCGCTCGTCCGCGAGCGGCGCTCGCCGTGGGCGCTCAACAACGGGACCTTCGTCGAGTACCCGACCGCGGGCCTGGGCGTGGCCCGGCTGCTCACCGGCCTGGACCCCGCCCTCGGATGACCGCCGCCGCTCCCCGCGGCCGCCCGCGGCTCCCGGTGGCGGGGCGAGCGGTCCGGCGCGTTACTGGAAGACATGCAGGCGACGACCCGCACCCCCGCCCCCCGGTCCGACGGCACGCCTCCCCGCGGCAGGGTGTTCCCGTGACGCGCCGCGACGGCTTCGGGCCCGCGCACGGCGTGCTCTGCGGGGCGGCCGCCGGTGCGGCGGGCACGACGGCGCTCAACACCGTGGGCTACCTGGACATGCTGCTGCGCGGCCGCGCCGCCAGCACCGCCCCGGAGACGACCGTCGAGCGGCTCTCCGAGACCACGCACGTGCCGATCCCCGGCGACGACGTCGCCCGCCGCAACCGCACCTCGTCCCTGGGCGCCCTCACCGGCATCGCGGCCGGGGCCGGCATGGGCGCGACGCTGGGCCTGGCGCTGGCCTGCGGCTGGCGGCCGCAGACCGTGCTGCTGACGGCGACGGCGACCGTGGGCGCGCTGATCGGGACCAACGGGCCGATGACCGTGCTGCGGGTGACCGATCCGCGCACCTGGTCGCGCTCGGACTGGATCTCCGACGTCGTGCCGCACGTGGCGTACGCCCTGGTCACGACCGCCGTCCTCACAGGGCTCCGGGCGGGACGCGTACGTATTCCGCGATGAGGGCCAGCAGCGCCGTGAGCGCGGCACCGGGGCGGCGCACCGAGGAGTAGGCGACGCCCATCGACCATTCCAGGGGCGTGCCCGCGACGGGGCGCACCCGTACGCCGCGGTCGCCTGCGGCGACCGCGAAGGACGGCATGACGGCCACGCCCAGGCCCTGCCGGACGTAGTCGGCGGTCGTGGTGATGTCCGTGACCTCGATGACGACGAAGCGCTCCAGCCCGGCGGCGGCGAAGGCCCGGTCGACGACCAGGCGGTTGCCGAAGCCGACCGGCGAGTCGATGAAGGGCTCCCCCGCCAGGTCGGCGAGGTCCACGGCGGACCCCCTCCCCGCCGGGTGGCCGGCGGGCAGGACCGCCACCAGCGGCACCGTGGCCAGCGACCGGATGGTGATGGTGGCCGGCCTGGCCGCGGTGACGGCGGCCGTGTGGCTGCCGAGCCTCGGCCTGTTCGTGGCGGGCGGCATGGCGGCGGGCGCCGGCGCCGGGGTGCTGTTCAAGGGCACCGTGTCCACGGTGGTCTCCCTCGCGGAGTCGCACCGCCGCGGCGAGGCCCTCGCGGGCCTGTTCCTGGCCGCGTACATCGGCCTGTCGGTGCCCGTCCTCGGGCTCGGCGTCGGCACGCTGTACGTCTCCCAGCGCCTGACGCTCCTCGGTTTCGCCGCGGCGCTCGTCGCGATCTGCGCCGCCGTCAGCCGCCGCCTCCTGCGCCGCTGACCTCCGCCTCCCCGGCGGCGGAACCCCGTTCCGCCGCCGGGACGCCGGGCGGCACGGGATTCAGGCAGGCGTTGCCGGGGGTTCCCCGCGCTCTGCCCGGCGTTCACCCGGGCGGAGGAGCGTACCGGGGGTCCGTGCACACACCACCCGTTCAGGAGAACCGCCGTGTGCCAGCCTGGAACCTGTGAAGACAGCCACGAACCGTCCCCGGTGCCGCCGGCGGCGGCCGCGGAGGCGTCCGGCCCGGGCCGGCGGGCCCTGCTGATGGCGAGCGGGATCGTCGGCGCGGCGGGCATCCTGACGCTCACGCCGGTGACCTTCGCCGAGGCGGCCGAGGCCGGTACGCCGGAGGGCGGCGAGGTCACCAAGGTGATCACCGGTCATCTGGACACCGGTGTCAGCGACTTCGTGTACCTGCCGGTCGAGGTCCCGCGTGGGGTCAACCAGATCTCGGTGTCCTACGGCTACGACAAGCCGCCCGTCCCGGCCGGCACCCCGGGCAACTCCTGCGACATCGGCGTCTTCGACGAGCGCGGCACCGCGCTCGGCGGCCCGGGCTTCCGCGGCTGGTCCGGCGGGGCGCGCACCTCGTTCGTCGTCAACAGCGAGAGCGCCACGCCGGGTTACCTGCCGGGACCGGTCAACCACGGCACGTGGCACATCGTGCTGGGCCCGTACCAGGTCGCCCCGCAGGGCATGGACTACTCGGTCAGCGTGACCCTGCGGTACGGCGCGCCGGGGGCGCGCTTCGTGCCGTCCTACCCCGCCGAGCGCGCCAAGGGCCGCGGCCGGGCCTGGTACCGGGGCGACGCGCACCTGCACACCGTGCACTCCGACGGCAAGCGGCTGCCCTCGGAGGTGGCCGCCGGGGCGCGCGAGGCCGGGCTGGACTTCATCGTCTCCACCGACCACAACACCTCCTCGGCGCACGGCGTGTGGGGCGACCACGCGGGTCCCGACCTGCTGGTCGTCACCGGCGAGGAGATCACCACCCGCAACGGCCACTGGCTGGCGCTGGGCCTGGAGCCGGGCGGGTGGATCGACTGGCGCTACCGGGCCCGCGACGACGCGTTCTCCCGCTTCGCCCGCCAGGTCCACCGCCAGGGCGGGCTGGTCGTCCCGGCCCACCCGTACTGCCCGTACGTGGCCTGCCAGTGGAAGTTCGGCTACGAGGACGCCGACGCCGTCGAGGTGTGGAACGGCCCCTGGACCTACGACGACGAGTCGGCGGTCGACACCTGGGACGCCATGCTCGGCACCGCGATGCGCACCGGCAACGACTGGCTGCCGGCCGTGGGCAACAGCGACGCCCACAGCGTCCCGCAGGTCATCGGCCTGCCGCAGACCGTGGTGTACGCGGAGGACCTCAACCGCAGGGCCGTGCTGAACGGCATCCGCGAGGGCCGGACCTACGTCGCCGAGTCCTCCTCCGTCACCCTCGCCCTCACCGCGACCGGCGGCGGCCGGCAGGCCGGGATCGGCGAGACGCTGAAGCTCCGCGCGGACGTGCCGGTCGACGTGCGCCTGGAGGTCTCCGGGGTCCCGGACGGCACCGTCCGGTTCATCACCGACGAGGGCCAGATGCACCAGGAGTCGCTGGACGCGGGCGGATCGGGCACCGTCGTCTGGCGCACCACCGCCTCGCTCGCCGCGTACGTGCGGGCCGAGGTGCGCCACCCGAAGGCCGACGGCACGCCCGGCCGGGGCAACACGATGGGTCCCGACCCGCAGTGGGGCCCGATGGCCGCGCTGACCAATCCGGTCATCCTGCGCCTCAGGGACTGAACCCGCGGGCGGGCCACGTGCGTGGCTTCGGAGCGGCCGCGTAGGCTCGCGCCATGACGATCTCGTACGCGTGGCGCGGCACGTTCGACGACGCCGCCGTGAACGCGCTCCACGCGGAGGGGTTCGGCGGTGGGGGCGCGGACGTCGACTGGACGGCCCGGGTGCGCCGCCACAGCCTCGGTCGGGTCTGCGCGCACCGGGAGGGTGAGCTCGTCGGCTTCGTGAACGTCGCGTGGGACGGCGGCGCCCACGCCTTCGTCCTGGACACCGTGGTCGCCGCGCACTCCCGCCGCTCCGGGATCGGGGCCGGGCTCGTGGCCCAGGCGGTCCGGCGGGCGCGTGCGGCCGGATGCGCGTGGCTGCACGTCGACTTCGAGGACGGGTTGCGCGAGTTCTCCGTCGACGCCTGCGGGTTCGTGCCGACCGGCGCCGGCCTCGTCGCGCTCGGCGACGGTCCGGCTCAGTAGCCGGGGAAGAGCGCGCGCAGGTCGTCCAGGGTGACGCCGTCGCGCGCGGTCACGCCGTCCTCGGGGCGGTTGCGGCCGTACACCAGACGCAGCACGGCCTCGGCCGGTCCGGACACCGTCCCTGCGGGTTCGGCCCCCTCGCAGGGGAGGATGTGCACCTCCGAGCCGAGGGCCAGGCACAGCAGGCGCTCGGGGTCGGTGAGCTCCACCGCGATCTGGCGCGGGCCGAGCCGGGTGAGCGTGTCCCCGTCGCGGCTCATCGAGGCGACCATGTCGATCCGGTCCCACAGCAGCGCCACCTCGGAGGCGGGGATCGTGGCGGTCCCGTCCAGGCCCACCGCCACGTCCCAGGTGTGCACGGACTGCTCGGACAGCCAGTAGCCGGTGAAGTCCGTGAAGCCCACGGGCCCGGTGAAGTACGGCACCGTCACCGACGCGCGCACCCCGGCGTCGAGGGAGTCCAGCAGTCCCAGCAGCCCGGCCTCCGCCTCCTGCCAGGCGTCGCGTTGCGTGACGGGCTTCAGCGGGATCCACTGCTCGGACACGTCCGCGATCTCGTCCCGGGACGGCCTGGTGACGTCCCCGGTGAGGCCTCGGCGCAGGGCCGCGGCGCACAACTCGGCGCCCGTGCCCAGGTGGACCAGTACCTGCGCGAGGCTCCAGCCGTCGGCGAACGACGGGTGGAGCAGCTCGTCGCCGGTGAGACCGCCGACGATGTCGCCCAGGCGCCGCGAGACCGTGTGCATCGCCGCCAGTCGCAGGTCGCTGGTGTCCATGGCCCTCTCCTCACGGGATCGCGCACGACGGGGAGGGACGTACGCCCCTTCCTCCCAGGCAACCTCGCGGGCCGCCCGATCCCAAGCGGGCGGCCATGCGCGCCCCCGAAGGGGGCCATAAGCGGCGCTTCTGCCGGTTCCCGCGCCGTGCCGCGGGCCCGCCGCCACACGTCCGGCCCGACGCGTGGCGCGGGCGGGGGTCCGGGCACCGAGCGGGGTCACAGCGTGGCGTCGAGGTCCTCCGCGTAGTACGCGACGGCCTGCCGGTAGCGGGCGACGTCCGGGTCGGTGCTGCTCTCCGCCAGCAGCGTCAGCAGGATCCGCATCGCCTCGCGGTGCCCGCCGGTGTTGTACAGGGCCATCGCGAGGAAGGTGCGCAGCGCGCCGTCGCGGGGGAAGTCCATCATGGCCGCGCGCAGCAGCCGGACCGCCTCGTCGTAGCGGCCGAGGATCCGGTAGGTGCTGCCCAGGCCCAGCAGCGCGCCGCGCCGGTCGTCCTCCGACAGTCCCGTCCCGCGCAGGGCCTGCTCGTAGAAGGGCACCGCCTCCGCCTCCAGGCCCAGCACGTCGTGCGCCCACGCCGCCTGGTAGGCCACCTCCGCGTCCCCCGGGAACTGCTGCGCCAGGGCGACCAGCCGCTCCCTCGACGCCTCCGCCTCCCCGCGCTCGCGCAGCCCCACCGCGGCCGCCAGCAGCTCGTCCCGCCCCTGATCGTTCTCGTTCATGCCCACATCCTGACAGCCCGGCGACGCGGTGGTGCACGCGTCGCCATAGTGCGGACCTGGCGGTATGAGCCCGTTGCCGACCGGTTGCTTCGCTTGGGAAGCCAACTTCCGGAAAGCCCGACTCCGGTTCACCTGGAGTGGTTTGATACCTCGCAAGACGCCGGCGGGGACGGGGGACCCGGCACGGGCAGGCGGGGTGACGTGTTCCCCGCGCGCCCGGCGGAGCCGGTGTCGGCATCGACCGGGCACCGGGCGGGGGGACGCGGCCGTGAACGGACGTGGCCGCACCCGCGTGTGGCGCGCCGTCACCACGCTCGCCGTCACCGCGCCCGTCGTCACCACGCTCGTCGTCCTGGGGGCACGGTGACCCGGTCCGATGTGACGATCCGCTTCCGCCGCGCGCACGACCCGCGCGCGGCCCGATCCCGGCAGGGGGGATTCCCATGTCCCGGCACATCCGCATCGGTGTGGCCGCGTTCGCCGCGGTCGGCGCGACCGCCGTCCTCATACCCACCCAGGCGCAGGCCGCCGAGTACAGCTCGGCCCTCAAGGTCCGCGGGGCGCAGTACGACGCGCCCGGGCGGGACTCCAACAGCTGCTCCTCTGGCAACACCCGCGGGGAGTACCTGACGATCAAGAACTACTCGGCCTCGGCGACGGTCGACCTCAAGGGCTATGTCGTCAAGGACGCCACGGGCAACCGCTTCGTCTTCACCGCGAGCCACCGCCTGCAGCCCGGGGACTTCGTGAAGCTCCGCGGCGGCCACGGAACGGACTCCGACAAGGGCAACGTGGTCTACCGCGACAACTGCAACTTCCTGTGGAACAACGACCGGGACACGGTCTACCTCTACAAGCCGTCCGGCAGCCGTTCGGACGTCCACGCGTACACCAAGCGCGGCTCGGACGCCGACGGTGACGGCTACGTCCGCTTCCACGGCTGAGACGCGGCCACCCCGCCCCGTACGCCCGCTGCCCTCGCTCCGCTCCGCTCAGGCGGCCGCGGCGCCGGGGAGGGGCACGGGGCGGGGGTGGTGCAGGCGGATGCGGTCCACCCGGCCCGCGGCGTCGTGGGTCATCAGCCACGCGACGGCGGGCGGGCAGTGGTCCGGGTTGTCCGGCGGGTTGACGATGTCCATCTCCCAGACGGTCAGCGAGCGCCCGGCGACGGCGTGGACGAGGCGCTGGCGGATGCCGGCGGTCAGGTCGCACTCCATGCCGCGGATCAGCAGCCCCCGGTCCCCCACCCGCTCCTTCCCGCTGAGCAGGGCGACCTCGGGGGACCAGCGTTCGCGCAGGAGGTCGGCGAAGTGGCCGCGTTCGGCCGCGGCCAGGGTCTCGTGGGCCTCGGTCCTGCTGGCCCTGGTGCGCCGGACGGTGTCGTCATGGGCGCCGTCCGCAGTGTCGGCCAGCGCCTGGGCGAGCTTGGCCCGGGCCTGGCTCAGCCGGCTGCGGACGGTGCCGACGGGCAGCCCGCAGGCCGTGGCGATCTGCTCGTACGAGCTGACGCCGGTGGTGAAGTGGCGCAGGACGAGCGGCAGTCGCAGCGTGGGGGACAGCTGCTCGATGGCCTCCCAGATCCAGTCCCGCAGGGCGTTGCTCTCCAGCCACCGCTCGGGGCCGGAGTCCGCCGCGCGCAGCACCAGGTCGTCGACGGGCGCGGTGGGGACCGCGCCGCGCAGCAGGGAACGGGCGCCGTTGCGGACGACCATCCGCAGCCACGGCCCGACCGCGGCGGGGTCACGGACGTCGCCCACGCGGCGCAGTGCCGTCAGCGCGGCGTCCTGCAGCACGTCGTCCACGTCGGGCCCGGGGCCCAGGACGCTCAGCGCGACGGCCCGCATGCCGGCCCGGTGACGTTCCAGGAGCACGCCGAGCGCCGCGACGTCACCGGCCTGTGCGGCCCGGGTGAGCCCCACGTCCTCGGCGCGCGCCGTCATGGACTCGTGCGGGTCCATCGGCTCCCTTCCGCTGTCGTCCCCCTCCAGCGGATGCTACGACGTCGGCGCGGCGCCCCGGAAACGCGTCCGGAGGGCGGACGGCCCGCCCCGGGGAGGCGCCGAGGCCCCGGAAGGGCCGCCCCGGCGCCCGGGACGGCGCGGGTCAGCCGGCGGCGCGCACCTCCTCCACGTACCGCACCAGGGCCCGCATCCGGTCCGGGGACCACGGCAGGTTCCGCGCGAGTTCCTCGCCGCGCTCGTCCCAGAGCCGCCGCGCGGCGGCCCTGGTCGCCTCGCCGTCCTCTCCCCCGGCGTGGAAGCGGCCGCCCAGGGCGTCCCAGCGGGCGACCAGGTCCCTGACCTCGGGGTCACCGGCGGGGGTGCCCGCCTCGGCGTGCGACAGCAGCGCCTCCACGAGCCCGGCCCACTCGGTCCTCGCGGCCTCGACGCCCTCCGGGCCGATCTCGGCCCGGCGCGCGGCCAGTTGCTCCTGCTGCTCGGTGGTGAAGTGGGTCTCGAACACGGACATCATCTCCAGGGTCGTCATGAACTGTTCGGGATCGGGCAGCGACGTCTCTATGCGCCCGAGGAGCCCGCGGAGCTGCGCGGTGAGCTGCTGGATCCGCCCGGCGTGTGCCTCCATGGCGGACAGCTGGGCGGCGAGCAGGTCGCGCATCGAACCGAGGTCCTCCGCGGTGTCGGCGAGAACGCGCTGGATCTCGTCCAGAGGCAGCCCGAGCCCGCGCAGTGCCCGCACCCGGTAGAGCCGCCGCACGTCCCCGGCGGTGTAGCGGCGGTGTCCCGAGGCGGTGCGTGCGCTCGCCCCGAGCAGGCCGATCTCGTCGTAGTGGCGCAGCGTGCGGACGGTCGTCCCGGTGGCGCGGGCCACCTCGCCGATGCTCCACAGCTGCCGGTCGTCGTCGTTCCCGATCACGCCGACAACGCTATGACCTCCCGTTACGGCCGGTTCAAGCCCGCCGCGCGGGATCGGTCTGGATCGCGCGAGGTTCGACTGCGCCGGCGAGCAGGTCGAGGTCGGCCATCAGAGGCCGGACGAGCTCTCGCCGACGTGGAACAGCGCCGACCCGCGCCGTCCGCTCGACCGGCCCGGCTTCGGCCTGCTCCCCGGGTGACGCCGGGGCCCGCCCCTCAGGGGTGTTCGGGCTTCAGGGCGAGGAAGGTGGCGACGGGGCGCTTCGTTCCCGCGTCGGGTTCCTGGACGAGGTGGGCCGTGACGGTGAGGCCCGCCTCCGCGAGGAGCGCGGCGATGCGCGGGGCCGGGAGCATGTGCAGCGCGTACGAGACGGGGTGGCCGCCGTAGGCGTGCTCCGGGTGGAGGTGCTCGTCCTCACCCACCCAGCCGGCGAGCATCAGGTGACCGCCGGGTGCCAGGACGCGGTGGACCTCGGCGAGGACGACCGGCAGCAGCTCGGGCGGCGTGTGGTGGGTGGAGTAGTAGGCGAGGGCGCCGCCGAGTTCGCCGTCGCCGATGTCGAGCGCGGTCATGGAGCCAACGGCGAAGCGCAGGTGCGGGTGGGCCGCCCGGGCCAGTTCGACCATCCGCGGTGAGAGGTCGACGCCGTACGCGGGCGCCCCCAGTGCGGCCAGGTGCGCCGTCACGTGGCCCGGGCCGCATCCCAGGTCCGCCAGCGGGCCGCGGCCCGCCGTGCGGACGGTCTCGGCGAAGGCGGCCAGCATGGCGCGGGAGAGCGGATCCAGTGCGTCCGGGGCGCTGACCCGGGCGGCGTAGTCCTCCGCGACGGTGTCGTACGACTGCCGGACCGCGGCGAGGTAGGCGTGTTCGGGCACCGGGCGAGCCTACTCAGCGCGCGGGGTCAGCACAGCACCCGCAGCGCCCCCGGGAGGATCCGCGCGGTGACCGGCAGGGCGGCCTCCACCTCTCCGTCGGCGCCGTAGGGCACCGCGCGGTCGGCCTCGATGCGGACCTCCTTGCCGCGCACGATCTCGACCTCGGGGCGCTCGACGTGCGCGCCCGTCCTGAGTTCGTTCATCAGCGCGAAGAAGAGGCGGCGCGGCGCGTCGTGGATCATGACGACGTCGAGCAGCCCGTCGTCGACCCGGGCGGCGGGCGCGATGGCGCGGCCGGAGCCGTAGTAGCCGGAGTTGGCGGCGACGACGGTGTATCCGCGGCGTTCGTGGACGACGCCGTCGACGGTGACGCGGTAGGCGGCGGCGCGCCAGCCGGCCACCGCGCGCAGCCCGCCCGCGTAGTAGGAGGCCGGACCGCCCAGCAGCCGGGAGGTGTTGGCGTGGTGGTTGGCGACGGCGTCGACGCCGGCGTAGACGCTGCCGAGGACGACGGTCCGGTCGTGGACCGCCGACTCGACCTCGATGGTGTCGACGGCGCGCGGCTCGTTCCGCAACAGGACGCGGGCGAGTTCGGCGGGCCCGGAGGGCAGGCCGAGGGCGCGCGCGAAGTCGTTGCCGCGGCCGGCGGGGACGAGGCCGAGGACGGTGCCGGTGCCGCTGAGGGCGCCGCCGATGCCGCCCACGATGCCGTCCCCGCCGACGGCGAGGACGACGTGGCCGCGTTCCCCCGCCCGGCGCGCCAGGTCCTGCGCGTGCCGGAGGCTGTCGCTGTAGGCGGTCTCCAGCTCGGCGCCCGCCTCCCGCAGCAGCTTCGCCACCGGGAGGAGGGCCGCCGCCCCGGTGGAACCCCCGGCGGTGGGGTTGACGACGGCCGTGAACGGGCGCATGGGCGTGCCTCCGGTGCGGGTCGGTGCGGTGCGGGGGCGGGTGGGCGGCGGGTGTACGCGGGGCGGATGGTCGGCGGCCGGTCAGCGGACGGGCAGCAGGACACCGGGGTTGAGCAGCCCGTCGGGGTCGAGCGCCTCCTTGACGGCGCGCAGCGCCGCGATGCCGAGCGGGCCCGCTTCCCGTACGTACCAGTCGCGGTGGTCGGTGCCCACGCCGTGGTGGTGGGTGATGGTGCCGCCCGCGGCGAGGATCGCCTCGTTGGCGGCCTCCTTGGCGGGGGTCCAGTGCGCCACGGGGTCCTCGCCCTGCGCCGAGACGACGGTGAAGTAGAGGGAGGCGCCGTTCTCGTAGACGTGCGAGATGTGGCACATCACCAGCGGCGGGGTCCCGGCCTCCGTCAGCGTCGTGGTGAGCGCCTCGCGCACGGCGTCGTACAGTTCGGCGATCCGGGACCAGAAGGTCGCGGTCTCCAGGGTCTCGGCGAAGGCGCCCGCGTCGAGGAGCGCGTCCCGCAGGTAGGGGGCGGCGAAGCGGCCGTGGGCCCAGCGCTCGCCGGGCTCCTCGCCCAGGTACTCGCCGCCGCACTCGCGCAGTACGGCCGCGGCCTGCTCCCGGCGCAGCGCGGTGTCCTGCGCGGTGCCCTCGTAGCCCGCGATCGCCGTGCAGCCGGCGGACGCGGCCCCTTCCGAGCCGATGGCGTCGGGCTGGGCGAGGCCGACCATCGTCTCGGTCTCGTCGGACAGACGGAGCACCGTCGGGCGGGGTCCGTCCTGGGCGAGCCGGCGCAGCGCCGCGGCGCCGTCGGCGAAGGAGGCGAACCGCCAGCCCTCGTAGACCTTGACCTCGGGAAGCGGGCGGATGCGCACCGTCACGGAGGTGATGACGCCGAGGGCGCCCTCGGAACCCAGGACGAGCTGGCGCAGGTCGGGTCCGGCCGCGGAACGGGGGGCGCGGCCGGCGTCGAGGGTGCCCTGCGGGGTGGCGACGGTCAGGCCGAGCACCATCTCGTCGAAGCGCCCGTAGCCGGCGGAGGCCTGGCCGCTGGAGCGGGCGGCGGCGAACCCGCCGATGGTGGCCCACTCGTAGGACTGCGGGAAGTGGCCGAGGGTGAAGCCCTGTTCGGCCAGGAGTGCCTCGGCCTCGGGGGCGCGCAGCCCCGGCTGGAGGATCGCGGTCCGTGAGACGGCGTCCAGCGAGAGCAGCCGGTTCATGCGGCGCAGGTCCAGGGCGACGAAGGGGCGCGGCCCGTGTGGGGCGAGGCCGCCGACGACGGAGGTGCCGCCGCCGAACGGGACGACGGCGAGGCCGTGTTCGGCGCAGACCGCGAGGACGGCCAGGACCTCGTCGTGGCCGGCGGGCAGCACGACGGCCGCCGGGGTGTCCTCGACGTCGCCGCCGCGGATGCGCAGCAGGTCCGGGGTGGACTTGCCGCGTGTGTGGCGGATCCGGGACTCGGCGTCCGTGCGCACGTGGGCCGGGTCGCCGAGGCAGTCGGCGAGGTCCTGCCGGGCCGCTTCGGTGAGCGGGGAGCCGGGTACGGCGATGTCCTCCAGGGCGGCCGGTTCCGCGCCGCGGGGCTTGACGCCCAGCAGGTCGCGCAGCAGGCCGGTCACGGTGTCGGGCAGCGGGGCCGCTTCGGCCGGGTCGCCCCAGCCGCTCCACAACATGTCCACGGGCTCGTCCTCACCGGTCGGTCGTCTCTGGGTGTTCGTTCCCGGGGTGTCGTCCCCCGCGCCCCTTACCGGGCGTTACACTGTGACACATGACGCCTATTCGTCACAACACCTCGGACAGCGATCCGGTGCTCGACGCGGTCCGCGACTGCGTCCTGGCCGTCGGCGTCCGCCGCACGACCCTGACCGACGTGGCCCGCCGCGCCGGCGTCTCCCGCATGACGCTCTACCGACGGTGGCCCGACGTGCGCACGCTCGTCGGTGACCTGATGACCCGCGAGTGGGTCTCGGTCGCGGTGGAGGCGATGCCCGAGCGGCGCCCGGGCACCAGCACCCGGACGCACATGGTCGAGGGGCTGGTGGAGGTGGTGCGCGCGCTCCGCGCCCACCCGCTGTTCGTCAAGATCCTCGACGTCGACCCCGAACTGCTGCTCCCCTACGTGCTCGACCGCCGGGGGGCCAGCCAGGACGCGCTGCTGGAGCTCGTCGCCGGCGCCCTGGAGGAGGGCCACGCGGACGGCTCGGTCCGGGCCGGGCACCTCGTCCTGCAGGCCCGTTCGGTGATGCTCGTCGTCCAGTCGTTCGCGCTCTCGCTGCGCACGATGACCGACGAGGACGACCCCGACCTGAACTCCGCGGCCTTCCTCGGGGAGCTGCGGGACATCCTGGAGAGGATCCTCACCCCATGAGCCCCCAGAGCCCCAAAAGCCCCACGAGCAACACGAGTCCCACGAGCGGCCGGGCCGCTTCCCCCGCGCCCTCCCCCGCCTCCTCCCCCGCCTCCTCGCTCACCGCCGCGCGGCGCGCCCGCGAACTGGCCCTGCTCGCCGGGGGCGAGCAGGTGGACGTCCTGGTCGTGGGCCTCGGCGCCACCGGCGCGGGCGCGGCCCTCGACGCGGCGTCGCGGGGGCTGTCGGTCGCCGCGATCGACGCCCACGACCTGGCCTTCGGCACCTCGCGGTGGAGTTCGAAGCTGATCCACGGCGGTCTGCGCTACCTGGCCTCGGGCCAGTTGGACGTGGCGTACGAGAGCGCGGTGGAACGCGGCGTGCTGATGGAGCGCACCGCGCCCCACCTCGTGCGCGCCCAGCCCTTCGTGCTGCCGCTGACGCCGCTGGTCTCGCGCGGCCAGGCCGCGCTGGCCTGGTCGGGCTTCCGGGCCGGCGACGCGCTGCGCCTGTCGGCGCGGACGGCGCGGGCCACGCTCCCGGCGCCGCGCCGGCTGTCCGCGGTCGAGACCCGCCACCTCGCCCCCGCCCTCCGCGTGTCGGGGCTGCGCGGCGGCCTGCTGTCGTGGGACGGCCAACTCGCCGACGACGCCCGTCTGGTGACGGCGATCGCCCGGACCGCGGCGGCGCACGGGGCCCGTGTCCTGACCCGGGTGCGCGCGGTCTCGCTCAGCGGTTCGGGCGCCGTCGTACGCGACGAACTGACCGGCGAGGAGCACACGATCCGGGCCCGCGCGGTGGTGAACGCCTCCGGTGTGTGGGCGGGCGGCCTGGTCGACGGCGTACGGCTGCGGCCGTCCCGCGGCACGCACCTGGTCCTGCGCGCCGACGGCCTCGGGGGGCTGCCCGCGGGGCTGCACATACCGGTCCCCGGCGAGGCCAACCGCTTTGTGCTCGTGCTGCCGCAGGGCGACGGACGGGTGTACGTGGGGCTCACCGACGAGCCGGTCGACGGGGCGGTGCCCGACGTGCCGGAGGTGCCCGAGACGGACATCGGCTTCCTGCTCGACGTACTCGGCACGGCGCTCGACGTCCCCGTGCACCGGGACGACGTCGTGGGCGCCTTCGCCGGGCTGCGCCCGCTGCTCGACACCTCCGCCGACGGCTCGGGCCGCACCGCCGACATCTCGCGCAAGCACGCGGTGCTCACCTCGGCGGAGGGCGTCGTGACCGTCGTCGGCGGCAAGCTCACCACCTACCGCCGCATGGCCCAGGACGCCGTCGACGCGGCCGTCACCGCCCGCGGCCTCGGCGCCGGGCCCTGCCGCACCACGTCGCTCCCCCTCGTGGGCGCCGCCGCACCGCGCGTGCTCACGGCGCTCAAGGCCCCGCGCCGCCTGGTGCAGCGCTATGGCACCGAGGCCCCCGCCGTCCACGCCCTCGGTGCCGCCGACCCCGCCCTGCGGGAGCCCGTCGTCCCCGGCCACCCCGTCACACGCGCGGAACTGGTGTGGGCCGTCCGCCACGAGGGCGCGCTCGACACCGGCGACCTGCTCGACCGGCGCACGCGCGTCGGTCTCGTCCCGGCCGACCGCGAGACGGCGCTCGAAGCGGCCGAGGAGGCACTGGCGGGGGCATGAACCCGGCCCGGGCTCACGGGGCCGCGGCGGCCCCGGGCGTACGGTCCCGGGCGTGCCAGCCGGGTTCGAGGCGGTCGAGGAGCGCACGGAAGGAGACGTCCGCCCGCTCCTCGTCGCCGTCGGCGAGGAGCGCGACGAGCATGCCGAAGGAGCCGTTCACCAGCAGGCGGGCCTCGATCCGGGCGTGTTCCCCGTCCATGCCCAGGCCCTCGAAGACCGGGATGAGGAGATCGGTCCACTCGGCGACCAGACCGCCCAGGTAAGGGCCGTGCCGCTCGGGGTTGAGCATCGAGGAGGCCATCACCTGGAAGTACAGGGGCAGCAGCGCACGGCGCTCCGGGCCTCGGATCTCCCGCCACAGCGCCTCCGCCAGGTGCCGCATGGCGGCCGCGTCCCGGGGGGTGCCGGTGAGGGCGAGGACGCGCTGGAAGCGCAGGATCGGGCGGTCGGTGTCCAGCGCCAGCGCCTCGGCGACCAGGCGTTCCTTGCTCCCGAAGTAGTAGAGGAGCATCCGGTCGCTGGTGCCCAGCGCCTTGGCCATCGGCCGCAGGGACAGGTCCGCCAGGCCGTGCGACACCACGTACTCCCGTACGCGGTCGAGGAGTTCCCGCCGTTTCGCGGGATCGGCCCGTCGTGGCATCACGTCCTCCGATGGGTGATTTGTCTGTTCAATCCGCTTACGCCGGTTTGTTTACCGTAGCACCCGCTACATGTATATTCGATAGCTGTAGCGAGTGCTACAGGAATGGCCGCCGGCCCCGAGCCGCTGCCACCGGAAGGCCCCCGACACCGAAGGGAATGATCACCATGGCCGTCGAGGCCGTCGGCACGGACGAGGCGTGCACGCCCGCGTCCTGGCTCGCCAGGCAGTTCAGGCTGTGGTCGCGGGTCCTGGAACCCGTGCGCCCCCTGCACGCTCCGGCGGGACGCACCACCACCCTGTGCTCCTCCTGGCCGCTGGAGCGCGAGCTGACCTCCGTCGGCCGCGCCCGCGGGCTGGTCACCGCGCGGACCGCCGAGTGGGGCCTCGGCGATCTCGCCGACACCGTGGAGTTGCTGGTCAGCGAGCTGGTCACCAACGCGCTGCGGCACGCACGCGGCCCGGTCCGGCTGAACCTCCGCGTTCAGGAGGCACGTCTGCGGTGCGAGGTCGAGGACGTCAGCCCCCGGGCCGCCGTCCGGCGCGTCGCCGACAGCGAGGCGGAGGGCGGGCGCGGCATGGAGATCCTCGACCTGCTCAGCGACGCCTGGGGCTCCGACCGGACGGCGACGGGCAAGACGACGTGGTTCGAGCTGACGGTGGCCGCCGCCTGAGGGTACGGGCGGGCGCGCCCCGTGACACGCCGGCTACCCGCCAGTAGCCTCTGTTCCGTCGTCAGCGGGCGGGAGAGCAGCGGTGAGCGTGCCGGACCACAGTTCAGTCGAGGCCTTCTTCGAGCGGGTGGCGGACGAGCGCTTCCTCCCGACCGGGTACACACGCGGCCCCTGGGACGCCGCGAGCCAGCACGCCGGGCCGCCCGCGGCCCTGCTCGGCCGCGCGGTGCAGACGCGTCCGGGCGCCCGCGAGGACATGCGCCTGACCCGGATCACCTTCGAGATCCACAGCCCCGTGCCGCTCGCCCCGCTGACCGTGACCACCCGCGTGCTGCGCGAGGGACGCAGCGTGGAACTGGTCGAGGCCGCTCTGGCCCCCAACGGGGGCGCGGAGGTCATGCGGGCGCGGGCCCTGCGCATCCGCACCGCGCCCGGCACCGTCCCGGCCGCGGGGCCCGCCGCGGCCCCGGGCACCGGTCCCCACGCGGACTCCGGCGCCGCCTCGCCCGGGCCCCCGGTTCCCGGGCCCCCGGTTCCCGGGCCCCGGCAGGCCCGTCCCGAGCCGTTCTTCCCCGTGCCGTGGAACACCGGTTACCACACGGCCGTGGAGGCCCGGTTCGCCGCCGGCTCCTTCCTCGACCGCGGACCCGCGACCTGCTGGCTGCGGATGCGCGTCCCGCTCGTCGCGGGCGAGAAGACCGCTCCACTGGACCGCGTCCTGGTCGCGGCGGACTCCGGCAACGGCGTGAGCAACGTGCTGGACTTCGCCACGCACCTCTTCGTCAACCCCGACCTCACCGTCCACCTCCACCGCCACCCGGCGGGCGAGTGGGTGTGCCTCGATGCCCGCACCACCGTCGACCCGTACGGGGTGGGCATGGCGGAGACCGCCCTCCACGACGAGCAGGGCCCCATCGGGCGCGGCGTGCAGAGCCTGTTCGTGGCCCCGCGCAGGTGAGCGGCGGGGCCGGGAGCCGGCGGGCCGCCCGGCCCCGGCCCCGGCTCAGCCCAGGAGTTCCGCGGCCACCGCGGAGGCGACGGCCGCGTCGAGGGCGCCCACGCCCGTCAGGTCGGCGATCGTCACGGCCGCGTCAGCGCGCTCCGGCGGGGTGACGAGCAGGGCGCCGAGGGGGACGTCGGCGTCCGCCCGGACCGCGCCCGCACGGACGGCGTGGGCGAGGTCACCGTGGTGGAGGCACTGCTCGTGGTCGTCGGTGGCGATGACGGCGGCGCGCGAGAACAGCGCGGGCGGCAGCTCGTTCTTGTGCGGCATGTCGGCGCCGACGGCCGTGACGTGCGCGCCGGGGCGGACCGCGGCGGCGTCCAGCACCGGGGCGGTGGCCGGCGTGGCGGTGACGACGACGTCGGCGGCCGCGGCCTCCGCCGCGGTGGCGGGGACGGCGTCCAGCCCGTGGGCGGCGAGGTGCTCGCAGAGGGCGCCGGTCCGGCGTGCGTCGCGGCCGTGGACGTGCACCCGGCCGACGGGACGCAGCATCGCCAGCCACCGCACCTGCAGCCGCGCCTGCTCGCCGGTGCCGAACACCCCGACGCTGCGGGCGCCGGGACGGGCCAGCGCGTGGCCGGCGAGCGCCCCCGCGGCCGCGGTGCGCCAGGCGGTGAGGCGTCCGCCGTCGTCGAGGACGGCCCGGACCCGGCCGGTGTGGGCGCTGATGACGCAGACCAGCCCGTGGTTGACGGGTTCGCCGCGGTCGGGGTTGCGGTAGAAGCCGGAGGCGATCTTCACGGTGAAGTCGTCGGAGCCGTCGATCCAGCCCGTCTTCACGTGGCAGTCGCCGTCCGCGGCGGGGAAGGTCAGGTGCGTCGGTGGCGGGACCGTGGTGCGGCCGGCCGCATGGGCGATCAGCGCGGTGCGGACGGCGTCCAGCACCAGCCCGGGTCGCGCGGCGGCCTCGATCTCCTCCGGGCCCAGGACGGGGACGCTCATCGGCGTGCTCGCAGCCAGCCGGCGAGGGCGTCCAGCGCGGGGGCGGGGTCGCGGCGGCCGATGCCGACGCGGAAGCGGTCGGCGGGCGTGTCGGTCAGCTCGGAGCGGTAGATGCTCGCGGGCAGCAGCAGCACCCCGGCCTGCTCGACGAGTTCGGTGCAGAAGCGCTCCACGCCCTCGGCGCCGAGGTAGCGGGGGTAGGCGACGCAGCCGCCGTCCGGGGCCCGCCACGTGAACAGGTCGTCGAACCCGGCGAAGAAGGCGTCGAAGAGCGGGATGTTGGCGGCGATCAGGGCGCGGTTGCGGTCCAGGATCCGGTCGCGGGCCTTGAGGGCGATCCGGGCGAGCACCTCGCTGGGCGCGGCGTTGCAGATGGTGGTGTAGTGCTTGGCGCGCTCCAGGCGGGAACGCAACTCCCGGTCCCGGCAGGCGATCCAGCCGATCCGCAGCCCGGGCAGGCCGAGCGACTTGGACGTGACGTTCAGCGACAGCGCCCGTTCCGAGAGGTCGGCGGCCTGCGGCAGGGTCCGGGCCGGGTCGCGTTCGAGACCGCGGTAGACCTCGTCGCTGAACAGGTGGATGCCGCGCTCGTCGCAGAGTTCGACCAGGCGCGCGAAGTCGGCGGCGCCGATGACCTTGCCGGTCGGGTTGTTGGGGAAGTTGACCGAGACCACGCGGGTGTTCGGGCGGAGCGCCGCCGCCACCCGATCCACGTCCAGGGCCCAGTCCCGCCCGGGGTCGAGCGCGACGCCCGTCACCTCGCACAGGGAGAGGGGCACGGTCTCGGCGGCCTGGTAGTTGGGGGTGACGACGACCGCGTGGTCGTCCGGGCCGAGGAGCACCTGCATCGCCAGGTAGAGGGCCTCCTCGGCGCCGGCGAAGCAGATGACGTCGTCGGCGCCGGCTTGCTCGTACGTCGCGGCGATCGCCTCGCGCAGCCCGGGGTCGCCGTGCGTCCGCGTGTAGCCGAAGGAGAGCGTCTCCCAGGCGTGCCGGTCCTCGGTGTCGGCGAGTTCCAGCAGCTCGGGGAGGGTCATCGTCTCCGCGTCGGAGGCGGTCAGGTGGTGACGGGCGGTGAATTCCCAGCGGGAGAAGTACGTTTCCAGCCGGAAGTCGGGCAGTCGGCTCACGGGTGCTTCCTCTGCGCTTTGAGATCGGCGAGCAGGGCGTAGACGGTGGAGCGGGACGCCTGCAGCGCGCCGGCCACGACCGGTACGGCGCGGCGCATCGCGAACACCCCGGCCCGGTCGAGTTCCTCGATGATCGCGAGGCGGTCCTCACGGCCGAGGCGTTCCACCGGGCAGCCCCGGTCACGGGTGTAGGTGCCGACGGTCCGCTGGACGTGCTCGGTCCAGTCCTGCTCGAAGAGCGGCTCGGGGCGCGGCACGGTGGGCGCGCCGAAGGCGGCGAGGACCGAGGCCGCCTGCTCCAGCGGCGTCCGGTCGAGGTTGACGCACAGCACCGCCGAGGGCTCGCCGCCGGCGTCCCGCAGGACGGCGCTGACGGAGGAGAGCCTGCGCCCGTCGCCGAGCAGCTTCTCGTACGGGCCGTAGACGTCGTGCGCCGACGGGTCCAGCCCGTCCAGTTCGCCGAGCAGCGAGGGGTCGCCCGCGGTGCGCCGGGTCATCGGGTTCCAGACGCCGAGCACCCGGTCGTCCGCCACGTCGTGCAGGACGACCTCGGCGTACGGGCTCAGCAGCAGGGCCACGGCCTGGCACACCGGGGCCCACTGCCGCACCCGGGGGTCGTTCTCGTCGACGCGCGCCTTCTCCATGGCTGGACTGTACGTCCAGACTGGACGTACAGTCCAGCCCAGGACGTACGGTCCAGCCCGCTCGGACCCCGGCGCGCCGAGGGCGCATCGCTACGCCGCGTCGAGGTCCCGGTGGATCACGCGGGAGACCGCCTCGATGGTGGCGATGCCGGAGGCCATCGTCCGGTCGTCGTCGGTGAGGACGGTGATGCTGTAGTCGTGCCCGCCGCCGGTGAAGGCGCCGAGGCTGTGCACCCGCCAGCCGTGGGTGGCACGGGAGAGCCAGCCGTTCTTGACGTGGACGCCCGCCGATCGCGGCGCACCCGCGGGGGTGCCCCAGCGCTGGGAGGGCTCGACCTCGCCCATCAGCTTCAGGGCGTAGGCGCGCGCGTCGTCGCCGAGCACTCCGTTCGGCGCCGTGAGCAGGTCCATCAGCTTCTGCTCGTCCGCGGCGGTGATCCGGGTGAGTCCCCAGGCCCCGGCGCCGTCCGGCACGGTGTGGCGCATCCCGGCGGCGGCCAGGAAGTCGTTGACCTTGGCGACGCCGAGCTGCTTCCACAGCGCGGTCGTGGCGTCGTTGTCCGACTTCGTGATCATGGCGGTGGCGAGCGCGGCCTCGCGGTCGGTGAGGTGGCGGTGGTGCTGCCGCACGTCCCGCAGGAGGGTCGCGAGGACGGTGACCTTGACCGTGCTGGCGGAGTCGAAGTGCTGGTCCGCGCGCAGCGTGCACGACGTGCCCGTCGTGCGGTCGTGCACGGACACGGCGGTACGGGCGGTGGCGCCCTCCAGGGCCTTGGTGATGTCCCGCTGCAGTGCCGCGGCCAGTGCGGGTGCCGCCGAGCTGCAGCTGACCCGGGGTGTCGCGGCGGCGGCCTGCGCGGTCGCGGCACCGGCGGCCACGGGGACCGCCACCCCCGCGACGACCGCCGCCGCCATGGCTCGCCGGGTTATTCGCGTATGACCCATGTCACTCCGTCCATCGGGTTGCTGCCGGCCGGGCTGACTGCCCAGTGTCGGCGGACGGTTGGGCCGGACGGGATGTGACGTCCGCTACGTCCCGCCGGCTCGGCGGGCGCTCCGCCGGGCCCGGTGCGGCACGGTTCCGGGGCGGGCCGCGGGTCACCAGGGCACGCCCGGGCGGCCCTCGCGTGGCGGCGGCGCGTGGCCGCTCCGCTCCCCCGCGGCGGTAGTCCGGACGCCTCAAGTCACGCCCGGCGAGCAGGCCTTGGCGATCGGGCGGCGCACCGGAGGCGGCGGTCGCGGGGCGTCGTCACCGCCCGGCGGTCCGGGCCCCGCCCGGGCCGGCGCGGCCTCCCGGAACGGGTTCCGGCGCCCGGCCGCGCAGCCCTGCCCGAAGCGTGGCGATATGACCTGAATGTGATGAAGCTCGCACGCCCTCCATGACCTCCGGCGTCATCGACCGCACGCACACACCCCGGCAGGATCGAGGACGTCCCGCAGCACGGAGGGACCGGACACCGCAGACCCCGATCCGAGGGAGCAGCCATGACCGCCTACGCCGTCGCCCACCTTCGTCCCGGACCGCCGCACGAAGAGGTCTTCACCTACATGGAGCGCATCCAGGACACGCTGGACCCCTTCGGCGGACGCTTCGTCGTCCACGGCGCGACCGTGGAGGTCGTGGAGGGGCAGTGGCCGGGGACGGTCGTCCTGATCGCGTTCCCCGACCTGGACCGGGCGCGCGCCTGGTACCGCTCGTCCGCCTACCAGGAGATCCTTCCGCTCCGCACCCGCCATCTCGACGGTGACGTCGTCCTCGTGGACGGCGTCGGACCCGGTTACGACGTCACCGGGACCGCCGCGCGGCTCAGAGAGGACGCCGTACGGTCGGGCGCCCTGCCGGGGTGACGGCCGGGCCGCGGGCACGCCGGCCTCAGCCGACGAACCGGCAGCCGGAGGTGTGGGAGGCGGCCTCCCCGGCCGCCGCGGCCGCGTCCCCGGCGCGGATGGCCTCCAGCAGGCGGGTGTGGTCCATGCGGTCCTCGGGGCGCAGGACGGGGGCGCCGAAGTGCTCCTTGAGCGAGTCCCTGATCACCTGGCCGAGGTCCGCGTAGAGCTCGGCCAGCACCTCGTTGTGCGAGGCGGCCACGACCGCCAGGTGGAAAGCGCTGTCCGCGTCCACGAAGGCGTCCCGGTCGCCCGAGGCCCAGGCCCCTTCCCGCCGCTCCAGCAGCGCGTCGAGGCGGGCGAGGTCCTCGTCCGTGCGGCGCGTCGCGGCGAGTCCCGCCGCGGACGACTCCAGGGTGCCGCGCACCTCGGTCACGTCCCGCTGCCCGGCCTCCGCGAAGCGGCGCCGCATCACCCCGGCGAGCTCGCTGGTCGCGGCGACGTAGGTGCCCGAGCCGTGGCGTATGTCCAGCAGGCCGTTGTGGGCCAGGGCGCGCACGGCCTCGCGGACCGTGTTGCGGGCCACGCCCAGCTGCCGCACGAGTTCCGGCTCGGTCGGGATGCGCGAGCCGACCGGCCAGGCCCCGGAGGTGATCTGGCGGCGCAGTCCGGACACCACCTGCTCGAAGAGCCCGGAAGGACGGGACACGGGACGTAGACTCATCCCATGATTATACGCCGGAGGGTCCCGGGACGGTCCAGGTCCGCGGAACGGCGGAACCCGGCGGGGCCGCGTGCCCGTACCCGCGGTCTCGCGGTGGTGGCGCTGCTGCTGGTGGCGTTCAACCTCCGCCCCGCCGTCACCAGCCTCGGGCCGGTCCTGGCCGAGGCGCGGTCCGCGCTGGGGATGAGCGGCGCCGTGGCCGGGCTGCTCACCTCCGTGCCGGCGCTGTGCTTCGCCCTGGTCGGCGTCGCCGCGCCCCGGCTGGCCCGGCGGCACGGGCCGTCGGCGGTCGTCGCGGCGGGTACGGCCGTGGTCGCCGTGGGGCTGGTGCTCCGGCCGCTGGCCGGCGGCACCGCGCTGTTCCTCGCGCTCAGCGCCGTGGCGCTCGCCGGGATCGCGGTGGCCAACGTGCTGCTGCCGGTGGTGGTCAAGCAGCGCTTCCCCGACCGGGTCGGCCGGATGACGGGCCTGTACTCCATGGCGCTCAACCTGGGTGCCGCCGTCGCGGCTGCCGCCACCGTGCCGCTGTCCGGGGCGTTCGGCGGCGACTGGCGGTGGGGGCTGGGCTCCTGGGGCGTGGTCGCGGCCCTCGCGGTGCCCCCGTGGCTCGTCCTGGCGCGCCTGCGTACGGCGGACCGGGCGCCGGAGCCGGTGCCCGCGCCCCCGCCCGGTGCCGGGGCGGGGACGGGGACGGGCCACGGGTCCGGGGTCCGGATGACCCGCTCCCCCACCGCCTGGGCGCTGGCCGGGTACTTCGGGCTGCAGGCCGGTGCCGCCTACGTCGTGATCGGCTGGCTGCCCCAGATGTTCCGGGACGCGGGGCTGTCGGCCGGGACGGCGGGTCTGCTGTTCGCCGTCACCTCGCTGCTGGGGGTGCCGCTGTCCTACGCCCTGTCCGCCCTCGCGGGGCGGCTCCGGCAGCAGAGCGGCATCGCGGTCACGCTCGGTGCGTTCGGACTGGCCGGGTACGCGGGCCTGTGGGCGGCACCGGCCGCCGCGCCCTGGGTGTGGGCGGTGCTGCTGGGCGTCGCCAACTGCTCGTTCCCGCTCGCGCTGACGATGATCGGGCTGCGCGGCCGCGACAGCACCACGGTGGTGCGGCTCTCCGCCTTCGCCCAGAGCGCGGGCTACCTGCTGTCGATCCCCGTGCCGTTCCTGGTCGGCGCGCTGTACGAGCGCACCGACGGCTGGCGCGTACCGCTCGTCCTGCTGGCCGTCCTGATGGTGGCCCAGCTGGCCGCCGGCCTGCTCGCGGGGCGGGACCGGAGCGTGGGCTGAGCGCGGCCCCGGGCGGGCGTCCGCCCGGGGCCGGCGGGCCGGGGCGCGAGGTCCCCGGTCCGCGTCACTGACCCACTCTGCCGTCGAGGCACTCGCGCAGCAGGTCCGCGTGCCCGCAGTGCCGGGCGTACTCCTCGACCCGGTGCACCAGCAGCTCGCGGACCGCGATCCCGTCCTTGCCCACGCGCGCGCCCAGGTCCGGGTGCTCCGCCAGCGCCGCGTCGGTCGCGGCCTGTTCGCGCTCCAGGTCGGCGTACGCGGCGTCGACCACGTCCCGGTCGGCGACGGCACCGTCGAAGTCCGCGTCGCGCGGGCCGTACAGCTTCGGCAGCGGTTCGCCGTCGCTGATCCAGTTGCGCCAGTCCCGCTCCACCTCGGCGAGGTGCCGGACCAGGCCGAGCAGCGACATCGTCGACGGCGGGACCGAACGGCGGGCCAGCTGCTCCGGGTCCAGGTCCTGGCACTTCATCCGCAGCGTCATGCGATAGCTCGTCAGGTAGTCGTGGAGGGTGGCCAGTTCACCGTCCGGACTCGGGGCGTCGCTGTTGCGGGGGTCGTCGTCCGGGTCGACCCACATGTCGGGGTAGACGGTCGCCCTGGTCCATCGCGTCGCTCGGTCGCTCATGCCCCGCATGGTGGCCGGTGACGGCCCGGACGCGCCACCGATTTGCCGGGCGGTCGCCCGCCGGGCACAGGAGACCGCGGCCGTCCCGTGCCGCGTCAAGGGGGCGGGCACGGAACCGGCCATATCTAGTTGAATCGTTGACCACCTCCGCGTGGGCCGGTCAGGCTGGAGGTGCCTCAAGACGCCATCGCAGCACCTACGAACACCACGAACACCACGAACACCACGAAGGAGAGTCATGCACCGTTTCGGGTACCGGCGCGCCGCGGCGGCCGTGGCGGCAACGGCCGCCGGAGTCCTGCTGGGAACGGCCCCCGCCCCGGCGTCGGCGACGACCGGTCCGGTCGCCGACGCCGGGGACTCCGGGTGCGCCACCGCGGGCAGTCTCTGCGTCTACGAGACGGAGTGGTTCACGGGACGCTCGGCGCTCTACCGGGACGTCGACACGGGGTGCGTCACAGCGCCGTTCGGGATCCTCGCGAACATCAACATGACGGACCGCCCCGTCACGTTCTACAAGAACACGGACTGCACGGGCCCCTCGACGACCGAACCCGCGGGCAACCTCCATTCCTGGAAGTCCCTCGGCCCCATGTTCAGCTTCCGCGCCTGAGACGCGTACCCCCGGCGGCGCGCGTCCGCAACGGCCGGTCCCGGTCGTCACCAGGGGAGCGCGCCGTCGCGGTCGAAGTAGCCGCCGGTCGGTCCCTCGGCGCCGACGAGCGCCATGCGGACGATGATCTCGGCGCCCTGCTCGACGGTCTGGAAGCCGGTGTTGCCGTTGAGGTCGGTCTTCGTGAAGCCCGGCTCCACCGAGTTGATCCGGAAGCCCGGCAGCGCCTTCGCGTACTGGACGGTGATCATGTTCACCGCCAGCTTCGACGCCGGGTAGTCCAGGCCCGGGAACAGGTGGGCCGGCTGGTCGGGGTCCGTGACGTGGTGCAGCGATCCCAGGCCGCTGCCGACGTTGACCACGACGGGGGCGGTGGAACCGCGGAGCAGCGGCACGAAGGCGTGCAGCACGCGCACGACACCGAAGACGTTGGTCTCGAAGGTCCGCCGCATCGCGTCGGCGGTGGTCTCCACGGTGGGGACGACGCTGTTGTCCGCCCGGCGCACCTCGATGCCGGCGTTGTTGACCAGCACGTCCAGGCCGCCCCGTTCCCCGACCGTCCGGGCGGCGGCGGCGACCGAGTCGTCGTCCGTCACGTCGAGTCGGACGAAGGACGCCCCCAGCCGCTCGGCGGCCGCGCTCCCCCGCTCGGGGTCGCGGGCCCCGATCCACACGGTGTGGCCCTCGGCGACCAGGCGGCGCGCGGTCTCGTACCCCAGCCCCTTGTTGCCCCCGGTGATCAGTGTGGTGGTCATGGTGTGGCTCCCGTCTCAGGTGTTCGTTCTCCGACACCCCCAGGTTGCGGCGGGACGGGACGGGCAGGCAGTCGTCCGGTTTTCCTGGGACCCGCGGTACCAGCGTCCTCCGGGGGGCCGGCCGGCCTGGACGCCGGCACGCCCGCGGGCGCGCTGCACCGCACCGTTCACACGGGTTCCACCGAGGCGTCCGCGCCGGGCGCGCGCCGCATCGGGGCGGTGGGCCGCGGGACCGCGGTTTCCCGGTCCATCAGGTCGGCGTCCGCGCCGAGGACGGCGACTTCGAGGGCCGTCCGTGCGTAGACCCGGGCGGAACGCAGCAGTTGGTGCAGGAAAGTGGACATCGCGGGCCTCCTGTGACGGTGGAAGGTGAGCCCGTCGTGCCTCGGACGCGGACCGCGCCGCAGCCCGGGTGAGGACTGCCCGCGGGCCCGTTCCGGGGGAAGGGCTCCTGCACGTCACGCTACGAACCCGGCGGGGCACCCCGCTTCGGGCAGAAGTCCGACCCGTCCCGCGGTCACTGCGACTTTCGGCCGAGTGCCGGTCCCCTACGCGGGCGATACGCGGTGCTGCCTAGGCTTCGGGGATGCGCGCACCGACCGTGGAGGACGAGTCCGAGCCGGCCGGGGACGTCCATGACGGTCCCCGCCCGGCGGCACCGGCGGCACCCGTGCGCAGGCGCCCGGGGCTCAGCGCCCGGCTGAAGCTCACCCTCAGCTATGCCGGGTTCGTCCTGCTCTCCGGCGGCCTGCTGCTGGCCGTGGTCTGGGCGTTCCTGCTGCGCTACGTGCCCGACAACAGCAGGGGCCTGCTCGGGATCTCGCCCAACCGGACCGTCCTCCTGCACGTCTTCGCCCCCGCCGCCGCGGCGGCACTGGTCTTCCTGCTGGTGTTCGGGCTGCTGGGAGGATGGCTGCTGGCCGGCCGGATGCTCGCACCCCTCACCCGGATCACCGCCGCCGCACGAACCGCCGGCAACGGATCGCTGTCCCACCGCATCCGCATGGAGGGCCGCCACGACGAGTTCCGCGAACTCTCCGACGCCTTCGACACCATGCTCGAGCAACTCGAATCCCACGTCGCCGAACAACAGCGCTTCGCCGCCAACGCCTCCCACGAACTGCGCACCCCCCTCGCCATCTCCAAGGCCCTCCTCGACGTCGCCCGCACCGACCCCACCCGCGACCACACCGAACTCATCCACCGCCTCCACACCGTCAACACCCGCGCCATCGACCTGACGGAAGCGCTCCTCCTGCTCAGCCGCGGCAACAACGCCCACCTCCCCCGCGAGACCGTCGACCTCTCCCTCCTCGCCGAGGAGACCTCCGAAACCCTGCTCCCCCACGCCGAACGACGACGCATCACCCTCTACGTCACCGGCGGCACCGCCCCCACCCACGGCTCCGCCGAACTCCTCCTGCGCATGACAACGAACCTCGTCCAGAACGCCGTCGTCCACAACCACCCCACCGACGGCACCGTCACCGTCCACACCGAAACCCACCACCACATCAGCCTCCTCCGGGTCGAGAACACCGGACCACCGCTGTCCCCCGACCTCGTCCCCACCCTCACCGAACCCTTCCAACGCGGAACCCAGCGCATCCGCAGCGACGAACACCCCGGCGTCGGGCTCGGCCTCGCCATCGTCCACAGCATCGTCCGCGCCCACCACGGAACCCTCCACCTCGCCCCCCGCCCCACCGGCGGCCTCAGCGTCACTGTCCGCCTCCCCACCGCGCGGCAGGCGCCGGACCCGGGTGGGACCCGGTAGGCCGGCGGTGCGTCGGGGCGGCCGGTCAGCGTTCCGCCAGGCCGGAGCGCCACGCCCACAGGGCGATCTCGACGCGGTTGCGGGCGGAGAGCTTGGTCTGGATGTTGCCCAGGTGGGTCTTCACCGTTCCCAGGGACACGAAGAGTGCGGCCGCTATCTCCGCGTTGGTCAGTCCCTCGGCGACGAGACGGGTGACCTCGGTCTCCCGTGAGGACAGCCCCGGTCCCGACGGGGCGGCGGTCCGCGGCGTCCTCAGCCCCCGCAGCAGGCGGATGGTGATCGCCGGACTGACCAGGGCCTCCCCTGAGTGCGCCGCGCGCACCGCCTCGGTCAGCAGGGCCGGGCCGGAGTCCTTGAGCAGGAAACCGCAGGCGCCGCTGTTCAGGGCGTCGTACACGTACTCGTCGTCGTCGAAGGTCGTGACGACGACGACCTTCGGGGAGCTCCGGGCGCCGGGCCGGTTGAGTTCGCGCAGGGCCTGCAGGCCGTCCATCCGCGGCATGCGGATGTCCATGAGGACGACGTCGGGCTCGAGCGCGCGGGCCAGTTCCAGGGCCTGGACGCCGTCCTTGGCCTCACCGACCACCTCGATGTCCTCCTCGGCGCCGAGGATCAACGAGAAGCCGGTGCGGACCATGGTCTGGTCGTCCGCCAGCAGGACACGGATCGTCATCGGGCACCCCTGGTCGGTATGCGCGCCTGTACGCTCCAGCCGCCGGGGGACCTCGGGCCGGCGGTGAGGGAGCCGCCGAGCGCCGCCGTGCGCTCCCGCAGGCCCTTGAGGCCGTAGCCGCCTCCCGCCGTGTGCCCGGCCCGGCCGCGGCCGTCGTCGGACACCTCGACCGTCACCGCGTCGGGCCGGCCGTGGCGGCGGACGAGGATGTCGAGCGAGCGGGCGTCGCCGGCGTGCTTGCGCACGTTGGTGAGGGCCTCCATGACCACCCGGTGCACGGCCGACTGGACGTCGATGGGGACCACGTCGACCTCGCCCTCGATGCGCAACCTCACCTCCAGGCCGCTGTCGGAGGTGAAGTGCCCGGCCAGGGACCTGATGTCGGCGATCGTGCCCGTGGGCGAGAGCCGGGCGTGGGCGTCGGGCTCGCGTAGCAGGGTGACCATGCGGCGGATGGCGGTCATCGCCTCGTCGCCGGCCTCCTCGATCCGTTCCAGGGCGGGGAGCACGGCCTCCGGCTTGCTCGCCGCCACGGTCCGGGCGGCCTGCGCCAGCACGACGATGCCCGTGACGTGGTGGGCGACGTAGTCGTGCAGATCGGACGCGATGCCCGTCCGCTGCGCCTGCTGGGCCGCGATCATCCGGCGTTGCCGGCTGGTCTGGAACATGCGCAGGTAAAGCCCCGCCGCAGCGAAGATGACGCCGCCCAGCGCGAGGATCAGGGCGAGGACCAACGCCGCTCGCTGGTTCACCAGCCGTGTCGGCTGGAGCACCAGGCCCGCCAGCAGCAGCGGTACCGCGAAGCCGGCCCGTACCGGTTCGGCCCGCCACGCGGCCAGTCCGACCAGGACGACGCCCACGACGGAGACGGTGAACCCGAAGGGCACGACCTGGTAGGAGACCGGCGGCGCCACGAAGGTCACCAGCACCAGGGCCGCTCCCAGGACGGAGGCGGCGGTGCCCAGTGCCGCGGCGTTCAGGCGTGGCATCAGCACGGCGACGACCATGGCCAGCAGCACGGTGGGCGGGTGGGCGGCGTTCACCGTCACGTCCAGGGTGCCCAGGACCAGCAGCGCCACGAGGGCGGCCACCCAGCCGATGCCCTGGACCAGCCGCTCGAAGAGGCCCTCAGCCCTGTTCCCCACGTTCCCGTCATCTCCGCTTCCGCTCACCGACCGGGCGGAAGCCGCTCCGGGTGCCCTGTCCAGTGTCACCGATCCGCCGCGGAGGACCCGGGCCCGCTTCCCGGTGCCGGGGGCGGGACGGTGCCGTCGGGGCGTGCGGCCCTCCCCCGGGCCCCGTCCCTGTCGTCCGAGCCGTCCGAGCCGTCCGTTCCCGCGCCCAGGACCACCACGTCGAGGACGGCCTGGGCGTAGACGCGGGCGGTGCGCAGAAGGCGCTGCACCGGGGGTTCCCCGGGGGTGCCGCCGTGCGGTGCCGTGGACGGGACGGGCCCGTCGCCGCCACCGTGCGCTCCGGTCACCGTCGCACCTGCCCGGTGGCCGGGCCCTCGGCGAGCGCGCCCCGGACGAGTTCGCCGAGCAGCGCGGGGTACGTCAGCCCCTGGTGCGCGAACATCTTGGGGACCTGGGACCGCGCGGTCATGCCGGGCATGGTGTTCACCTCGTTGAGGACGGGGCCGTCGGGGGTGAGGAAGAAGTCGCAGCGCGCCACTCCGCGGCAGCCGAGCGCCGTGAAGAGGGCGAGGGAGGCCTCGACGAGCCGGTCGTGCTCCCGGGCGGAGAGCGGGGCGGGGATCAGGAACCGGGCTCCGCCGTCGTACTTCTGCTCGGTGTCGAAGAGGCGCCCGTCGTCCAGCACGATCTCCAGCGGGGGCCCGGTCACGAGGCCGCCGTCCGCGCGCCGCAGAACGGCGAGGTCCACCTCGCGGCCGGTCACGAGGTGCTCCACCAGGACCCGGCCGTCGATCCGCAGCGCGGCGGCGATCGCCGGCGCGAGGTCCGTCTCGTCGGTGACGAGCGACACCCCGTGGCTGGACCCCGCGGCGACCGGCTTGACCACGACCGGGCCGTCGAAGCGCACCTGGTCCGCGGTGTCCGCGGTGACCAGGAATCCCGGGGCGACGGCGATGCCCACGGCCTCGGCCACCAGTTTCGTCGCCCACTTGTCCATCGCCAGGGCGCCGGCCCGGACGCCCGCGCCGACGTAGGGGAGCCCCGCAAGGTCCAGCAGCGCCGCGAGCGTGCCGTCCTCGCCCATCGGGCCGTGCAGCGCCGGGAAGACGACGTCGCAGCCCGCCAGCACGGCGAGCGCCGCGGACAGGCTCTCCGCCGGGGAGCCCGCCAGGGGCCGCCCGGCGGCGTCCCGCCACACCCCGTCGCGTCCGATGGTGAGGGCGACGACGTCGTGGACGGCCGGGTCGAGCGCCGAGCCGACGGACGCGGCGGAGGCGAGGGAGACCTCGTGCTCGGTGCTGCGGCCGCCACCGAGCACGGCGACGCGGATGCGGGGAGCGTTCCCGTGGGCGGTCATGCGGCCACCGCCGGGCCGTGCACCGTGCGGCGCGGGCGTGCGCCCAGGCCCGTCACGATCTCGTGCTCGATGGTCCCGGACCACCGGGCCCAGTCCCGGACGGTGGGCTCGCCGGCGTCGCCCGTACCGAAGACGGTGGCGACGTCGCCGGGTGCGGCCGGGCGTCCGCCGCACTCCACGATCACCTGGTCCATGGAGACGCGTCCGACGACGGGGCAGCGGCGGCCGCCGAGCAGCACCTCCGCGCGGCCGGACGCCGCGCGGGGCAGGCCGTCCGCGTAGCCGACGGCAAGCAGGGCCAGGTGGGTGGGCCGCGGGGCGGTCCACGCGTGCCCGTAACCGGCTCCGGCGCCGGCCGGCACCGTGCGGACGGACACGACGGGCGCCCTGAGCGTGAGTGCGGGGCGGAGCCGGGTGGTGCGCGTCGGGTCGATGCCGTAGAGGCCGGCGCCGACGCGGCTGAGGTCGAAGCGGGTCCGCGGGTCGGTGAGGGTCGCCGAGGTGGCGGCCAGGTGCCGGACGTCCGGGCGCAGCCCGGCCCGTACCGCGGTGGCCGACGCCGTCCGGAACAGGTCGAGCGCGCGGTCGGTGCACGGGTCCCCGGGGGTGTCCGCGCAGCCGAGGTGGCCCATGACGCCGGTCACCCGGACCAGGCCGGCCCGCTCCGCCTCATGGGCCCGCAGGCACAGGTCGGGCCACTGTCGGGGGTCGGCGCCGTCCCGGGCCATGCCGGTGTCCAGGTGCAGATGTACCCGCGCGGGCCGTCCGGTCCGCGACGCGGCGCGGGCCACCGCGGCCAGGTGCTCGTGGCCGGGTACGGCCACCGAGACGTCGGCCCGCAGGGCCTCGTCGAAGGCGGCGTCCACCGGGTTGAGCCAGCTCAGGATCGGGACCCGGAATCCCGCGTGCCTGAGGGACAGCGCCTCCTCGACGGAGGTGACGCCCAGGGAGGTCGCACCCGCGCCCAGTGCGGCACGGGCCACGCCGGCCGCGCCGTGACCAAAGCCGTCGGCCTTGACCACCGCCATCAGGCGAGCCGCGCGGGCGGCGAGGAGACGGGTGTTCGCGGCGACCGCCGCCAGGTCGACGCCCAGCTCCGGGCCCGTGGTGCCGCCGGGCGGCGGCGGTGGCGGGGGCGGTCCGACGAGGCGGACGACGGGATCGGTCAGTGGTGCGCACAGCATGGGAGGCCCTTCGGGTGTCGCGGTCGGACCGGCCCCCCGGGGGCCGGTCGGACACGAGGCGTCACCGGGACGGAAGTGGGGAGCGACCCACGCCTGAGTGGGTGCCGGGGGCCAGGACCGGTGGCCGGGGCACATGGTGCGCGTGGTTCCGGTACGTGGCGTGGAGCTCATGGCAAGGACGCTACGAAGCCGCCCCGGCCGCCCGCTTCGGGCGGAAGTCGGACGTCTTCACGGTGCGCTACGACTTTCGGCCGATGCCCGCGCCGCCCCGCCGCCGGGTTCTTCAGCTCCGCGGGTCGTGTTCCCGCGGGTCGTGTTCCCGCGGGTCGTGTTCCCGCGGGTCGTGTTCCCGCGGTCGGCGTCCGTCGGGGGCGCCCGTGGAGGCCGGGCACGAGCCTGTGGGTCTCGGTAGCCTGAGGGGTGGTACGGCCTTGAGGCGGTCCTGCCGCAGGCGCCGCGACGGCAGCCGCCTCACAGGCGCCCGCATCCCGGGGCGACCGGGATCGTCACCTTGCGTGACAGGACTGAGCATGGGCAATCCCTCACAGGCTCCCTTCGGGCGGCACTTCACGGGAGCGTCCGGCGACGAGGACGTCGCCGGTTTTGTGCTGGACGACGAAGGCGTCGTCTCGGCGTGGAGTGCCGCGGCCGAGCGGCTCCTCGGCTTCGGGCCGGCGGACGTCGTCGGACGCCCGGCGGCCGAGCTGTGGCCGGAGGCCTTCGCCGGACGCACGGGGGACGCCGCAGCGCAGCCGTACGACGGGGGACGGCGCGCCCTGCTGACCCGGCGGGACGGGGAGCGCGCCGACGTCGTCCTCCACCTGTCGAGGTTGCTGGGCCCGGGCGGCCGGGACACCGGGGGGACACTGGCCGTCGTTGTCCCGGCGGCGCATGCCACGGCCGATGGACAGGCGATCCTGGAGGCCCTCTTCACCCAGGCGCCCATCGGCATCGCCGTCTACGACCGGGACCTGCGCTTCGTACGGATCAACGCCGCCCTGGAACGCATCCATGGGTTCCCCGGTGACAGTGCCCTCGGCCGTCCCGTCAGCGAGGTGCTGCCGGGGCTCGACGCCATGGCGATCGAGCGCAGGCTGAAGGGGGTCATGGACAGCGGCCGTCCGGTCGTCAACGCCGTCCACCAGGGTCGCACCCCCGCCGACCCGGACCGGGACCACGTCTGGCACGTCTCCTCGGTCGTGCTCACGGCACCGGACGGCGACGTCCTCGGCGTCACCGATCTGATCATCGACATCACCGACCGCCACCGGACCAAGGAGCGCCTCGCGCTCCTCGACGAGGCCGTGATACGCATCGGCACCACGCTGGACGTGCGGCGCACGGCGGAGGAACTGGTGGACGTGCTCGTGCCCCGGCTCGCCGACGTGGCGACGATCGACCTCCTCGACGACGTCATGGAGGGCGCGGAACCGGAACCGATGGGCTCGGGGCCCGTCGCGCTGCGGTCGCTGGCCCGCGCGGCCGTCGACCCGGACGTCGTCGCCGGGCTCCGGCGGCCCGGGGAGCTGCAGGACTACCCCACGGACTCGCCGCACGTGCAGAGCCTCGCCGACGGCCGGCCGCGGCTGATCCCCGCGGTGGGCCCCGGGGCCGGCCGGCTGCGGGACACCGCCGACCGGGAGGCCGGGGCGATGCCCGGGCACGGGATCGACTCCCTGATCCTCGTGCCGCTGCGTGCGCGGGACGCGACCCTGGGCCTGGTGCACCTGTACCGGGGACGCGAAACGGAGCCCTTCGAAGCGGACGACCTCGTGCTCGCCCAGGACATCGTCGCGCGTGCCGCGGTGTGCCTCGACAACGCCCGCCGCTACACCAACGAGCACACGGCCGCGCTCACCCTCCACGCGAGCATGCTGCCGCGCAGCGTCCCGGACCAGAGCGCGGTCGAGGTGGCGCAGCACTACCGGCCCTCGCGCGTCCACGCGGGGGTGAGCGGCGACTGGTTCGACGTGATCCCGCTGTCGGGGGCCAGGGTGGCGCTGGTGGTGGGCGCGGTGCCGGGCACGGGTTTCCAGGCGGCCGCGTGCATGGGGACCATCTGCTCCGCGATCCGCACCCTCGCCCAGGTGGATCTGACGCCCGATGAGTTGCTGGGCCAGATCGACGACATGGTGCCGCGGCTCCTGGAACGCGAACACGCCACCGGGTCCGCTCCGGTGGTGGAGGCCCTGAAGGGGTCCACCTGCCTGTACGCCGTCTACGACCCCGTCACGCGGCGGTGCGTCATGGCGAGCGCCGGGCATCCGCCGCCCGCGGTCGTCGGAAGGACCGGGGACGTGCTGATCCCCGAGGTGCCGGTCAACAATCCCCTCGGCCTGGGGGACCCGGTGTTCGAGCCGCTGGACCTGGAACTGCCGGAAGGCAGCACCCTGGTGTTCTCCAGCCACAGCCTCCAGCGCCCCACGGACACCTCCGAGACGCTCGCCGCCCGGCTCAGCACCGTCGTCGCCGACCGGGGCCGCCCGATCGAGGAGATCTGCCGCGCCATCTCCGACCTGGTCGCCGCCCACCTCACGGTGGAGGACGGCCTGGCCCTGCTGCTCGCCCGGACCCACCCCCTGGACCCGGGGAAGCTGGCCACCTGGACCGTTCCCCCGGTCCCGGCGGCCGTCGGCGACATGCGGTCCCTGGTGCTGCGGCAGCTCGGCCAGTGGGGGCTGGAACACCTGGCCTTCTCCACCGAACTCATCGTCAGCGAGCTGATCACCAACGCGATCCGTCACGGGCAGGACCCGATCCGGCTGCGGCTGATCCTGGACCGCACGCTCATCTGCGAGGTCAGCGACACGGCGAGCACCTCGCCGCACATCCGCCGGGCGGCCACCACCGACGAGGGCGGCCGCGGGCTCTTCCTGGTGGCGCAGTGCTCGCACCGCTGGGGCACCCGGTACGCCCTGGTCGGCAAGACGATCTGGGCCGAGCAGACCCTGGAGCCCGTCCCGGCGGCCTGACGCGTCCGGCACCCGGTCGTCACTCCGCGCGATTCACCCGTTCGGCGGCCTCTTGGTCGCGGTTCCGGTGCGACCGGCGTCTCCTGGACGCGACCGCATCCGCGTTCGAGTGGGAGGTCGCCGATGTACGACATGCGCGCCGAACCCATAGCGACGGAAACCGGATCCGCCCAGTTGTGGCATGTTCTCCGGCTTGACGGAAGCGCCTTGTGCGGCCGTGCGCTCGCCGCCAGGTCCGTCCCCGCCCCTGATGACGACGACTGCCGCGACGAGTACTGCACCCCGTGCATGACCGCGGTGGCCACGGCGGCGTCCCGCCGCGGCAGGCTCCGCCCCATGGTCTGATGGTCTGACCCTGCCGTGCGCACACGCTCCGTGCCGGCGGAACTGCCGCTGCGGCACCGGGCGTTCGGCGCACGCACCGGAAAGCGGACCGTGAGGTCCGCTACGATGGGCACCCCAGCGGGGAGACCGAACCCCCACCGACCGCAGACAGGCCGCCCGCCCCATGAGCCCCACCCCCACCCCCGACCCGGACCCCGCCCGGCCGGCGTCCGCCCCACCACGACGGGCGGACGCCCGCCGCAACCACGAACGGGTGGTCGCCGCCGCGGTGGACGTCTTCCGCGAACGCGGCACCCTGGCCACCGTCCCCCAGATCGCGGCCCGGGCCGAGGTCGGCAAGGCGACGGTCTACCGCAGTTTCCCCACCAAGGAGGACCTGCTGGAGACGGTCACCCGGCTGAGCCTGGAGGAGCTCGGGCGGCGCACCGCGGCGGCCCAGGACGCGCCCGGCCCCGACGAAAGCTTCCGGCGGCACGTCCTCGCCCTCTTCGACGTGCTGGCCCACGACCGCCTGCTCGCCGAACGGCTGGCGGACGGCGCCTCGCCGGCCGCCGTGTCGGTCCTGGAGTCGCTGACCGGTGCCATGGAGTCCGCCCGGGCGGCGGGGGCGCTGCGCCAGGACGCCACCCCTCTGGATCTGCGGGTGCTCCTGTGCGGCTCGGCCCTCCAGTTGGTGCGGCTCGAGGAACGCGACCCGGCGGTCTGGCACCGCTACGCGGACATGGTGCTGCGCGGTCTCGGCCACTGAGCGAGGCGCGGGGGCTCGCCCGGCGGGCAAACAGCCCGCAATATTCCGGCCCTCGGCTCCCGGACCGTGCCGCGGGGATTTATGGTGCGAATGTCGGATGTATCAGATGATCCGATGGCCGCGTGCGCAGGAGGCGCCGCGGCCCCGTGCACTCCAACTGACGCCATGGCACCGTGATCGAGGCATTCCACACCGAGACGATTCCCCCCGACGAGCGGGCGGAGTACTGGCGGGACGCCGTCCAGCAGGCCTTCACGCGGTTCGAGATCCGGACCCACGACGAGGGGGCGGTACGCGGATCCCTCTGGCTGGCGTCCGTCGGCGCCGTCCACGTGGGCCACGTCGAGGCCGGTCCCCAGCGGATGACCCGGACGCGGGGGACCATCGCCAACGACTCCGGCGCCACGCTCATCGTCAGCCTGCAGGAAGCGGGGAGCAGCGTCGTGGCCCAGGACGGCCGCGAGACGCTCCTCTCCTCCGGGGAACTCGTCCTCGTCGACTCACGACGGCCCTTCCTCCGCGACTTCCCCGGCGGTTTCCGTCAGAACATCGCCGCCATACCCCTGGAGATGCTCGACGTTCCCGACGCGTACCTGGCCCGGGCCATCGGCCGGGCGTACCCGGCGACGCACGACATCGGCGGCATCCTGGCCTCGTTCGTGAGCAGGCTGGCCCTGGCTGCGGAGTCCGACGCCGATCTGTCGGGCACGAACCACCACCTGGAGCGGGGGATGGTGGACGTCCTCACCGCCCTGGTGGCGCACGAGGGGCGGCTCGACGCCGATGTCTCGCCGACCGCCGAGGAGACACTGCGGCTGCTCGTCGGCGACTACATACGGACGCACCTCGGTGATCCGGCGCTCTCCCCGGCCGTGATCGCGGCCGCCCACCACGTCTCCGTGCGCTACCTGCACAAGCTGTTCCAGGACGAGGACCTGACCGTCGGCCGGTCGATCCGCCGTCAGCGGCTGGAGGCGTGCCTCGACGACCTCGCGCGTCCCGAACTGGCGGGTCTGACGGTGGAGACCATCGCGCGGCGGCGGGGTTTCGCCGGCCCGGCGCAGTTCAGCCGGATCTTCCGCGCGACGTACGGCGTGTCCCCGGCATCGTGGCGCCACATGGCGGCCGCCGGGACCCCACCGCACGCTTGACCGGCGTCCACCACGACGCGCCGCCCCGGCCTACGCCTGCGGCACCACTCCGTCCGCCGGGGAGCGGGCGGTCCGGGGCTCGCGGTCGTCGGGCGTCTCCTCGGCGCGGCTGAGCGCCGCGTTCCTGGTGTCGGGCATGAGGACGTACGTGACGAGGGAGACGAACGCGCACGCCGACACGTACCAGAAGAAGGCCGACTCGTGGCCCGCGTCCTTGAACCACAGGGCCACGTACTCGGCGGTGCCGCCGAACAGCGCGTTGGCGATCGCGTACGGCAGCGCCACGCCCAGCGCCCGCACCCGGGTGGGGAACAACTCGGCCTTCACGGCGGCGTTGATCGAGGTGTAGCCCGTGACCATGACGAGCGCGGCCAGCGTGAGCCCGAGCGCGGGCCAGTACGAGGAGGCCGAGCCGAGCGCCGTCATGATCGGGTAGGTGCCGAGGGTGCACCCCACCGCGAAGGTGATCAGCAGCGGCCTGCGGCCGATCCGGTCGGAGAGCGCCCCCGCCAGGGGCTGGAGCAGCGCGAAGACGGACAGCGCGGTGAAGCTCACCAGGGTGGCGGTGTTCTTGGCCATGCCGGCGCTGCCGATCAGGTACTTGGTGAGGTAGGTCGTGTACGTGTAGTACGCCACGGTGCCGCCCAGGGTGAGCGCCATGACCAGGAGTGCCTGGCGCCGGTGCTCCCACAGCAGCCGGAGCGAGCCCCGGGCGTCGTCCCCGGACCCGGCCTCCTCGGCGAAGGCGTCGGTCTCCTCCAGGCTGCGCCGGATCCAGAAGACCACCACCGCGAAGACCGCGCCCAGGGCGAAGGGAACGCGCCAGCCCCACGTGTGCAACTGGGCGTCGGTCAGCACGTGCTGGAGGATGATCAGGACCGCCAGGCCCAGCAGCTGACCGGCCGTCATCGACACGTACTGGAAGGACGAGCCGAAGCCGCGCCGGTTCCGGGCCGAGGCCTCGGTGAGGTAGGTCGCGCTGGCCGCGTACTCGCCGCCGATGCTCATGCCCTGCAGCAGCCGGGCGAACAGCAGGACGAGCGCTCCGGCGTAGCCGGCCTGCCCGTACGTCGGGGCGACCGCGATCAGCAGGGCGGCGACCGACATCATGGTGACGGTGAGGGTCAGCGCGCTCTTGCGGCCGTGGCGGTCGGCGGCGCGGCCCAGCACCCAGCCGCCGACGGGGCGCATGAGGAAGCCGACCGCGAAGATGCCGGCGGTGTTCATCAGCCGGGTGGTCGGATTGCCGCCGGGGAAGAAGGAGTCGGCGAAGTAGACGGCGAAGCCGGCGTAGACGAACCAGTCGTACCACTCGACGAGATTGCCCAGCGAGCCTCCCACGAGGGCGAGGCGGCGCTTGCCGGGCTTCCGGGCGGACGGGGGCACGGGCGCGGGCGTGGGTGCAGGCGCAGCGGGGGTCGGCGGCATGGGCGGCTCCATCGGGAAAGCCCCGGACGGGGACGAGGTACGGCGCCCGGGTCTAACGTCCCGCTACGAATCCGGGTCACGGACGACGCGCCGTGCGACGGCCCGGGGAGCGGCGTCGACGTGGTCGCGTTCCCGTTCCCGTACGTGGTGCACGGGGTGGTCGCCGATGAGCTTGGGCGAGCGCTGGATCACCACCATCGCCGCGTCGTCGCGCAGCGGCCCGCCGACGTGGCGGACCAGGTCGTCGCGCAGGTGCCGGAGCAGTGCCTCGGGGCCGCTGCCGCCCCACAGGGCGACGCGCTCGGCGAGCGGGTAGAAGGAGCCGTCGGGTGACCGGGCCTCGAGGACGCCGTCGGTGTGCAGCAGGAGGGTGTCGTCGTCCTCGAAGGTGAAGGTGTCGGTCGTGAAGTGTTCCCTCGGCAGTCCGCACATGCCCAGCGGCGGCGCCGGGTGGACGGCGTGGAGGGTGCGCACCTCGCCGTCGCGCAGCAGGAGGGGCGGCGGATGGCCGCAGTTGATCATCCGGGCGCCGGCGTCCTCGTCCTCGATGTCGAGCACGAGCGCGGTGACGAAGTGCTCGCTGAACTCCCCGGCGACCTCGTCGGCGGGCCGCCGGGCGCGGCCGGGCGGCGGCCCTGGGGCACTGGCGGGCACGGCGGCCCCGGCCGGCTCCGCGTCGCCGGGGTCGTCCGTGCGCGCGGCACGTTCGGCGTGTTCCTCCGCGTGCTCGGCCAGGTGCCTGCAGATGCTCGTCTCCAGGCTGTCGCCGAGGTCCAGGAGGTCGGCGCAGCGGTGCGCGGCCTCCCGGAAGGCGCCCATCAGCGCGGAGGCGTCCCCGATGGCCGTCAGGCCCTTGCCGCGGACGTCCCCGATGATCAGGCGGGTGCCGGAGCCTCTTCGGGTGGCCGCGTAGAGGTCGCCGCCGATGTCGGCGTCGTGCTCCGCCGCCAGGTAGAGCGAGGCGATACGCAGCGGGCCCATCCGGTGCGGCAGCGGGCGCAGGACGACGCGCTGCGTGGCCTCGGAGACGGAACGTACGCGTTCCAGTTCCCGCCTCCGGCACTCGCGCCGGCGGCACATGCCCACCAGCAGCACCGTGATCACGGCCAGGGCGACGATCTGCGCCTGGTGGTTGCCGGTGAAGCCGCCGCGCAGCACGGAGATCAGCGCCTGCGCGGCCACGGCCAGCCCTCCGATGACCGCCGTGAGCCCGGTGCCCGCGAACCACGGGGTCACGGCGGGCGCGACGACGAGCAGCGGCCCGAGGTGCACGTTGCTGGGTGCGACCAGGTCCGCGGCGGTGATCGCGACAATCAGGCCGAGCGGGATCGACACCAGCGCGTGGCCCGGCTGCCACGGCTGCCACAGGTCGGCGATGCGACGCTGGAGACCCATATGTGCCGTTTGCCCGGTATGACGGGAATGACGCGACCCCGTGGGCACGGGCCGGGCCCCGCCGCCGGGGTCGGCGTCGGCGTCCCGGGGCCTCCAGGCCACCAACGCCGCCTCCTTCGTCGCCGCCCTCGGCGTGTACGCCGTCACCGCGCGTCTCGGCGGCCATCGCGCCGGGCTCTGCGCGGCCGGGCTGTGGGCGGTGTGGCCCGGCTCCGGCACCGAGTGATCCGCCCTTACGTCCTGTGAAAGACGCGGGGGCGGCGCACTATGCAGGTCAGGACTGTGACGCGGGCGGCGGCAGCGGCGTGGAGCAGGTCGAGGTCGCCACGTAGGCGAGGCCGTCGTAGTCCTCGGCCGGCACGACGGTGACCGGGGTGAGACGGTCGATCCCGCGAGGCACCAGCGCGCCGATGGACCGTGCGGGAAGGCCCTCGGCGAGCCGTCGCCGTACGTCAGGGCCGGTCTCCGCCGCGGCCCGCAGGTCCACGAGGTGGTCGCCGGGGTGCGCGGCGGCGAGCAGCGCCTCGAGGGAGCCCGGTGGCGGGGGGCCGATCCGGTGGGCGACGGGCGGCCGCGGACGGGCCGCGCCCCAAGGGCCGGGCCGGAGCCTGCGGGCCCGGAAACCGCCCTGGCCGAACAGCAGGGCGAGGGCGTAGTAGGCGTCCCCGTACCGGGCGTGGAGGTGCCGGCCCAGGGGTGCGGGGCCGCCGTCGTGGCGGGCCTTGGCGATGTGCGCGTTGTGGGCCCAGAGCACGATCCGGGCGGCCGGGTCGCGCAGGACGTCGTCGACGGCGTCGGCCATGTGCCGGTCGCGGGCGGCGACGGTGCGCTCCGGGTCCCGGTGGCGCCGGGGCCGGGTGACCAGGTCGGCCGCCCGGACGAGGATCCGTGCGTGCCGGAGCGGCACGGCGGCCATGGGCGCGAGCCCCCGCACCAGTTCCACCAGCGCCTCGGCGTCGCGCATGAGGCGCTGCCGGGGGTCCGGCGCCGATCCGGGGGCGGCCGCGGCGAGCGTGCCGAGCGCCGAGCGCAGCCACGCGACCCGGTGCGGAGCGGTCCGCAGCAGGAAGGCTTCGAGCAGCCCCAGGGAATCACCGCACCGCTGCGGGTCGATGCCCACGAAGCGCACCCGGCCGTCCTCGGGCCGCGTCCCGTTGTGGGCGCGCAGCCACTCCAGGGTGGAGAGCACCTCGTGGGTGCGCCAGATCCAGAACCCCAGGCCGCCCAGCGCGGCCACGGGGTCGCCCACGCCCCGCCGCACGCAGGCGTCGACGGCGGGCCCGGCCGACGCACTGGCCTCCATCGCCAGGACGGAGAAGCCGAGTTCGGTGACGAGGAACTCCAGCAGTCGGTGCTTGAGCCGGAAGAACTCGCCCGTGCCGTGCGTCGCCTCGCCCAGGCCCACGATCCGCACCCCGCGCAACGACCGTTCGAGCGGCCGCAGGTCGTCGAACGGAGCGCCCGCGTCGAGGCCGTTCAGCGGCAGGACGTCGCGGGCCCGCCAGGCCGCGGGTTCCGGGTCCTCGGGCGGCGGGTGTCCCGGGGGCCGATGCACCGGGGGCCGGTCGGACATCGTGTCAGACCGGTATCCCCTTGCGGGAGCGGCGTTCCAGCGTGCGCCGGCGGCGTTCGGCCGCGACGGCCCGGAGCCCTTCCTCCCGGCGCTTGTTGTACCCGGGGGGTTCCACCGTGAAGAGACAGAGGCCGCACACGTAGCCGCCCTCCGGTCCCTCGATCACGGGTTCCAGGCAACGCTCACAGTCCATCGTGCAGTCGTACCGCATCGGGAGGGTCGCGGACCAGCGGTTCCGGCGGGATCGCGGTGCGGGCGGGGTCGCGGTGCGGCGGACGAGGCGTAGGGGTCAGAGCCTGACGCTGCGCCGGCTGACGGGGACGCCCTCCCCGTCGACCCAGCCGAGGACCAGCCGGCGGAACTCCGTGTGGCTGATCATGCGGGTGGTGGTGTCCGCGGAGCCGCACTGGGCGCCGATCTCCCGGCCAGGGCCGTCGTACGCGCCGTCGTCGGTGGCGAGGTAGAGGCAGCCCGGGTCGTCGACCTCCTTGGTGACGAGGGCGTCGACCTCCCAGCCGCGCCCGGCCCGGTGGACGGTGATCACGGCGTGGCCGACGCGCCCGGAGTCGTACACGGCGAGCCGCACGCTCCGCCCGCCGTCACGGTGCGGGGTCCAGCCGTCGGCGGCACGGACGGAGGGCGTCACGGCCAGCAGCATCGCCGCGGACAGGACGGACACAGCGACAGGGCGCACACGCACGACGGCCTCCGGTTCGGACGCGACGGCCACCGGTCGGCGGCCGCCCCCATCCAAACCCCGGGACCCGGCAAGGGCCCCGGCGCGGCACGCCGGGCGGGCCCGCGATCACTCCGCTGGCCGCTCCCCCGCCGTACGTGCCATCAGCACGAGCGCGGCCGTCCCGGCGAGGGCGGCGGCCGTGCCCGCGGCGCGGAAGCCGCGCGAGGAGCGCCAGGACAGCACCGACCAGCGCGACTGGGCGGACAGCAGTGAGCCCAGGCTCAGCCAGGAGCCGCCGGACAGCAGGGACAGGGCGGAACCGACGGACCCGGCGGACAGGGCGCTGCCGACCGAGCCGACGGACAGCACCGAGCCGACGGAGCCGATGGAGAGCACGGAGCCCACCGACCCGATGGAGAGGACCGAGTCCTGCGACCAGAGGGAGAGCGTGGAGCCCGCGCAGGAGGCCGACGGCGGCGTGGAGGAAGTCTTCATGGCCCCCATCCTGCCGAACCCACGGCCCACGCACATCGTCTGAGGTGCCGTCAGGGACGTGATCACGCGTGAGCCGTGAGGTAGCGGGAAGGCGCGCCAGTGAGGGGCGGCGAGCACGCCGGGCGGACGGAGGCAGGTGGAGGCCCTGGTCGTCCCGCCGGCGCCGGAGGCCCCCGTCGAGAACGTCAGGACGGACATGGCGGAACTCAGGGAAAGGGCACACCGATGACGAGCGACAAGTCACCCACGACCGACGACCTGCGGGAGCGGGTCGAGGCGACGCGCGAGGAACTGGGCCGCACCGTCGCGGCGCTGACGGCTAAGACCGACGTCACGGGCCGCCTGGCGGAACGGGCGGGCCAGGCCGGCGCCAAGGCGCACGAGGCGGCCTCGCGGATAGGCGAGCTGGTCCGGGAGAAGACCCCGGGCCCGGCCCGGGACAAGGCCGTGAAGGCGGCCGGGCGGTTGCGGCTGCGGGCCGCGCGCACCGGGCGGCTCGCCCGCGCCAAGGCACCGGCCGTTCGGGCGCAGGCCAAGCAGGCCGGCCGGGCCGCCCGGGCACACCGCGGGCCGCTGCTGGGCGCCGGCGCGGCGATGGGGGTGCTGCTGCTGGTGCGCCGCGCCAGGAGGCGCGGGTGAAGGCGTCCACAATCGCCTACAAGCCCGTGGGCATGACCCTGGGCGCGGTCTCCGGGCTGATCGCGGGCGCGCTGTTCAAGCGGGCGTGGAAGACCCTCGGCCGCGAACAGGACGCCCCCGGCGCCACCGACGAGGACCGCTCCTGGGCGGAGGTGCTGACCGCGGCGGCGCTGCAGGGGGCGATCTTCGCCTTCGTCAAGGCGGCGGTCGACCGCGCGGGCGCGACCGCCACGAGGCGCCTCACCGGGGTCTGGCCCGGTTGAGGCGCCGCGGGGGTTGACGCTCCCCCACGCGTCGAGGCCGTCACGGGCCGGGTCCCACGCGGGGATCGAACCCCGCATCGAGGCCGACGTCGTGGCCGGGACTCCCGCACTGGTCGGCATCGCGGCCGGCGCACGGGTCGGGGCACCCGTCGTGGTCCCGGCTCACGCGCCGGTCGGGGCCGAGCCTCGTGCCGCCGGGCTCACGCGCCGATCGAAGCGGGTCCGCCGTCACGCCGCAGGCAAGCCTGACGCACGCTGCGAGACCGCGCGTCGTGGCCGGGGCCGGTGCCGGTGCCGGTGCCGGAGTCGAGCCTCGTGCACGGGTCGTGGTCCGCGGCCGCGTACAGGGCGCGGCACGCGCACGCGTCGGGGTCCGGGGGTCACGCCGTGCCGGTGGACTCGCGTAGCCACGCGTCGTACCAGGTGGCGAAGGTGAGCGGGGTGCCGTCGGGGCCGAGGGCCGGGCGGAGGTCGAGGTCGTCGGTTCGTTCGTCGTCCCAGATCTGACCGGCCGCCGGGCCCGAGACCACCAGCCACTGCCGCAGCGCGCAGCCCAGGTGGCACAGGCAGATGGCGCCCACCGTGCGGTCGTCGCCCCACAACAGGGGTGCCCAGCGCTCGTCCCAGGCCTCGTAGGCGGCGTCGAACTCCTCGATGTCCTCGAAGTCCTCCTCCTCCGGACAGGCGGCAGCCATCGCGGCGAGTTCCGCGGCCGTCACCCGTGTCATGGGGAACGGTTCGGCCAGCCGGTCCAGGTCCGTGAGGTCGGCGCCGTCGCCGTGCCACGCCCAGCGGCCGTCCGCACCGCGCCGGACCGGGAACACCCCGTAGGCCGGGCCGGACCCGCCGGCGCCGACGAGGAGCAGGAACCGCCGGTACTCCTCGGGCAGGCGTACGCCGATCTGCTCCTCCAGCTCGGCCAGTTCGCCGGGTGTGAGCGGCTTCTCCAGCCCCGTCACCCGCTTCCGCAGCCCCGCCCACCGATCGTCCGCACCGCTCATGGGGCCGGAGGCTAGCAAACGCGGCCGGACGGCCGGAGAGCAGCCCGGAGGGAGTCCGGTGGGTCAGCCGGACCGCCGGCGCCGCCGTTCGCGGGGGCGGATCGGGGGCACCCGCGTCACGCAGTCGGAAGATGGCGGCCGGGCACCGGGACCCCCCTCGCCTGCCGGTGCCCGGCCGCAGGCCTGTCCGTGACGGCCCCCGTCACGGGGCGTCCGGGCGCGGTGCCCCGTGACGCGCGGGGGGGTGCCTCTATGTCCTTCGTCAAGCCTGTGCTGGTCACGCGGTGGCTGTTGCGGATGGGCGCGGTTCGTAGAAGGTGCCGTCGCGGAGCA
>NZ_JBVKBW010000020.1:0-138686 GCF_055635295.1 Streptomyces sp. NPDC111520 | reverse complement strand
GCTGGAACAAGGCCCACAACTCATCCGGTACCAGCCGCTCAACGATCCCCACGCCCGCAGACTACCGAACCAGCCAATTGAGATGACTTCTTAGGAGCGAGGTAAGGCAGTCTGCGGCGTGACCTGCGGATTCCCAGCCTCGGATGGAGTGGGCGGTGCGTCCCCCTGCACACCGCAATTCCCCCTGACTCCCCGCCCGTTCTGGCACGGATGTGGCACGGCGACTCTTCATCCCGGAGCAAGCTGTGCAGTCGACATCGTGCTCAGTCAGGGTCTGCGACGCACGCCTAGTCGCCGATTTTTGCTAATGAAGGACCGAAGAAGATTCTCGGCCATTACGTGATTAACCAATTGCGCCATTTCGAGGGGTGTGTCCCCATCTGGGTCAGCCAGCATGGGATCCGCCCCGTGTGCCAGCAGAATTGCGGTTGCGACGGAGCTTAGAGGCTTACCTGACTGCCGCGCCGAATCACCCTCAAGGTCGATCGCATGGATAAGCAAGGTTTGCCCAAAGCAAACTTCGTTGGGATCCACTCCCTCTGCGAGAAGACGTGTCAAGTCTTCGTATTCGCTAAGCTCGACGGCCCGGTGTGCGGGAGTCCATTCCTCGAAAAGCCCCTGAATCTCAGGGCCATTTTCAGGCATTTCGGGTACTCGAATCGTGACCTGTTTCCCAGAACTGACGGACCTGCTCGGTCGTCGCGGCGATACGACCAGGCGCTCCGCTTCCAGTCCCATGCAGTCCTCCCAGCTGTGGCCGCAGCCTACTGCAAGGTCGGCGGAACGGCTTTGGCCGGTGGCCTGCCTGGGCTGGGGCCGTGCATGATCAGGGGCCGTACGCTGGCTGGCAACTCGGGCAGGCTTGACCCTGCCCGCAATGTGTCCGAGTGGCCCCCTGGTCTCGCTCGGCGCGGGTCCCGGACCGGGGAGGTGGCTAAAGCCGTGGAGTCGACCGCCCCAGCCACAGCGGGTTTCTCCTCAGTCCACGCTTCGCCGTCTGGCGGGCGGCCGGCGGCCGGGGCGGGGCGGAGACAGACATCCGATGCGGTTGATCTGTCAAGCCACGGTGGGGAAGGCGATCTCTTCGTTGTAGGGGATTCGCGTGGTCAGGCAGTGGTGGAGGCAGCCGAGCATGCGGTTGAAGAGGTTGCGTTGGGCGGCGGTGTGGCGTTCTTCGGTGGCTCGGCGGCGGTCGTAGTGGGCTCGGGCGCCGGGTGATGCGGTGAGGGCGGCGAAGGCCCTTGGGTAGCCGACGGCGGCCAGTCGCTGGTTCTTGATGTGCCTGGTCAGCACCACTGTTTTCTTCCCTGAGGCTCGGGTGATGGGGGCGGCGCCGGCATAAGCCTTGAGTGCGCGGGCGTCGGCGAAGCGTGTGTGGTCGTCGCCGAGTTCTGCCAGGACGCGGGCGCCGGTGAGGGCGCCGAGGCCGGGGAAGCTGGTGATGATCTCGGCGTCCGGGTGCGTCTCGAACGCTGTGACGGTGGCGGTTTCGAGTTCGTCGGCGCTGGTGCAGGCCGCGTTGAACTGCCGCAGCAGTGCTTGGGTCTTGGCGCCCATGGCCTGTTCGACCAGCGGCGGTTGCTGCATCTGGGGTTCGCGCAGCAGCTGGTGGAGACGTTCGACTTCGGGGGCGATCTCGCGTTGACGGCCGGCCTTGATGAGCAGGGCCCGCAGCTGGGTGCGGGACAGGCGGGCGGCCTCGGTGGGGGTGGGGGCGGCGGCCAGCAGAGTGCGGGTGACCGGTGAGGTGATGCCCTCGCGGAAGTGAACGAACACCGTGAGGAAGCCGGGGAAGTATTCCCGCAGGTGGGAGCGGAGTTTGTTGCCTGCTTGGGTGCGGTCCCAGACGGCGTCTTGCTGGGCGCGGGCCAGGATGGCGATGGCCTGGGCGAGCTCGCTGTCTGCGGGCAGGGGCCGGTGCTCGGCGGGGTCGGTGCGCAGGATGTTGGCCAGGACCTTGGCGTCCAGGTGGTCGGACTTCTTGCGGGTCAGGGCGTATCGGTCGCGGTAGCGGGCGGCGGTGAGCGGGTTGATGGCGTAGATGGGTCGGCCGGTGGCTCGCAGGCAGGACACCAGCAGGCCGGGGGATGTCTCGATGGCCACCGGGATCGGGGATGGGGTGTCGCCGTGGTCGGCCAGCAGATCCAGCAAGTACGCCAGGCCGGCGGCGTTGTCGTCGATGCGGAGCTTGGCTAACAGCGCTCCGCCCTGGTCGATCAAGGCCACGTCGTGGTGGTCGCTGGCCCAGTCGATCCCGCAGAACACGCCGGGCATGGGTTTCCCTCCTCCGTGTTGGCGGCGTATGAGTGCTGGTCACAGCCGTGCAGGGGTGCGCGGCTCCCTAATGGAAGGGCTCATGCGGCCCGTCATCCGATCAGCCGTTCGCGATCCCCGGCGACCCGCGGGGCCCTCGGTCTGCGGGGGAACTCGGTGGTCCCGAAGCGGTGAGAGGTGATCCCTGCGGGCGGCCTGGTCCACGACGCTAACGAATCCGATGCCCCCTGTTCTGCTCCGCCGTACCCAGGGGAGACGGCGCGGCGGCGCTCATGTGGGGGCTCGGCCGTGACACGACGCTGCGATTCCCGGGCTGCTGCGGGCAGTTCCTGTTCGATGCCGCCCAAGTAAGAGCCGCGCTCCCCGCAGCCGAGCAAGCGCTCGTCCTTCACTCGCCTCGTCGGGCCCCCGTGGCCGCCCGGATCCGGCTGTGGCTGGACGAGATGGCGGACGACCCGAACTGCGACATCGACGAGCTGATCGACGGCCCGCTTCGGGTGCTGCGTTACGCGGCGCGCACGGGAGTCGGGGCAGTCGGGCTCACTCTTTGGTACTCACAGGAACTCATGGCGGCGGTGGTCCCTGCAGGCAAAATCACGATCTACGGTTGGCGTACCAAGGGCGCATCGGTCGCTGAGGTCTGCCGGGCCGCTCACCCGGTGTCGTAGGCATAGGGAGGGTCGATGACGGACTCGGCGGTTGCTGTACCTCCTTGCTGTAGTACAGCACCGCAGCTCAGCCGGATCATGTCCACCGGTGGGGCGTATGACCTCGTCTGGGTGCTCTCGATCGAGGAGGGACTGTCTTGCACGGTTACTGGGATCCCCTGCCCACGGCACGGCAACTCGTCATGACCGCGGAACCGACCAGGGAAGTCTTCTCAGGCGTTTGGGAGCAACGGAATTGGCGCAACGTTCCCGGCCCGTTCTACGGTGCGGCCACCGACTCCATGGCCACCGGCCGGCTGGATGCGCCGCACCATATTGCCTACGACGACGACTACGGGGGCGGCTTCGGGACGGAGTTCGTCTACCGCCAGCCCGTGAGCGAAATGGAAACGCAGGCAATGGTCGCGGCGGCGTGCCTGGAGCTGTACAGCGGTTACGGCTGGGACGGCGACGACCACTGGACCCCCGACACCGTCCGCGCATGGTGGCGCGGCCGAGGCCGCGTCCGCGAGTGGGCGCTGGCCATCGCGGCCGACTGGGGCGCCGGCACCCACCCCGGCTGGGGCAGCAACGGGTCCGCCCGATTCCAGGGGCACTATCGCGACGCCGCCCAAGGCCACCTGGACTTCGTCGCCTACATCGACAACGGACTGCAGGCATATCTACGCGGCTACACCTTCTGGCTGGACCAGCGCCGCGCACCCCGCCACGGCGAAGCCCTGCCAACCCTCTGACGCCGTGCGCTGCCCGCCTCGCACGCCTCGGAACCGACCCATCGCGGTATCCCTCGGCAGGACTCCCCCGGCACCCGCAGTAGCAGCGAGGTGGGGGCGACAAACAGCCTGGCCTGAGCAGTGCCCAACTTGAGAGCCCCGTCACGCTCATCCGCGCCCCTTCGCATCCATGTCGCTCATGTGCGGTTGGGGAAAAGTTGGGGCCGTGACCGAGAGTGAGCACTCGGGGCAGCGTTGCCCAGTGCTCCAGCATGACTTCATTGAGTGACCCCTTGGCGTCGCAAGCCAGCGGGACGGAACGCGAGAGGGGGAACACCGCCTTACGATCGATGAAGGGTGAGATGCACGGCCGGCGCCCTCCCGGCGCGGGAAAGAGCTGACGGTGATGGACGAATTCACCTCGGGGCGCGTCCCGGCATCGGGACGCGCGGGCCCGAACGACGGCGTCGTGCGCAGTGCGTTCGCCCTCATACGCGTCCTCGCACAGGCCCGGCGTCCGATGGGCGTCACGGGGCTGGCGGCGGCGGCGGGCCTGCCCAAGACGACGGCACACCGGATCCTGGAGCAGCTGGCCCGCGAGGGTGTCGTGTCGCGCCGCGACCACGCATGGGCACTGGGGGCGGGGCTGAGCGACCTGTCGCAAGCCCCCTATCGCGCCGACCTCGTAGGTGTGGCGCAAGTCCGCATGCATGCTCTGACCCGCGCCACGGGGGCGACGCTCTTCCTGTACGTGCATTCCCCGGGACAACCGCTCCATGCGCTCTCCCGGACCTACGGGGCACGGGTGTGTGGCGCCGTGGCCGCTCCCGAGCAACGGCGCGGCGGCGAGCACCCGGCTTCGGCCATCTGGCGCGCCCTGGAGCGGGGACAACTGGCGGCCGAGTACGGGGAGGCACACCCGGAGATCGACTGCATCGCCACGCCCATGACTGCTCCCTCCGGCGACACGGTGATCCTCACCTTTGCCGAGCCCAGGGGCGTCGACCTGGAACCCTTCAAGCGGCCCCTGGAACGGACCATCGCCCTGATCCTTTCCGACCTGCGGCGCCTGGAGCCCTGAGAGATCCTGCGCGAGCCGTGCTCGCCCCCCCCTGGAGCACTGCTCTGGTCGGACTTGTCTGCCGGGGCCCTCGCCGTCCCGTTTCGCTGAGCGGAACGAAAATCCTGCCGCCTGCTCTTTCGCGCTACCCCGGTAGGAGGCACGTGAGTGCCCAGACATCCCTGACGGGTGACGGCGACGGGTGGGAGAGGCCATGCCAACTACGACCGAGGGGTTCGACTACGTCGTTGTCGGCGGCGGGACGGCCGGCTGTGTGATCGCCGCGCGGTTGTCCGAGGACAACGGCTCGCGGGTCCTGCTGCTGGAAGCGGGCCCGGCGCGGACCCCGGCTGCCGAGGCCGCGCCTCCGGCGTGGCCGACGCTGCTGCAGACGTCCTCGAACTGGGGGGATGTGACGGTCCCGCAGCGGGCCACCGGCACCAGGATCCCCATCGGGAGCGGGCGGGTGCTCGGCGGTGGGTCGGCCATCAACGCGATGAACTACGTTCGGGGTCATCGCAGCAGCTACGACGCGTGGGCGAAGGCGGGCCTCACGGCATGGGGGTTCGAGGACCTGCTGCCCTACTTCATGCGCAGCGAGAGCACTGTCGGACGGGATCCGGACCTGCGCGGCACCGGTGGACCCTTGAGGGTGGGCCCCCCCGATCCTCCGAACCCGGTCGTGGCGGCCATGCTGGAGGCGGCGGCGGAGTCCGGCCACCCGCGCGCGGTCGACATCAGCGGGGGAACGGAGGAGGGGTTCGGCTGGTCCGATCTGAACATCGTCGACGGAAAACGGCAGAGTGCGGCTGATGCCTATCTGGCCCCCGCGATGGATCGGCGCAATCTGACGGTGGTGACCCAGGCACTGGTCCACCGGTTGCGGATCAGCGACGGCCGGTGCACACGAGTGGAGTACAACACCGGTGGCGACACCGTCTCGGTCGGCTGTGCGGGCGAGGTGGTCCTCGCGGCCGGCAGCATCGGGTCGCCGCAGTTGCTGATGCTCTCCGGGGTCGGCCCGGCAAGGCATCTGCGGCAGGCGGGCGTTGACGTCGCAGTGGACCTGCCGGGTGTCGGGGAGAACCTGCACGACCACCCGATGTCCGACGTCGTATACCAGGCGGCACGTCCGGTCCCGGCGGCGCTGAACAATCACGGCGAGGCATTCGGGCTGGTGCGGAGCCTGCCAGAGCTCGACGGACCCGACCTGCAGATACTCTTCATCGACGTTCCCGGCCACATTCCGGATGCCGACGGGCCGGAAACGGGGCGGGGCTACACGATCGCCGTAGCCCCCATGCTGCCGCTGAGCCGGGGCACCGTCCGTCTGGCGAGCGCGGATCCCGGCGTACGGCCGTTGGTGAACCCCAACTACTTCGGCGACGACCGGGACTTGGAGACGGTCGTCCGCGGACTGCGCCTGGCACGTGAGATCGGCGAAGCGCGTGCGCTCGGCGAATGGCGTGCACGTGAGGCACAGCCGGGGCCGAGGGTGACGGACGACGTCGACCTGCGGCGGTTCGTGCTCGCCACCCTGACCACCTACAACCACCCGGTGGGCACCTGTCGGATGGGTGTCGATCCTCAGGCCGTCGTCGACGACAAGCTCCGCGTGCGGGGTGTCGAGGGTCTGCGGGTCGCCGACGCTTCGGTCATCCCGTCCATCCCCTCGGCCAACACCAACGCGACCGTCTGCGCCATCGCGGAGCGGGCCGCCGAACTGCTGCGCTCCTGAAGGCTCCGGCCCGGCGGGCCACGCACCGGACGGAGAGCACCGAGCCCCCAACCTTCCTTCGGGCGTCGCGGTCCAAGCGCGCCGCGACGCCCCCGAGCACGGAGAACCACCATGACGCTCACCGCAGAGAACACCTTCCAGCACCTTCTGATCGACGGCGTCTGGCAGCCCGCTTCCCACGCGCGTACCTACACGGCACGCGACCCGTTCACCGGCGACGTCGCCTCCCAGGCCGCGGCAGCTGCTCCCCAGGACGTCGTGCTCGCCGTCGATGCCGCCCAGCGAGCCTTTCCCGCCTGGGCGGCACTGGCGCCGGGCGAGCGCCGCCGCATCCTGTGGACGGCGGCCGAAAGGATCGAGGCCCGATCGGACGAGATCACCCAGGCGATCATCGCCGAGATGGGCGGCCCCGCCGCATGGGGCCACTACAACACCGCCGTCCTCGCAGAGAAGTGCCGCTACGCGGCGGGCGCCGTCCACGAAGCCCTCACCGGCGAGGTCATCCCCTCCGAGACACCGGGTCGTACCTCGATCGCGATCAGAAAGCCGGCCGGTGTGGTGGCCTGCATCGTCCCGTGGAACGCGCCGGCACTGCTCGTCGGCAACTCCGTCCCGTACGCGCTGGCCGCGGGCAACACCGTGGTGATGAGGGCGTCGGAGCAGACTCCGCGCACCCACGGTCTGATCGCCGAGTGCATCACCGAGGCCGGGCCGCCGGACGGGGTGTACAACTTCGTCACCAACGCCCCCCAGGACGGCCCGGCCGTGGTGGACGCGCTGATCGCTCACCCGGCCGTACGGCGCGTGCACTTCACCGGTTCGACCCGGGTGGGCCGCATCATCGCCCAGAAGGCCGCCGCGCACCTCAAGCGGGTCATCCTGGAACTCGGCGGCAAGGCGCCCATTCTGGTCCTCGCCGATGCCGACCTCGACCAGGCCGTCAGCGCCGCCGCCTTCGGCTCGTTCGCCAACTCCGGACAGGGCTGCATCATCACCGAACGCCTCATCGTCGACCGCACCGTCGCCGACGAGTTCACGCAGCGCCTGGCCGCCCTCGCCACCACACTCACCTACGGTGACGGCCGCGATCCGCACACCGTGCTCGGCCCCCTCGTCGGACCGGACAGCATCAGGCGGCTGTCCGACATGGTCCACGAGGCCGTGGCCGGGGGCGCACGGTTGCTGACGGGCGGTACGGCCGACGGTGCCTGCTACGTGCCCACCGTGCTGGCCGATGTCACGCCGACCATGCGGGTCTGGCGTGAGGAATCCTTCGGGCCCATCGTCGGAGTCGCCGTCGTCGACGGACCGGAGGAGGCCGTGAGCATGGCCAACGACAGCGACTACGGACTCTCCGCCGCCATCTTCACTCGCAACATCCCCCTCGCGCTGGACCTCGCCAAGCGCATCGACGCCGGCATGTGCCACATCAACGGCACCACCCTCGACGACGAACCCCAGATACCCTTCGGCGGCGTCAAGGACAGTGGCTACGGGAAATCCGGCGGCCGCGCCGGTCTGCGGGAGTTCACCGAACTCCAGTGGGTCACCATCGAAGGCCCGTAGCCACCGCGCCACCAGGCCCCTCGGAGGCCGGCTCCAAGGGGCCTGTTCAACGACTCGACACAGTCAACCGGGCGACAACGACGACCGCCGACAGCGGGACAGGTGGTGGTCGAGCAGCCGATGACTGGCTGCGCCCGGTAGAACAGGTCCGTGGGACCCGCCTGCCGCCCAGGACGTCGTATATCTGAGGAAGACAGCATTCCTGGCAGCAGAATGCGCCTACCACCCGTGCCATTGACAATCGCCGAGGCCCCCGGAACTCCTTCACCGGAAACCGGTCGCCGAGCCGGTTGAGCGACTGCATGCCTCCCCAGCCGTCGTCTGGGACTTCCGTCCGGTCGCTCACCACGCCGCCGATGGGCTCCAGCTCGAACACGTCGTCTTCCTCGGCAAGGCGGCCGCCGATCGAACCCGCCTGGTAGGCAACGCGGTCTCGGTCAGCGCCGCCCAGTGGCTCGCCAAGCGCGCTGTCGCCTCCGGTCGCAGCACGGTCGATGAGCTGCGCAACGCCGGCCAGCGCCACCCGCGTACTACCTGACCTCACCGCCGTCCTCGCCAACCTCCCGCCGGGTCTGCGCATCTAGTGCTGTGACCGCATAGGTTCGCCGGGATGGCAGTTAGGGCGGTTGGATGGGTGGCGACGTCTTGTCCGATCGCTTGGAGGTGCGGTGGCTGACCCTGTGCGGGTGCGCCGACTGACCGATCAGGAAGGCAGAGGCTGCAGCAGATCGTGCGCCGTGGCAGTACCAGTTCGGTGCGCTACAGGCGGGCGATGATGCTGCTGGCCTCGACCGGCGGGAACCAGGTTCCGGTGATCGCACAGCTGGTCCAGGCCGACGAGGACACGGTCCGGGACGTGATCCACCGGTTCAACGAGATCGGCCTGGCCTGCCTGGACCCTCAGTGGGCGGGAGGCCGTCCCCGCCTGCTCAGTGATGACGACGAGGACTTCGTCATCCAGACGGCCACCACCCGCCCCACCAGGCTCGGCCAGCCCTTCACCTGCTGGTCCATCCGCAAACTCGCCGCCTACCTGCGGAGAGTCCACGCCGCGTCATCTGCATCGGCCGCGAGACGTTACGATGCCTGCTCGCCCGCCGCGGCATCACCTTCCAGCGCACCAAGACCTGGAAGGAGTCCCCGGACCCCGACCGCGACGCCAAGCTCGACCGCATCGAACACGTCCTGGGCCGCTTCCCCGACCGCGCGTTCGCGTTCGACAAGTTCGGGCCGCTCGGCATCCACCCCATGGGAGGGTCGTGCTGGGCCGAGCAAGGCCACCCCGACCGGGTGCCGGCGACCTACCACCGCACCCACGGCGTCCGATACTTCCACGGCTGCTACTCGATCGGTGACAACACCCTGTGGGGCGTCAACCGGCGCAAGAAGGGCGCCACCAACACGCTGGCCGCTTTGAAGTCGATCCGCGCGGCCCGGCCCGACGGCGCCCCCATCTACGTGATCCTGGACAACCTGTCCGCACACAACGGCGAGCAGATCCGCCGCGGGCGAAGAAACACCAGGTCGAACTGTGCTTCACCCCGACCTACGCGTCCTGGGCCAACCCGATAGAAGCCCACTTCGGGCCGCTGCGGCAATTCACCATCGCCAACTCGAACCACCCCAACCACACCGTCCAGACCCGGGCCCTGCACACCTACCTGCGCTGGCACAACGCCAACGTCCGCCACCCCGACGTCCTGACTGCCCAACGCCGTGAGCGCGCCCGCATCCGCAGCGAGAAGGGCATCCGCTGGGGCGGACGTCCAGCGAAAGTCGCGTGACCTCGCTGACGGGCACCGGCAACACTGACGCCATGACCAATGATCGTGAGGCTGTTCAGGCCAGCTGGAACAAGACCCGTGACCACCTCGACGCCGCCCGGGCCCAGCTCACGAGCCTGCCAGACATCGATCTCTCAGCGACGCTGGAATTCCTGGAGCACAACGAGCTGGGACTTGCCTTCGACTGCCTTGTCGATCTCGGTGAGGACCTCGACCTGCCCCTCAGTTTCTGGCAGCACCTGGACCGAGCGGCTCGTGAGATGCGGCTCTACAGCGATGCACTGCACAAGCCCCACCTCACGGCTGCCGACTTCTGTCGCCGTCACCTCGCCGCTGCCTCCGAACAGGGGTGATCCGCCAACCCGGCGAACCTGCTCGGTCACAGCACTAGAGGAGCTTTGGGCCGACGAGCTCGTCCAGGAGGCCGGTACGCACTCCATCCTGGACATCTTCCGAGGGACCTGCCGACACCCCGGACTACAACACCGTGGAACCCGTGACGGCCGAGGAGGCGCGCATCCTGCTCGGCTCCGGCAAGCTGGCGCGTGCACACGTCAAAGATTTCGATGTCCTCCCCCGATCGCGGTGGGTCGGGCGCTGCGCAGTGCTGCAGGACGAACAGGGCAACCCCCAAGAGATCCACTTCTGGGGCCACTCGGGCGACTGAACTGCAGCCACTGACGGCAGAAGATGACGGCAACTGGGCCAAACGCAGGAGGACCCTGGCGGTAGCAAGTGGACAGCCCTAAGCCGGTGCAGTGGCAACGCGGCAGCGCTCACGTAGCCAGGAACGAACTTCTAAAGCGGGTGTTGTCCTGCAAGTTGAACACCGTCGCGGGGCCGTCCCTGGACCGTGGGAGGTGGACCAGCGCTGACCAATGTTGACAACCAGTGACGGCATCGACGCTGGTCAGCGGGATGTTCCGTCCGGAACCGCAGCTCAGCCAGACGGCCGTTCAGTAGACCGTGAAGTCAGTCGCACTGTCATCCCAATCGAGGCATTTGACGGCGAAGCGCGCCGTCAGCGCCCTCTTTGCCAGTGGCGGCTTTGCGGGATGGGCCGCCGATCTGCCTATGCTCAGGCCCATGGCACTGGAATGGGAACAAATTATCGTCGACTCCGCCGCCCCGGTCGCTCTCGGGCGCTGGTGGGCTGAGGCTCTCGGCTGGGTTGTGGTCGACGAATCCGAGGAGATCATCGAGATCCGGCCCGAGCCGGACCGGACGCCGAGCCTGCTCTTCGTGCCTGTCCCCGAGGGCAAGACATCGAAGAACCGGCTCCACCCCGACTTCCGCCCCGACAACCAGGAGGCCGAGGTCGCCCGGCTGCTCTCCCTCGGTGCCCGGCGCGCCAACGCTGCGCAGGACGGGCAGCACTGGGTAACCCTCCTCGACCCGGAGGGCAACGAGTTCTGCGTCCTGAGTGACCGCAAGAACTGAGCGGGGACCGGGCAGCTGTCCGGGCCCTGACGTCAGCCTCGTTGACACGCAGTCAGTCCGCCCAGGTCAGATCAGGTCACCCCTGACTGACCATCTTCGCTGTCCCATGTAGTGGCATTTCCACGGCGGGCCACGTGGGCGCAGGGAGCCGGACCGGCTCCCTGCGCCGCACCGTGGTGGCCCGCCGCCGCCCGTTGCGGTGTCGGATCCGGCGCGTTCCGCGCGATGCCGCTCGCGCGGCACGCTGCCCGCACCGTCACGCGGGGCGGCACGGCACCTCCGCGATCGTCCTGACCGTGTCGGAACCGCCCGATACGGCACCGACGTGAGCCGGCACCAGGCTGTCGGTGCCGACCGGCGCCGGGCGCGCCGCGATCCACGACCATATGGCAGGGCGCTTCCATGAATATCGTTCCCGGGACTGACGTAGTCCGGCTGATACCCGCGTCGCGGCGGCCGAAGAACACGACCCTTCGCCATGGCAGCCGTCATGCGCGGACTACGGCTGCCACCCGGTCGTATGCCGGCAAGCGGCAGCCACGGCGCCCTGGCGGTTCTCCCTGCGCAGGCGGGGGTGTAAAGCTCGATCATCCTGACCTCGAACAAGACCTTTAGCAAAGCACACATGTTCCGGCAAACCCGTACCACGTGCTGCCGAAACTTCACGGCTTCGACGGTGTCGAGGAGGCTGCCCAGCCATCTCGATGTTCGCGCCACGCGGCCCTGAGGGCTTCGAGCTCAGTGCGAGGGAAGCGCTCACCCCACTTACCGCGGTATGCACTATCGCCGTACTTCTCCACGACCTCGTCGAAGCAGCGGATCACTGCGCGGGCCACGACGTCGATGTCCTGCTGGGTGGACCAGATCTCGGTCCCCGTGTTGTCGTCGGCACTACCCTTGGCCAGCTCGAGTAGGCGGATCCACACATTGGCTCCGTCGCGATAGAAGATCCACCGGAAGGCGGTGGGCTCGGCGTCGAACTGCGCTCGGCATTCGGTCTCGCCGGCGATCAGACGTGCTGTTGCCGCCAAGAGATCTTCGGGTGCAGCGGTGATATAGGAGGCCGTGACTCCGGCTTCCGCCTGGTGGTCGCTGACGATGCAGTCTGCCCAACCACGTCCGGACAGGACCCAGACGAGTCGCAGGTAGACCATCCTCGTTCCCTTCTTTCGGTCGCGGATTCCCTGCGCTGATTACCGAGGGCCTCTCGCACCAATGCGATTCCGGGCACGGCGAGGTTGCTGACCAGCGGATTCTCCTACGCTGGCTGTCACTCAGTGATCGAGCAGGTGCCCGGGGTCGACATGGTCGGCGAGATAGATCAGGGTGGCTTGCGGGTCGATGCCGAAGGCTGCGGCGACGAGCTTGGGGTCCATGGTGTTCACCAGGTCGACAAGGCGAGTGCTGCGGATCTTTCGGGGTGGAAAGCCGCAGTGGCGCATCACTGATCGGCGGCCACACGGTCCAGCGCGAGCAGGGGTGGTCCGTATCAGGCGTCCCAGTCGGCGAGGGCGGTCTGGTCATTTCCCACGCAGGCGGGGGTGGTCCGGTCATGGCGAACGTCGCAGGCCGGTGGATCCCGTTCTCCGCGCTCAGGCGGGGGTGGTCCGTGGCGCCTGGGCCATGGGGTACGAGTACCTCTGTGCGGACGAGGCCGACATCCTCGTGTCCGTCTTCGGTACGGCCGTGCCCGGGCACGCGGGTCCTGCAGGAAAAGCTCGCGCACCTCGGGTAATACCGCAACGTCTGAACAGAGCTTGTCCCGCAACTGGTGCGGAGTTCGCTTCCCGCGCGCGAGATGTGGCCGATCAGCCGGCTTGCCCCGCGTCGGCGTTGATCTTCTTCATGCACGCGTCGTCGTAGGCGAGCAGGGTGATCACGCCGACCTGGCTGCTCACGTACTCCGCGACCATGGTCCAGCCACGCTGTTTGAGGACTACGCGGGCGTCGTAGATCACCCCGTCTGGGCCCCTGCCCTTGTCCGGTTCCCGGGCCTGCTGCCAGTCGCGTTCACGCAACTCGCCCACCACCGACTCCCAGCGGGCAACGTCAACCTTGGTGGCCTTGGTACCGAAGCCCTTGAAACCGAGGCCGCACGATCGCGGCGAGCCCGCCTCAGCGTCCTCATTCATGCCTCCGAAGTCCGGTGCGTTCGCCGGAACGCCCGCGTCGGCCGCGGAGGTGTCGAGGTCCGTCCGCACGACGTCCTTGGTGAGCGGTCCGGTGCCCTGGGGCCGGGGCTGAGGCGGCGCCAGCACCGGGGCGGCGGCCGCCTCGGTGCCGGTGTCGCTGGCCCCGCAGCCTGCGGCGCCGAGCGCAATGACCGCCACCGCCACGGTGGCCCACTTTGTGCTGCGCAAAGTCGCATCCTTCCAGGTCGGGGGCTGTACGCCCCCGTGATCAAGGAAGGAGTCTGCCACGGTGTACCGACAAGGCGACACGGATTATGCGGCAGATCACCTGTGGGCCAAGCCTTGTGGCAGGTCGAAGCACCGGGCAGTGAGCAGCAGGGGGCGCCGATCGTCCACCCGGACCACAAGGCCGGTGGCGCCGCAGCTTCGCCTGGACCGACTACCGTGACCTGCTCGTCGTCGGCCACCAGCAGCTCGGCAAACCGATCGTCCTGCTGTGGGACAACCTCAACGTCCACCGCGACGCCGCCCGCGCGAGTTCATCGAGGCTCAGGATTGGGCCAGCGTCCACTACTCCCGCCCTACGCGCCGCAGCTCAACCCGGTCGAGGGGATCTGGTCCCTGCTCCGGCGGCGCTGTCAGGCCAACGTCGCCTTCACCGATCCAGCCCACCTGATGCGCGCCTTGCGGCGTGGCCTGCACCAGGTCCAGTACCGGTCCGACCTCATCGACGGATGTCTCGCCGGCACCGGACTCGCCCTGGCAGGAGCCGAGAGTGCGCTTTGATCAGCTCGGGCGGAGTCCGGATTCTCGTCCGGCATCACCACTTGGGCCTCGCCCATCGCCGACCGGCTTTCATCTGCGCGGGTTCTTGCCTCTTCGATGTGGCTCGGGCGGGTACTCAGTCGAAGTAGAAGGCCTGCGTAGCCTGCGCCGACAACTGTGACCACGGAGCCGACTTCTGGCCAGTCCGCGGGGAGAAACGATCGGGCGCGGGGCCCGATCGTCCGACATCACGACTTCGGGCTCAGTAACTCGTTAACCACGGCGTTGACCTGCCTGGCCAAACGGACGGTGCGTCGCTGCTATCGCTCCAGCACCCCGGGCACCTGTTCGCGGAAAGTGTGGCGGCAGCCTCGCGTCGGGCACGCACGAACCCGCACACGGACCACCATCCGTCGCCCGTCGACCGGAACGTCGGCGACCGTCCGCCAGTGATAGCCGTGCACCCCGACGAGGCCCCGCACACCTGGCAGACCGCAGTATCCGGCAGCGTCCGGGCCCGCACCACAATCCGCTCACCCTCGTCGGCCACATCCTCCATGACCAGCGGAGACTGACCCGAAAACACCATCCGTACAAGCTCGTTGACGTCCATTACATGAAGATCAACGGCCCTCGACAACTCTCCGTCACCACCGAATGTGAGACAGAGCCGTTCGGTGGACAGAACCGGTGGTGGCGACTTTCGCGGGCCGGAGTGCACATCAAGTCGTGGTTCGGCGTGGTCGCCGAACTCATCGCCGATTGGCGCCGCGACGAGGCCAAGGTCTGGCCGCTCGCCGTGGGCGCGGTCCACGACCATCTGCCCAGCTGGGGCTACTTCCTGGACACCGACATGGCCTACGGGACGGGTCGGATGACGCCGCGGAGTGGTTCGTGGCGGGCGCGTCCGAACCGACGGCCGTCCTTCGGCGGTCGGCACCGCGGAGCGTGGCGACTGACCGGGTCCGTCGGCCACGGCTCGGAGCGGGCGCCCTTGACCGTCGCCTTACTGTTGCGCCGGACGCACCAGCGCGCGACCGCGATGATGGACAACGCGCTACGGCCCCTGGGCGTCGAATCGCAGCAGGGCTCGGTTCCGAGAGTGCCGGTCGACCACGGCCCCGCGACACGGTGGGATCTCGGGGCGGCCACGGGGTCCGACAGGACCTCGATCACGCACACGCAACTTTCCGTCCGCATGGTCACCGAATGAGCCCGGGCGAGCGCGCGCAGTTCGGCGATCTGCCCATGCGCGTCGCCCGCCCCGCGAGCGGCACGACGTAGGCACGCCGGATCACCTTGCAGGTGTGCGCACATCCCTCGAGCCAATAAAAAACGAATGTTCGGCTTGACGGGTGCCCTCTTGTGCCACAGGATGGGCACCGCAAAACGGAATGGTTGTTCTCGGAAAGGGTGGAGGCGCCGTGGAAACCGTGCCCACCTCGGGGCCGGCACTGACCGCACACCGGGTTGTGCGAGATGGCGGGGCTCCCGCCTCACCTTCGCCATCCGGGCCCATCCCGCCTGAAACCGTGGCCTTCGTTCTCCAGGGCGGTGGCAGCCTCTGCGCGTCGCAGGTCGGCGCCTTGCGGGCGCTCACACAGGCGGGCATCACGCCCGATTTCATCATCGGGTCCTCGGCCGGCGCGCTCAACGGCGCCGCTTTCGCGGCCGACCCGACCGCCGAGGGCGTTGACCGGCTGGGAACGCTGTGGCTGAACATCAAGCGGCGTCACGTGGCGCCGATTTCGCCGTGGACCGTGATCCGGGCCGCGCTGGGCTACGGCGAGGCCGCGGTCTCGAGCACGGCGCTGCGGCGGGTACTGAAGTGCGGGGTCGGCGTCGAGCGCCTCGAAGACGTCGCCGTTCCGGTGCACATCGTGGCGACCGACGTGGAGACCGGCGCTGCGGTGGTGCTCTCCCGGGGCGACGCCGTATCGGCCCTGCTGGCTTCAGCGGCCGTCCCGGGCCTGTACCCCCCTGTGCGCGTCGGGCAGCGTCGCCTCGTCGACGGCGCCGTATCGGCGGACACGCCCGTTCTCCAGGCAGAGGCACTGGGTGCGACGACCATCTACCTCCTGCCCGCCGCCGTTTCCGAACAGACCGGCCGCCGGGCCCGGACGGCCCTGTTCGCCGCCTACCAGGCGGTGGGAAAGATGCTGGAGGAGCGCGAACGCCGGGACGTGGCGGCGGTGCGCGGGTCAGTTCTGCGGCTGCCGGCCGCCACCACGCCCGTGGTCAGCCTCATCGACTTCCACGACACCCCGCGGCTGCTCCAGGCGGGCTACTCGCTCACTCGGGACTGGCTCGCCCGGCAGCCCGCGGCGATGGCCTGAGGACGTCCGATGGCCAACACGGCCCGCTTCATCCGGCATCTGCTTCCACGCGCCTCACGTGCACCGAACAGCCGCGCGCCGCGGTGGTGTGCGGAACTGCTGCTGGTCGGGATGCTCTACGCGGTCTACGAGGCCACCCGCGGGCTGCAGCGGGGCTGGAACGCCGCTGCGGACAGCAACGGCCGGAGCATTCAACGCTGGGAAAACGCCGTACACATGGCACCGGAGCAGCCGCTCAACCAGGTGCTCCACCAGTTCCCGGTCCTGGCCGTGATCGCCGCGTACTTCTACGCGACGCTGCACTACGTCGTCACGCCTGCCGTGCTCATCTGGCTCTACCGGAAACATCCCACCCAGTACCGCGGCGCACGCACATGGCTCGCCACGGTGACGCTCGCCGCACTTGTCGCGTACTGGCGTCTCCCGACCACGCCGCCCCGCCTGCTCGGCCACGGCGGCATCCACGACATCGTGGCCGACGTCGAGCAATGGGGGTGGTGGAGCGGGAAAACCAGCGCGCCGCAGGGGCTCGGCAGCCTCGTCAACGAGTACGCGGCCATGCCGTCGCTCCACGTCGGCTGGGCGGTGTGGTCGGGGTGGCTCCTCTTTCGGCACGCCCGCCGGAAGACCCTGCGGGGCTGCGGTCTCGCTTACCCCGTGCTGACCACTCTTGTCGTCGTCGCGACCGGTAATCACTATCTCGCCGACGCCGTCGCGGGCGCCCTCCTCATCGTGCTCTTCGGCTCGTTCATCGGACTCGTGCACAACGTCGGCATCCGCCCACCCGGCACCAAAACCGGCTCGGCGGTGCGCTCGGCCCCGAACAGCGCACAACATGCCTGGCCGGACCACCCAGATCCCCACCCGTAGCTCCCCCAAGTTGGTCCGACATGCCCCACTCCCCCCTATCGCCGCTTCCGGACGGCGGAGATCGCCCGAGCGTCGCGCGCACGACACCCGACAGCGGACATGGCACCGGGAAGGCCGGTGGCCGGCTGCGCAGCCGGCGCCCGGGCCGGACCGCCTCACACCTCACGTTGCACTTGGGGGAAGCCTTCCTCGTGGGCGACGACGCCGAGGGACCGACCGGGGGTCTGGTGCGGTCTCGGATATCGGACGCCGTCGAGAAGGGCCGGCCGCGACGCTCGTGGTGGCCCCGGACGGACGTGGGGCGCCACCTCGCCGGGTCGACGGGGGAGCTCCGGCCGGCCCGGAACCACGTCCATGACGGGACCACCGCCCCGCAGGCACTCATCGCCATGCTCACGCTCAACGGCATCACCGACGTCGTGCCCCTCGTACGGCTCGACGTCGCGGACACGCTCCCGCACGTCGCCGACGCGTACTCGGGCCGTGCGGCGGCCATGGGCGTCGAGGTGCACTTCTTCGCGGCTCTGTGGGATCTGCCGATCCCGGCCCGCACGAAGTGCCGGGTGCGTCTTGAGGGCTCGGCCCGGCTGCTGCCCGACTGGCCGGGGCGATGAGCGACGAGGACGGGACCGAGGCCGACGACCCGGCGACGGGGCCGGGCGACCGGGCGGGCCACGCCCACCGCCCGTGCGGCCCGCTCACCGCGCTACCGCGCCTGCGGCGACGTGTTGCACTGATCGTGGGCGCCATCGCGGTGCTGCTGAGCGCGGACGGGGACCTTGTCCCCGTCCTTTACGACGGCGGGGTGCCCGCCGGTGACACCACCACGGTCCGGAAGACGTAGCCGAGTAGGTCCCGCCTGGTGCGGCACCCTCTTGGTAAAAAGAAAACGAATGTTCGGCTTGACGTCTTCGCACGGCATCCCCACACTGGAGCAGTAAATAAAATGATCATTCGTCTTTCTGGAGGCATGGCGTGAAAAAGCCATCGACAGGGCTGCAGTCATGGCACAGGACCGTCATCGCGACCGTGGCGTTGCCATTGGTGATCTCTCTGGCCGTGATGGCGTTCGCGTGGCCCGCGTCGCGGATCGCGCCCCGCGATCTACCCGTAGGGGTCGTCGGCACCAGCACGGCCAGCCAGAAGGCGGTCGAAGGACTGACGCACGGCATGCCGGACGGATTCGACTTCCACCTCTACGCGGACCAGGCATCGGCGCGCTCAGCGATCAAGCACCGGGAGATCTACGGCGCCTTCGTCATCACTCCGGGCCGCGTCACCGTGCTGGAGGCCACCGCCGCGAGCATGCCCGTCGCCCAGCTGCTGACCACGTCCGGCCAGCACCTGGCGGACCAGGCGGCGAAGGCAGCGAAAGCGGCGGTGAAGGACCCGACGCCACGCGACGACGCGTCCGTCCGGTCCACCGCCCAGAAGAAGGCCGCCGCGAAGAAGGCCGCCGCGAAGAAGATCACCAAGGTGAAGGTGAAGACGGTCGACATCGTCCCGATCTCCGCGAGCGACCCGCGCGGCGTCGTCTTCGTTTCGGCCCTTCTCCCGCTCACCGTGTGCAGCATCATCATCGCAGCGCTCATCGCGCTGACACCCGGTCGGGTCTCGGTACGCCGCAGGCTGGTCGACCTGGTCGCCGCGTGCGCCGTGACGGGACTCGCCGCCTACCTCATCGCCCAAGGCCTTCTCGGTGCCCTGCCGCACCAGCACGTGGCCACCTGGGCGGCCCTGTCCTTCACCCTGCTCGCCATCAGCGCGACCAGCTTCGGCCTGGTCACCCTCATCGGTCCCCCCGGGCTGGGACTCAGCGTCGCGCTCATGGTCTTCGTGGGGAACCCCTTCTCCGGAAGCACCTCCGCACCTGAACTGCTGCCCAAGGCCGTGGACGAAATCGGCCAGTGGCTCCCGCCGGGTGCCGGCGCGGGCCTTCTGCGCAGCACGGCCTACTTCGACGGGAACGCATCCGCAGGACACATCGTTGTCCTCACCCTGTGGACCGCCCTGGGCCTGTCCGCAGCGTTCCTCGGGGGCCGACGACGCGCCGCACTCGCGAAGGGCACCTCGGGGGACGACCGGCTCGGCGCCGACGACACGAGCGCGGTCGCCCCGGCCACGGCGGGAACCACGACGACCGTGACGCCCGCACCGGTGTTCCGTACGCACTCGCACGCCCGGCACGCCGCCCACGGATGAGGGAGGCGGCTCGTCGTCGCCTTCACGCGGGAGACGGCGACAGCCGGCCAACGCACCGAAACGCAAGGAACAGAACCCTGTCGTCGAAGTCCGCGGAGCGCACCGAGGACCTGATGGACGCGCAAACGGCGTTCCACGACGTCCGCACCATCACGTTCGGGATCGCCGACCGGATGCTAGGCAACATCGGCGACGCCGAAGACGTCGTCCAGGAAGCCTGGATCCGCCGGCGGACCTACGAGCGCTGCACGGTGCAGAACCCCGACGCCTTCCTCACGACGATGGTGACCAGGCTGACGATCAACGTGCTGCAATCCGCGAACGCCACCGGGAGAACTACGTCGGCCACCGGCCACCGGAGTCGCTCGATCCCATGAGCGCTCCAACGCTGGGCACCGCGAAGGCGGAAACGCCGAAGGTCGCGGTGCTGGTGCTCATGGAGAGGCTCACGCCCGCAGAACGGGCGGCGTACGTGCTCCGGGAGGCGCTCGAGTACCCCTGCGGGCAGTTCGCAGAGGTCATCGGACATCCCAGGTCAACGTGCGCCACCTGGTGAGCCGCGCCCGCAAGCGACTGGCCGCGCAGAAACGGGCCGGCGTCTCAGCCGCCGACCACCCACGGTTCCTCGTCACCTTCCCGGTGGCGGCCGGGGCGGGGAACGTTCGCCCCACTCGAAAGGCTGTTCGCGGAGGACGTCGCCCGCCCGGGCGGAGGAGTGGTGCGTACGGAGGGGCAACCACCCGTGCGAATAGATCTTTTGACGAGCCGTCACGTATTCGCGTGACCGTGTGAGGTGGGCAGTCCCCTGGCTCTGACGACCGGCCGGTCGTCGGAGCCAGGGGACTGCCCGCTCGCCGCCGGGGCGCGCCGGCACAGCCACATGCGGGACGGGCGTGCGTGGCCCCGCCGGGCCACCGATGCCGGGCAGCAGATGACACTGGGCCATGGGCGCGGGGGATGTGCGGTGGCGCGCCCGGATCGTGATCCGGACGCGAAGCGGCCACGAGGCCGGGCGACGGGCCCGTGCGTCAGGACGTCGCCGGAGCCGGCCAGAGCGCCCGCAGGGCGCCCGGCACTCCGTCCAGCGCGGAGTCGTCCATCGCCAACTGGAGGATGTAGCCGGGAAGCATGCACATGAACGCGGCGGCCATCGCCTCGGGTGAGACCTCGCGCGGGAGGGTGCCGCTCTGCTGGTGCTCACGGATGACGTCGGCCAGTGCCGTGCGCATCTGGGCCATCAGATCGTCGAGTTCCCTGGCCAGCGAAGGGTTCCGCAGTGCCTCGGACCAGGCCAGCACGGAGAGCCCGGCGATGCTCTGCTCGGCGGTCTTGACCTTCACCACTTCCAGGACGTCGGCCATGAGGTCCCCGAAGGAACCGCCGGGCCGATTCCTCGCGACGCACTGGACCATGACGAGGACATCGCGCACGCTCTCCTCGACGATCGCCGTGATCATCTCGTTCTTGCTGGCGAAGTGCCGGTACACGGCGCCGGCCGACAGGCCGGACTCGGCGAACAGATCTTGCATGGACGTCGAATGGAACCCGTCGCGCAGGAAGCAGCGCCGCGCCGCGTCCAGGATCTGCTGACGGCGGGCTTCCATGTACTCCGGCGTGACCTTGGGCATGGATCCATCCCTCCGCACAAAAAACGAACCTTCGTCTTAACTTATCATGCCAGGCCTCGCCCGGGCCGGTTCCACGGAGGGCAGCCGCAGCAGTCCCAGGCGCCGCGCATGACGAGGACGGCAGCCATGTGTCACATATCGCCTGCTTTAACTGTCAATCATGCGAGTTAAAGCTCTTGGAGGTGGTTGGCGATGGATGTCTACGAGGCGGTCACGAGCCGACGGGCCGTCCGCGCCTTTACCGACCGGCAGGTCCCCGGCAAGGTGCTGGAGCGCGTACTGGCTGCCGCCGCCTGGTCCCCCTCCGCGTCGAACCTGCAGCCGTGGCACGTCTACGTGGTGACGGGCGGGCCGCTGGCCGAGCTCAAGAAGCGCGCCGGCGAACGGGTGATCGCGGGCGACGCTTGGGACGAACCGGAGTACGAGCAGTACCCGCCGGCACTGCGGTCCCCGTACCGCGAACGCCGGGCCGCCTTCGGGGAGCAGCGCTACAGCGCCCTCGGGATCCAGCGCCAGGACCTGGAGGCGCGCCAGAAGGCCGCCGCCGCCAATTGGGACTGCTTCGGCGCACCCGCCGCGCTGTTCTGCTACGTCGACCGCGACATGGGCAAACCCCAGTGGTCCGACGTCGGCATGTACCTGCAGTCCGTCGTGCTGCTGCTCCGGGCCGAAGGACTGCACAGCTGCGCGCAGATGGCGTGGGCGAAGTACCACAAAACCGTCGCAGAGGTCCTCGCTCCCCCGGACGGGCTCATCCTCTTCTGCGGCATGTCCATAGGGTTCGAGGACGTCACAGTACGTCACCCCCGCCCGGCACGGGCGCCACTCCCCGGAATGGTGGAGTTCGTCGACGGCTGACCGTGACGCACTCACTCATCAGTCGCCGCGCTGTCACACATCCGCGCCTCACCCGGTCATACGAGGCGGCCATATCAGGTGATATCAGCGCGCATCTGTCGAGGCCGAAGAGCGCATTCGAGAGGCGTGAGCCTTCCGGCGGGGTACTCCGGGACCCGGTAGCCGCAGAACGGAGGAGCAGAGTTCGATGAGCAGTACCGGCAACGTGGCCTTGAGCAGGCAAGCGGATACGCGCGAGACAACCGACTCCGCCATCGCCCTGCTCGACGATCACGGAACGGTGATCGGATGGACGCAGGCCGCATAGCGCCTCGTCGGATACTCCCCACGCGACGTGGTGGGCCGCTCTGCCATGGTCGTTGTGGCGCCCTCTGAGGAAGTTCCGACGATATCGGCGTACGTTGAGCGCTGCCGTGCCCGGAACGGATGGTCGGGCACAACAACGGTGCGGACCCGTGACGGCCGCCTGCTCCACCTCATTCGACGGGTTTCGATGTTGCGGGGACGGGACGGATCCGTGCGATGGCTCGTGTCCGTGACCGACACAGGCACGCTCGCCCAGGACCCGACGAGCGGATCGACGCGGGAGTCTCTCCTCACCCGCCCGCCCATCGGCATCGTCGTGCGTGACCGGCAGCTGCGATGTACCTGGGTGAACGCGACGATGGAGAGCCATGACGGCCTACCCCCTGAGCGGCGGCTCGGACGTCGCCTGACCGATGCCCGGCCCGGTTTCAAGGCCGAGGCGATCGAGGCGGTGCTGCGGCACGTACTCCAGAGCGGCAGCACCCGAGTCCACGAGTACCGGCCGTGGCTGCCGAGGAGTCCGCGCCGGGAGCGGATCCTCGCTGGATCGTTCTTCTGCCTCAAGGACGCCGACGGCCGAGCGGTGGGGGTGTGTGCCATCAGTGTCGACGTCTCCGAGAACCGACAGGCGCGCGAGCGCCTGTCCATTTTGAGCGAGGCCAGTACACGACTCGGCGGCAGCCTGGACGTCATGCAGACCAGCCAGGAAATGGCCGACCTCGCCGTCCCCCTGCTCGCCGACTACGTCGCCGTGGACCTGGACCAGTCGGTTCCCTACGGCGAGGGGTCTCCGGTCCGCATCGGTCCTTCCGGTCAGCGCCTGCCCGTTCTGCGGCGCGCCGGTGTGACGTCGATCCGCCGAGGGATCCCGGAATCCCCCTGGCTCCGTGGCGAGGCGGTCCCCCTGGCGCCGCCTCCCCGTTCGCCTACGTCCTGCGAACGGGGATGGCCCATCTGGAGCCGATCCTCGTCCCCGCTCCGGGCTCATGGACCGACCGCGACCCGGCTCGGGCGCAGAAGGTCCATGAGAACGGCATGCACTCGCTGCTGGTCGTTCCCATCCGGGCACGACACGTCCTGATGGGCTTGGCGCTGTTCGTCCGCACGAAGAACCCGGTGCCGTTCCAGGAGAGCGATCTGCTCCTGGCCGAAGAACTCATCAGCCGTGCCGCACTGTCGCTGGACAACGCGCGCCAGTATGCCCGCCGGCACACCGCGGCCCTCGCACTGCAGCGCGATCTGCTCCCCCGGGGTTCGCGGGACAGCGCGGCGGTCGAGACCGCCTCACGCTACCTGCCCGCCGACTTGGAGCACGGAGTCGGGGGCGACTGGTTTCGATGTCATTCCGCTGTCCGGTGCCCGCGTCGCCCTCGTCGTCGGCGATGTGGTCGGACATGGCATCAACGCCGCGGCGGGTATGGGCCGGCTGCGCACCGCCGTGTACGCACTCTCGCGGATGTGACTCCTCCACCCCGTAAACGGGGTGGCTTCTCGCTATGCCGGTTGGGCTTCGCGACGGACCAGCCCGGCCCGTAGTACGTTGAGGGCGCCCACCGTGTCAGCGTGCGCGGTGTGGCCGCACGAGACGCAGTGGAACTTCTCCTGTATGGGCCGGTTCTCCGCACTGGTGTGGCCGCATTGCGGGCAGGTGCGGGAGGTGTTGCGGGGGTCCACGGCGATCACTTCCCGTCCGGCGCTTTCAGCCTTGGCGTGCAGAATCGTCAGGAACACCCCCCAGCCGGCATCCGAGATCGAGCGGTTGAGTGCGGTCTTCGCCGCCGCGCCGCCTGGCAGGAACGCGCCCGGCTTGTCTGGGTCGGGCTTGGGCCTGGCGGTGCGGACCATGTTGCGGATCTTGAGATCTTCGTGCGCGATGACGTCGTGCTCACGCACCAGCGTGAGGGCGGTCTTGTGTGCGTGGTCCAGCCGCTGGCGGCGCACCCTGCCATGCAGCTTGGCGACCTTCTCCACCGCGCGGCGGTGATTGGCCGTGCGCTTGTCCCGGCGTACCCGCGGGAACTTCGACAGGGCCTGCTGCGCGGCTTCGAGCTTCGCCGCGTTGGTGCGGCCGTGGCGCGGGTTGGGCACGAATCCGCCGGCGGAGTCGGCGAGGAAGTTGGCTATGCCCAGGTCGATGCCGACCACACGGCCCGTCGCGGGCAGCGGCTCGGGCTGGTCCTGCTCGGCGGTCAGCACGACGAACCACTGACGGCCCTCGCGTTTGACGCTGACCGTCTTGACCTTGCCGACCACCGGCCGGTGCTGATGCACCTTGACGTGCCCGACACCTTGGAAGCGGACGCGGGTGACCGGGTCGTGCGGCGTACTGTCCCAGCGGCAGCCGTCCCCGTCCTTGGGGAAGTCGACCGTATCGAACCAGTTCACCCCTCGAAAGCGGGGGTATCCGGGGGCCTGACCAGCCTTGATGCGGCGGAAGAACGCGGCGAACGCTTTGTCCAGCCGGCGCAGGGTGGCCTGCTGCGAGGAGAACGACCAGCGGCCCTGACATTCCGAGTCGAACGCCCGGATGTCCTTGAGCTGCGCGGACTGCATTCCGTAGGTGACGCTCGTCTTCGACACATGCCGGTAGGCGTCACGGCGCTCCTGTAACGCGCCGTTGTAGAGCGAGCAGTGATCCCGCAACATCTCGGACAGGACCTGGTCCTGACCGGCGGTGGGCCGCATGAGGAACTTGTACGCACGGATCATCAGCCCACCCCCTTCGGTGCGAGTCGATCTCGACTCTAACATTGGTTCATGTCACCACGCTGGAATCCAAACCCTGATGTCCGAAGGGGTCGTCACGTCGTCCATCACCTGCATGCACACTTGGTGTTTGTCACCAGATACCGGCGGACCGTCTTCAACGACGCCATGCTGACGCGCTGCGAAGACATCATGCGGAAGGTGTGCGAGGACTTCGAGGCCGACCTGATCGAGTTCAACGGCGAAGAGGATCACGTACACCTGTTGGTGCACTACCCGCCGAAGGTCGCACTTTCCCACCTGGTCAACTCCCTCAAAGGCGTCTCCTCGCGCCGCCTACGGCAGGAATACACCGGCCAGCTCAACCAGGCGATCATGCATGGCCGCTTCTGGTCCGGCTCCTACTTCGCCGGCTCATGCGGTGGAGCGCCCCTCCAGGTGGTCAAGGACTACATCGAGAACCAGAAGCGGCCCGACTGAGCGCGGGCCACTGGCCGAGCGTTCCGAAGCGATGCTGCGGCGCTCCGCGCCGCAGGGCTCAGGATCGGATTCCCTACCCGCCTGAAGGCGGGGATTCCCTCCGAAGAAGAGGGTTGGAACTGCCCCCCGACGAATTGCTGACCCGCCTCGACGACACGGTCCAGCGACTGGCCGCAGAGGATTGCGAAGCGGACCAGGCACCGGTGATCGGGGGCGCCACCTGCCTGTACGCCGTCTACGACCCCGTCACCCGCCGGTGCACCATGGCACGTGCCGGGCATCCCCCACCTGCCATCGTCGACCCGCGGGGCCATGTCACCTTCCCCGAACTGCCCTCCGGAGCCCCGCTGGGCGTCGGGCTGGGAGACCCCTTCGAGTCCATCGAGATGGAACTGCCCGAGGGAAGCCTCCTCGCCCTGTACACCGACGGTCTGATCGAGACCCGAGAGCACGACATCGAAGAGGGCATGCGCCGCCTGGGCACCGCCCTGACACAACCGGGAAACTCCCTGGAAGACCTCTGCCACCTGGCGACCGACTCCTGTCCGGAACAGGTACCGAACGACGACGTCACACTGCTCCTCGTCCGCACCCGTTCTCTCGAGCCCGCCCGGGTCGCCACCTGGACGCTCCCCGCCGATCCCACCGCCGCCCGCAGTGCCCGGAACCTGGCGACCCGCCGGCTGACCGAATGGGGACTGGAAGGTCTTCAGGGGGACACGGAACTGATCGTCAGCGAATTGGTCTCCAACGCCGTCCGCCACAGCACCGGTCCCATCGAGGTGCGCCTGATCCACCACCAATCGCTGACCTGCGAAGTGTCCGACAATGACGCCTTCCCCCCGCGGCTGCGCCGCGCACGCACCGCCGAAGAGAACGGCCGCGGCCTCTTCCTGGTCTCTCAACTGTCCAGCCGATGGGGGTACCGCTTGACACCGGAGGGAAAAACCGTCTGGGCCGAGCAGAAGCTGCCCTGAGGACCTTCACACGCCTTCGACGGATCGGCTGTGGCCTGGACGGCTCACGGTCCGTGTCACAGAACGACGCGCTACCTGGTCTCCATGTGTGCAGGCCGGCCCGGGGGCAGTAAGTCCGTGGGGCCTTCAGGCCGGCCTGCACCTGGCGTCCACGTGTGCCCGCTCGATGCGCTTCATCAGGTCTGGCCGTGCCGCGGCGCCTGGGCGGGTCCCCTTCCCGAAATAGCCGTCCACGAACTGGCCGGCCCATCGGACGAACCGCGCGACGGCCGCGCCGGCCCCGCCGCCCCCCGGTGCCGATGGTGCCGAGCGCGACGAGAACACCACCACCTCACACGAGGGCTGGTCCTGCCGGCGAGGGGTGGCATCACGGCCCGGCCGGCTGCGGTGGGCGCGGATCACTGCCGCGGAAACGCCGCGTCAGAACGTCGGACAAGGAGTCGGGGACAGCAGATGGCGCAACAGAACAGGGACGTAACCCGGCTGCCGTCCGCGGTCGAGTACTGCGCCCTGTACGAGGACGGCCGTCGAATGCCCGGCCGGTTGGATCTGGACGCGCTTGGGGAGCGACGGGACGGACAAGCCGGGCGGTTCGCATGGATCGGTCTGTACGAGCCGACCGCCGACCAGATCCAGCAGGTCGCCGACGTCTTCGACCTGCACCCCCTGGCCGTGGAGGATGCCGTCCACGCCCACCAGCGGCCCAAGCTGGAACGCTACGGCGACACACTGTTCCTGGTCTTGAAGACCATCGTCTACGTCGACCACGACAAGGTCACCGCGACCAGCAAGATCGTCGACATCGGCGAGATCATGGTCTTCGTCGGCCCCGGTTTCGCCATCACCGTCCGCCACGGCAGCGCCCCGCCCCTCGACCACGTACGCCGCCAACTCCAGGCCGACCCGCAGCAGCTCGGCTACGGACCGGCTGCCGTCATGCACGCGGTCGCCGACCTGGTCGTCGACCGCTATCTGGAGGTCGCCGACGCCTTCGACGGCGACATCGACACCCTGGAGAGCGAGGTCTTCTCCCCCGGCCGCCCCGTCGACCCCGCACGCATCTACCAGCTCAACCGGGAACTTCTGGCGTTCAGGCGCGCCGTGACGCCGCTTGCCCCTGCCCTGCACCACCTCAGCGAGCAATCGATCCCGCACCTACCGGGCCAGGTGCCCGCCTACTTCCGTGACGTTGCCGACCACCACCAACGGGTCGCCGAGCAAATCATCACCTTCGAGGAACTCGTCAGCGGCCTAATCGGCGCCAGCATCGCCCAGATCAACGTCCAGCAGAACGCCGACATGCGCCGCATCAGCGCCTGGGCGGCCCTCGTCGCCTTCCCCACCTTGATCGTCGGCATCTACGGCATGAACTTCGACCACATGCCCGAGCTGAGAGCCACCTACGGCTATCCGGCAGTTCTTGCTGTCATCGCCCTCATCTGCACCGTCATCTACCGCGCCCTGCGCCGCAACAGATGGCTCTGACCACGCCGCGCAGCCGTCGCTACTGATCAGGTCCCCGGGCAGAGCTGTTCGCGCACCCGATCCGGGTCAGGGTTGGTATGCGGCCGGCCGGCCACGACGACGGTCGAGACGGTCTCGTTGCCGTCGTTGGCCGCCCTGACCGCCGCGGCACCGGCCGGGTCACGCCAGATGTCGACCCAGTGCAACTGGTGGGCTCTCCGCCCCAGGCGGACGCGCAGGCGCAGGCAGTACTTGCACCCGGGCCGCCAGAAGACGACCGGGCGGCCGTCGGCCGCACTCCGGCGTTGCGCCTCCGACGCACTGATCCCCTTGGGGAAGATCAGCGGCGAGTTCACGCCCGCGAACAGCGCGAACCCCGCGAAGAATGCTCCGGCCTCACCGGGGCTCCCCCCCGAGAAGCAGCCCAGTCGCGACAACTGAGCCGCAGACCAGGAGCAGCGAGGGCAAGATCCACGCACGCGTCATGTTGACGGAGCCTATCCGTGAACCGAAGGCCCGCTGGACGGGGCCGCCGCGTTTGGGGCTGTCCTTCCCGCGCGAGCGGGGGTGGTGCGCCGCCTCTAAGGCCGCGGCCGGACGGGGCGGTGTCCTTCCTGGCCATCAACGAGAGCGACGCCGACCACGACGTCGTGCACTGGATGACCCCGGTCACCGCTCAGGAATACGCCGCCGCGCCCACCACCGACTGACGCGCCGGTCCTGAACCGACCTCCGCATTCGCGGTCGGGACGGGACGTCACCTCCTGCATGGTCGGCCTTTGACCATCCGCCAGGGCGAATCCCCCGCACGGGCGGGAGCCTCCTCTCCGTCACCGCGGCATGCCCCGCCGACTCCGGTCATCGGCCGGTCAGCGCCGTCGCTGCCTGGCCTTGCTGGTGGCAGGCATCCCAACGGCGCCTGAAGTCCCGTGCCAAGCGTCGGCCGGATCCCTGTCGGCCCGATGGCTGCAGCTACGCCGAGCCCTCCCTTCGGCTCGCCCGCCTCATGAGTAGATCCGCAGCGAACGAGACCGTCAGCAAGACAGCCGCTGCGTATCCGTACCCTGCCGAGGCGTAGCCCCGGTTACCGTCAGCGATGCACGCGAAGCCGAATGCGGCGAAGGCGTCGCGAGCCGAAGGGGTCCAACAGCGGTGGCGGGAGTGACGAACGGCGGAGGCCAGGGCGCCGACAGTAAGGAGGGCGAAGAGGACCGAACCAGTCCAGTGACCAGGCACCGGCGAATGACCGCAGATCCTGTCGGCCGTGGGCGACGGCGGATGCCGCGCCAGCCAGCAACGCGGTAGCGGGAGTTGGCAGCGATGTTCCCAGGCGCCCGCTCGCCGCACACCGGAGGTCGTTGCCGCGCCCCTCTGCCGGTGTCAGCAGCCGCGGGTGAGCAGTGCCCGCGTCTCGGTCAGGTCAAGGACGCGAGCGACGCGCGGGCTCATGACCTTGATCGTCAGGTTGCCACCGCGGCTCTGGAAGGTCCTGGCCTCCAGCAGCGCGTTGAGACCCGCGCAGTCGAAGAAGGTGACCCCGGACAGGTCCAGCTCGAGGCCCTCAGGATGGGCCCGCATGGCCGCGATGAGGCAGCGTTCCAAGTCCGCGGCACAGCCGACGTCCACTTCTCCGGTGATCACCGCCACCGCTCCGTCCGTTCCGCGCGCGGCGAGACTCATCGCGGCTCGATCGGAGAAACTCCGCGTGCCTCCGGGCGGCAGGTAGGAGGGCAGCGCCCAGAGGTCCGGGGCGGTGCCGTCGTCTTCGTGGATGTGGTCCGGCCGCGACATCGTGGGCTCCCGCTGCTCCATCAGGGGATTGCTGCCAACTGTGATGATGCTCAGACCGGCGACATACGTCAAATGAATCACGAAATATTTTTCGTGGGTTGATAATCCGGAAACAAGGAGCGCATGATGGGGTACATGGACGGAGGCACGCAGGACCAGGACCAGCCGAAATGGACTTTCCTCACCAGTCACGCGCGAGTCCTGATCATGATCGCCCGCGACCCCGGCATCAGGGTCCGTGACGTGGCCTCCGCCTGCGGCCTCACGGAGCGCACGGTCCAGGGGATCGTCTCCGACCTCGAGGAGGGCGGATACCTGGTCCGGTCCCGCGAGGGCCGGCGCAACCGGTACGAGATCGTCCCGGGCGCCATGTTCCGTCATCCGGCCGAGTCCGATCACGAGATCGCCGGTCTCCTGGCTCTGATCACCGAGCCGCCGACGCCGTGACGGCCGGCCGTACTGTGGGCCGGGGGCGGCACCGTCGTACAGACCGGCATCGCCGGCTGCGAAACAACAGGTCAGCCCGGCCGGGGCCGACGAAGACCGTCCAAGCCGTCCTTCATCCGACAACGCCGACACTCCCGCGGCTGCGATTGGTAGCAGCGGTAGCGAGACCCCAAGGTCGTAGCGGCAGCATCGCGGTGGCGCACTTTCGAACTCCGCCGGTCCCAGGCTGGCATCCCGGCCGCTGCGGCAGTAGCCGATCGCCCCCTCTGCCGGGAACACCATCATTTGGCACAAGGTTATGAAAGTCAGAACAAGGGGCCCCATCTGCTGAGGCGATGCTCATGCCGGCGGAAAACCACCTTCTGACATCGAACGCGGACATCGCATTCTGGGACGAGGGGGACGGCGAAGCCGTGCTGCTGGTCCACGCCTCCTTCGGCGCCGACTGGTTCGCTCCGCTCGCCGGGCTCCTGCCCGGCTTCCGGGTCGTCCGCATACACCGGGCCGGCTACGGCCGCAGCCGGGACCTCAGCGGTCGGCTGAGCGTCGCCGATCACGCACTGCATCTCGCGGAAGTGCTCCAGGCCCAGGGAATCGAACAGGCCCACGTCGTCGGTCACTCCAGCGGTGCGGTCCTCGCCCTGCAGCTGGCCGCCACCCGTCCCCGGCTCGTACGGTCGATGGTGCTGCTGGAATCCGCGAGGCCGTACGCTCCCGGCGAGCCGAAGAGCGACGCCGAGCGCCAGGCGGTGGCCGCCGCAGAGGCCGGAGACCTTGAACAGGCTTTCGACTTCTTCCTGGGGAGTGTCTGCGCACCGGGCTACCAGGACGCCATGACCCGCGCTCTCGGCACGGAAAGCTTCAAAGCGTCGGTGCTCAGCGGCCGGTCCTTCTTCGAGTACGAGAGAGCCGCGTTCGCCGCATGGGACGCCGACGCCGCCGGGCTCGAGGCGCTGCGACAGCCGACGCTGCTGGTGGCGGGCGCCGAAGGGAGGCGCCTCAACAACCCCTTCCCGGCGCGGAACCGCGCACTGGCCGGACGGCTCGCCCGCGCCGAGCGCGTGACTGTGCCGGGTGTCAGCCACGCGATGCCGCTGGAGAACCCCGCACTCGTCGCCCGGACCGTCCTCGAGTTCGTCCGACGCCATCCCATCGACTCCGCGCACGCGTGTGACGCGACGTGACCACCGATTCCGCGACGGCAGAGCTGCGGGGCATCAGCCGCGGCAGCCCCCGCGACCGGGCTGCCGCGGCTGACGCCTCGCAAGAACGGATGCCGTCGCCCCTCCGGCCGAAGGCGGCAACGACACCGGAGTCACAGCGGCAGAAGGCACACGGCCCGGCGCCGGGGAAGCGGACCGCGGGAGTGGTCAGCACCCCGTCCTCGCTCCCGCGCGTTCCGCGTACCGCCGCCGGCGGTTCACAGCCGCCAGCGGCGGATCTGGTCCGCACACGCGTAGACGTCCGCGTGCCCGGTACGGACCTGTTGCGCAAGGTCGCTGAGGGCCCCGTAGGGAGCATCGACGGCTTCGCCGGACGCCGCCATGTAAGCCACCGCGATCAGCGCCCCGTACATCGCGTTGCGAGCCGGCAGCGGACGCACCGAGACGATCTCGTGGAAGAGTGCTGCCGCACGCCAGGCTGCGTCCACGGTGTAGTCCAGTCTCGGAGCGTTGACCCGGTGCCGGGCGACCGCCGCTACCAGGCCGGAGAAGTCATGGACCGACGGCTCCTTCGGCAGGACCTCGGCCTGGCGTTCCAGCAGCCAGCGGATGTCGACCTGCAACTCCACCTCAGGCGGCCCGTCCGTTGGCGCTGTCCGGTTCCTCTTCCGGGAACGCCTCGGCGAACTCCGCGGCGTGCTTGACCAGGAACGCAGCGGCCGTGGCGGCCCCGTCGTCGAGGCGGGGGTCGCGCTCGGCGGCCTGTGTGATCAAAGCCGTCACCGTCGTGCCCTCGGCCTCGGCGCGCGCGACCAGACGGGCATGAACGGCGTCGTCGAGCCGGATATTGATCTGCTTCGTCATACCCTCATTGTATAGCACGCCGCTATACAAGGGTAGGGTGATCGCGGCAGAAAGGCGGCCACAAGCCCTTCCGGGGCCACCTGCTCTCACACCCAGTCCGCCGGGCAAGCCCCACGCTCCGGCGCACGCCGCGCTGAAGTGTTCCTCGCGCCGGCACCCTGATGCACCCCCGCTGATCAGATGGTGTCCATTCCGTGCAGCCTCCGAAGGGCTGCACTCGCCCTTCCGCGCACATCCGCGTCCGGGTCCTCACCGAGCCGCTCGAGGACCGTCCCCGTCCCGCCATCGGGACCCGCCTCCGTCCGCAGGAGGCGGGTCGAAGCGAGGGAACCCAGGCTCGCGCATCCGCGCCTCACCGACGTCGACGGCAGCACGGATCGCCGGCCGGGTCCGCGGACCCAGCCGAGGCTGTCCAGCACGCAGACGGCCGGCACCCCCGAGCGGGTCGGTCGGTGAGTGACCGCTGAGCGTGCCCGCGGCCGCGGCGCGGGCCTTCCCGTCCGCATCCGTCGCGGCGCGGGCCAGCCGCGACGTCAGCGAGGTCGGGGCCGAGCAGCCAGACGGCCGTGCGGCGGGGCCCGACTCCCGGTCGCCGGTCCACGGCAGCAGCAACGCGCCTGGCCGGGTGGGCCCCTCCCGTACGAAGAACGGTCAGGTCCATGGCGGACAAGTCCTGGTCGTCACCACATCGCGGGCGTAGGCGCGTACCAGCGCCGGCAGGGCAAGTGCGGCCCACCGTGTGCACCAGGAGCCGGCAAGCACGACGCCTGCGTACCAGTTCCCCGCATCCCCCGCCGAGACCGGATGCGCCTGCAACGCAGCAACAGCGGCCAAGTCACGGCAGCCGGAGCGCGGGTTCGGCTCATGTTCAGTCCCTGAGGCGAGGGGCGGTGCATGCGGATGAGGGTGTCGATCGTGGTCACCGGAGAAAACCACCAATGCCGAAAGAAATCGTGCATTTGAGCCAAGGGTGACGGCCGCCCGTTTGGCTGATCGGGACCCTTCCGTGCCGTCAGACTTCTGGGGAGGGACGCTCCGGTGGGGCGTACGTCTGAGCGATACGGGGTGGCTGCGACCGAGCACGGTCGGGCCGGCCGTGCCGCTCCGGGCGAAATGGGGGCTGAGTGTGACGGATCACGGGCTCGAAGGCGCATGCGCAGCGACGGGGAACCCACTGGGTCGGCGACAGTACATCGACGACCAGCAACGGGACAACGGGCCGGTGCGTACGGTGCCGCGGCACGTAGCCTGCGTGATGGACGGCAACGGACGCTGGGCGCAGCGGCGTGCGCTTCCCCGAACCGCCGGCCATCAGGCTGCGGAGACCACCGTCATCGACATCATCGAGGCGGCCCGGGCAGCCGGCGTCGAGTGGCTGAGTCTGTACGCCTTCTCCACCGAGAATTGGGACCGCCCAGGCACCGAGGTAACCTACTTGATGCGCCTGGTCCGCCGGGTTGTGCGCAAACATGCGCCGTTGCTGCTCGCCCGCGGCATCCGCTGCCGCATCCTCGGGGCTGCGGACCCGCGCATCCCGCGTGAATTGGCCCAGGACTTCGACGATCTGTCGACGCTGACCGCCGACAACCGGGGGATGACGCTGACCATCGCCTTCGACCACGGCGGGCGCCGGGACATCGTCGAGGCCGCAAGGTCGCTGATCCGCAGCGGAACGCTCGCCGACGAGGTGACCGAGCGGCGCTTCGCTGACCACCTGCCGTTCCCCGACACCCCCGACGTGGACCTGGTCATCCGCACCTCGGGCGAGCAGCGCATCTCCAACTTCATGCTCTGGCAGGTCGCCTATGCCGAGTGGGTCTTCCCCGAGGTGCTCTGGCCGGACTTCCGGGCCCCCGACTTCCTCACCTGTCTCCACGCCTACCGCCGCCGGGACCGCCGCTACGGCGGCGTGCCGCCCCAGACGAACGGAGATACGTCATGACGATGGGAGCCACGAGAAGGGCCGACGAGACACCCCCGTTCGGCCCGGAATCGCAGTTCCGCGCCTTCTTCGACGACCCGCGCTGGGCGCTGGCCATGATCCGCGCCACCGTGCTGGAGGCCGCCCACCCGCAGATCGGCGCCGCCCTCGCCGACAACTCCACCTTCGTCGCCCACCCCTGGCGCCGGCTGCGCAACACCTTCCTCAGCATGCGCCGCATGTTCGACTCCGACCCGGCGGTGCGCGAACGGGAAGCCGCCCGGCTCAACAGGCTGCACGCCCGCATGAGCGGCTCCGACCCCCGCGGCCGCGCCTATGACGCCATGGACCGCGCGACCCGCGCCTGGGTGGTCGCCAGCCTTTTCGAGAGCGCCGTCACCATGTGCCGACTGAGCGGTCAGCCGCTCAACCAGGACGCCATGGAGAGCATGTACGCCGAGTACCGCGCGTTCCTCGCCGCGCTCGACGGCGACGCCGGGGAACTCCCGATGGACCTCAACGACTTCTGGCGGTACTTCGACGGGGTCGTCGAAACCGAGCTGGAGAACACCGAGGCAGCCCGGATCGTCCTCTACCGGCTCTTCGACCACCTGCCCGCCCCGGCGCTGCTCGACGGCGCGCCAACACTGTGGGCTGCCGGCCGGGCCGTCGTCGGTCCGCTCCTCGGCGCGATCACCGTCGCCTCGCTCCCCGAGCCCTACCGGCGCAAGGCCGGGCTGCCCGAGATGCCCGGCGCCCCGACCCTCATGCAGGGTGCCTACCTCACCGCCGGGCTCGCCCGTTTCCTGCCCGATGGCTGGGTCAATGCGGAAAGCATCATCGAGGCTCTCTCCCTCTCGCCCGACAGCAAGGACCCCCGCGCCCGTACCGTGACCGCGCTGCGCGCCCGCCTGAAGCGAGCATCGGCCATGCTCCGCCTGCTCACACCACTGAGCGGGGGCACCGGCCCCGACCCCGTCCCCCCGGCCGCCTCGGGAAACGACCGGCGCTCCGCGGAAGAGTTCTTCCGACAAGTGCTTGACCAGACGGGCGACGGACACCTCGACTGGCCTGACCTCGCCGCCATGGCGCGTGAACTGGCCACCCGCCTTGACCTGGACGAACCCGAGGAGACCCGCCTCTACGACGCCTTCGCTGCCTGGTGGCGCGAACTCCAAGCCAGCCTCGACACGGACGGTGACGGCCGTGTCAGCGCCGACGAGTACGCCGTCGCCGTACCCTCTCTCGCCAGTCCCGCGCTCATCCGAGTGGCCGAGGTACTCTTCCACGTCACGGACAAGGACGGCAGCGGGACCATCGACGGGGATGAGCACCAATCGCTCTTCCGCACCGCCTTCCACCGGGACCTCACCACCATCGAGTGCACCTACAGCCGCAGCGCCTTCGTGGGCGACTTCCTTTCGTTCATGGCAGGCCGCCGCACGAATACCCCGTATGACCCCGTCATCGCCGACGCCTGAGGAACTCGTAAGCCGCCAGACCCTCATCCACGCCGAGGCCCTGCAGTCACTCACTGCTGACTCCTACGCCGACTTCCTCCGCCGCTCCCAGGAGGAGCAGCGCATGGCCGGCGCCTTCTACCGGGCCGTACGGGAGGCGGCACTGCACAAGGTGCCGCTGCCGGCTGCAGGACACACCACGACCATGCAGGCTACGAAGTCCTCCGCGGACCGCCTGACCGCCTGACCGCCGAGCACCAGATGGCCCACGTGGTCTACGCAACGGCGCCCGCTACCCGGTGCAGGCGCGGGCGGAGGCGGCGACGCCCGCCAAGAGCGCCGTGGCCTACAACGCGGGAACCCTGAACCGGACGCGGGAGGCCGGCGTGCGGTGGATGCAAGTCTTCGACGGCGCTGGTTGCGGCTGGGCCAGACACCACGACCCCGACACGGCCACTGGCACTCTCCGCACGATCGAGGACGCTGCAGCGTCACCCATTTCCCACCCGCGATACGCCAGGACGTTCGGGCCGCGGATCCACATCACCGTTGAGGCGTGAGCGTTGGACCTGCGGTCGCCAGGGACGACTCCTCGCCGGCGGTGACGGTAGTGCAGCCGTGCAGAACCCAGTTCTCCAGCCGCTTCTCAGAGCCCGCGATCGAAGGCTCTGGCGACGCGACGTGAATGCGGTTGAGGGTGCCGCTGGAGGAGAACTGCCGCGGGAGCGGGCCCACTTGGCAGCTCTGTGATCGACGATACACCCGATGTTTACTTGCACGGACAAGCACATGAGTACGATTCCGACTGTCTTACATGATCCACCCTCAGACACCTCTGCTGACCGGGGCGCTGCCGATGATTGGCGGCGCCCACCTGTATTGCAGGTCAAACAGCAGAGGCCTGGGTGCACGTAAAGAACCGTGCCCTACTCCGCACGCTCCGAGCTGCTCGGAGCCATCGTCAAGGAAGACAGTTGCGACAAGAGTTCCTCCGAAGAGGCTGGCACACAGCCGGTGCCGCGCTCGTCGCCGGCACAGTGGGCCTGGTCTCGGCGCTGGTCGCCGTGCAGATCGCCCTGCGCGTCGTGATCGCCCACAGCAGTGCATATTTTGACGTTCTCGTAGCGAAGCACCTCGCCCCGGACCTCTCGGGCACCGTGGCCGGCCTCGTCGCCGGCTCCGGGGTTCCCGTTGACTGGCACCTGGCGCTGTTCTCCGGCCACATCTCAGCCCCCTGGGTATGGGAGCACCGCTCCGAGTTGCTCCTCATAGGACTCGGCCCGGTGCTTGGTACCGCCGTGCTCGGGTGGTTCGTCGCCGTCACGGCGCGCGTTCTTGCGCTCCCGAAGTGGCCGTTGCTGGCCGCTTCGGCGGGTTCCTACGCCGCCCTCGTGGGTGTGGCCCAGGTGGTGACCCGTGACCCTGGCGCGACCTCGGTGATGGAGCTGTCGATGTCGACCGTCTGGGCGGTCGTCGCGGCGGCCGGCTGGGCCCTGGCCGTCGGTGGCGCTGTCGTGCGCCTCTACCCCGCGGCGAGGCGGCGTCCGGCTCGGGACGTGCAGGTCGCGCGACAGCGGGCCGTGCGGGGGGCGGCGGTCGCGGCCGCGGTGGCGGTGGTCGCCTCGGTGCTCTCCGCGAGTACCGCCGCGGCGGCGCCCGCACAGACGCAACCGCTGCCGAAATGGCGGGCTTCAGGCGTCAGTGACGCCCTGAAGAAGCTGCAGCGCGAGACCGGCCACAAGCTTGACGTGGCCAACAACCCCCAGACGGGTACTCCATCGACGCTGGGTGGACTGCGCAGCCGCGTGGCCGGCCATGACGTTCCGGCGTGGCTCCACACACATGCGAACCTGTTCGGTGTCGCGGACACCGACGGCATGCTGTCGAAGGTCACCGGCCGCGTCCAACTCGCTGACCCGACCGGCGGGCACCACGTCTGGTACGACCAGTCAATCCACGGCGTGCCCGTGTACAACGCCCGGCTGGGAGTGCACCTGGACCGCGGCAACTCGATGGTGACCGCCGTCACCAACGGGCTGCGCCCTGACTTGATCCCCCCGGCCTCGACGGTTCCGACGGTGCGTCAGAAGGACGCTGTCGCCGTCGCCGGCAAGACGATGCGGCATGCCAAGACAACTGCGTCTCCCTCGCTGGTGGTCTACCCGGGCTCTCCGAAGCAGGGATTCAAGAGTCCCTCGGCTCTGGCCTGGCAGATCGATGTGATGGACAAGGGCGGGTTCAGCGAGCGGATCTTCGTCGACGCCCTGCACAAGGGAGTCATCGTCGGTGTCCAGCCCCTCACCGAGACGGCCGCGGCCGCGGTTCCCGACCCGCCGAGGGCGCTGCCGCAGAACGCCACCGACAATGACCTCAAGTGGGCGCCGGGCGTCGACTACGACACCAACAGCTGCTACAACGTTCCGGCGATCGGTCCGGACGGCACCATTTCCCAGGGTCTCGACCACCACAACACGACTTCCTCGGCCGACTGCCGGGACCAGTCCGACCTGGACAACACCAACGCGTACTCCCGGCAACGGTGCAACCTCGGATGGTGTGTCTACCTCTACGACTACTACTTCGAGAAGGACGTCGCGGTCGAGAACGTCGCCGACGCCGGCGGGCACGTTCACGACTGGGAGCACATCGCGGTCTGGGTGAAGGACGACAAGGCCGAGTACGTGGCCACATCCGCGCACGGCGGGTACCACGTCCACCCGGCCAGTGAGGTCCGTTGGGACGGCACCCACCCCAAGGTCGTCTATCACAAGGACGGCGGCTCGACCCACGCGTTCCGCCTCGCAACCGCGGGCGACGAGCCGCCGGAGAACCACTATCACAACTGGCGGCGTCCGGCGCTCGTCTCCTACAACGGCTTCCCCAATGGATTGCGGGACAAGCTCTTCGCCAATGACTTCGGCGACGCGACGATGGGCATCAAGGACTCGAAGTTTCCGGGCAACATCGACGGAGCCATTCCCACACACCAGGAATGCACAGATCTGCCCCATGACGGAGGCCAGCTCTGTAAGGATGTCCCGGATTTCCCGTTCCTCTCCATAGCCGACCAAGGCTCCCCGGGCACCCCGTCGGGCCCTGGCTCCACGCCCAAGGTCCTCTACCGAGCGATCTATGACATGAAGCACCAGACGAACTCCTCCACAGCCGTACCGGTGAGACAGGAGGGTGGCCCGGCCACCAACGACGCCGACGCGAACGACGCATACGACCAGAGCGGCGTGGTCTACAACTTCTACAAGGACAAGTTCGGGCGCAACAGCATAGATGGCGACGGCATGTCGCTGAAGTCGTACGTGCACTACGACTCAAACTACAAAAACGCGTACTGGAACGGGTCGTACATGACGTACGGCGACGGCATGCTGTCGCAGGACGTCTCCGGCCACGAGATGACGCACGGCGTCACCCAGTACACCGCAGGCCTCCAGTACGCATTCCAGTCCGGGGCGCTGAACGAGAGCATCTCCGACTTCTTCGGTGAAATGACCGAGCGGGCGGCGAAGGGAAAGAACGACTGGCTGGTAGGTTCCGACATGGCCGCCATGGAGCCCATCCGGTCCATGGCAGACCCCACCGTCCACAATCAACCGCGCCACATGAGCGCGTACTCCGAGACCTGTTTCGACAATGGCGGTGTCCACACCAACAGCGGAATTCCGAACTACGCGTTCTACCGCATGTCCGTTCTCATGGACCCCGATACCACCACGAACATCCTGTGGCGGGCGATGACGCAGTACCTCTCCCCGACGTCGACGTTCGCCGACGCGGAGACGGCCATGGTGACCGCTGCCTCCGACCTCTACGGCCCGACGTCCCGTCAGGCTTCCGTGACCAACACGGTCTGGGAGAACGAAGCCGGTATCACGCCGACCACCCCGGACCCGAGGCCTGCAGGCTGCAGCACTGGCGGTGGCATCGTCGTCCACTGCTCGACCATGGAGCAGCTCTACGACAACTCCGGGGCGCTGACGGCCGACGGTGCCTCGCTCGAAGACGTGGCCGGCTCGCTGGTTCACATGTATGAGCTCGGCACAGTCTCCGGGTCCCCTGCCATCACGTACTACGAGAAGGTCTTCCTCGAGAACCGGGACGATTTCAACAACACGGTGGAGCTCAAGGGCCCGCTCCTGGATCAGATGGTGAAGATGGTCCAGGCGTTGTCGCCCGTGTTCCAGGCGGTAGGCACGGACGAGGCGGACGCGGTCATCATGACCCAGGAGCAGATCGACGCGGCCACCGCTTTCAAGGACGCGCTGGTCACCGCCGCCAATGAGCAAGGCAAGACGCATCTGGCCCAGGTGATCCCCCAGGAGTGGGGCAGATTCGACGCCCAGCACCTGGTGGGCCTCAGCGTCAACGGAGGCCTTCACTACCTCGACTCCATCGCCGAGCAGCTGCCCACTCCCACCCCGGGACAGGCTGCACCGTCGCTGGCCTCCACCTTCGACAACGTGTCGGTCACGCAGGACACCGCTACGAACGCCGGTGACTTCGACGGTGGCGGGGCCAGCTTCTCCGCTCAGGCACTCGCCAAAGCGGGTGTCACTCCGGGGTCGACTGTGTCTCATGGCGGTGTGGCCCTGAGCTGGCCCTCCACCGCCGGCAGCGGCAAGGTTGACAACGCCGTCGCCAACGGTCAGACCATCGCGCTCAGTGGCACCGGCAACAGCCTCGGGTTCCTGGTCTCGGCGAGCTACGGACCCGCGGGCGGAAACGGAACCGTCTTCTACTCCGACGGAACCAGCCAGCAGTTCGGCCTGAACAGCCCCGACTGGTTCGGCGGCGACGGTGACGTGGCCATCAGCACCGCCTACCAGAACCGCCAGGGCAACCAGACGTACCAGGGACCCGCGTACGTCCACTACGTCGGAGTGCCGCTGCAGTCCGGCAAGACACCGGTCAGCGTCCAGCTGCCCAAGGTCAGCACCGCAGCCGGGGAGAACACACCCGCGCTGCACGTGTACGCCATGGGCCTCGGCAAGGCCGCAGTCGGCCTGGCGTCGGCATTCAACAACATCGCTGTCACCCAGGACACCGCCACGGATCTGGGCGACCTCGACGGCGGTGGGGCCAGCTTCTCCGCTCAGGCACTCGCCGCGGCGGGCGCAACACCGGGTTCCACCGTCACCCACGCGGGTCTGGGCTTCACCTGGCCCTCCACCGCCGGTGCGCTAGCGACAAGCGGAACCGGTACCTTCGGTGTGCCCGACAATGCCGTCGCCTCTGGTCAGACCATCGCCGTCAATGGCACTCGAGGCAACACCCTCGGGTTCCTGGTCTCGGCGAGCTACGGTCCCACGGGCGGAAACGGAACCGTCTTCTACTCCGACGGAACCAGCCAGCAGTTCAGCCTGAACAGCCCCGACTGGTTCGGCGGCGACGGGGAAGCGGCCATCAGCACCGCCTACCAGAACCGCCAGGGCAACCAGACGTACCAGGGACCCGCGTACGTCCACTACGTCGGAGTGCCGCTGCAGTCCGGCAAGACACCGGTCAGCGTCCAGCTGCCCAACGTCAGCACCGCAGCCGCTCCCCACACGCCCACGCTCCACGTCTTCGCGATGACGCGCGGCTGACGACAAGCCAGGGAGGCAGTTCCCCGCGTCGGGCCGGCCGAGGTGTGACCTTCGGCCGGCCCGACACCTTCGGGTGCCGACAATCACTCGTACACCCCTCGTCGTCGGCTGCCGCGAGACGCTAAGGGCCGAAAAGAGCTGGCCCACCGCGCGCGAAGCCCGCCTTGATGCGTTCCGCCGGCTTCACCGCTACAACACCCGACGCCGTCATTCCCGGCCTCGGACACCGCAGCCCGATCGCCCACGAGGCAGCGTCCCGAACTACGTCAACTACGCTCACACCAGCTGCATAGCCCGTGTCCAGGATTCGGGGTCAAGGCCCACGTTCCGACACCCCGTCCACGCGGCGAACCCTCGACGGCCCCGATCATCCGCGGCAAAGCAGTTCAGCCGGGCCCCTGTCAGGAATCACCGCTTGGCACGTGGGCGCCCTGGACGCGACGCGGGAACGGCGGTCCTCGCGGCTGAGGGCACAGGGACGGAGGGATGGAAGCGTCCGCCCGTTCAGGGCTGCTGACGGTGCCGTTCCGCGTCCGTCTTCGCGGGACGTCGCGCCGACCGGGGTGCGGTCATGTCGAGCAGGAGCAGGGCGTCATGGTCGGGGGTGCCGGGTTCGGCGGTGTAGACGCCGATGCGCTGGCCGGGGGTGCCCTCCAGTTGCATGGACTGGGAGGTGAGGGTGACGGTGCCGACGCTGGGGTGGTGGAAGGTCTTCTGTGCGGGCTTGCGGCCGGTGACCTCGTAGCGTTCCCAGAGCCGGGCGAAGTCGGGGCTTTTGAGGAGGAGCTCGCCGACCAGGTTGGTCAGGTCGGGGGCGTCGGGGGCAGTGCCCGCGACGGCGCGCAGCCGGGCGACGCAGGCGGTGATCTGGCGGTCCCAGTCGGGGAACAGGTCGCGGGCGACCGGATGGAGGAAAAGGTAGCGGGCAAGGTTGCGGTGCTTGGCCGGCCAGTCCTCCAAGCCTGCGTACAGTGCGAGTCCGCCGGGGTTCCACGCCAGCAGGTCCATGCTGCGGCTGATGACGTAGGCGGGGTTCGGCCGTAGCGATTCCAGCAGGAGCTTCAGGTGGGGGCGCACCGTGCGGCTCGGTGCGGGCGGCGTCTCAGGCGCGTAGCGAGCGGCCCGCGCGGCCAGATCCCGCAGGTGCTGGTGCTCCTGGTCGTCCAGGCGCAGGGCGCGGGCGAGCGCGTCGAGCACGGAAGGGCTGGGGCGGGTCTCCTTGCCGCGCTCCAGGCGCACGTAGTAGTCGATGCTGATCCCGGCGAGGGTGGCCAGCTCTTCGCGGCGCAGCCCCGGTGTGCGGCGCAGCCCCGGGCCGACGGTGAGACCGGCGTGCTGCGGGCTGGTCTGGGTGCGGCGGGCGCGCAGGAAGCGCCCCAGCTCCGCGCCTTCGCTACTGCCAGTGGGGTGCTCGGATGCCATGAGACCAGTGTCACCCCTGGTGACGGCGGAGTGAGGGGCCCTGTCATTACCCCCGAACGGCTCGGCCTGCCTGCGGGCGCGGAGAAGCACGAGGGTGAAAACACGACGAGCTGCGGCCACGACCCTCACGACGGTGGGTTGAGCGATCACGGGATGGTCGCCATGCGAGAGGGACACAGCGCGTAAGACGACGGAGCGGAGAGCGGATGCGGTACATCAACCTGCGTGACCTGGAGGTTTCCCGGATCGGACTGGGTGCGATGGGCATGTCGCACGGCTACACCGGTTCCGGTACCGATGAGGCGGAGTCCGTGCGGACCCTGCACCGGGCGCTGGAGCTGGGCGTGACACTGATCGACACCGCAGAGATCTACGGCCCCTACAGCAACGAGGATCTCCTCGGGCGGGCGCTGAAGGGGCGCCGTGAGCAGGTGGTACTGGCGACCAAGTTCGGCCTCGTGTCGCACGCGGGCGAGGGGGCGTGGAATCCGGACAGCAGCCCGGCCAACGTCCGCGCCGCCGTCGAAGGCTCACTGAAGCGGCTGGGCACCGACCACATCGACCTGTGCTACCAGCACCGGGTCGACCCGAACGTCCCGATCGAGGAGACGGCCGGCGCGGTCGGCGAGCTGGTCGCGGAGGGCAAGGTCCGCTTCTTCGGTCTGTCCGAGGCCGGCCCGGACACCATCCGCCGTGCCCATGGCGTCCATCCCGTCACCGCGGTGCAGTCGGAATACTCGCTGTGGACGCGGGGCGTGGAGGAGCGGGTGCTGCCGGTGCTGCGCGAGCTGAACATCGGCCTGGTGCCGTTCTCACCGCTCGGGCGCGGCTTCCTCACCGGCACGATCCGCTCCACCCACCAGTTCGACCAAGACGACTTCCGGCGCGGCAACCCGCGCTTCACCGGCGAGAACTTCCAGCGCAATCTGGCGATCGCCGACGAGGTCCAAGCCGTCGCCGCCGAGGTCGGCGCCACACCTGCCCAGGTCGCGCTGGCCTGGTTGCTCGCGCAGGGCGACGACATCGCGCCCATCCCCGGCACCAAGCGCGTGGCCCGTGTCGAGGAGAACACCGCGGCCGACGGCGTCACCCTCACCGCCGGGCAGATCGACAAGCTCGGCAGTCTGCCGGTCGCCGCCGGCGAGACCCACACCGAGGCCCAGGCGCAGTTGCTCGAACGCTGAGGCGGCGAGCACCGCCCCCGGCCGGGAGCGCCCGGCAGGGATCTCCCACAGCAGGACACATTTCCAGGCAGGAGCAGTTTTCATGCGTGCAGCAGTGATGTACGGAGCCGGCGACGTCCGGATCGAGGACCGTCCCGACCCGAAGGTCCAGCAGCCCACCGACGCCGTCGTCCGCGTCGTGTTGTCCTGCGTGTGCGGCAGCGACCTGTGGCCCTACGCGTCGATGCCTGCCGCCGGGACCGGCCGGCCGATGGGGCACGAGTTCCTCGGCGTCGTCGAGGAGACCGGGGCCGACGTGTCGGGGCTCGGGGCGGGCGACCTGGTCGTGGCACCGTTCACGTACTGCGACAACAGTTGTGACTACTGCGCCAGGGGCCTGCACATGTCGTGCCGCAACGGCGGCCGGTACGGCTTCGACGGCGTGGACGGTGGCCAGGGCGAGGCGGTGCGCGTCCCGCAGGCCGCCGGAACCCTGGTCAAACTGCCCGTCGGCGCCGACTCCGCTCTGCTGCCCTCGCTGCTGACGCTTTCCGACGTGATGGGCACCGGTCACCACGGCGCCGTCACCGCCGGTGTGCGCCACGGCGACTCGGTGCTGGTCATCGGCGACGGCGCGGTCGGGCTCTGCGCGGTCATCGCCGCCAAGCGCCTCGGGGCCGAGCAGATCATCCTCATGGGCCGGCACACCGCCCGCACCGACCTCGGGCGGGAGTTCGGGGCCACCGACGTCATCGCCGAACGCGGCGAGGAAGGCGCCTCCCGGGTCCGGGAGCTGACCGGCGGCGACGGAGTCCGCAAGGTCATCGAAGCGGTCGGCACCCGCCAGACCCTGGAGACCGCTTTGGCTGTGGTCGACGACGGCGGCACCATCAGCCGCCTGGGCGTCCCGCAGTACGAGGACGGCCCGGTCGGCCCGTCGATGATCATGCGGAACATCACCCTCACCGGCGGCGCCAGCCATGCCCGCGCCTACATCGAGCAGCTCCTGCCCGACGTCCTGGACGGCACCATCACCCCCGGCCGCCTCTTCGACCAGGGCTTCTCCCTGGACCAGGTCCCGCAGGCCTACCAGGCGATGGCCGACCGCCGCGTCCTGAAGGCCCTCATCACCCTCTGACCGGCCATCCGTCCGCCCACTGTGGCATCCGAGCGACAAGGAAGATCCCGTGCAGTCCGTCACCCTCAACAACGGCGTACAGATGCCGATCCTCGGCTTCGGCGTCTACCAGATCCCGCCGGAGCAGACCGAGCAGGCCGTCTCCGACGCCCTCGCCGCGGGCTACCGGCTGCTCGACACAGCGGCGGCCTACGGCAACGAGGAGGCCGTCGGCCGCGCCATCAAGGCCAGCGGCATCCCACGCGAGGAGCTGTTCGTCACCACCAAGCTGTGGGTGCAGGACGCCCCCGCCCACGACAACACCCGGCGCGCCATCGAAACCTCCCTGCAGAAGCTGGGCCTGGACCACCTCGACCTGTACCTGATGCACCAGCCCTACGGCGACGTCTACGGCCAGTGGCGTGCGATGGAGGCCGCCAACCGGGAAGGCCTGGCCAGGGCGATCGGCGTGGCCAACTTCCATCCCGACCGGCTCCTGGACCTCATCTTCAACAACGAGATTCCTCCCGCGGTCAACCAGATCGAGACGCACCCGTTCTTCCAGCGCACCACCGACCACGACCTCATGCGCGAGCACCGCGTCCAGCACCAGTCCTGGGGCGGATTCGCCGAGGGCAGGAACAACCTGTTCACCCACCGGCTCCTCAGCGAGATCGGCACGGCGCACGGCAGATCCGTCGCGCAGGTCGTACTGCGCTGGCTGATCCAGCGCGGCATCGTCACCATCCCGAAGTCGGTGAACCCCGACCGGATGGCACAGAACATCGATGTCTTCGGCTTCGGGCTCACCGACGACCAGATGGCCGCCATCGCCGCGCTCGACACCGGCACGACGCTGTTCTTCGACCATCACGACCCCGAGATGGTCGCCTGGCTCAGCAAGCGCCGCTTGGACAGCTGACCCGCAGGGCTCGCCGCAGCGGCCCCATGCCGAACCTCAGCTGCTGCCAGTCGCCGGCCCGGGGCGTGCTCGGGGCGTTCCCGGGCACCGCCCTGCCCATCAGTTCACTCGGAGGCGTATTTCGTGATCACGCGACAGCACAGCACCGTACTGCCCAGTCGGCGCACCATCTTGCGCCGGGCAATGCTGACAGGAGCCGCCGCTCTGGCAGGAAGCCATCTGACGGGGTGCTCGCCGTCCTCGCCCCCACCGGAAACCAGCACGCCCTCCCAGTCGGCTCCTGTGACCGCAAACAGCGGAAGGCGAGTCCTGCTGGCCTATTTCTCCCGGCCGGGCGAGAACTACCATTACGGCCGCCGCATTGACCTGAAGGTGGGCAACACCGAGGTCCTGGCGCGGAAGATCAGCAGCCGCATCACCTGCGACACCTACCGCATCCAGGCCGCCGATCCCTACCCGCACGACTACGACGCGACCGTCCGGCGCAACGTCCACGAGCAGGACACCGACGCCCGGCCGGGCATCACCGGCCGCCTGCCTGCTCTCGACGACTACGCCACGATCCTGCTGGGCAGTCCCATCTGGAACGTCAGGGCGCCAATGATCATGGCGACGTTCACCGAAGCCCTCGATTTCCGCGGCAAGACCGTCCACCCGGTCACCACCTACGCCGTGAGCGGCCTGGGAACGATTGAACGCGACTACGCCGCCGCCTGCCCCGGTGCCACCATTGCAGAAGGTCTCGCCGTCCGCGGCGAACACGTCGAACGCGCCGATTCCGACATCGAAGCATGGTTGCAACGCGTCGGGATCCCCCGCGTATGACCGCGCCCTCGCAGCGCGAGGGCTGCGCCGGGTCTCCTTGGACGCCATCCTCAGAGGTACGGTGACGCCGGCAAGCCCCGCGGGCGCGGTAGGGCTACGCAGTGGATGCCAGCGACACGATCTCCGGGTTGAGTTGTATGTGAGGGTGGGTAAGAGCGCCTGACGCGCTTGCCTCCTGGTGGGTCTGCGAGATCTGGTCGAAGAGCAGGTCCACTGCCGCTGCGCCCATCTCCCGGTGAGGAACCCGGACGGCCGTGACAGGTGTCGCAGCCAGGGGCGCCAATGCGGTCGCGTCGTAGCCGACGATGGCCACATCCATGGGCTCTCGCCTGCTGTACCCGGCAGCAAAGGCCTGGCTCGCGCCGATCGCCAGGATGCCGTTGGTGCAGAAGAGGGCATCCGGCCGTTCCTCCTGTGCCCGTTGTGCAATGGTCTCGGCGCAGGCGGCTCCCGCGTTCAGGGATCCGTTGGCTGTGCGAAAGACCTCCAGGGCGACGCCGGGTGCGGAGCTGAGAGCCGCTACGGCACCACGGAGTTGGTCTCGAACCTGCCAGTCGTCGAGATCATCCGAGAGGAAGCCAAGTCGTCTTCGGCCCTGGCCGATGAGGTGCTGGACACCAATGCGGCCTCCAAGGGCATGATCCGTCGAGACGGACGCCTGGGAGGTCGATGTCGAGTGTCGTGTGATGACCACACTGGGAATGCCGTGGCTGCGGATCCTGGCGAGTTCGGATTCGACGTCTCCGATGGGCGCAATGATGATGCCGGCCACTCGTTGCTGTTCGAACAGACGGAGATAGGACCGTTCGCGCTCCTCGGAGCTCACGTTGGCCATGAGGACGTGCATGTTCTCATTCGCGATCCGCTGCTCAATGGCGTGGGCAGCCTCGGATGCCGCCGCGCTGACGGGTACGGCCGCGATGTATCCGATCACGGGGTTCGTGCCCGTGCGAAGCTTGCGGGCTGCGTCGTTGGGGACAAAGCCGAGGGCTTCCACCGCCTGCCGAACGCGCTCTTGGGTGGCGCCGGTGAGCTTGTGGGGGTAGTGGAAGTAGTTCGAGACCGTGGAGGCGGACACGCCGGCTGCAGCGGCCACATCACGGATGGTCGTCTGGTTCAGCCGATTCTCCTGGGACTCGAGGCGGCGCCCTGCCGCGTGGGGTGTGAGGCGCACGGGTCCGTGGCGACCGGGCGGGTGCGCATCCGTTCTTGTGCAAGCGTGCGTGGGATTGCGTGAGGCTCGCCGCCCGGTGACGGGCGGCGAGCCTTGTGCGATTGCGTTGGCCGGGCTTCGTCGGGGTGCTGGGGAGCTACTGTCCTGCGTGTACGTCCCGTGTGACGAAGACGTACGTTCCCGAGGGCACGTGGTAGATCGCCCGGTCGCCCTCGATGCGCCGGAAGGTCGCCCCCTTCGGGATGTCGTGCGGGGTGCGGCCGCCCTTGGGGACCCGGACTTCGGCGGTGGTGTTAGGGGGCACGTCGACCTTCAGCCGGAACGTTCCCTTCTTCAGGGTCCATTCGGAGGCGACCTGGCCTTGGGGGGTTTGGTAGCTGCCTGAGACGTGGGTGAGGTCTCCGACGATGCGCGGGTCGATCACCAGGTAGCGGTAGCCGGCGGTGCCGCGGGCCTGGCGGATGCCGGCCAGGCCGCTGTGGAACCACTCCTCGATCTGCAGGAGGATCATGTGGTTCTTGGAGTTGCCCATGTCCCACTGCTCGGGGTGGGTGGTGAGCCCCTGCGGGTTCGCGGTGGTCGGTGCCATGAAGTACCCGTAGCTCGGTCGGGTGTCTTCCTGCAGCGCGTCCCACAGGACGTCGTCCCGGCCCCCGTCCGTCAGGGCCCGGACGATCGGGGCGAGGCCGATGGTGCCGCCGCTGAAGTGCGGGCCGCCGCCGAACGGCTGGAAGGCGTGGACGAGTTCGACCAGCGCGTCCAGCACCCTCTGGCGTTCGCCCTCGGGAACCAGGCCTTCGTCGAGGGCGAGGGCCTGCGCGGCCTGGGTGGCACCGGTGGTGCCCGCGTTGCCCTGGGCGGTGTAGCGGCCGAGGGCCGTGTTGTAGAAGGCGTCGTTGAACGCGGTCTTGATGTTGGCGGCGAGGCTCCGGTACTCGGCGGCGTCGGCGTGGCGGCCGAGGAGGTCGGCCATCTTGGCCATGCGGTCGGCGATCTGGTGGTAGCCCCACGTTCCGGTGATGCGGCCAGAGGTGTTCTCGGCGGCGATCCAGTCGGCAAGGGCGGCGTCGACGATGTAAGCGTCGGCGCCCGTGCCCGCCTTCTGCGTCCTGATGTAGGTCATGAACGCCTGCATCTGCGGGTAGTACCGCGCCATGGTCTGGGTGTCGCCGTAGACCTCGTGGAGGAACCACGGCACGAGGATGATCCCGTTGCCCCAGTTGATCTCGTCGCCGAACCGGCCGGTGTAGCCCCAGTCGTACACGGGTGCCTTGAGGGCGACGTTGCCGATGTTGTCGCCTGCCTTGGACTGGCCCTCGGCCAGGTGGCGCTCCATGGTGCGCAGGTACGCGTTGTAGCCGAAGTTGCGGTGCAGGGACCCGAAGGGCTGGAGGTAGTCCGCGGGGTAGGCCAGCTTCTCCCGTCCGGGGCAGTCGGTGAAGGTGGACATCATGTTGCTCATGATCGAGTACCGCGACATGCGGTGGATCCGGTTGATGCGGTCGTTGGAGGTCGTGACGGTGCCGGCGGTGGGGGTGGCCGCGTGGAGCTGCAGGCCGGTGATCGTCTCGGCGGTCGGGGTGTAACCCTCGGGCAGGCCGGTGACCTGGATCCACTGCATGCCGAAGTAGTTGAAGCGGGGGTGCCACGCCTCGCCCTGGCGGCTGCCGCGGGTGGTGTAGGTGGCGAACACGTTGGTGCCGCGGCTGCTTCCGCCGCCCATGATGGAGGCCTGGTTGACGGTGCCGTCCGCGGCCAGTGATTCGGCCGGCTTCATGGTGATGATGGTGCCGGCCGGGACTGTCCCGTCCACGGTGAGCTCCGGCCAGCCGGCGATGTTCTGCCCGAGGTCGAACACCCACACGCCGGGGGCCGGCTGGGTGATGCTGACGGGGTGGATCCGATCGGTGACCTTCACCGGCTCGCCGACGCGCCACACGAGTTCGGTGGTCAGGTTCGGGGGCGGTGCGATGCCGGCGCGTGCCCATCCGGCTGCGCTGCCGTCGCGGCGCGTGGCCGTGGGAGACAGGTCGGCGCCGGGGGCGTTCCATCCGGGCTGTTCGCGGCGGGCGTCGTAGTCGGACCCGGAGTACCAGTTGTCGGTGGTCGTCGGGCCGAGTGAGGTCATCCAGGAGTGGTCGGTGACGATCGTCCGGACCGAGCCGTTGGCAGTGGTCAGCTCCAGACGGGCGATCAGCCGGGGGGAGACGGCGGCCCCGGCGCTGGGGTCGGTGCCGGCCAGGGAGTTCCCCGAACCGGTGACGGTTGCGGCGGCCGGGTGCTGCTGGGTCAGCGCCGGGGTGAAGGTGATGCCGGTCCCGTCCGCGCCGGCCGTGCCGATGGCGGTGATCGTGCGCGGCTCCAGGCGCTCGCCGCCGTCGCCGGTGTCGATGTTGATCGTGCCGCCCACGTGGTAGCCGCTCACGCTGCTGAGCTTGACCGCGGTGTCCCCGGGTGCGACCGGGGCGGCCAGGGTGCCGTTGCCCTTGAACTGGCTCTGCCACCAGCCGTAGGGAGCGGTGCGGCCGGTGGCCGGGCTGGTGACGGAGCGGGTGACCAGGGCCTGGCCGTGGCCCACTTCGACGCCGAGGGTGTTGGCTCCGGAGCGGATGAGGCGGGTGACGTCGTACGCGCGGTATTCGACGGACAGCTGGTAGTTGGAGCTTCCCGGTGCGAGGACCTCGTCGGTGACGGCCTGTCCGTTGAGGCTGGCCTCGTGGAGACCGACGCCGGCGATGTACAGCCGTGCCTGGACGACCTTGCCGCCGTGCCGGTTGTCCACGTCGAAGGCGCGGGCGAAGATCGGCAGCGGGTCGCCGACCTGCCGGCCGGAGTGCTCGATCCACTGGGCCGGGTCCCAGTCGGTGCGCTTGAGCAGCCCCATCTCCCAGGTTGCGGGGCTGCTCCACGGTGTCACGTCGCCTCGGGAGTCCCACAGGCGCACCTGCCAGACGATGCTCTGGCGGGACGTGAGGGCCTTTCCGCGCCAGGGAATGTCAGTCTGGGCATCGGAGTGGACCTTGCCGGAGTCCCACAGGTAGCGCCCGCGGGCCAGGTCCGTGGAGGTGGCTGCCGCGCGTACCTGGTAGGCCTTCTGGATCCAGTTGGCCGGGGCGCTGGTGACCTGCCAGCCCAGACGGGGAGAGGGATCGTCGACACCCAGGGGCTCGTCGGTGCGGCCGTCGATGCTGAGGTGTCCGACGGTCACCTTGCCACCGTATGTGTGGGAGGTGGTGGCGGCCGCGGGGCTGGTGACCCCGATCGGGAGGGCCAGTCCTCCCGCTCCGGCCACCATGATCCCTACGACGTGTCGGCGGCTCAGACCACGTGGTGCTTCGGACATCAACAAACTCCTGTCTATCAGGGCATGTCACAGGTGGTGCGGCGACTGGGGCTGCTCGGTGAGCGAGCCGCCTGAGGCCACCGCGTCGTGCGGAGTAGGAGGGCGATAGGGGTGGTGCTCCCCCGCAGTACCGGGCCCTCATCACGACGGGCCGGCGAGCCGTGCGGCCGCTGGCTGTCGTGATGAGGCGGGCTGGGTCGTCGCCGGCTTGGCTTGACGCAAAACACGGCGGGGGCCTGGTCCCCGCCCGCGGGGAGGCGCGGAGACCAGGCCGATCACGGGTCAGCTGCGGCTGACGGTGATGTCGTACGTGCCGCCGGGAACGGTGAGCTGGGCGTAGCCGTCGGCGATGGTTCCCTGGTAGTCGTTGCAGCTTCCGGCCGTGCACACGGTGCGGCCGTTGACGGTGACGGTGGCCTGGGCGGTGACCGGCACAGCGATCGTGCCGCTGGTGCCGGCCGGGGTCTGGGCGTGCAGGCTGAACGCCGTAGAGTCGGACTGCCACTGCACGCCGATGTTGCCGAAGCTGGTCGGGACGGAGCCCTGGGCCCACTCGAGGTTGCCGGTGTGGGGCTTGATGCTCCAGGTGGCGTAGCCGGGGTTCACGGGGGTCACGCCGAGGACCTGCTCGGTGAGCTGGACGGTCGGGGAGGCGGCCCAGCCGTGGGCGAGGCTGGCGGTTGCGCGGTTGACGCCGCCGTTGCTGTTCTTGAACTCCCAGAACGCGCCCGTGTAGAGCGGGTCGTTCTTGTCGACCATCGGTCCCCAGGTGCGGCGCATCAGGTCGAAGGCGCCGGTGGCGTCACCCACAGCGAACCGGCCGGCGGTCTCCATGCCGTTGCCGAACGGCTCGATGGTGTGACCGGTCGGGTCGACCAGGCCCGGGCCCATGATCGCGCCGTACGGAGTCCACAGCGTCTTCAGCGCGTTCAGCACGCTGGTGCGCCGTTCGGCCGGGACGATCCCGTACTGCAGGGCGAGGGCGTTGGCGTCCTCGACCAGCACATTGGGCTTGGCGCTGCTCTGGCCGTAGGCGCCCAGCTGCGTACTCCAGAGGCGGGTGTTGACGGCCTGCTTGATCGACTCCGCCTTGGTGTCGTTCGCGGTGGCGTTGCTCGCGGAGCCGACCTGCCGCTCCAGCCAGGCCATCTCCTTGAGCAGGATGTAGTAGTCGATGCTGTACTTGGTGACCTCGCCGCTCTGACTGGCCTGCCAGTAGTCACGGTCGTTCGACGCGACCAGACGGTTGACGGTCAGGAACCGGTCGTTGTAGGCGAGTTCCGCGCGCAGGTCGGGCAGGACGCTCGTGATGTAGTTCCGGTCCCCGGTGTACCGGTAGTAGTCGATGGCGGCGCGTGCGCCGTAGCCGGAGTAGTTGTTGGAGTAGAACAGCGGCGAGCCCGCCGGGTTGCTGCCCTTGCTGAAGTCCGGCGAGCCGGGGACGGCCCCGTCGGAGCGCTGCGCGGCCAGCAACACGTTCAGGGACGACTTCACGTAGCCGGCGCCCTCGTCACCGAGGGTGGATATCGCGGTCGGGCCCTGGACGAGCAGGTCGCCGGTCCAGATGCTGCGGTCGCGCTTGGCGCCGTCGTAGATCCGCTTGTCCGCCAGACCGTTCAGCCCGGCCGGCTTCAGGTTCAGCTGCAGCGTGTAGGCACCCGAGTACCACATCTTGTTGAGCTGGTCGTCGCTGGACAGGAACCAGCCCTTGTAGTCCGCGGCGGTGGCCCGGACGCCCTGGAAGGTGACCCCGGCCGCGGACAGTGAGACGCTGCCCGGCGAGGTCAGGGTGAGCAGGACGAAACGGAAGCCGCCGTGGTAGCTGCCGGAGATCCGGCCCGTGGCGGTGGGCCGCAGGGTGTCGATGCCGCCGACACCGGCCAGGCCGCGGGACTCGTCCGAGCTCGGCGCCCCCGGGGCGCTGACCGCCCTGGTCTGCGTTGTCAGGCTTCGGGTCAGGGCGGGCGTGATCGTGGCCCGCCTGGTGGAGGTGTCGAACGCGGTGATCGTGCGGGTCTGCGCGGTCGTGCCGGTGCCGAAGGTGATCGTGTTGCCGACTTCGAGGTTCGACGTCGACGCGAGGGTGACCTGCGTGGCGCCCGACGCCGCGGCGGCCGAGACGGTGGTCGACGCAGGTGTGCGGATGTACTGGCGGGCCTCTGCGGTGGCCAGTGACAGGGTGGGGCTGCCGGTGCGGGCGGTGACGTCGATGGAGGGAGTGCCGGCGACGTTCTTACCGAAGTCCAGGAGGACCGATGCCGGGGCGCCGCCGGCGACCGTCGTCAGGGTCGTCGCGGACCCTTGACCCGTCACCAGGGTGTTCGGGTTGGTCACGCTGCCCCGGCTTTCCACAGTGGCCGGGGGGACCTGCGCGGTGGCCGGGCCCAGGACGTAGGACTGCCAGTTCGGGTTCTGCGGGGGCGCGGCCTCGGCCTGTACGAGGGCGGAGGCTGTCGTGACGAGGAGCGTCAAGGCGACGATGACGCGAGAGCGCCTGCGGCTGCGGGAGGAGTTCCCGCGTCTGGGGTGGAAGCGGTTCAGCACGTGTGATCTCCCTCGAGAGGCGTTCGGGGAACGCGGGGGCTGAGCGGCCGGGGCGGTCGGCCCCGGCCGCGGGGACTGTCAGCGCAGATCCAGTGGTGCCGGCGGAGCCTGGTCTCCGCGCACGGGGCAGGACACGCGGGGACCAGGCGGTGGGGTGTCAGCCGCGGCTGACGGTGATGTCGTACGAACCGCCGGGAACGGTGAACCGGGCGTAGCCGTCGGTGACGGTGCCCTTGTAGGCGGTGCAGCCGCCGCGGGTGTACACGGTGCGGCCGTTGATCTTGACGGTGGACTTGCCGGTGACCGGGACGGCGATCGTGCCGGTGGTGTCGCGCGGCGTGCTGGCGTGGAGGGTGAACTTCGAGGCGTTGGCCTTCGACTGCCAGTTCACCGCGATGTCGCCGTACTTGGTCGGGACGGAGCCCTGGGCCCACTTGAGGTCGCCGGTGTGGGGCTTGATGCTCCACGTGGCGTAGCCGGCGTTGACCGGGGTGACGCCGAGGACCTGCTCGGTGAGCTGCACGGTCGGTGAAGCTGCCCAGCCGTGGGCGAGGCTGGCGGTGGCGCGGTTGACGCCGCCGTCGCTGTTCTTGAACTCCCAGAACGCGCCCGTGTAGAGGGGGTTGCTCTTGTCGACCATGGGTCCCCAGGTACGGCGCATCAGGTCGAAGGCGCCGCCCGCGTCACCGACGGTGAAGCGTCCGGCGGTCTCCATGCCGTTCCCGAAGGGTTCGATGGTGTGGCCGGTCGGGTCGACCAGACCCGGTCCCATGATCGCGCCGTACGGGGTCCACAGCGTCTTGAGGGCCTTCAGGACGCTGTCGCGCCGGTCGGCGGGGACGAAGCCGTACTGCAGGGCGAGGGCGTTGGCGTCCTCGACCAGCACGTCGGGGTGGTCGGTGCTCTGGCCGTAGGCGCCCAGCTGCGGGTTCCACAGCGTGGCGTTGACGGCTTCCTTGATCTGGCCGGCCTTGGTGTCGTGCTCGTCGGCGATGGTGGCTGAGCCGACCTGCCGCTCGAGCCAGGCCATCTCCTTGAGGAGGATGTAGTAGTCGATGCTGTACTTGGTGACCTCGCCGCTCTGGCCGGCCTGCCAGTAGTCGCGGTCGTTGGACGCGACGAGGTGGTTGGCGGTCAGGGACTTGTCGTTGTAGGCGAGTTCCGCGCGCAGGGCGGGCAGGATCTTGGTGATGTAGTCCTTGTCGCCGGTGTACCGGTAGTAGTCGATGGCGGCGCGTGCGCCGTAGCCGGAGTAGTTGTTGGAGTAGAACAGCGGGGAGCCGGCCGGATTGCTGCCCTTGCGGAAGTCGGGTGAGCCGGGGATGGCTCCGTCGGCGCGCTGGGTGGCGAGCAGCACGTCGATCGAGGACTTGACGTAGTCGGCGCCTTCGTCGCCGAGGGTGCTGATGGCGGTGGGCCCCTGGACGAGCAGGTCACCGGTCCAGATGCTGCGGTCGCGCTTGGCGCCGTCGTAGATCCGCTTGTCCGCCAGACCGTTGAGCCCGGCGGGCTTCAGGTTCAGCTGCAGCGTGTACGCGCCGGAGTACCACATCTTGTTGAGCTGGTCGTCGTCCGAGAGGAACCAGCCCTTGTAGTCGGCCGGGGTGGCCCGGACGCCCTGGAAGTCCACGCCGGCGGCGGAGATGGAGATGCTGCCGGGCGTGGTCAGGGTGAGCAGGGCGAAGCGGAAGCCGGGGTGGTAGCCGGCGGAGATCCGGCCTGTGGCGGTGGGCTGCAGGGCGTCGATGCCGCCGACGCCTGCCAGGCCGCGGGACTCGTCGGAGGTGGGGGCGCCCGGGGCGCTGACGGCCGCGGTCTGGGCGGCAACGTCGCCGGTCAGGGCGGGCTTGAAGGAGATGGTCTTGGCAGCGGTGTCGAAGGAGGTGATCGTGCGGGTCTGGGCGGTCGTGCCGGTGCCGAAGGTGATCGTGTTGCCGGCCTCGAGGTTCGCCGTCGACGCGACGGTGACCTGCGTCGCCCCGGAGGAAGCCGCGGCGGACACGGTGGTCGACGCGGGCGTGCGGATGTAGCGGCGCGCCTCGGAGGTGGCCAGCGACAGCGTCGGATTGCCTTCGAGGGCGCTGACGTCGAAGTAGGGGGTTCCTGCGATGTCCTTGCCGAAGTCCAGGAGGACCGACGCGGGTGCACCCCCGGCGACCGTGGTCAGGGTCGTTGCCTTCGGCTTGCCCTTGTCCGTGCCGTTCACCAGGGTCTTGGCGTGGGTGACGTCACCGCGGGTTTCCACGTCGACCGGCTTCACCTGGGGGCTGGACGGGGCCAGGACGTAGGAGTGCCAGTCGGGGTGCTTCGGCGTCGACGCCTCGGCCTGCACTGCGACTGAGCCCACGGTCGCGAGTACGGCCACGGCCACGACGAGGCGAGAAGGCCTCAGGCCGCGGGAGGTGCCGCCGAACTCCGGACTGAATCGTTTCAACATGAGGATGTGATCTCCCTTGGAAGAGGTGTTCAGAAAAGGTGCGCCCGAGCGGCCGGGGCGGAGCCGTCGCCCCGGCCGGGGGTCTGTGTCAGGAGCCGGACGTGTAGTCGGCGTCCATGGCCTGGAGAACCCTGTCCGGTGTGGATTGGGCGCTGAAGATCTCCTGCAGGCCGCTGAGCATGGTCTGCTGCACCTTGGGGTTGGGCCAGAGCTGGTCCATGAAGGGCACGGTGCGGTCGTCGTTGACGAACGTGGACAGCTCGGCCAGCGACGGGTCGGGGGTGAAGCCGGTGTCCGGCCGGGTCGGAAGGCTGCCTTGCGTCTTGACGAAGAGGTTCATGCCCTCGGGCGACATGACGAAGTCCACGAACTTCAGAGCGAGGTCCTTGTTCTTGGCCTTGGCGTTGACTCCGTAGCCGGTGCCCCCTGCGACGGGCATGAAGGACTCCGAGGGGGTGTCAGTGGCCGGCAAAGCCTTGAGGGTGAACTTTCCACTGGGGTTCTTGCCCTTGAGCAGGGCGATGACCCAGTTGCCCTGCACGATGCCGAGGGTCTTGCCGGTGGCGGCGAGTTCCTGGCTGGCCTCGTAGCTGGTGCCCAGCGGGTCCTTCTGGAAGCAGCCGGCCTTGTCCATCTGCTGGTACTTGGCCATAGCGGTGGTCCACGGCGAGTCCGCGAAGGTGGCCTGGCCCGCCTGCATCTTCGTGTCGAAGTCGGGGTCGGGGCCGTAGACGGTGGTGGCGGCCAGAGCGTAGAGAACAATCTGGGTGACCCAGTTGTCCTGGATGCCCAGGGCGAAGGCGGGGGTGCCCTTGGCGCCGGCGTCCTTGCAGAAGTCCAGGAGCTCGGTCCAGGTGCCGGGCGGGGTGAGGCCTGCCTTGTCCAGGGCGTCCTGGTTGTAGACGGCGCCGATGCCGTTGAGCCCGAAGACCCCGTTGTAGGTCTTCCCCTCGTACTGGGAGACGGTCTTGACCGCGTCGGGCAGCTTGGAGGCCCACGGCCGGTCCGACAGATCGAGAAGGTATCCGGGCTTGGCCAGCACGTAGGTGGCCGCGGGATTGCCGTTGCCCGGCCAGACCGACATCACGTCCGGACCGGTGCCGGAGGCGAGCTTGGTGCGGATCTGCTGCTGGTACTGGTCGGCGCTGCTGACGGTGAGGCGCACGTCGATGCCGGGGTTGGCCTTCTCGAAGGCCTTCACGACGGGCTCGATCGATCCCTGGTCCTGCGAGGCGATGGTCAAGGTGGTGGAGGAGCTCCCGCCCGCGGCGTTGGTGCCGCCGCTGCAGGCTGCCAGCAGACCGGCAGCCGTCACTGCCGCGATCGCGGCGGACAGTCTGGTTCTGATCATGGTGTCTCCCACGGGAAAGGGGCGGCGGTCACGAAGGGACCGGCGAAGTCAGCTCCGGGGCAACGGCCCTGATGACGTAGTGGCCGGATGCCAGCCGCACAGCGACTCCGGCGGGATGCGGTTCGACGGCGAGTACGCCGGGCCTACCGGTCACGGGCGCTCCGCCTTCCCGGACGCTGCCGGGGTCGGGCGTGGGCATGTGCAGCATGGCGGTGGCGCCGGGCGGAACGGTGCACGTCACCGTGAGCAGACCGTCGGCCACATTCCATCCGCAGCTGACGTGTCCGCGTGCGGTGTCCTGTTCGGCGCGGGCCCAGGTGAGCCGGCCTCCGGGCTGAGGGCGCAGGAGCAGTTCGCTGAAGGCGACCGAGGAGGGTGTCTGGTCGATGCCGGCGACGTGGCCGAAGAGCCAGTCGCCGATGCTGCCCAGACTGTAGTGGTTGAAGGAGTTCATGGCGGCGGACTGGAAGCCGCCGTGGTCGGTCCATCCGTCCCAGCGTTCCCAGATGGTGGTGGCGCCGTGGCGGATCGAGTGTCCCCAGGACGGGTATTCGTCCTGGTGGAGCAGGGCGTAGGCGAGGTCGGCCCGCCCGTGGTCGGTCAGGACCGGGCAGAGCAGGGCGGTGCCGACGAAGCCGGTGGTCAAAGTGGTGTTCCGCTTGTCGATATCGGCTGCCAGGTGGCCGACAGCGGCTTCGACGAGGGGTTCTGGCAGGAGGGCGAAGGCCAGGGCGAGCAGGTATCCGGTCTGGGTGCCTCCTTCGATGCTGCCGTCGGCGTGGACGTAGGAGTCGATGAAGGCCGTGCGGATGTCGGCGTGGAGCTTGCGGTAGCGCGCGGCTTCCGGTGCGCGGCCGAGAACTTCGGCGGCGTCGGCGACGATCCGGGTGCTGTGCGCGAAGTACGCGGTCGACAGCACGTCCCGGGGGGTGGTGACGCCGACCTGCAGCCAGTCGCCGTAGGAGTTCCCGGTCCGGTGCCGCCACCTGAGGTCGGGGTTGTGGCGGCGGATGTGTTCCACCCATGCGGCCATCGCGTCGAAGGAGTCCTCCAGCGCGCGCAGGTCGCCGTAGGTGCGCCACAGGTGCCAGGGGACGATCACTCCGGCGTCGCCCCAGGCCGGTGCCGCCTCGCGGTCGAGCGTCATGACGGGCGCGACGTCCCGGAAAGCGCCGTCGTCGTCCTGTCCGTCGAGCACGTCGTGCATCCAGCGGGCGAAGAAGGCAGAGACGTCGGCGTTGCGGCTCGCGGTCGGGGCGAAGATCTGGGCGTCGGCGAGCCAGCCGAGGCGTTCGTCGCGTTGCGGGCAGTCGGTGGGGACGGCGAGGAAGTTGCCCCGCTGTCCCCAGGCGATGTTGGACTGCAACTGGTTGACCGTGGGGTCGGAGCACTCGAAGGTGCCGGTCCAGGGTGTGTCGTTGTGCAGGACGCGAGCGCTCACGTCGGCGGCGGCAAGGTCGCCGGGGTAGTGGTCGATCTCGGCGTACCGGAAGCCGTGGACGGTGAACCGCGGCTCGAAGATCTCGGTGCCAGTGCCGCCGGTGATGTAGACGTCGGTGGCCTGGGCGCGGCGGAGGTTGTCCAGGTACAGCTCGCCGTCGTCGAGGACTTCGGCGTGGCGCAGGACGATCCGCTGCCCCCGCTGGGCGTCGCGGAGGGTCAGCTGGACGCGGCCGACGAGGTTCTGCCCGAAGTCCACGATGTACCGGCCGTAGCCGCGGTGGTGGACGGCGGCTGCCGGCAGATGGCGCGTGACGCGGATGGGGTGGTCGGGCTCGGCGACCAGCGGTCCGGGCTCCGAGTCGAGGACGGCGGCCGGGCGGAAGCTCGCGGGTTGGGGGCCGGGTGCGTCCCAGCCGGGTGTGTGGCGGCGGGCGTCGACAGTCTGGCCCATGAGCAGGTCGGCGGAGCGGATCGCGCCGGGCGCTTCGGTCCATTCGGGTCCGGTGGCGACCACCTGGCGGGAGCCGTCGGCGTACTCCAGGACCAGCTGGGCGAGGAAGGTGGGGCGGTCGCCGTAGTGCTGTGCGGCGCGGCGCGGGTCGAATCCGACGTACCCGCTCCACCAGCCGTCGGCGACGACGGCGGCCAGGACGTTGGCGCCCTCGGTGACCAGGTCGGTGACGTCGTAGGTCTGGTACTGCAGCCTGCGGCGGTACTCGGTCCAGCCCGGCGACAGTTCGGTGTCGCCGACGCGGGAGCCGTTCAGGCGCGGCTCGTACACGCCGCGGGCGGTGGCGTACAGGCGGGCCCGCACGGGCCGGCTGGGTGCCTGGAAGGCGCGGCGCAGTTGCAGGGGTGGTGACTGCAGTGCCGAGGCTTCGGGATCGTCGTCCTCGGGCGGATCGTAGTGGGGAAGGCTGACCAGGTCCCGGCCCACCCATTGGGCAGTCCAGTCGTCCCGGTGCAGCAGTCCGGTCTCGAACCAGGACTGCGCGCTCCCCCCGCGGGCGCCGGTCTCGTCCCAGACCTCGACGCGCCAGTGGTAGCGCGTGGCGGAGGTCAGGGCGGGCCCGTCCCAGCCGATCAGCAGCGTGTCGGACGAGGCACGCCGGCCGCTGTCCCACAGCAGACGGCTCGGGGTGTTCAGATCCGGGCGGCGCGTCACGACGGTGATGCGGTAGGCGCTCTGGGCGGCCGCGCGGCGGCGGCAGTGCAGTTTCCAGGACAGCCTCGGGTGCCGCTCCCCCATCCCGAGGGGTTCGGTGCGCTGCTCTGTCCGCAGCGCGTAGGGGGTCAGGAGCGGCGGGTTCACTGCGTCGTTCATCCCTTCAGCCCTCCGGCGAAGCCGCTGATGATGCTGCGTTGCAGCGCGAAGTAGACGGCCAGGACGGGCACGATGCTGATCGCCAGGGCGGCGAAGACGAGGTTCCAGTCGGTGACGTACTGGCCGAAGAACCCGGCGATCGCCACGGGCATGGTCTGCTGGGCGCTGCCGCTGAGATACAGCAGCGGGGTGAAGAAGTCGTTCCACACCGCGACGACGTTGAGGACGAGCGCCGTCACGGTGATCGGCTTGAGCATGGGCAGCACCACGTGGCGGAAGCTCCGTGCCGGTGTGCAGCCGTCGATGAGCGCGGCGTCCTCGAAGTCACGGGGCAAAGCACGCAGGAATCCGGTGTAGAGGAAGGTGGTGAAGGGGACCTGCAGGCCGGAGTAGAACAGGATCAGTGCCCAGGGGGTGCCCAGCAGGTGCAGGTCCCGCATCGTCTGATAGAGCGGCAGCGCGGCGAGCTGGAAGGGCAGGATCAGTCCCAGCATCACCAGCAGGAACAGTCCGCGGGACCAGCGTGCGGTCGACCGGGCCAGCGGATATGCGGCGAACGAGGACACGGTCAGGACGATGACCACGCTGCCGGCGGTGACCAGCACACTGTTCAGCAGCGCGCCGCCCAGTCCGCCCTGCTGCCAAGCCTGGCTGAAGTTGTCGAAGGTGGGCGAGGTCGTCGGACGGATCGGCGAGGACGTATCCGAGACCGGCCGCACCGCCAGGTTGACCAGGACGTAGACCGGGAACGCGACCACCAGGGCGACGGCGATCATGGCCAGCTCGAGGACGAAGGTGCGCTTGCGGTAGCGGTTCACGAGGCGGCCCTCTCTCCGCGGGCCAGCACCAGGTACTGCCCGGTGGACGCCACGGCCACGATGATCGTGAGAACGACCGCAAGAGCGACGCTGTACCCGAACTCGCCCAGGGTGAAGGCGTCTTTGTAGATCAGGGTGGACAGCGTGTCGGTCGCGTGGCCCGGGCCTCCACCGGTCAGGGCATAGACCTGGTCGAAGAGCTTGATCCCGCCGATGATCGACAGCATCAGATTGATGGTGGACGCCGGAGCCAGCAGCGGGCGGGTGATCGACCAGAACCGGCGGACCGGTCCGGCGCCGTCGATGTCGGCGGCCTCGTGAATCTCCTTCGGGACCGACTGCAGCCCGGCCAGGAAGATGACCATGGAGTAGCCAGCGAACTGCCACACGATGACCCCCACGACCGACCACAGGGCCAGTTGCGGGTCACCGAGCCAGTCCTGTCTCAGCGAGCCCAGGCCGACCGCGCCGAGAAGGCTGTTGACGGCGCCGCTGGGGCCGAGCAGGTTGCGCCACAGGTAGGCGGTCACGATCGGCGTGATCACGGCGGGCGCGAAGAGCAGGACCCGGAGCACGTTGCGGGTCTTGATGAAGCTGTTGACCCCGAGTGCCAGCAAAAGCCCGAACGCGTTCTGGATGACGGTGACCGATACCGCGATCAGCAGGGTGTGCCAGATCGCCTGCAGCGCGTCCGGGTCGTCCAGCAGCCCGGTGAAGTTGTCGAAGCCGACGAAGGAGAAGTTCGGGTCCAACCCGTCCCAGTCGGTGAAGGCGTAGTACACCCCCCGGGCGCTGGGCACCAGGACGACGAACGCGAACAGCAGCATCGCCGGGGCGGCGAACCACCACGGGGAGGTGGCACGGCGCCGGGCGGGCAGGCGGCCGGGGCGTCTGGGGACGACAGCGGCCGGTGGCGACAGCGGATCGTGCGAGGTTGCAGGCACTGACGACGCCCCCTTCCTTAAACGTTTCAATCCGATGGGTAACGTTTCCCAAAACGTGCGACAGACCCTAGGGAGGGGGGCGACGTAACGTCAAGATGTCGGACGCGATGCACCGCAGTTACCGGAGCCCATGCGAGGTCTCTTCCACTATGAGCTGCGGGAAAGTGCTGCCGAGCGATACGGTTCGGCGACGGGAACCGCCCGCGTGCAGGATCAAATGCACTGGGCAACGTTTCCCACATGTGTCCCGGAGGGAGCCAGATGGAACCGCCCGCGCAGCCCAAGCGCGTCACGATCGTCGACGTCGCGCGGCATGCCCAGGTGTCCACGACCGCGGTGTCCAAGGTGCTGCGCAACGCCTACGGGACCAGTCCCCAGATGCGTGCAAGGGTCCGCCAGGCGATCGACGACCTCGGATACCGCCCCTACGCCGCGGCCCGGGGCATGCGCGGCCAGACGTACACGGTCGGAGTGATGCTGCCCGACATCCGCAACCCGTTCTTCCCCGAGATCCTCGACGGGATCACCGACGCCATGTGGGACACCGACTACCAGGTCCTCATGGCCCCGGGACGCAACGGCGAGGAGGCGGAAGCAAAGGTCACCGAGGCCATGATCGACCGCGGCATGGACGGCATGATCCTCGTCGCACCCGTCTCGTCGCGTCCTCACCTCGAGCGCGTCGCCGGCATGGTCCCGACCGTGGTCGTCGGCCGGCACGGCCAGTCCGCCGCCTACGACACCGTCTCCGACGACGACCTGGCCGGCGCCGCCCTCATCGTCGACCACCTCGCCGACCTCGGACACCGCCGCATCGCGCACATCGAGCACGACGAGACCGACCCCCGCCGCATCGCCGAGATGCCCAACGCCATCCGCGCCGACGGCTACCGGCGCGCGATGCGGGCCCGCGGCCTCGAGAACGAGATCGACATCGTCTCCACCACCTACACCCAGCAAGGCGGCTACCTCGGCGCCCGGCAACTGCTCGCCCGCACCCCACGGCCCACCGCCATCTTCGCCGGCGCGGACATCGTTGCCATGGGCGTCCTCCAAGCCGTCTCCGAAGCCGGCCTCAAAGTCCCCGACGACATCTCCATCGCCGGCTACGACAACACCACCTTCGCCGCCCTCGGCCCCATCTCACTGACCAGCGTCGACCAAGCCGGACGCCACATCGGCACCAACGCCGCCCAACTCCTCATCGACCGCATCACCGACCGCACACGCCCCACCGCCCAGATCAAGTTCTCCCCCACCCTCGTCCCCCGCCACACCACAGCACCCCCACCCAACTGACCCGCCCTCCGCGAGCGGTGCGGTGACCCAGCCCGATGGAGGCCCCATTGCTCCTGGAAGTCCAGGAAGCAGTCCTCGGCGGCTCTCGCGGTCGGCGCGGTGTCGATCGCTTGAGCGCACGGGCGGCCTTGTCCCAGCCCTGCCGGCCCGCGTAGCGGAACGACGCCCGGATCACATGCACGACACGCCCGTGCATCCTTGGTGCGCCTTGCGGTCGACGGACATGCAGCTGATATGCCAGTCATTCCTACGCTGTCGACACCCCCTCCCCCGGCGGGTCACCCGGGGGCCGTGGTGCGGGCGGGAAACGGTCACGAGCTTGTCAGTCGTGCGCAGTACAGTCCGCACAGCAAACGCACAACATCAACAGGCAACAGGGGTGGGACCGGATGAGCACGTCGAGGCGTACGCGCCTTGCCGCCGCGGTGGGGGTTGCGGCCTTCGCATTGACCGCGACGGCCGGCTGTGGGGCGGCGCACGACACGGCGAAGGCCGTGGGCAAGGCGGACACGATCGCGGAGATCCTCGCACGGGTCACCGACCGCACGGAGAAGATCGGGGCGGCGCAGGTAACGTTCGTCACCGACCCGGGGCAGGGCAGCCCGATCACGATGACGGGCACCTACTCGTGGGGCAAGGGACTCGCCTACGACGTCATGATGGACACCAAGGCCGCCCAGATGCAGGCTCTTCAGGACGCCCCGAAGCTCCGGGCCCTGCTGGTGGACGGTGCCTACTACTACAACGTGGACCCGCAGCCGGCTGGCCCGCTCAAGGGCAAGCACTGGATGCGCATCGACGTGTCGGCGCTGCTGGGTGAGAAGGGCGCTGCGGCGGTCGAGAAGAACGGTGACCCGACGGCTGGGCTGCGTTACATCGGCATGTCCAAGAACGCCAAGGACTTGGGCGAGGAGCCGGTGCGCGGCATCAAGGCGCATCATTACCGCGTCACACTCGACAAGGACGACCTGGGCGCCGGGATGTCCGCGGAGGACAAGAAGAACCTCCTCAGCTCCATGGTCGGTTCCGGCAGCGGCATCGACATGGACGTCTGGGTCGACGGCAAGGACCTGCCGGTCCGGTTCGTCCAGGTGATGGGAAAGGTCAAGGTGACCGCGGACTTCCTGAAGTTCGGTCACGCCAAGACCGTGACGGCGCCGCCAGCATCGGACACCGCCGACCTCAGCGAGCAGATGAAGGCCGCCCAGCCGAGCTCCTGACCACCCGCCGGCCCTTCCCCGACGCCCCCGTCCGCATAGCTCGGACGGGGGCGTTCGCGCGTCCTGACCTGGACTCGGCCGCGGTCCAACGACCCCGTTGCAGGCACGCCGACATCACAGAGTCCCGGGGGCCCTTCGGGAATCGTGCTGCCCGCGGCCTCGCCGGCTGCACCCTCGAGCAGGCGTTCTCCAGGCTCTCGCATGTGGCTGCTCCAGTGGGACAGGAGACCATGCTCGTTCACGACGTGAGCATCGAGCTGCCGGCGGAGTTCGCCTCTCACGGCGGCCTTGCGCCGATGCAGCAGCGGCGGCAGCGCACAGAGCGCTCGGGCACGGGCGCTGCGCGAGCAGGTACCCCACTTCATCGTCGGCCGGCTCGGTACCGACGACGGCATACGGCGATGGCTACCCGTGTCAGCGGATGTCGTGGCCGGGGCGGGCCTGGTCGTAGACGTGCCGCGCTTCGGCGATGACGGCACGATGTGCGAGGGACCAGTCGGCAAGTGCCTTGACGAGGTGGGTCAGGCCGGCCCCGGTCTCGGTCAGGCGGTAGTCGACCTGGGCCGGGACGGTTGGGTACACAGTGCGGTGCACTCGGTGTCGCTCATCGCCCCATCAGCCTGGGAGAGTACCGGCGCAGGCTCCTTGAAGAGACGCCGGGCCTGCTGCCGTTCCCACCGCCGATGCCCACCTCGATCGCCACGGGCATCCGCCACGGCTTCCCGCACGCCAGTGGCCCTGACCTCACCGGCCTCACAGTCCTACGCGCATTGGATCACCGTGGGGTAGTGGTCGTGCGTGGTTCGCTCCTCAGGCTGGCTGCAGACCGCTGATCACGCTGTTTGTAGATCTCTCGGTCGAGGCCGGTGGCCTGCCGTCCCGGCTCCCGCGATGCAGCCGGTGACCTAAGCCTGCCGTAGGCGAACTTGCGGGCCCGGGTGCCTTCCGGCTGGAGGACGTCGACGGCGAATCCGCGATCACGACGTCGGTGAGGCCGAGCGAGCTGGGTCACAGTTTTGGACCGATCCGTCCAGCATCAGGTTTTTTACCGTACGGTCCATAACGGGCCCATCGCGCTGAACGCGGGCCTGACGCGTAGCAACAGCCGCGGAGGGAAGACCTCCGCCGAACAGGAGCCTTGATCATGGGACAGCTCGACGGTAAGACAGCCATCGTCACTGGGGGTAACAGCGGAATCGGGCTGGCCACCGCCAAGCGATTCGCGGCCGAGGGCGCATATGTGTTCATCACCGGCCGGCGTCAGGAGGCGCTCGACGCCGCGCTGGCCGAGGTCGGTCCGAACGCCACCGCCGTCAGGGGCGACGTCTCCGATCTTGACGACATCGACCGCCTCTATGCCGCCGTTTCCGGGCAGGGCCGCCGCGTCGACGTGTTGTTCGCCAACGCCGGCGGCGGCGAGTTCTCGGCCTTGGAAGACGTCACCGAGAAGCACTTCGACTCGACTTTCGGTATCAACGTGAGGGGTACGCTCTTCACGGTCCAAAAGGCGCTTCCTCTGCTGAACGAGGGGGCTTCGGTCATCCTCACCGGATCCACTTCTGCAACCTCGGGCGGCGAGGCCTTCGGCGTCTACGCCGCTTCCAAGGCCGCCATCCGGTCCTTCTCCCGCACGTGGGCCAACGAGCTCAGGAACCGGAAAATCCGAGTGAACACCCTCGTCCCGGGCCCGATCCAGACACCCGGCAACTCCGGGCTCGCGCCCAATGCCGCAGAGGCCGCCAAGCTCTGGGACTTCTTCGCCAGCCAGGTGCCTCTGGGGCGGATGGGTCGCCCTGAGGAGGCCGCCGCGGCGGCACTCTTCCTCGCCGGCGACCAGAGCAGCTTCATCACCGGAACCGAGCTCTTCGTCGACGGCGGCCTCAACCAGGTCTGACCGCCGCTTCGACTTCCGATGCATCCTCTCCCCCACGGACGACCGCCCATCGCCGGTTCACGGAGTGGACCAAGGCCCGGGTACGCGCGAAGCTGCACCGCCTGGTGCTCGACAAGCTCGGCTCGCCCGGTGAGCTGGACTCGAGCCGGTGCGCGCTCGATCCGGTGAACGGGATTCCGCATCCAGAGTGACGCCGCGCCCCCGCTGTCACCCGGGCTCGACGGACTCGTAACCGGTCCCTATCGCGCATTGGGCGGCGTTCGGCCCTGGGCAGCCGACGTGGTGGTTCGGCGGTGACAGCGGCGGGGACGCGGAACACGCACACTGGTCGGACCGTCCCCCCTACGGGGGAGTTCAGAGCGTGGCGTCCATCGGCCTGTCCATCGCCGCTTGGGCCACCAGTCTCTCCGCGGAACCCGGCGTAGGCCTGGCTCGCGCCGACCGCTGAGGGATCCACGTCGGCGGGTGGGCACCGACCTTCTTCGGCTTGGTTCTGGCCCTCAGCCAGTACGAGCAGGCGGACGGCACCCTCCAGGAAAGCGACATCCATCACCTCGAGGAGAAGGCGCAGGAGGGGGTGGCCGCCGCCTGAACGTCCAGCTCACCAGAGGATCAAGCCGACGAGAGGGCCTTGGCACGGATCGCCGTCCCACCACGGTGATCGCTTGCGCTACGCGGCTTGTGAACAGTCGTCAACTGTGACCACAGGTCGTCTCTCGCGTCGGACTTCCGTTCGGAGCCGCCGCTTGTGGGCCCGGCCGGCGGCTTGGAGCCAGGAGGTGGCGGTGACAGCTTCACCGTCTGCTCGAACCGCGAGCCCCTCTCGCACTCCCCGTGATCCCTGACGACATGGTCCGGTGGGGCTGTCAGTTCGCGGGGCGTGGCAGCACAGCGAGGGCGGTGCGAGCGATGTCTGTCAGCATCTCCTCGTTGGCTCCGGCCTTGCCCAGTGCTTCGATGCCGCGCAGTACGGCGAGCACCAGTGCGGCCAGCCGTGCGGGGTCCGCGCTCGCGTCGAGGTCGCCGCTGCGCTGGCAGGCGGCGATGTCGTCCTCCAGCAGTGCGTGCAGCGCTTCGATGGCTGCATGTGCACGCTTCGCCACGGTCTCGTCGTGTTCGGCCAGCTCGGCGGTGCCCTTGGCCAGCAGACATCCGCGATGGACGGTGTCCGCGGCCGTGGCTGCGGCCACCGCGTGTATGTGGGCGGACAGTCGCGTGTACGCGTCCTCGTCTTCGCCGCGCAGCTGCTGGGCGGTGGCGTCGACGACTGAGTTGCAGTAGTCGTCGAACACGCGGTGGAAGAGGTCCTCCTTGCCGCCGAACGCGCCGTACAGGCTGCCTTTGCCGAGGCCTGTCGCCGCGGCGATGTCGTCCATGCGCGTACCGGCGTACCCAGTCGCCCAGAACTGCTCCCGTGCGGACGCCAGCACCTGCTGCTCGTCGAATTTCCGAGGTCGTGCCATGAGGCAAGCATACGCTTTCTTGACTGCCTCGTCCATAACGGTTACCGTTGTGGACGATGCAGTCAAAAACTATCGAGGAGTGGCGCGTCATGAAGGAAGCACTCGCGGGCAAGACAGCCGTGGTCACCGGGGCGAACAGCGGCATCGGACTGGCCACGGCGCGGCGATTCGCAGCTGAGGGCGCGCACGTGATCATCACCGGCCGACGCCAGGATGCGCTGGACGCGGCCGCTGCCGAGATCGGTCACAACGTCACTGCCGTCCGCGGAGACGTAGCCAGCCCGGCCGACCTCGACCGGCTCTTCTCGGTCATCGCCGAGCAGGGCCGCCGCATCGACGTGCTCTTCGCGAACGCGGGCGGCGGGGAATTCGCAACCCTGGAGGAGACGACGGAGCAGCACTTCGACGACACGTTCAACATCAACGTCCGCGGGACGCTCTTCACCGTGCAGAAGGCACTGCCGCTCCTCAATGACGGCGCCTCGGTGATCCTGACCGGTTCCACCGCTGCCACAACCGGCGGAGAGGCGTTCGGCGTCTACGCCGCGTCGAAGGCAGCGGTCCGGTCCTTCTCGCGCACCTGGGCCAACGAACTGCGCGGCCGTGGCATCCGTGTCAACACCCTGGTGCCCGGACCGATCAAGACCCCGGGAATCAACGGCCTCGCACCCGACGAGGAAGGGGCCAAGTCGCTCCGCGCCTCCTTCGCGCAGCACATTCCCCTCGGCCGCATGGGCGAGCCCGCCGAAGCGGCCGCGGCCGCCCTCTTCCTCGCATCCGACCAGAGCAGCTTCGTCACCGGCGCCGAACTCTACGTCGACGGTGGCCTCAACCAGATCTGAGTAGTCCTCCGTTCCGCATCGGGGGCCGAGAGATCTCCCGCCTGCAGGGGGCCGGGATTCGCCTGCCGCGGGACCTGCCGCACTGGGCGGACACCGCCCGAACGACGCAGCGGGCACCGGCGCGACTGTGGTCCGCGCCGCCTGCCCGGCGATCCGCCGGACCGCACGCACGCCTCGTTCTCATGGTCACGCCGCCGTGACCCCTGCCGCTCACGTCCCACGCATGCAGCACAGCCGCCGCGCAACAAAGCGGCACGCGCCACCCAGGGCCCCCGATCCTTCCAGGGAAGAAGAAGCATGAGTGATCACTCCAGCACGGCCTCGGTCGTCGGCCGACCGGAACCGAAACGAGCGGCAGGACACGCCACACCCTCACCGCAGAGCAACTGGCCGGCCGTCGCCTCGGTCGCCTTGATGTCCTTCGTGCTGGTGCTCTCGGAGTTCCTGCCGATCGGGCTCCTCCCCGTCATCGGATCCAGCCTCCATGTTTCCGTCGGCACCGCGGGCCTGGTCGTCGTCGTACCCGGTCTGACGGCGGCCGTCACAGCGCCTCTGCTCACCATCGCCTCCGGAAAGCTCGACCGGCGCAAGGTGCTGATCGCACTCGCGGTGTCCTTCACGGCCTCCAACATCGTGGCAGCACTGGCCCCCGACATGCCGGTGATGGCGGTGGCGAGGATCCTGCTCGGCATCGCCGTCGGCGGATTCTGGGCGATGGGTGCCGGCGTCGCGGCCCGGCTGGTGCCCGCCGAGGCGGTCAACCGCGCCAGTTCGCTGATCACCGCCGGCATCTCCGCCGGCACCGTGGTCAGCCTGCCGCTCGGAGCACTCGTAGGACACCTCGCCGGATGGCGAACCGCGTTCTTGATCGCCGCAGGCGCCGCCCTCCTCGCCCTTGCGGCTCTGGCGCTGCGACTCCCCTCGCTGCCGCCCACCGGAGCCATACGCATGGCCACGCTCACGTCGTCCCTGCGCAATCGCGCGGCCCGCATCGCCCTGCTGGCCACCGCCCTGATCTTCCTCGGGCACTTCGCCGCCTACACCTACATCACGCCCTACCTGGAAGACCGGGCACGTTTCGGCTCATCCGCGGTGACGCTGGTTCTCCTCGGGTACGGCGTGGCAGGACTGGTCGGCAACTTCGCCGCCGGCGCGATCATCGGCCGCAGCCTGCGCGCGGTCTACACCACCGCAGCCATCCTGGTCGCCGCCAGCGTCATCCTGCTCAACACCCTGACAGGCGCCGCACCCGCAGTCGTCGTACTCGTCCTGCTCTGGGGTGCGGCCTTCGGCGCGGTGCCCCTGGCACTGCAGACGTGGATCCTGCACGCGACCCCCGACGCTCCCGAGAGCGGCCTGGCTCTCCTGGTCAGTGTGTTGCAGATCGCACTCGCCACGGGATCACTCATCGGCGGCATGGTCGTCGACGGCTACGGCGCTCCGGCAGCCTTCGCCCTCGGCGGCACGCTCGCCCTGCTCAGCGCGGCCACGCGGATCTTCCCGCGCCTGTCCCGCTGCTGATCGCGATCCTCACGTTCGAGGACGGTTACGAGGAGTGCGAGGACGGTGACATGCCCGTAAGCGCTCCGCGCGCCCGGGCCGGCAGCGCTGGAAGATCGAACGGAGCCGCAGGCTCACCGACCTCTAGGACGGGCCTGCGCCCTCACCGCAGTGGCCGGCCAGTGTCTGCCTGATCTCGTCGGCTCGGTGGCGTGGAGACTGCTCGGAGGAGGCCCACGCGATGTAGGCGTCCGGTCTGACCAGTACGGACTTGCTGGTCAGACCGGACGGGGTGGTGACGCACTCCACCGCGCCGTTCCAGGCTTCGGTCACCGAGGCAGAAAGTGGCGCGTCTGCCGGTGTGACCAGTACAAACCGCCGGCCGCGCAGCACCTCGTACAGACGTCGGCCATCGGCAAGGAGGACATCCGGTGCCCGCTTGCCCGTGAGCGGGTGAGCGCCGGCCGGGGCGCCGTAGGCGATGTCGATTCCGGACATCGCCCGCCCCAGTCGCAAGGCGACCGGTGGGAGACGCAGGACGGTCCGGGCGGCGAGGTCTCGGACGCCGCGAAACGCCCGCGGGGTGGTGAGGACACCACGCAGCAGTGCGCCACTCATGCGCAGCACTCTGCGCCCCACCGGGTGCCTCTCGGCCTCGTAGGTATCGAGCAGGGCTTCGGGGGCACGGTCGCGAAGGACGGCAGCAAGTTTCCAGCCCAAGTTGGCGGAATCTTGGATGCTGGTGTTCATGCCCATGCCGCCGGCTGGGGAATGCACGTGCGCCGCGTCACCGACGAGGAAGACCCTGCCTACGCGGTAGCGCGGCGACTGTCGCTCATCGCTGTGGAACCGTGAGATCCAGCGCGGGTCGTGCATGCCGAAGTCGTGGCCGAGCGCTCGGTGGGCGATGGCCCGGATCTCCTCCAGATCGACCGGTGCGCTGTCCGGCATCTCATGGTGGCGATTCCACGCCATAATGCGGAACCATCCATCGCCGAACGGAACGAGGATGGCGAAGGCATCACCCACTGCCCCTACGGTAGGAGGCTTGCGCGGCGGGTCGGCCAACCGGACGTCGGCAAGCATCATCGACCGCACCGCGGAGCGGCCGGGGAAAGGCAGGCCGAGAGATCGGCGCACAACGCTTTTCCTCCCGTCCGCGCCCACGACGTAATCCGCGTGCAATGTCTGAGGGGAGCCATCCGCAGCCCGGACCTGAACGTCAACGCCGGTCGCATCCTGCGTGAGCCCGATGGCTTCCCAGCCTTCCCGTATATCAGCCCCATGGGAAAGGGCCCGTGCCCGGAGTACTCGCTCGGTGTGATACTGCGGCGTCACCAGCACGTGTGGGTAACGGGTCGGCAACCGCGACAGATCGATCCCCAAGAACTGCAGAACCGGGTTACGGACGCCGGTTGCAAGCAACGGGTCGGCCACGCCACGGGCGTCCAATTGTTCCATCGTCCGCGCGTGCACTGCGAACGCCCGAGTGAGCTGCGATTCCTGTACGCGACGTTCGACGACGGTACAGCCGACACCGGACTCCGCCAGATCGCCCGCCAGCAATAGCCCCGATGGGCCTGCTCCTACGATCAAGACCCGATTGTCGGAGCCCATATGACCCCCTACAAGATCGCCGGGACCGCCGTTTCGACTGGATTTGCCGCTGACCTGGGAAGTCATCGCCCGCGATACCCGAAAAGACCGAAGCGCAGGCCGGCGGTTAGCCCTGCGGTGGCTATGAACACCGTACCGTCCGCTTCAGGCCTACGCGCGGCGGCGTCATCGGGGGGCGGTCCAGGCGCTCCGACACGGTCTGACACGATCGGCGTCCCAACGACGCGGCCCACGGAGACCTTCCGCAGTTGTGACTTTCCACCAACGGCCCGCTCAGTCAGCAAGCCCGATCACCAACCACATCAGCAGTGCCCCCGTCACCGTGAACAATAGGGTGGCCTTGGAGGGGTGCGGACTGTGGGCTTCCGGCAATATGTCCGATGTCGCCAGATAAAGCAAGAAGCCGGCGAAGAATCCGAGATAAAGGCCCAGCAGCCCCGTCGGTATGGTGAACCCCAAAGTGATCGCCGCCCCGACCACCGGAGCCAGGGCGTCGGCCACTAGTAGTAGCTGCGCCCGACGCCGGGCATTGCCGTACAGCCTGGCAATCGTATAGGTGTTGAATCCGTCGGCGAAGTCGTGCGAGATGACAGCTATGGCAACGACGATACCCAGCGTATTGCCAGCCTGATACGCAGCGCCGATGGCGAACCCGTCGATCACGCTGTGTCCCACAAGTGCTGAGGCCGCGGTCAGACCGATTCCCTCCGCGGACTCCTGCGCATGTCCAAAAGCATGGCTGTGCGGTGCGTACTCGCTCTCGTGAGCGCGGTGAATGGCGACTCCTCGCTCTACCACGTGCAGAGCAAGGAATCCTGCGACGAACATCAGCAGCGCTGCGGGAACCCCGAAAATGCGCCGAGGCTGAGCAGCCAGCGCATCGGGAAGCAGATCGAAGCCGATAACACCCAGCATGAGACCGGCGGCGAGACCGAGAACCAGATGGCGGCGGTCACCGACCCGCTGTGCCACGACCCCGCCCACAAGAGTCATGACCATGGCGCACGCGGCTATCAGAACCGGCATGAAGCAATCTTGTGCGACGTCGTGAGGGGTCGCTACTCAGCCATTCGGGCCGTCACAGGGAGCCGGCGCGGCATCGAGGCCCTCGGTAAGGGCGGCAGCAGCCCCGAATCCCTTCATGCAATCGCCGACACCGCTCTGGCTCTGCTGCCCCGCTCGTGAGAGCCGGCATCGCAGCAGACGGACTGAGCTGCCGAGCTACTGATGCCTGTTGTCTGCCTCACGGGGACAGCCGGTACTGGCGTTCGCACCGGTAGAGCGGTCTGCCGGCGCGACCGGCCGGGCGCCGAAGGGGACGGGCAAGCCGGCCCGCCAATGTGCCTCTCCTCGACGGATGCCACCAGTGGTACCGTTGCCACCATGGGCGCATCTGAGAAGGCCGAGAAGAAGGCCATGAGCCTCCGGTTCCCGGACGCAGAGCAGTACGAGGCCATCGCCGGGGCCGCGAAGGCCGCCGGGGTGAGCATGCAGGAGTACGTGCTGTCGGCCGCCTACGAGCGCGCCACGGCCGTCGAGAAGATCTTCCTCGACGCCGCCCGGGAGGCCGCCGAATACACCCGCGAGGCCTTCGCCGAGCTCGGCGACAACATCCCCGACACCGAGCGGCACGCCGCGGCCCAGTCCGCACGCCGCCGCCTGGCCGAGATGGACGCCGCCGAGGCCGGGCGCGGGAACGCCGCGTGATCCACACCATCGACGTGCCGTTCCTGCTGCACGTCGCCGAGCGGATCGACGGTGACCCGCAGGTGCACGAACTGGGCGTGCTCTACGCCGCGGTGGCCCGCGTCCACTCCAGCGCCATGGACCGCGACTGCTACGGCTCGGACCACCTCAAGGCGGCCGCGCTCATGCACGAACTTGCCCGCATTCCCAGCCTGGAGCACTCGAACCTGCAGTTCTCATGGATGAGCACCTACGGGTTCCTGACCCTGCAGGGCCACCGCCTGAACTACCCGCCCAAGGACGCCGCCGCTCTCGTTCGCGACACAGAGGCCGGCCGGGTCACCGTGGAGGAGATCGCCGTGGCGCTGCGCGGCTGGACCGTCCGATGAGCCACCGTTCCGGCGAGTAGGTGCGCCGCCACTACGGCGTCCCAGCCCGCCGGGGCCTGGCGATCACCTACTGAACCAGCCCGGACGCGGCCGCTATCGCAGTCGGACACAACACCCTCTCAGCCGCCCACGTCGACACCGTGCCCCGCGCACACCGCACGGATCCGGGCCGCCTCCCGGTCGTGGGCGGACCGGTCACCGCGGGCGTCCGCTTCCGCAAGCGGCCGTCGATGTCCTCCGACCGGCCTGGGAGAACAGCCACGAACGGAACGGCACTGCGGGCCCCCGGCTGCGCGGGAGGATCGCCGCACAGGTCGCTTACGCCCTCACCATCGGGTCCCGGCACGGCGAGGCCGTCGAACGGGCCCGCCGTGCGAGCGAACTCCCGGCCGAGCCGCTTGAGTCGGGACTCACCACCTACGTCCTGGTCTCCGCACTGATGCTCGACGGCCGTCCCGCCGAAGCCACACGTGCAGCGGCCGACGCCGGGGAGGCACCCCAGGCGCACTGGTGGGCTCCACCATGCCCGCCGCGGCGGCAGGACCCCCCGACGAAGCCCAGCGGGACCTCAGCGAAGCACTCGACCGGCTCCGCATCCGTGCGCTGCTTCGCCGAAGTCCTGCTCGGACACGCCCTGACGGCACTCGGCGACTGGGCGACCGCCGACGAACACCTCGCCCTTGCCGCCTCGCTCGCCACCGACCACGGCCGGCGCCGGCTGGAGCCGCTGCCCCACGCCGAGGCCGCCCACATGGCCGCCTCCCTGGGCGACTACGCCCGGGCCGAGGAACACCTTGCCGTCGCGCGACGTAGCCCCGCCTACGGGGACGGAGGGAACGGCCGCCGCCACACCCTGCGGGCCGCCTCCTTCCTCGCCCTGGTCACCGGTGACCCCCGCGGCGCGCTCACCGCCCGGAACGAACTCCCGCCCTACGCACCCGGCGGCGCACCGGCCGACCTCCCGTGGCGGCTGCTGCTGGCCGAGGCCGAACTCGCCGACGGACACCCCGCACGGGCCGCAGGCCTTCTCGCACCACTGCTCGGCCCCGGCCCCGGCCCCGTCCCAGCCCCGATCCGGGCAGGCGCCCTGCGCGTCACCGCGGGCATCGCCGCCGCCGCAGGGGACCCCGACCGTGCGGAATCCGCCCTCGACGAGGCGTTGCTGACCGTGCACGGCACCCCCGACCCCCTGGAGAGGGCCCGCATCCACCTCGACCTCGGCTGCCTGCTCCGGCGCCGCGGCCTTCGCGGCCGTGCCGCCACCGAACTCCGCGCCGCCTCCGACCGCCTGGAGGCCCTCGGCGCAGTCCCCTACCTCCAGCGGGCAGCCCAGACACTTCCAAAACTCTTCGACACGACACCTGAACGGCAGCGTGTGCGGCGACCTCGCCCGGTGTGGGTGCCGCGCGTGCAGCACTCACCCATAGCCGCACCGCTCTGCCAGGTGGTTGCGATTACGTAACGTACTTGTGTGCTTTGCACGGAGAATTTGTAAAGTGCTCAACTGTCCGGACAAGGGGGTCCGGTGTTCGTCGTGGGGGTCGTCGCATGAGCCAGTACCAGCCAGGTCCGCAGTGGGCGGTCCGCCCGCCTGAGCCTGTCCGCATGCCTGATATTCGTCCGCTGTACAAGCGCAAGCGCGTGTGGGCGGGTGCCCTGGCGCTGCTTGTAGCGGGGGCAGCTGTCGGCAGTGGGGGCTCGAGCGCAGCCGGCTCGACGCCGCGTCCGGCCGTGACGGTCACGGCGACAGCGACAAAGACGCCTGCCCCGGCGCCCACCGTGACCGTGACCCAAACCGCCAGTCCGCAGCCCACGGTCACCGTGACCAAGACGGCCAAGCCCGCCTCGACGGCGACACGCAAGTCGAGCAGCGGCTCTTCAGGAGGCGGCGGCTCCTCGTCGGGCGGCTCGTCGAGCACGGATGGCGGTTCATCGAGTTCGGGTGGCGGTTCGTCGAGTTCGGGTGGCGGCACATCCCATCCTGCCGGGGCCACCGCCAGGTGCAACGACGGCACCTACAGCTACGCCGCCCACCACCAGGGTGCATGCTCCCACCACGGCGGAGTCGCCGTCTTCTACCGGTAGCCCGGCAGCAGACCAGTCATCGGGCTCCGATCGGTAGGCGGTCCGCAGTTCCGCGCAAGGCACAACCGGGGTGGCGGTCCGGACCGGGCATGACACCAGTGCCCCCCGCTGCCCCGATTCACAGCAAGGACGGAGTAAAACTGTGGCTTTCGGCTTTCGCGTAGGCGTGCCGGGGATGAGCGTGCGGGTCTCAACCCGGGGTGTGCGGACGTCCGTGGGGCCCCGGGCGGCGCGCATCAGCATGGGCAGCGGTGGTACGCGGGTCTCCTCCGGGGTCGGCCCGTTCTACGCCTCCAGTTCCGTAGGCGGGGGACGTCGGCGCACCAGCACGAGCCGCACCACGCGTACGCGGGCTGCGGCTCCCTCGGCCGCGCAGTTGGACCGTGCCCGCCGTCAGGTCGAGCGGGCTCAGCAGGAGGCACAACGTGATGCGGCTATCGCCCAGTTGCAGGAGCTGCGGCGGCAGACGACCAGTGTCCATCTGCAGTCCTTCGCTCCGGTGCACCCCCCGGTGGTGCCGGGGCCCCCGCAGCTGGGACTTGCATGGGCGCTGGCCGAGGCCCAGGCCCATCACCTGACCGGGTTGGGGGTCTTCGCCCGCGCCGAGCGGGCAGCCGCCAAGCGGAGGGCCGAGGAGGACGCCCCGGCCTACCTCGCCTTTGAAGAGGCCCGCCTGAACGGCGTTCACAGCCGGCTGACCACCGAGGCCGACCAATGGTGGCAGGCCTTGATCGGCAACGACGAGGAAACCGTGTGCGAGGTGGTCAACTACGCCTTCGCCGACAACCCCGCCGCGGGCTGCGCGGTCGGAGTGGACGGTTCCAGCCTGTCGGTCGTGATGCGGCAGCAGGACATCGACTCGCTGCCCGACCAGACGCCCGGCGTCACCTCCAGCGGCCGGCCCACTCTCAAGTCGCTCAGCAAGCGGGACCGCATGTTGTGGTGGCTCACCTCCATGGGATCCAACATCATCGCCACCCTCAAGGAAGCGTTCGCCACCGCACCCGGGATCACCGCCATCGACCTGGCCGTCCTCACACGCATGCCGGACACCCAGCGCCTCGGGTTCGTGGCCTACGGCCGCTGGACCCGCGAGGCCATCGAAGCCGGCCCCTGGCGGGAGCCGAACGACGCCCTGCGATTCCTCGACATCGGACAGGACGTCGGCTGCTCGGTCACCACCACCGCCTCCGGGAACCTGTCCGGCACCATCAAGCCCCTGGACACCAGCCGCCTGCCCGGCCTGCAAAGCCTTCTCGACCACGCCCAGGACGACGTCACCACCGGTGACGCGACCCTGGCCGGCCTGGACACCGACCTCCGCGCCAACGTGCCAGGCGCGCACACCGCTGCTCTGCCGGACCCGTACCGCATACGCCCCTTCGCCGAGTGGCAGACCCAGACCACCATGCCCGCAGGCATGCCGACCACTCCCCCGGCACCCGCCTGCGCTCCCGTCGCTCCCTCACACTCGCCGGCGACCGCACTCGCCCCGGGACAGAACGTGGTACTCCCGGAAGAGGCCTGGCAGGGGCTGCTCATCGCCTTCAGCTTCGCCGGCGCCGACGCCGACCTCACCCTCTTCCTCACCGACGCGGACGGCCAGGTCACCTGCGACGACGACTTCGTCTTCTACAACCAGCCGTCCACCGCCCAAGGCGCAGCCCGCCTGCTCGGCAAGCAGCCCGAAGGCCCCCACACCGTGGAGCGCGCCGCCTTGCACCCCACCGCCCTACCCCCGCACATCCAACGGGTCACCATCGCCATCAACATGGACGTAGACACCGGCCTCACCTGCGGCGCCCTCACCCACGCCACCCTGCACATCGACTGCGCGACCGGCACGGCCTGGACGTTCCAGCCCCCTGCCGACCCCGCCATCCGGGCCATGGCCATCGCCGAGATCTACCGGCACACCACAAACGGCCACCCCGTCTGGAAGCTGCGCGCCATCGGCCAAGGCTGGGCCGACGGCCTCGACGCACTCGCCCGCGACCACGGCGTCACCATCGCATAGCCGCCTCGAGACATACCCGCCGATGTGTTGTGGCGACCACGGCGGATCAATCAGCCGACCGAAACCAGCCCGACCCGCCATCAAGGCCCTGGATCACAGGTTCAGGCCCGCCCGTCCGGTCCCGCGGAGTGACCGCGGGACCGGACGGGGGGTCAGGACGCCGAGTTGTAGGCCGAGATCTCGGTCAGCGTCGGCGTGTACTGCTCCGTGGCGATCTGGCCGGTGAGTGCCACCCGCAGCTTGGAGGTGGTGACCGGGCCGAAGCCGGTGACGGTCAGGTCGTGACCGATGCCGGTGTCGCGGCTCGCGAAGGTGACCCAGGTGCCGGTGGTGTCGTCCCAGCGCTGCAGGTCGAAGGACTGGACACGGGGGTTGGTGCCCGAGTCGGTGTACTCGTCCAGGTAGACCTGGTCGAAGGTGGTCGCCGTGCCGAAGTCGACGTCGAGGGTGATCGGGTAGGCGGCGGCGTCAGCGGCGGCCCAGCGGGTGCTGAGGTTGCCGTCGGTCAGCTTCTCCGCGCCGAGGGTGCCGTTCGCCCCCGGGTGGGTGGAGCTGGCGGTGACCGTCTTGCCGAGGGCGAGGTCGACGCGGTGGTCGGCCTCCTCCTCGATCGGGTCGTCGTCGACGGGGTGGGCGACCCGCTTCCCCTTGCGGGACTCGGCGATACCGATGTCGGGCGCGTCACCGTAGTAGAGCTTGGTGCCGAGGAAGTCGGCGGCGCCCAGGTGGGCGTTGTAGCGGCCCGCGTCGATCAGGGGCGAGTTCTTCCTCAGCGAGAAATGCGCCGCCGCGGTACGGATCTTCGCGACTCCGGCACCGGTGACGTAGGTGTCCACGCTGCCCTTGAACTGCGGGTCCACGCGCAGGCCGTCGGGGTCGGACGGCTCCTGGGTGGAGTGCTTTCCGCCCGCCTCGTAGTAGTCGTTGTTCGAGAACACGGCCTGGCGCAGGGCGCCGGTGCGGCGGTACCAGGTCGTCTCGTCGGTCTTCGACGTGTTGTGGAAGATGTTGTTGAGGAAGTAGACGCGGCTCAGGAACGTCTCGTCGTGTACGTAGTCGAGCTTGGAACCGTCGTACACGAAGGTGTTGTTGACGAAGTACGAGGGCTCGTAGTTCGACGACAGCATGTTCTTCACCAGGACGCCGTTGTCGTTGACGCTCAGGTTGTAACGCGCCACCGAGTTCGAGCTGTTGCCCATGTAGGCCATCCAGCCCGCCGCGTTGTCGTGCGAGTAGTTGTACTGGTAGGTGACGTTGAAGTTGGTGTACTCCATGTCCCAGGGCGTGCCGTCGTACTCGTTGTCCGGGCCGCCGTACACCTCGTTGTACTGCATGGTCGAGTCGGCGCCCGCCCACAGGTACAGGCCGCAGGAGACCGCGTCGTAGCGCTCCAGGAAGCCGTTGACCTCGTTGTACTCGACCGTCATCCGCTCGGTGTCGGCGAGCTGGATGGCACCTTGGCCGATGCTCTCGGCGTAGTTGTGGCCGATGTAGACGTCACGGCTGTACAGGTCGCGGGTACGCACCCACAGCTGCTCCCAGCCCTCGTGGAACTTCCCGCTGTCGTCGTACTGGCCCGCGGCGGCGCCGTCCGCGTTGAACCAGTTGAAACCGAACTGCACCGCGTGCAGCTCCACGTTGACGAACGTGTTGTTCTCGATCCGGACGTCCTTGAAGTAGTGGCCGCCGGTCGCGTAGTCCTTGTAGCTCTTGTTGCCGAAGACCTGGAAGTCCACCGCACCGTAGTGGATCTTCTGCCATCGACTCGGGCCGTCGAGGTCGTGGACGGAGATGTCCGAGATCCGGAAGTGGTCCATGACGGTGTCCTCGCCGGCCTTCAGCAGGTCGGCGTTGATCGACACCATGATTCCGTCGCGGACGTACGTGCCCGTGGTGATGTTCGTCGAGAAGTCGTCGTCGTTGGACAGCTCGACGTTGTTGATGTCCCAGTACTGCTGGTTGCGCAGCACGATGGCACCGGTGAGACCCACGGTGTCGGGGTTCTTGGTGCCGTCCGCGTTGAACGGGCTGGGGACGTTGCCGTTGGTCGCGATGTACGGGCGGCCGTCGTTCTTGTCACCGTAGGCGGAGATGGTGATCGGCTTGCCCGCGCTGCCGGAGCCCTTCGGCCACAGCTGCTCGTCCTGCCACTGCTCGCCGGCTTTCAGCAGGATGCGGTCGCCCGGCGTGAAGGTGGTCGCGTTCGCCTTGGCCAGGGTCTTCCAGGCGTGCCGCGCCGAGGTGCCGGACGCGGTGTCGTGTCCGTGCGTTGCGTCGATGTAGTAGTCGGTGCCGCCCGTCCTGTTGGGCGTGTTGCCCGGCCAGGACTTCGCGGTGGCGGCGGCCTTCGTCGCGGACTTCGCCGTGGCGGCCGGTTCCGCGGCGGCGTACGCCGACGGCGCGAGCGAGCCCACGAGCAGCGCCGCGAGCAAGGAGGTGAGGCCCGTGCGGAGGGTCCGCCCGGTGATCCTGGGGCGCCGTACCTTCCTGTCCTCGGGTGGGCCGACGTCGGCAGGGCTCATGGGTGCACATCCTTCGCGTTGATGGCGGTCATCGCCGAGTGGTCGACGCGCAGCGAGGCGTCGTCGGCCCGGCGCTGGAGGTATCTGTCGTACTTCGTCTCGACCAGCGACTGGCGGATCCGCGACGCGTAGTCGCTGAACGCCTTGTCGTCGTCGGTCTTCTTGCTGTCGAGTTGGTAGTAGGTGATCTGTCCGCCGCCCTTGCCGGGCTCGGAGATCTCGCCCGGCTTCAGGTCGCCGAGCACGGACCTCAGGTCCTGGTCGTGGCTGTTCATGCTGGTGGGGCCGTCACCGCCGTACGTGCCGGTGGTGACCTGGGCGTCCGTCACCCCGCTCACGTCCGAGAGGTCGCCTGCGGCTTTCACCCGCCGCGCGAGCTTCGCGTCGAAGTCCGCGCCCGCCTTCCCCGGGACCTGCACCACGAGCTGCGTGTACGTGTAGGTGGTGGCGTTGGCGTTCCAGGAGTCGGGGTCGTCGTCGTACGCCTTGCGGACCTCGGCGTCGGTGACGTGCAGCGGGTCGCCCGGGCTCTTGCTCAGCCTGTCCTTGAGGCCGGTGGCTAGCTCGGTCAGCCGGTGGCCGTAGTACTCGTCCAGGGAGTAGTCCGTGACGCCGTACACGGTCCGGCCGGCGGCGACGGCCTCGGCCCGGGAGGTGTTCTCGGCGGTGCGCTCGGCTTGAAGGTCGGCGAAGTCGACGGAGCCGACGAGGCCCTGCTGCCGCGCGAGCAGCAACGTGGTCTTGTCCTCGCGGATCTCGGCGAGCGCCCGCGTCTCCAGGCGCTGCAGCGCGGTGCGATTTCCGGCCTTGGCGTTCCAGGAGAACGAGGTCTTCAGGCCTGAGTATGTGTTGCGCAGCTCGTTCTGCACCGTCGGCGCGAGCCGATCCATGTGGAAGAGGAGCTCCTCCCGGGTGACGGGGTGGCCGTCCAGCGAGGCGACCTCGTCGCCGTGGCCCTGCCCTCCGAACGCGGTGACCGTGCCGGCGACCAGCGCGGCGACCGCCAGGCAGGCGGCGCCGGACACGGCGGCCACCCGCCGGGACAGCCGTCCGCGGCCCGCCGTCGTGGGCGGGGGCGCGACCGGCCGCCGGGCGGCGGAGGCCCTGCGCGCGCCGGGCTTGCGCGAACCGCCCGACCGGCGGCCGCCCGCGCTCACGAGGACGCCCCGATCGCCGCCACCCGGGCGAGGACCGGGGTGTCCCTGGCCGCGGTGATCTGGACGGCGATGGTGTCCACCTCGGTGGGCGGGAAGGTGAGGATGCGCTGGTAGCCGACGGCGCCGGTCTCGGCGAGCGTCGTCCAGACGCCGTCCAGGGCTCCCCGGACAACGACGTGTTCGACGCGCTGGCCCTGGGTGATGTCCTCGCCGACGACGACCGCCTCGACGGGGCGGGGGCCGGCGAAGGCGAGCGTCACGCAGGGGCTTGTGTCGTCCTCGCCGGCGCGCCAGGGGGATATGGCCCGGCCGGGCCAGACGGCGGCGATGTCGCCCGGGGTGCCGGAGCTGACGGTGGCGATGGCGTCGATCCGGCGGGCGCGGAAGTCGGCGATCCGCCGGCCCAGTCCCTCCAGGGCGTCCACGTCCGCCTGGTGGAGCCGGCCGTCGGCGGCCGGGGGCACGTTGAGCAGGAAGCAGGAGTTGCCGCCGACCGAGCGGAGGTAGAGCGTGAACAGCTCGTCCACCGACCGGACCTGGGAGTCCTCGGCCTCGTGGTGGAACCAGCCGGGCCGGATCGAGGTGTTGACCTCGGCCGGGAACCAGATGAGGTCGTCCTCGTGCCCGGCGAGCGCCGCCCGGCTGCCGAGGTCCTGGTCGTCGCTGCGCACCAGCCGGGCGAAGGTGCCGTCGTCGGCCTGCTGCGAGCGGGACGCGGTCCGCTCGGCGTCCTGGAGGGCGCGCGGTACGACGCTCCACTCGTCGGGGCGGGTCTCGCCGGCCTCGTTGCCGCACCAGCGGACGTCGGGGCCGCAGACGTTGATCACCGCGTCCGGCTGGAGCTCGCGGACCACCGCGTAGTACCGCTCCCAGTCGTAGGTCTGGCGCTTGCCGCCTGGGCCCTCGCCGTTGGCGCCGTCGAGCCACACCGAGAACACCGGGCCGTAGCGGGTGAGGAGTTCGGTGAGCTGGGCGACGTAGAAGTCGTCGTAGCCGGTGCCGGAGCCGTAGGAGGCCTCGGTGCGGTCCCATGGGGAGAGGTAGACGCCGAACTTCAGGCCGTGCCGGCGGGCGGCGTCGGCCACCTCGGCGACGATGTCGCCCTTGCCGTCCTTCCACGGGGCCGCCGCTACCGAGTACGCGGTGGCGTCGCTCGGCCACATGCAGAAGCCGTCGTGGTGCTTGCAGGTGAGGATGACACCGGTCATCCCGGCTGCCTTCAGCGCCCGCACCCACTGGTCGGCGTCCAGGTCGGACGGGTCGAACAGGGCCGGGTCGTCGCCTCCCTCGCCCCATTCGCGGCCGGTCATGGTGTTCATGCCGAAGTGGATGAAGCCGTAGAACTCCAGCTCTTGCCAGGTGAGTTGCCGCTCGCTGGGCCGGACGGCGGCCAGCGTCCGCGCGGACGCCGCGGCGGTCACCGGAACGTCCGGTTGTACGAGGCGAGCAGGGCGAGCAGTCCGCCCAGCGCGACGAGCATCACCGCGAGGTGGCCCCAGCCGACCGTCCTCCGCTCCACCACCACGAGCGCCACCAGGGCCGCAGCGATCAGGGTGCGCACGCCGACGAGCAGGCCGGCACGCGTCGAGTCCTTCATCTCGGTTCGTTTCCTTCCGTCTTGGGTCCGTGTGGGGAGGTCAGCCCTTGACTCCGCCGGACGCCATCCCCTCGATGAGCCGCCTCTGGATGAGCGCGTAGACGAGCAGCACGGGCACGATGACGATGACCATCCCGGCGTACAGACGGCCGTAGTCGGCCGCCGCCTTCTGTGCGGTGAACAGATTGAGCAGGCCGACCTGGACGGTCTTGCCCTCGCCGGGCAGCAGGGTCAGCGAGATGATGAAGTCGTTCCAGTAGGCGAGGAAGTTGAAGAGGATCACGGTGGTCACCGCCGGGCGCGCCATCGGCAGCATGATCGTGGTCATGATCCGGAAGCGGGACGCCCCGTCCAGACCCGCCGCCTCCTCGTACTCCACCGGGATGGACCGGAAGTACGCGGTCAGCAGGTAGATGGTGAACGGGATCGAGGTGGCCGCGTAGACCAGCGACAGCACGGTGGGGTTGTCGAGGAAGAAGCCGTCGGGGAAGACGTCGACGAGCGCCTTGTCCCAGTCGACCAGCATCAGGAAGATCGGCACGACGATGTAGTTGACGTTCACGAACAACCCGCCGAGCAGGACTGTCTCGACGGCACCCTTGCCGGGGAAGTCGTAGCGGGCGATGACGTAGGCCGCCGGCACCGACACCGCGAGCACGAAGACCAGGCCGAGCACGGTGACGAACACCGAGGTCAGGAAGTACGTGCCGAGGTGGGCGTCGGTGAACGCGTCGGCGTAGTTCTGCCGGCGCAGGCCCTCGGGAAGCGTCCAGGGGCTGCCGAAGAACTCGCTCTTCGCCTTCAGCGAGGCCGTCAGCACCCAGGCGACCGGTACGGCGATCGCCAGCGCGAGGGCAGCAACCAGGGTGTAGGTGAGCGCGCGGCCGCTGCGGGCGCGGCCGGCACCGGGACGGGCGGAGCCGGCGGAGTCCGCGCCGGAGCCGGGAGAGTCGATCATGGTCATGGTGTGGGGTTCCGTCCTCAGAACTGGAGGGGCCCGCGCCGCGTCGCGCGGCTCACCAGCAGCGACACGAGGAACGAGAACGCGAAGATGACGACACCGATGGCCATGCCGTAGCCGTAGGACGAGTTGGTGTACGCCTGCTTGTACATGTAGCTGAGCAGTACCTCGGAGGAGCTGTCCGGGCCGCCGCCGGTCATCGCGCGGACCAGCACGAAGCTGAGGTTGACCGCGCTCATCACGAAGAAGGTCAGCGAGGTCCGCAGGTTCTGCCAGATCAGCGGCAGGGTGAGGGAGAAGAACTGCCGTACGGCGGAGGCCCCGTCGAGGGAGCTCGCCTCGTACAGCTCCTCGGGGATGCTCGCCATGGACGACATGTAGAGGACCATGTAGTAGCCCAGCGACTGCCAGACCATGGCCATCCCGACCGAGTAGAGCACCAGCTTCTGGTCGCCCAGCCAGACCTGCTGCCAGGTGTCCAGGGACACCGCCCGCAGGGTGCCGTTCAGCAGGCCGTTGTTCTGGTCGTAGACGGCGGAGAAGATCGCCGCGATCACGACCACGGAGAGGATGTTGGGGATGTAGAGGACGAACCGGAGGAGGTTGCTGCCCCGCAGCTTCTGCCGGGTCATGATCGCGGCGAGGAACAGGGCCATGCCCATGGTCACCACGGTCACCACGACCAGCAGGGTGACGGTGTTCTGGAAGGCCCGCACGAACTGCTGGTCGTCCAGCAGACGGCTGAAGTTGTCCAGCCCCACGAACTTCATGTCCGGGGAGAAACCGCTCCAGGTGTAGAGCGACATCCGGAACACGTTCACGGTCGGGTAGACCATGAAGACCGCGAACAGCACCAGCGCGGGAAGAAGGCAGGCCAGCACGAAGCGGGTGTCGCCCCGCTCGCGGGTCCGGGCGGGGGCACCCGGCCGGGTGCGGCGGAAGGTCGTCCCGGTCTTCCGGGGGCGTGCCGCCGCTTCTTGGGGTGGGGTGGAGAGGGTCGTCACCGTGCCGGTCCTCCGGTCGTACGAAGTGGTACTGGCGAACCCGGAGGTTCACCGGATGGGGAAGGCTCCGGCGGCGGCCCGGCCGGACCACGCCGCCGCCGGGCCGGTCAGTTGCCCGCCTGGCGCAGCTTCTCGCTGGCCTCGTCCAGCGCCGCCTGCCACTTGGCCTCGGTGGTGTCGCCGCTGATGATGCTGTTGGCGGTGTCGAACAGGGTCGACTTGATGTCGACACCCTCGACCGGGTTCGTCGAGGCGAAGCCGCCGACCAGCGCGGAGACCGACGTGTCGTCGTAGAGCGAGTAGAACGCGGTGCTCTCACCGGTCAGGCTGTCCGAGAGGCCCTTGACGGGCTGGATCGCGTTCGACTTGGCGAAGATCTTCGCGGCCTCGTCCGAGTACAGGAAGGCGATGAACTCCTGCGCCGCGTCCTTGTTCTTGGCGGCGCTGGGCACCCAGACCGACTCGACCGAGGTCGTCAGGTAGCGGGTGCCGCCCTCGTTCACCGAGGGCAGCGGGGTCAGGCCCCACGCGAAGCCGTCCGAACGGGGCGCGTCGGCCATCTCGCCGGTGATCCAGATGCCGTTCGGCATGAACAGCGCCTTGTTGTCGAGGATCGACTGCTGGTTCTTGGTGAAGTCCTGCTCGTTGGCGTAGCCGACGGTGGACTTCTCGGCGTAGCCGAGCAGCTTGGTGGTGATGTCGAGGACCTGCTTGGCCTGCGCCGTCTTCCAGATGCCCTGCTTGTACGTCATGACGTCCTGGTAGAACTGCTCCCCGCCGACGTCGGCGAGCAGGGCGTAGAAGTACGAGTCGAGGTAGCCGGCCGTCGGATAGGTGAAGAGGGCGATGCCCTCCTTCTTCGCCTTGTCGCCGAGCGCGAACATCTCGTCCCAGGTGGTCGGGACGTCCCAGCCCTTCTCCTTGAACAGGCCCTTGTCGTAGAAGAGGCCGGTCGGGGAGTAGTACATCGGCATCAGGTACGTCTTGTCCGTGCCGTACGGGTTGGTGTTGAGGTTGCCGACGATGCCGTCGGTCAGCTTCTCGCCCACCGTCTGCGTCCCGCCGGGGACCTTGGTGTCCAGGACCGGGGTGAGGTCCTCCAGCGCCTTGTCCTTGATCAGGGTCTCGGTGAGACCGGCCTTGCGGCCCTGGCCGAGCACGACGACGTCCGGGTACTTGCCGGCCTTCATGTTCGGCGTGATCTCGTCCTCGATGCTCTTCGAGATCTGGAGCTGGACGTCGACGTCCGGGTGCGAGGACTCGTAGGCCTCGATGACCTGGTGGTACATGTCCTTGCCGTAGCCGCCCTCGAGAGCGGCGACCTTGAGGGTCGTCCTGCCCGAGCCGGAGTCCGAGCCGCCGGCCGACGAACAGCCGACGAGCAGCGAGAGCGCCAGGACCGTGGTGCCGGCGAAGGCGAACGATCTCCTCATTTGGGGTCCTTCCCATGGACGTACGCCCACCTGACTTGAGCGGCGGTGCGGGCCCGTCACAGACCCCGTCCGGGGCCTCTCCGCATCGCGGGCACCACGCCACCGCACCCCGGATCCGGTGGACGTACGACCCGGCGTTGTTACGGTGGCACCGATAACATGCTGGGTACCTTGGCACCGATCACATGACGGGCGCAAGGGGTGGGATGCCGCCGGATCAGCTCACAGCCGATACCTGGCTCGTGAGCGCCGCACGGGCGCCCCTCAGAGGGCGCGCGGCGGCGCCGTGGAGGCCCGCACGGAGAGCGTGGGGGTACCCACGGCCTCCTCAGGACCCGCGTCCGGGTCCAGCAACAGCCGTACGGCCGCGGCGCCGTAGCCGAAGAAGTCCTGCCGTACGGCGGTCAGCGGCGGTGCGCAGAACGCGGCGAGGGCGATGTCGTCGACGCTCACGATGGACACGTCCTCCGGCACCGACCGGCCCCGCTCGCGCAGCGCCTTGATCACCCCGAAGGCCATCTCGTCGCTGGCCACGAAGACCGCCGTGACCTCGGGGATCATGGCGATGATCTGCCCCTGCCGGTAACCGGAGGCGGGCGACCAGTCGCCCTCCAGCGGCGGCGGAGCCTCGATCCCGGCCTGCTCCAGGCACTCCTGCCAGCCCTCCCGGCGCTGCCGGGCCTCGATCCACTCGTCCGGCCCGGAGACATGCCAGACCTGACGGTGCCCCAGGTCGAGGAGGTGCTGGGTGGCGATCCGGCCGGCCTCGCGCTGGTCGATGCCGAGCACCCGGGCACCCGCGGTGCGCGACCCGTCCAGGGTGACGGTCGGGATGTCCCGGGTGATCTCCTCCATCTTGCGGGTCACCGAGATCAGCGGCACCGCGATCACGAAGCCGTCGACGTTCTGGTCGGCGAGCTTGGCCAGGGAACGCTCCATCAGGCCCACGTCCAGGGCGGAGATGGTCGCGATGCTCACCGCGTACCCGGCCTCGCCCGCCGCCGACTCCACACCGGCGGTCACCGCCGAGCGCGAGTAGTACCCGCCGGAGGCCAGCAGGACCAGGCCGATGGTGTGGCTGCGGCCGGACGACAGGGTCCGCGCGGCGGTGTTGAAGCGGTAGCCGATCTGCTCGACGGCGGCCAGGACCCGCCGGGACGTCTCGGGATTGACGTTCGGTGAGCCGCGCAGGACGCGCGAGACGGTCTGCGCCGACACTCCGGCGATCCTGGCCACGTCGGCCATGCTCGGCTGCCGCGGCCGCGAGGCGTCCTCGTTCATGGTGTTCCCTCCCCCGATCGGTTCGGAGGACCTTAGCAGGCTTGTTATCGATGTCATCGATAACATACGCTCCCCCGGTGAACGAGTCGCCCACGACGAACATCGGCCCGCCGCGGCGCCCGGCCGAAGCCGCCGAGACCGCCCTCGCCGCGCCCTCGGGCGCGGCGGCGACGGCCGCCTCCCCCGCACTTCTGTCCTGGCGAGACGGCCGCCTGTACCGCGACGGGATCCCCCACCGCATCCTGTCCGGGGCGCTGCACTACTTCCGGGTCCACCCCGATCTCTGGCGCGACCGCGTCCGCCGGATCGCCGACCTCGGGATGAACGCCGTCGACACCTACGTGGCCTGGAACTTCCACCAGCCCCGGGAGGACCGCGCGCCGCGCTTCGACGGCTGGCGGGACCTGGAGCGGTTCATCCGCACGGTGGGAGAGGAAGGCCTGGACGTCGTGGTCCGGCCCGGTCCCTACATCTGCGCCGAGTGGTCCAACGGCGGCCTGCCCAGCTGGTTGACCGGCAAGGACCTCGCGATCCGCAGCTCCGACCCGGAGTTCACCTCGGCCGTCGCCGGCTGGTTCGGCGACCTGGTCCCGCGCCTGGCCGCGTTGCAGGCGTCCCGGGGCGGACCGGTCGTCGCCGTGCAAGTGGAGAACGAGTTCGGCTCCTACGGCGACGACCACGCCTACCTGCGCTGGAACCGCCAGGCCCTCACCGAACACGGCATCACGGAACTGCTGTTCACCGCCGACGGCCCCACCGAACTGATGCTGGACGGCGGCACGCTCCCCGGCACCCTCACCGCCGCCACCCTGGGCTCCAAGCCCAAGGAAGCCCGCGAGCTGCTGACCAGCCGACGGCCCCAGGAGCCCTTCGTCGTTGCCGAGTTCTGGAACGGCTGGTTCGACCACTGGGGCAAACGGCACCACGTCCGCAGCGTCGACAGCGCCGTCCACACCCTGAGCGGCATCCTCGACGACCACGGCAGCGTCAGCATCTACATGGCGCACGGCGGCACCAACTTCGGTCTGTGGGCCGGCGCCAACGAGACCGAGGGCCGGCTCGAGCCCGTCGTCACCAGTTACGACTCCGACGCGCCGATCGCCGAGGACGGTCGCTTCACGCCGAAGTTCCACGCCATGCGCGAGGTCCTGGGCGCGACCGGGCCGCTGCGTTCCCCCGAGCGGCTTCCCGTCCTCCCACCGACCCGGGTCGTGCTGGTGCGCCGGGCCGGCCTGCTCGACGGCCTCGACGCCGCGCTCCGAGCCGTACCGGTGGCGACCTCGGCCGCGCCCCGCCCCGCCTCCTTCGAGCGACTCGGACTGGATGCGGGCCTGGCGCGCTGCACCGCCCGCCCGCGCATCCCCACCGGCGAACACCGGCTGGTCTTCACCGACGTCCGCGACCGCGCCCTGGTCTTCGCCGACGGCGTCCACCTCGGCGTCGCCGACGCGGACTCCCCCGAGCTGAAGATCACCGGCACCGGGGAGACCGTCCGTCTCGACGTCCTGGTCGAGAGCCTCGGCAGGGTCAACTACGGCCCGAACGTGGGCCGCCCGAAGGGGCTGCTCGGTCCCGTCCTGGTCGACCGGCGCATGGTCCAGGGCTGGGAGAGCACGCCGGTGGCACTGCCCGAGTGGTCAGAGCGGGAGCTGTCGGCGGCACTGGACGCGGGTGGCGGCTCGGCCACCGGTACGGATGCCGGGTTCGCCGTCGCCGAGTTCCACGCCGACACGCCCGCGGACACCTTCCTGGCGCTGCCGGGATCGGTGCACGGACTGGTCTGGGTGAACGGCTTCCTGCTCGGCCGCCACTGGGACATCGGCCCTCAGGTCACCCTGTACTGCCCGGCGCCGCTGCTGCACGCGGGCGTCAACACCGTCACCGTCCTCGAACTCGAGGGCCTCGGGGACACCCTGGAACTCCGGGACGAGCCCGAACTGGGCCCGACCGAGGAGTACGTCGAAGAGTTCGACTGAGCGCGCCGGGGCGCCCTCTCCGCTCCCCCGGCCGCGCCCACCTCCCACACGAACCCGTCCGGGTCGGTGAACGGGCCGGCAAGGGGGAGCGCCGGACCATGGCAGCCGGTGCCTTCGGAGGCGACGCCGGCGACCTTGGTGAGGTGGCCGGTGCACACACGGCTTCGTCCCGTGCACAGCGCACACCATCGAGCGGGCGGGACAGTGGCACCGCGTCCGCACCGCGCACGGGAGTCTGCTGAGCAGCGTGCGACGACGATGTGACGGCCGGATCGCCGGGCCCCCTGGGGCCGGACGGATGAGTCCGGCCCCAGGGCTCCGTACCCCGTTAGCCGGGCAGGATGTTGTGGTTCACCCGGAACGTGTTGGTCGGGTCGTGGGCCTTCTTCGCGGCGGTCAGGCGCCGGAAGTGGTCGGTGCCGTAGACCTCTTCCAGTTGCTCGGGGCCGGTGGCCTCTTCGGCGGAGAGGAAGTTGACCATCCTGCGGTCGTCCGCCCAGGGCTCCATCGCCTTCATGACCTCGTCGAGTGCGCCGCCGAGGAACCCGGCCTGGTCGGGTCCGCCCACGCCGAAGCCGAAGAGGACGAAGGGAAGGCCGCGGGTGGAGACGGCGTTGGGCACCGCGGGCTCACGGTCGAGTGCGCCGCCGAGCATGCGGATCTCGACGCTCGCCAGCGGGGAGTCCGACCCGGGACCGAGGAGTTCGACCAGTACGTCGGCGGCCTCGGCGGGGAACGCGCGCAGCATGGTCGTGCGGTCGTAGTAGGGCATGGGCGTCGGGGGGTCCAGGTGGATGGCGCCCATGGCGGTGTAGGGCATCTCGCCGACGCTGTCGACGAGTGCGGGGGCGGCCGCGCGCAGGGGTGCGATCAGCCGCTCGCCCTCGGCCGCAGGCCCCAGGAAGGCGAAGCGCACGTGGACCACGAACGCGCCCCGGAGGGGTTCCGGCAACTCGGGCAGCGGGGGCAGGCGTTGCACGGCCAGCGAGGAGGACATCTCCTCCGGCATGTCCGACTGCCAGGTGCGCCAGGTGTGCAGGACGTCGGCGAGTCGGTCGCCGGGGAAGTGGATGCCGCCGCCGTAGAAGCGGGTCAGCGGGAACAGGTCGAATTCCAGCGCGGTGACCACGCCGAAGTTGCCCTTGCCCCCGAGCAGGGCCCAGAACAGTTCGGGATCGGTGTCGGCCGTGACGTGTCGCAACGCGCCGTCCGCGGTGACCACGTCCAGCGAGCGGACGTGGTCCGCCGCGTATCCGAGACTCCGGCCGAGGACGGGACTGAGTCCGCCTCCGAGGGTGTAACCGGCCACACCCACCAGCGGCGCCGAGCCACTCACCGGGGCCAGGCCGACGGTGGCCGCCTGGTCGATCACCTCCTGCCAGATCACGCCGGCCTCGACCCGTGCGCGTCGCCGGTCGGCGTCGACGGTGATGCCCTTCATGCGCCGGGTGCTGATCAGCACCCCGCCCCGGGCGGGGCCGACCTGCTGGTGGCCGGTGGTCTTCACCGTCACGGGCCGGCCGTGGCGGGCCGCGAAGGAGACCGCCGCCCGCACGTCGGACGCGTCGGCGGCACCGACCGCGAGCGCCGGCTCCAGGGAGAGGTTGAGGTTGTAGATCTCGCATTCGTCGTCGTAGCCCTCGTCGCCGGGCAGCAGGACCGGGCCGCTCACCAGCGATGCGAGTTCGGCCGCCTCCGCGGCCGACACGGGTCTGAAGCGGTCGTCAAAAATCATGATGTCCTCGTGGATCGTGCCGCGGGGTCCCTGGGCGGTCGCCCATGAGTGATCCCGCGCGTGCGAATCGGTGGTGCATTGGCGACGGCAGGGCCGTGCGCCTGATGGGCAGGCGATGGACTGTTATATTACAGATGTAATCTATGATCCCTCTGGAGTACCCCGCCGCCGACCCAGTGCCGGCCGGCGCCCCGGGCGGCGGGCCGGCGCTCGTCGCGGCGGTCACGTCAACGGCCGAGACCTCGGGCAGAGGCCCTGGCCGCGCTTTCCGGCGCCGTCTCAACCTCCGCTGTCGCCGAAGCGCTCGGTACGTACCTGCTCCGGCGCATGTCCCAGCAGCACCAGGTAGGCAGCCGCCTTCTCGACGAACCCGGTGGGCCCGCAGACGTAGCAGGTCGGCTCGAAGTCGGGGGGCCAGCCGCCGCGGGCCAAGTCCTCAGGGGTGATGCGCCCCGGCGGGCGCCGTGATTCCTCCGGGGCTTCCCTGCTGTAGAGGTACGTCGTATCCAGCCCCGGCGCCCCCTGGTGGAGCTCCGAGCCGTACAGCACGTCCGACGGGGTCCGCGCCGCGTAGAGCAACCTGAAGGGGGTCCGGCTGCCGGCGGCCTCCCGCGCGCGGATCATGCACATGAGAGGCACGAGTCCCGATCCGCCCGCCACCAGCAGAACCGGCTCCGTCTGCTGCTGCCTCCAGACGAACCAGCCGCCGACAGGCCCGCGCAGCTCCAGCCCGTCCCCGGGCACGAGCTCGTCCACGAGGTAGGGCGACACTTCCCCGCCGGGTGTGCGCTGGACCGTCAGGTCGAGGGTCCGGCCGTTGGAGGCCGAGGCGATCGAGTAACTGCGCTGGGTGCTGTAGCCGTCTTCCGCGGTCAGCCTGACGTCCACATGCTGGCCGGCCAGGTGTCCGGGCCAGTCCGGCACGTCCAGTGTCAGGGTGACGGCCGTCTTCGACTCCACGCGCCGACCCGTCACCTCGGCGGTCCGCCACCGGAGCCGGTCGCCTAGTCTCCCTGGTACCGCTGCTCGCGCCATGGGTCTCCGTAGTTGTGGTACCCGGCGCTCTCCCAGAAGCCGGGCACGTCGCTTCGCCGCAGCTGGATCTCTCGGACCCACTTCGCGGACTTCCACAGGTACAGGTGCGGGACCAGCAGCCGCGCGGGACCACCGTGTTCCGGCGCCAGGTCCTCGCCTCCGTAGCCGTAGACGATCCAGGCCTTGCCGTCGACCAGGTCGGCGAGGGGGATGTTCGTGGTGTAACCCCCGTACGAGCCGACGAGAACATGCTCTGCGGCCGTCTCCACGTCCGCGAGCAGAACGTCCAGCGACACGCCTCGCCACTGGGTGCCGAACTTCGACCACTTCGTCACGCAGTGCAGGTCGACGGTCGGGGACTCCGCCGGGAGCGCCATCAGGCCCGCCCAGTCCCACACGTGCTCCTTGTCGGCCTCCGTGGTCACTGACAGCTTCCAATCGTCCCGCCGTACGCGGGGCGTGGGCCCGGCGGACAGCACCGGGAAGCCGGTCGTCTCGTACTGCCCGGGCGGCAGCTTCGTGCCGGCCGGCGGCCTTCGGCCGTGGAAGCCACGCGAGATGAACGCCATGTTCGTCGTCCTTGTTCGTCCGGTGTGAGCCCTGCGGGCCTCTTCGGAGGTGAGCGCCCGCCGGAGGCGACTTCTTACCTGTGGCTGCCCGACGAAAGATGCCCATTCGAGCGTCGCTTCTCGGATGGCCCGCCATACGGGCTCCTTCGTACGCGGGCAGCCGTCATCGACGCCAGGCAGCCGCCCCGCCCGGGGAAGGTGTCAGGTCCCCCCCGGGCGGGGCGTGAGAGATGCCTCTAGTTGCGGCCTGCCATGACTCCGCCATCGACGTTGAGGATGGCGCCCGTGGTCCAGCTCGAGGCGTCCGAAAGGAGGAAGACGATCGCCGAGGCCACATCCTGCGGCGTGCCGACCCGGCCGAGCGGGTGCAGGCCGCTCAGCTGCCCCAGCGCATCGTCCAACTGGTCCGCGGGAAAGACCTTCTCGAACAGGGGCGTCCTGGTGACGGCGGGAGCCACGGCGTTCACACGAATGCCCTCGCTGGCGAGTTCGATGGCCAGGTTGTGCGTGAGGGCGTGCAGGCCGGCCTTGGCCATCGAATAGGCCGATGACGGTGTCACCGCGAGGGCCTGGTGCGCCCACATGCTCCCCACGTTCACGATGGCGCCGCCCTGACCACCGGCGACCATGGCCCGGACGACGGTCTGGGTCAGGAAGAACGTCGCCCTGTTGAGGTCGTGGTACGAGTCGTAGTGCTCGACCTCGTAGTCGAGGAAGAGCTTGGGCAGGAAGAACCCCGCCGAGTTGACGAGGAGGGTGGCATCGGGATGGTCCTCCGCCAACTGCTTCTGCGCCTCGACGACCTGATCCCAGTCTGCCAGGTCGGCCTCGATCGACCATGCGCTGCCGGAGCGCGACAGGCTTGCGACGGCGTCGTTGAGCTTCCGACCCGGGCGGCCGACGATCACCGCGCTGCCGCCCGCCGCGATCACATCCTCGGCGGCCTTGAGGCCCATGCCGCTGGCGCCACCGATCACGACGAGCTTCTTACCTTCGAAGTCCGTGGCCATACGAATCACTCTCCACACTGAGCGGCGAACACTTCTTGCCTGTGTGCTTGCCTGTGTGCACTCGAGCCTGCCACCGCAGGATCTACAGCAGCTCTACGAGTCATCTACGGTGCCAGTCGCAGCGGGCCCGCGGTCCGTCCTGCAAACAGGACTGCGTGGACCCGCCCTGCCTGCCGCGTCCGAGTTGATGATCAAGCCGGACTCCGCGGCCCAGACAATATGACTCTTTGAGTCAGATGAGAAATTGCATGGGATTTCATGAGAGACGGTGTTCTGCGGTGATCGGGCGATTCCGGAGGGTGAGGATCAGTGCATGCCCGGGCGAACGGTCCGGGCAATGCCGGGACCTCGACTCCCGGATCGCATGGAAAGGCCTGAACATGATCAATGGGTTGAAGAAGGCTGTGGCCATCAGCGCGGCGACAGTGGCCCTGGCCTCGGGCATGGTCCTCGGCACAGTCGGGAGCGCGTCAGCCGCTCCGCAGGACCACCGGCCGCCGAAAGCGTCGCACCACTGCATGAAGACGGCGGGCCACTGGGCACGGCAGTGGCACCCGGGCTTCCGGGACCGGCACCACCGCTGGCACCCCGGCCACTGGACCCGTGTCTGGCGCCCCGCCCACAAGCAGTGCCACCGCTGACCCCGTAGCGGGTACCGGCACCGCCCCCGAACCGGCCCCGGCACGCCCTCAATGGGCGTGCCGGGGCCGGTTCGTCGCGTCGCATCAGCTCCCTCACCATCCGGGCCGGCGTGCCCGCGGGGTGGGGGACGGTCAGCGGCAGCGCCGTCGCGGGGCAACCGGGGGCAACCTCAGCGGCTGGGCCGGCCGCCGCTACAGGCAGCGGCTGCTCGACGCGCCATGCTCGTGCCGTTCACGACGGCTATGCCAGGACCCGAAGTTGCCGGGTTGGACGGCCCGCGCAGCGATCTACCGGCTTGTGGGTGTGAGCGTGATCCGGTGCTCCGGGAAGCGGCGGTCCCAGGTCACCGGTACGGCGACGATCTCGTCCGTTTCCGGGTCCAGAAAACCAGTGGAGAGTGACAATTTCGGGCGGAAGACGAGCGTGCCGCCTTCGTGCCAGCCTTCGGGCACGTCGAAGACGACGCTGTGGCTGTACGGGGAAGGCAGTTCGTATTCTGTCCAGTCGACGGTGTCCGCCCCGGTGGGCTGGTAGGTCTTGCCGCCGGAGTGCAGGGTGAAGCTCTTGCCGTAGTGGACTTCGCCGGACAGCGACATCCTGCTCCTGTCGTACTCCTTGCGCAGCTGCTCCGCCGTCGCAAATCCCGTGTACACCTCGGCCCATCGGAGCATGACCCACCAGCGCCCCGGCCGGGCCCAGCCGCCGGGCCCCACCCACGGGCCAACATAGGCTTCGGTCTCGGCGAATCGCACGCGCATCCGCACAAGACGGGTGTGCACGAGTGATACCAGTCCGATGGCCTCGTAGTCCTCAGCAGTGACCTCGAGCTTTGGCAGCGGCCTGTAGTAAGCGGCCACAGCGTCGCCACCGCGCTCCCCGGTGCGTAGATCCATGCTCTGAGTGCGGCCCTCGTCGGTGACACGCAGCGTCACCGGTGCGCCCTTGGGCACGCTGAGGGCGAGCGTGGCCGGTCCTACTGTCTCGTTGTTCAGGCCGGAGGGATAGGTGCTGACGGAACGCGTGCGGCCGCCGGTTGCCACGGTGAGAGAGACCTTTTTCTGCCACCTCTCGTTCTGGTCTCTTCGCCAGGTCGTTTCGTCCTCGACCTCGCCGAAGGTGACGACGACGAACTCCTGACCTTCGGCCGCGTGCCGAGCCTTGTGCAGCCTCAGAGCCGCCGCCCCGAGCTCGGAGAGTTCCTCCGTCACGGCGATACCCCGCACGCGCAGGGAGAAGTGCGGGCCGATCAGAGTCCCGTCCCGCACCGGCGCCGGCAGATTCATCGTCAAGCCCCGCTGCACGCCGCCGTACCAGTTCGCTTCCACTCGGGGCGGATGGAGGATCTTGTAGGCGATGGTCCCCGTACCCGCGGCAACGGCGCCTATCGCGGTCCATGCAAGCGCACCCGTGATCAGGTGGCGCCGTGAAACCATCGGGTGCTGTGGGGCGATCGCCGCTTGCTGGTGGGCGCATACGGTGGCCGCGAGTTGCGCAGGCAGCCAATCCGTCACCGGCGGACCGTCACGGCCGGGGTCGTCCGCCGCGGCCGGAGCCGGGCCGGCGATGGCGGTCAGCGGGCCCAGCAGGTCGGTGAGCGGAGGCCGGTCAGCCGGCTCCACGGCCAAGCAGCGGGCAATCAGTTCCCGAAGCGGCGGTATGAGACCTTCCAGGTCTGGTTCCTCGTCCTCCACCCGGCGGGCGAGCTCATGACGGGATCCCTCGCCGAAGACCGGGTGACCAGTCGCGGCGAACACCAGCACGGCCGCCAGACGGAACACGTCACTCGCCGCCTGGGAACGGTTCCCGAAGAGCTGCTCCGGCGACATGAACTCCGGGGATTCCACCAGCACCCCACGCTCCGCCAAGGCGCCGGCCTCCGCGGCCGGTACCAGCCCGGGATCGACCAGCCGCGGACCGCCGGTGGTCACCATGACGGTGGACGGCTTCACGCCCCCGTGAACAACACCTGCGGCGTGCAGGACCTGCAAGGACCGGACCAGGCCCACTCCCAGAGCTGCCACCGACTCCGCCGGCAGCGCTCCGAACTCGTCCACCGCCTCCGCCAAGGACAGCCCCGCGACAAAGACACTGGCCAGCCACGGCCGCTCGGCCTCCGCGTCCACGTCCACCATCACCGCGGTAAAGGTGGCGTCCGTGACCCCCCGTAAGGCGGCGGCACCCTCGGCGAAGCGTCTCCGGAAGGCCCCGTCCGCCGCGAACTCGCGGTTCACGACCCTGACCGCCACCGCCGCCTCGCCGCTGGGCGATCGGCCCAGGTACGCCGTGCTGATCCGCCCGCCGCCCAGCCGGGCGAGCAGCTCGTACGGCCCCACCCGGCTCGGGTCCCTCCCCACCCGCAGCGCTTCCACCGCAGGTCCTCCCTTCGCGTCGTACCGTTTCCCCGGGGGCTGTTGCCACGGGTCACCTCTCCGGATGGGGTAAGTGCACCTCCGTTTGGCAGGCATGTGGAGGGTCGGAGTTCAAGTGAGGGTCCTCCGTTGTGTCCGGGCATCTTGTCGTTGACGTCGCGCGCCCACCATGCCGGTACCGGGCGCGGCGGCGCACGTCGCCCGGAGGCATTCCGTAGGCGGCGCGGAGGACGGGGCTGCAGTGGGCCTTACGGCCCCGGCGCGCAGCCACGGCCTGGACCGTGCGATGGCCATGGCGGGGATCGGGCAGATCTGCCAGGGACGCGACGTGCCGTAGAGCGTCATCCCGCCCGCAGAGCTTGTGGTGTCGCAACTTCCTTGGACGATCCGGTGACCACCGCGGAGGTTCAGCATCAGCCGGTGATCCTCGGGATCAAACCGCCTGATCGGCTTGCCCGGCCGGTGCGTCTCCAACTGCGGGTACCGCACCCCGGAAACCGGCATGGCACCCAGGCCCGGCAGATGCAACTCCGCCCGGAGGCCTGACGCATGTTCATTGCGCAGCGTAGGGGGGAGCAGTGTCTGGGTCGTCCGGCTGCTCCTGCGGTCGAACCGCTCCCCCACCGGTAACCGGCTCGTCCGGAACCCTGCCACCATCCCCGTGTCATCCCCCGTAGCAGTTTGTCCCCGCGAACAGTGTGGTGACCGTCGCCCGCAAAACCCCAGCGCACCTCGCTCCGATGATTCCCAGCCCGACCGGACGCATAGCCAGGGTTGAGCAACATCTGAGCGATCGCCGCCCCGATGCCGGGCACTGACGCTGCCCGTCGCCGAGGCTGCCGGCACTGCGGCGGCTTATGGTGACCGTTCCGTGCGCCTTGGCCACCTTCACCAGGCCGATCGGGTAGGAGCCGTTGGTATCGGTGTCCTCGTCCCAGACGACGGCGTCGCCGGAGGCGGACGTCGCGACGCCAGGGTTGCTGGTGGCTCGGCTCGGATCATTTCTCGTCCGTCACGGCAAAAGACCGTGCCCTGGAAGTCGAAAATCCGGATAAGCGCATGCACAGCATCAGCCGAGAGCACCCACAGTTGTCCGCCGTTCTGTACGCAGGCCGTCAGGCGCGACGACGGCGACCGCGACAAGGAGCGGTGTGCCCGTGCGCACCAGCAGTTCGTACACGTAGGGTGACTGGTCATTGGTGCGCGCCACCCGGATCGGGTCCCTGGTGACGAACGGGCGGTCCGGCTCCACGGTGGGCACATCGGGCAGCGGCACCGTGAGGCTCATCGGACGCGGCAGCGGCAGCAGCGGGCCGTTGGGCACCCGTCGGGGGGTGGCCGTCACGGTGAGTACGTGCGGACCGGCGCCGCCGTCGACGACGGGGGCATCGCTGCGCAAGCGGAGATATACACCACGGCCCGCGAGCTCGAAGGCTTCGAGGATGTCAAGTGTCGGCGGCGTGCCGAGCGGTCCGGGAGGCACCTCGACGGCTTCGACGGTGACCCGGCCCAAGGGGTCGGCCAACCGCAGGGTCACCCGCACCGGATCGGTCACCGCGGACCGACGGAACCACACGGCCAGCGGCGTACGACCGGATGCGCGCGGACCGCGGACGAGCACGGGTCCGTGGTCCGCGACGGCGGGCCGCGCCGCCGGATCCGCGAGGGGCAGCGCGTCGAGCGGGCTCTCCAGGCGTGGGAACAGCTCGCTGCCCGCGGACTCGACGGACACGCTGAGCACGTGCGGGCCGAGCGGTGTCGGGGACGAGGGCGCCGAGGTGTTGGTGGAGACGACGATGCCCGTTCCGTCCCAGTCGTCGGTGACGATGGCACTGACGGCGGGTGGCGCGGAGGGCGGCAGCTGCACGGGCACCGTCGCCGAGCCTGGTGAGGGCGTGCCCACGACGGCGTCGACCGGCACCCTGGGACGGGGGACGGCGACCGCGCGCACGAGCCAGGGCTCCCACGACTCCGGGAGCGTGCCGCTCCATGTGCTCGTGTACCACGGCCCGCCTGTCGGCGTGGGCGGGTCCGCGGTCACCTTCTTCGCCTCGATCTCGGCGAACGGGGGCCCCATGGTCTGCGCCGATCGGGCAGCGAAAGGCGACCGGGTGCGGAAGAGCAGGAAAGTGTCGACGGGTACGACCGAGGTACTGGCCACCTCCAACCGGACCCCCATCGCCGCGCCGACCGGGCCGTACGAAGGCGTCACCGTAGGTGCCGCAGGCGCGAGGACGCGCGGGGCCGTGAACGCCGTCAGGTGGGTGTGGTCGGACGGCCAGGGCGATTCCACGTTGGCCGGGCTGACCGCGGTGACCCCGAATAGGTGGATGTCGGTGGAGCCGCGCGGCAGCGTCAGGTCGGCCTCGCGTGCCGCGGCACCGGCCTCGCGCACCCTGCGTAACAGTGCCCGTCTTTGGGCGCCCGCTAGACCGTCATACGCCGTCCGTAACGCCGCCAGCCGGGCACCCGGTACGGTGCCGTCGGCAGCGCGTGGGCTGAGTCCGGCCGCAGAACGAAGCGCCGTCTCCGCGACCTCGTACACCACGAACCGCGACACCTCGCCGGCCGGCGTCGCCCAGGCCACCCGCACGTGGCTGTGACCGTCCGCGTCCGGTGAGCTCCCCACGGGGACGCCGGGTAGCGGCGGCGGTGGCGGCAACATCGGTGGCACTGGTGTGGCGGCGTAGGCCCGTGCCGGCCCCGCGTGGGGAGAGAGCGGGCCGGGCCCGCCCAGCACCGCGATGTCCTCGCGGGCCCAGAGGGCGACGCCCCAGTGCTGGTTCGGCCCGAAGTCGAGTTGCTGGACGGTGGCGGTGATCCGGTAGCGGCGGGCGTCGTCGGACTGCGCCGGCCCGGCGGGGACCTCCGACTCGCCTGTGGGATCCAGGCAGGACACCGTCACTCCCGAGGGGGGCACGGGTGTGTCCCCCGAGAACGGAAGGGACACGTCGAGCCGCAGGCACCCCGCGGGCGGCGGGCCGGTGGGTGTGACCCCCGGCGGCGGTTCGGCACTGGTGGAGAGCGCCGGGAACAGCACCGCGAACACGTCGAGCCGGGTGGGGGTACGGGTGCTCCAGTCCAGGGCGAGGTGCACTTCCAACGTGGCGGGACACAGGGGTGAGCCCTTGTACGCCGTGTCCAGGCGCACTGCGAGCACCCGCGGGGAGGGCGCAACCGGCTCGTCTCCGGCGTAGCGCGTGTCCTCCCACCGGGACCACACACCGAAGACGTCCTGGACGGCGACCGCGTAGCCGGCTGAGCGTCCGCCGCTGCCGATCGGGATCGTCGCCGCGATGTCGACCTGGACGTCGTGGTCGGCCGGCGGGGCACCGGGCGCAGACGGCGCCCGGGTGGGCACCGGGGTGTGCCGGCCGCCGGAGTCCCGCCTATCGGTCATCGGCTCGGCCTGCGCGCCGCCGGTCGTGGCGTACCGGGCCAGCGCGACGCCGCTGGGCCGGCCGAGCAGCGCGCTGGACTCCACATGGTCCCAGCGCAGCCGAACGGTCTCGCGCCAGGGCTCGTCCCGGGCGGCCGGGCGCACGAGGCCCTCTCGTGCGGCCGACAGTCCGGTGACCGCAGCGGTGTCGCCGTGTCGGCTGGGCCAGGGCACCACCGCCGCGTAGGTCGCGGGGCCGCCCTCGGGCGTGTCCGGGTAGTCGGCAGTGACCATGAAGTCCTGCCCGGCGAACTGTTCCCGCTCGTCCAGCGGATACGCGGTGCCGAATCCGGTGGCCAGGGCGAGGAACGGGTCGGTGGTGGCGGCGACCAGCAGCGCGCCCAGCAAGGGCGTCGTGGCCTGTGAGGGCTGCCTGGAGGCCCGGCCGTCCTGCTCGGGAGGTGGCACGGTCAGGGTGGGCCGGAGGGCCGCTTGTCGGAAGGGCGGCAGCCCAGGGGCGTAGAGCGGCTCGATCTGTGGGAGCAGCACGGTGCGCACCTCGCCCACCAGCGCGGCCGGGTCGGGCGGCTCCCATTCGGGCGCGATGCGGCCCGCTTCGGTCAGCGGCCACCAGCCGATCGGCGGGCCGCCGCGCCGCACGCGGTCCACGGCGGCGTCGGCCGGGTCGCGGGGAGCGTCGAGGAAACCTTGCGGTCCCGCGTCGTACGTCGTGGCGCCCCATCGGCCCGCGTCCACCGGCAGTCCGACCCGCTCCACTTCGACCCAGCCGTCGTCGTCGATCACATCGCGCAGATGGTCCACCTGTACGACAGGGTCGCGGCCGTTGACGAGCAGCGCCTGGGTCATGCCGCCGGTGCGGAGGCTGAGGGAGACCCCCTCTCCGACCGTGGGGTTGACCGCCACGACACCCACGGTCGCCTGCGGGCCGACCGGGCCACGGAACCCCCATAGCGCCACGGCGCGCGCCGGGTCCACCGGCCTGCACTCGACCTCCACCGTGACCGCGCTGTGCCCGTCCCACTGCAGCAGCACACCGAGCGGGTGACTGGTCGCGGTAACGGCCACGTCGGCGCGGCGCCGCTGCGGCTTGCGCGCCCAGACGCGGAATGGGCCGGGCGGTGCGCCGAGCACGTCGGAGCAGGCCCACCGAAGGTGGACCTCGGCAAAGCGCCCTTTGAGACGCTCCCGGTCGGCCGGCCGGTCGAACTGTCGGCGCTGCCGTCGTGCGATCTCGTGCCAGGGGGCGACGACGCCTTCGGCGCGGAAACGGGACACGCTGGCGATCCGGCCCGCCATGTCAGCTCTCCTCCCAGGGCGCGACACCCAGCAGCACCCGCACCGCGTCGACCACGTCATCAGGCACACCGGCGAGCGGGTCGGTGCGCCGCCGGAATCGCAACCGCACTTCGGTGCCGCGGGCATCGGGGCCGAGCAGCAGCACGGCACGGGTGTCGCCCGGGCCGCGCACGATCCGCCCGACCGGCGCGAGCGGGGGCTCGTCCGGGCCGGGCGCGGTGGTCATCTGCTCGGGCGTGAGCCAGTCGGCCGGCCGCGCGGCCCACCACTGGTGCGCCAGGTCGACGGCGTCGGCCGGGCCGGTGACAACAGTCGGCATCGGCCGGGAGCGCCACATCGGCTCGTTGGACTCGACGACGACGGCCACCGGCTGCGGGGTGGAGGCACCGGTCCACAGCACCTGGATCCGTGGATAGCGCGGCACCTGTGGAACGGCCAGCCCCGCCGCCGAGAAGGTCTCGTCGAGCGTGCTGCCAGCCGGCCGGGCGGGCAGCGTCGTCAGCGGTGCCGGATCCCGCACGAGGAGGTGCTCGACCGTCGCGGCCGTGAACATGCCCGCGAACTCGGCGAGCGAACGGAACCGTGAGGTGGTGAAGCCGACCCGGAAGACCCGTACCCCGGTCGTGCCGACCGGTGAGCCGCTGGGCACGCGCTCGATGTCGAGCAGGTGGTCCGTGGACGGCTCGAACACGTAGGGCAGGTCGACGACCCGGTGGTCCACCCGCTCACCGAATTCCGGCAGGCACGGCCCGGTCACAACCTCGCGGACCGTCTGCTCCCACGGCGTGTGGATCGCCAGGTCCGTGGTGGGACGCGCGGTGGCGAAGTCGAGGAGGCGCGGGCCGGCCGGACCGCCGCCCGGCGGGGCCGGATGCCGCCCGGATGCGGCGCGCACCACGACCCTCAGCTCCTGGCCGTACGCTCTGAACAGCTTGTCCACGGCAGCGGAGGAGAACGCCAGCCGGACCACCTCGTCACAGAAGACGCCCCGGTCGTCCGGTCCGGGTGTCGTGGCCAGCACCCATGGCTCGAGCCGCGACGGCACCTCCGCGGCGCCCTGCGCGACGAAACGGAACTCCTGGGTCTGCTCGGCCCCCCAGGCCGGCTCCGGTGTGACGGGTGGGAGTTCGTCCTGCGTCAGATGGGCCGCCCGCCATCTCACGCGCAGGGTGTACGGCGTGCCGGGCGTCAGAAGTGCGTGCTGGTCCGGGTCTTGGGTGAGCGCGGCCTGCAGGGCCCCGCGCCGGGTGGAGGCCGTGGAGTCGTCCCATGCGTACCGGTCGACCTCGCTCGCCAGGAGCCCTTCGAGGGCGAGCACATGGAATGCGGGTGCATCGCCTTGCGTACGTCGGCGATCCCAGCCGATCTCCACGGTCAGCGTGTCGCGCGGCACGTCGCCGCGAACCAGCACCAGTACGAGCCCGTCTTCGCGGGCCGAAACCCGGGCGGCGATACGGCCCGCACGCTCGACGCGCTCGGCCCACGGGCCGGCCGGATCGGTCCACCGCCCCGGCAGCGGATTGCCGTTGGTGACGAGCGCCGACGCGTCGACCCGCTGCTCGCCCAGCACGGCGCCCGATGCGTCGAGCGAGCGCACCACGAGCAGCCCTTCGATGCACCACCGCGGCAGCAGCATCAGCGCCGTGAACGCGTGCAGTCCGCCCACGGCCGAGAACTGCACCGCGTCGCCGAGGTCACCGGGCCGGAACCGGGTGTCCTCCCACGCCTGGACGACGGCCTTCTCGTCGTCGAGGTCCCCCGATACGATCGGACGCCCGCCGTCGCCCGCCGGTGAGCGCAACAGCTTGCCCGTACAGGTGAGCGGGTGACGGGCGAGCCCCGGGTCCCAGCCCTTGGCGACGTGCGCGGCGCGAAGGTCGTGGAGCGTCGCACCGTCGGCGATCGTCTGGCTCCACTCCAGGAGTACGGCGGCGTCGATCCCGGCCGCACGGCTGAACTCCATCGGCTGCCCGGTAGCCCAGCCCTGGAGGTTCGGCTCGGCGGGCCGCCCGGGGTCCGGGCACGGCACCGCATCACCGATGACACGGGCCGCCTCGATGCCGCGCAGCCGGTCGGCCGGCCCGATGCCGCACCGCCAGCGCTCGGTGACCCGGAGCCGGGCAGGCGGTGTGGTGCTGCGCACGGTGTCCTGCGGATCCGGCCAGGGCTGCCCGTCCAGCGCCCAGCCGACGGGGCTCGGGCCGGTGGGCAGTTCGTGGAACGTCCACAGTACGGGCGCGGGTTGGGCCGCGGGATCGCAGATCCGACCCCACTGCTCCCTGACGGTGGTGGTGAGCCGTTCGCCGTAGGGCACCGCGCGCGGGTGCGGTTCGGGGAGCCAGGACAACAGGGCGAGCGCCGGACCGTGCTGGGCGTCGCCCGGATTGCCCCGCGCCCACCACACACTGGGTGTCTCCCCCGGGGAGAGCGCGCCGTCGAGTTCGACGGCGGTGACCTGGTAGCGCCACCACTGGCGGCCCCGGCGAACCCACGGGTTGGCGCTCAGGCCGTTGCTGCCCAGGACGGTACGGCCGAGCACGGTGAGGTCTGGCGCCATGCCGGCCGGTACGTCGAACAGCACCACGGGGATCGCGTCCAGCGGCACCGGTTGAGGATCCGCCCCGGCCTGGTCGGCCAGGTCGCGGGCGTCGACGAGTTTGCCGTCGACGGCCCGGTCCGTGGCGCTGCCCTCGATCAGCGCGGGCGAGCGGCTGACCAGGGCGACGCCGCTGACCAGCGGTGGCGGCTCCGGTTCCGGGACGTCGGAGTCGCCCAGTTCGAAACCGACACAGCCGGAGACGCTGAAGAAGAAGAAATCGACCGTGCCGCACACCTCGCCCTTGATGTGGGTGCGTTCGACATCGACTCCGTCCACTGTGCCGCGCCCGGCCCGCACGGTGAGCCGGGCCTGGGCGCCGATGCTGACGACGAACAGCCGAAGCTCGCCGGAGATCTCCACGATGCCGCCGAGTGCGAACGGCTTGAACGAAAGGATCGCGTCGAAGCCACCGGCAACCTTGAGGTAGAGGCCCGCGCCGGTACTGCCCCAGACGAACTGCGCGTGGAAGCCGACGGCCACGGTGAGGCCACTGGTCGCCACGGCCGGCAGCCGCGGATGGGTGATGCCGTCGCCGTGCACCATCACATACCCGGTGGCTTCGATGAACTCGAAGACGCGCACCGTGGCCGGCTCGTTGAAGGTCCCGAGGTCGACGAACCAGTCCGGCACGTGCTGGGTGTCGAAGAACGCGGTGACCGGGACCCGGACATGCAGCAACTCGACGACGGTGTACTCCGCGGCGAGGCCGACGGTGATCGTGCCACGGGCGAAGTCGAGGTCGAGCACGGCGACGAAGGTGGCGGTCCCGCTGCCCCTCAGCGCGGGCGGCGCCTTGAGCACGTCGGCCTTCATGACCAGCAGCAGCCGCGGCCCGGGCAGCTCGAGGATCACGATCCCCTTCATGTGGACGACGTAGCCGCCCTCGAGGGTGCCCAGCAGCAGGCCCGCGGCGAACGCGAACCTCCCCGGGTCAGGCTCCCAGCCCTGCGGTGCCAGCACGCCGAGCGGTCGCGGCAGTTGTTCCTCGAGCCACTTCAGCGCGGGCGCCGGCACACCCGCGGACTCGGTCCTCTTGAAGTTGACGCCCACTCCGCCGAGGACGCCGAAGACGCCGAGGCCGGAGTTGCCGAGCACGATCGGCACCGGGAACTCCACCTCCAGGCCGACGAACACACCGGTGGTGCCGCCCTTCTGCGCGATCTTCAGCGTGGCGGCGGCGCGGATGTTCAGCGATACGACGGTCAGGTCGAAGGCGCCTTCGAGCCCGCCGTCGCCGGGCAGGGACAGATAGCCGGAGCCGTGGAGCACACCGGGCACGTTGATGGTGGCGCCGAGGGCCGTGATCTGCGGGGGCTCGACGGCGTCCAGTCGCAGCCGGACACGGACGGCGTCGATGTCGACGATGCCGAGGTCGAGGCCGATGCCCAGCTCGGCCTCGAAGTAGGCGGGGTTGTCGCGGGAGACGCGGAATCCGAGGACGCGCAGGATCTGGTCGAACGGGTCGCGGGTGACCAGGGCGCCGCTCGGCACGTCGAGACGGTAGCCCCTCGTCGGGTCGAAGGCCCACAGCGGTACGTGCTCGACGCCGCCGCCGGCTGTCGGGCGGATGTTCCACGTCGACCGCAGGCCGACCGCCTTGTAGCGTGCCACGACCGGCCGGTCCTGCGGCACCCGTACGAGTCCGGCGTCGAAGAAGAACCCCGTTTCCACGTCGAGCAGCACGCTGACCTCCGTGCCTGACGGGCCGTCGGAGGCGGTCAGTTCGGCGCCGCGCAGGATGACGTACTTCGTGCTGATCCGGCCGGCGCCGGCGAGTGCCATCACCGCGCCGGTAGCGACGCCCAGCGTGACCAGCTCACCGGCGGTAGGTGACGGCGGGGTCGCGACGGCGAGCAGCGGCGCGAGCGCGGCGACCGCGCCGATCACGTCGGTGCCGGTGGCGCTGCCGGACGTGGGGCGTTCGAGCCTGGCAAGCCCGTCGAGGTCGCTGTCGACAGCCCGGAAGTCGCCGGTGGCGGTCCACGCCGTGCGCTGCTCGTCGATGCGCAGTCGGACGAGGAAGGCACAGATACCATCGGCGGGATTGGTCCGCGGCGGGATCTTGCCGGCGGAGTTGGCCGCAAGCCGCGTTTCCGCGGCCGTCCGGACGTCGAACTCTCCGTGGATCTCCGCGCGGACGAAGGCGTTGCGGACCAGCTCGACGCGGATGCCAATCCTGCGGAAGCAGTCGGGGACGGGCGTCCGCGCCGGTTCGGGGTCGACCTGGTCGGCCGGTGCCGGCGGAGGGGCGGCGGCGCGCTGCAGCGTGGCACGGACCGTCTCGGTGACGCCGCTCGGCACTGTGACGATCGCGGTGGCTCGCCAGTACGCGTTGCGCTGGGCCTGGTCGCCGTCCGCGGCGAGGTGCGCGTCGGAACCGTGGGCCGTGCCACGTGTCACGGTGGCGCCGTGGCCCAACGTCGACAGGAGGTGGACGAGTGCGTCGCGGCGCCGGGCGCTCAGGTCGAGGTTGTTGAGCCGCGCGGTCGTGCTGGAGTCGTTGTCGTAGGAAGCGAAGCCGTTGACGAGAAATGAGGTGCCGGGTGGCAGCGCCTTGAGGCGGGCCTCGTTGGGGCCGCCGAGGAACGGCTCGGAGCCCGGCTCAAAAGTGCCGTCGGGGAACGCCTTGCGGGTGCGGGTGTTGTCGGGGTTGCGCGAGTAGTCGAAGTGCACGCCCGGCGGCAGGCCGTCTTCGGCCTTGCCCGGGTGGTCCCAGCGGAAGTAGCAGTGCAACTCCGCCGGTGCGCCCGGTACTCGGGTTCTCTCAGCGACGACACCGACGGTGATGTCCGTCGCGTCACTCGGGACCGGGATGGTCGCGGTGGCCCCGCCGGCGCTGCCTCCGCCGTCCCAGGTCCACGTGATGTCGCCGCCTTCGGGCTCGAGGCGGACGACCGCGGTGGTCGCTGTCTGGGCCATGACGACGATACGCGAGCCGGTGGTGCTGGTGGTGTCGGCGGTCACCGGCTGAATGCCCGCCGGGCCGGGGCCGGTCCCGGCGGCCGGGCGGCGGATCGCTGTCAGCGAAAGCGTCGTGGTGTGGGCCGCCGCGTCCGTGACCGTGATCCGGAGGGGGATGCCGCCGGTCGCGGGTGTGGTCACCGGGGCCCGGTCCCGGGTGGTCTTCGTGCCATTCACCAAGAGGACATAGGTGTACGGGGCGAGACCGCCGACCGCGTCGACGAGGAGGGTCGACCGTTCGGGCAGGGCCACGTCGGGCCCGGCACCGTCGTACCAGCGACCCGCGTCGTCCTGGAACCGGACCCTGACATTCGGGTTGCTGCCCCGTTGGACGACCTCAGCCTCGAAGACGCCGGTGACTCCGGCGTGCCGCCCGAGCCCGATCCACAGATCCCGCACCCCCGCGTTGACAGCGAGCCCCTCCATGCCGCTGGGCGCGACGAACAGGCGCGCTTCGGGCAGCCAGAAGCCCTGCCAGTCCAGCGGCATCGCGCGGGCGGCACCCGGCGGATTGCTGACACCGCTCAAATCGAGGGCGGCGGTGCGAAACCCAAAACCCACCACGTCGCCCGACCCCACGAGAGCGTACGGTGGCTCCATGCGCACGAACTCGTAGACGTCCGCCGGGTCGAGGCCACCCGGCGGTACGGTCGACGCGGACGCGAGTCGCGTCGTAAGCCCCGTGTCTGCACCTGCCCACCGGCACTCGACCGTCAGCCGCGGCAGGAGGAACCACACGTCCGGGTGCGCGGGGTCCTCTTCGAGCATGCCCCGGGCGTCGAGCCTCGCGCCGCGCAGGAACGGAAGCCGCGCGATCGCGTTCGGCATGGTGAGCGTCATCCGGAACGGCCCGGTCGGCGAGCCGCCGGGAGTGTCCAGGTCGACCAGCAACTCGAAGGTCACCCTGGGATCCGGGAACTCGATCGGTGTCTGTTGGAGCGCTGGGGTCCGCTCCGCCGACCCCAGCGTGAAACGGCCGGTGCCGGGATCGAGGCTCAACCCGTGCCCCCCCGATGGGCTCCACTCCCCCCGCATCGACCGCTGAGGGGGCGGTCCGGGTAACTCGTCGACATCCGTGGCAAGCCCCATGTCCTGCAACATCTGCCGCAGCCCCGTGAGAGCACCGGAGTCGCGTGCCGCAGGTGCCAACTGGTCCCACAGACTCATCTCGCAACCCCCCGGTCCGAGCCCCGCCTCGGGTTCGAACGATACTCAGCCGAATACGCTCTTGCCCTGCTATTCCCCGATCCAGCCCGGTCGAGCCGGCGGTCCGAGCCGACTCTGGGGACGTGCCGGAAGCGTTTGTAAAGGTGTTGTCGACCCAACCGGATTCTGAAAACCGATGATCCGCTCGGCGCCTTCCACCGCGCGGTCGGGGAACAGCACATGGCCGGCGTTGCCGTCGCAGACGAGTTGTTGCAGCGCGGTGGCCCCGGAAGACAGCGCCACAAGCAGCTCGGTTCCGGCCCCCTCCAGGAAGACCTGCAGGGGCAGCCCGGGCAGCCCGGCGGTGGCCGACACGGACAGGGCCGGCCGAGGCCCGTCCAAGTCGGAGGTCAGTCCGGGGCGGCATCCCGGGTGGACACGTTCGGCGCGTTCAGCCGCAGCGGGGGGGTGTGCGCAGGGCGCCGGTTCCTCGAGAAACCCGAGAAGGCTGCCGTCCGCCCCGGTGCCCGGCACTGTGTTGCGGCCGGCGCGCTGCCTGCCTGAGCCCCGCTTCACCAGACGGGCCCAGCCGACGGGGCATCAGCCGGAGCGTCGGCACCCTGTTGTCATCGGTGACGAAACGTACGGACGGTCCCCACTCCAAGAGTGAACGAAGCTGGCATCGCGGGTCCATGCCTCCGCGACGGCCCGTGGGTACAGGTCGTGATGGACCCTCTCCGCTCCGGCCATCAAGTCCACTTCGCAGCGGACGTACCTCACGTCACGGAGGGAGAGCGACGTCAGGTGACTGTCGGCTGACGACTCACCACGTACGGCCATGAGCGTAGAGGAACCGTGGCCTGACGACGAGCATCTCGCGCCGCAGCCCTTCGCATGGCACGGTTCACTCAGTGATGCGAGCATGGACGCGGTGTCGGCCGCCGCTCCGTGCCCTCGCGAGGGGGGATGGTCATGCCCGAGCGTCTGGGCCTCTGCTGCGACGGCACCTGGAATGCGGTGGGGATGGTGCGCAACTGCGGCATCCCGCGCCGGGACCACGCGGACCGGATCCCTGCGGCCTGGGCTCTCTACCGCTCCCGGGGCGAGCACCCCAACGGCTGTGATGTCAGCGGCGGCTACCAGGAAGCAGGGCTGTCCGACATCAGCTTGCTGTGGATGGTCGACCAGACTCGCACGGGCTCACGTTCGACACCGACGCGCTCAGCGCGGCCGGGCCGAAGGCGATGCAGCCGGAGCAGAGCATCGACTTCCGTGTACGGCCGGACAGCTCGGGCCAACTGCACACCTCACGCACGGGAATGTACCGCCCGACCAAGCCGTTCCACCGGCCCCTGGGCAGTGCCACGGGCAAAGAAGGCGAGCCCGACGGAAATGAGTACCTGGCGGTTTCCGCCAAGGAACGGTACGACCGCACCCCGGGCTACCGGCCGCAGGAACTTGAGCGCTACCTGGCCGACAGGGAACAGGTACGACTGGAGCCTGCCTTCCTTCCCGGCCTCGCCACAGAGATGCCGCCCCAGCCGTCAGCACCTCAGTGAAGGAGAACAGGGATGCTTGCCTCCGCGCTCTTCGCCGGAGATCCACTGCTGGAGTCCATCGCACAGGGCCAGGACCGTATCTCGCGCACCCGACACCGGAACGACCCGGCCGTGCGAAAGGTGCAGATCGCGCTCCTCGGCTGGGACCCTGGCTGTCTGCCCCGGTTCGGGGCGGACGGCGACTACGGCAACGAGACCGCCGGCGCGGTCGCCCGGTTCAAGGTCGAGGTACTCGGTACCCCCTCGGCCGAGGTGATCGACGACGTCGGCCCGTCGACGGTCCTGAAGCTGGACGAGATGTGCGCGGCGGCCGAACGCCCGCCCGTGCAGACGGTCGCCCCGGAGGACTGGCTGCTGACCGGCGCCGAGATGGGCCCCTTCCGCTCCCCCGCCTTCACCCTGGGCAACAAGGTCCTGTTCTTCGTCGACGCCGAGGGATACTACGACACTCTGGCCTCGCGGCTGGATGCCCTGACGGCCGGGAACCGGGTGCTGTTCGCCGGCTGGCGGTTCTCGCCCGAGCAGGTGCTGCGCCCGGCGGTCGCGGGCTCACCGGGGATCCTCGAGCGGCTCCTCAAGCTCCGCGCGAACGGCATCGTCGTACGCGCGCTCCTGTACGGCTCGCAATTCTCCACGCTTCCCGTGCGCAGGCCCAGGGTGCCGAGCCTCCCGTCCAAGGACAACTTCGACTTCCGGACCGCGCTGGTCGCCGGAGGTGCACAGGCGGTCCTCGACGCCCGGGTGGGCCAGTTCGGCTCACACCACCAGAAGTGCGCGGTGGTGCAAGGCAGCGCCGCTGAGGATGCGGCGGCGTTCGTCGGCGGGATCGACATCTGCCTGGACCGCTGGGACAACGCCGCCCACGGCGATCTGCCGATACGGCAACGGGAACCGGACTTCCTGGGGAAGAAGATCTCGCTGCCCGGTTGGCACGATGTGCAGTGCGCGGTGTTCGGGCCTGCCGTCGGCCAGATCTGGCAGTCCCTGGTCCAGCGCTGGAACGACCCCACTCCGCCGAGCCGTATCGACGGAACGCCCGTGCCGATCCCCGCGTCGGAAGCACCCAGGCCGCCGGCCACCTCAGGCACCCAGGCCGTACAGGTCCTGCGGACCCTGACCTGCAAAGGGGTGTACTCCTTCCTGCCGGGTGGTGAGTTCACCGTCACGGCCGCCTACCGCAAGGCCATCCGCCGGGCGCGGCACTACATCTACATCGAGGACCAGTACCTGTGGCCCTCGCCGCTCGTCGACGACCTGCGGGCCGCCGCAGCCCGGGGTGTCCAGGTCATCCTGGTCACCGCCCGCGATTTCGACGTGCCGGGGCTCGGCGACGTCCACAAGGCGATGCGCGCCGAGGTGCTCCAGCGCATCGCAGCCGCACATCCCGCGAACGTCCACTGCTTCCACCTGGAGCAGGCGGCGACCACGCTGCAGATCTACGTCCACGCGAAGCTGATGATCGTCGACGACCAGTACGTCTCCGCGGGGAGCGCCAACCTCAACTCCCGTTCCCACACGACGGATTCGGAACTGCAGCTCGGCGTCTTCGACACGAACCTCATCGACGGCACCATGGGCGGCGCCCCACACCGGGTCGGCGTGTCCGTCCGTAAGCTGCGCAAGCAGATTTGGGGCGAACACCTCAACGAGGACCCGTCGCTGCATGAGGACGCGCTGACAGGCCTGGGCCGTATGCCCACGGGGGGCCGCAAGATCGGCCACCTGGTCAACTTCCCTGTTCCACCGCGGGTTCCCGCAGTGAACTGGCGCGAGACGCTGCGGGATCTGCTGCGCTCGGTCCAGCAGATGGAGCACTGGCAGTCCCTGGCCCCCGTGGTGCTCGGTCCACTCGCGCCGGCGGTCGCGCTGGTGCCGGGCCTGGACCTCGGCACCGTCGCGGACCTGGTTCCCGACCCCGAGGCCTTCGTGCGCAGATTCCTGAACCCCAACACCACATGCTGAGCAGCCCTTCCGGGGTGGTGTCGGCGCTCGGGCGGTAGTCCACGACCGAGCGCCTCACCGGCACCGTCACCCCTGGCGAGGCTGCGTGGCAGGGCCCTGCCCGCGGCACCCCGGCCGCTGTACTACGGGGATCTGCGGGGTGGACGTGGGCGACCCCGGCCCGTGGGTCTAGCCGGCACGCCCCGGTTTCCCCGCGTGACCTGTGACCCGTGCGGCGGGCACGCCGCCTCCCCGTCAGCCTGTTGCTCGCTGAAGGCTGTCGAGGATGAGGTCCAGTCCGAATTCGAACTCGTCGCTGTAGGCGTACCCGGGGCGCATGACGTGAGCGGTCGCGATCTCGGTCAGGTACGGGTACTCGCCGTCGCCGAATGCGCTCATGATGGAATCCGCCAGTTCTGCGGTCTCCTCCGGGGAACCGAAGGGCAAGGTCTTCTCCTGCAGGGCGAACCCGTAGATGTAGCTGTCGAGAACCGAGACGGCGTGGGCGGTCAGGTCGAGAGAGAACCCGCCCTGACGCAGGCAGCCGAGCACGGCGTCGTGGTGTCGCAGAGTGGCCGGGCCTGGAGTGGACCGCGACTCCATCAGCCCGATGGCCCAGCGGTGGCGGGACAACACCAGGCGCATGGAGATCGCCCGCTGTCGCATCGCCTGTCGCCAGTCGGCACCCGGTACGGGCAACTCGACTTCGCCGAAGACCAGGTCGACCATGCCGTCGAGCAGGTCCTCCTTGTTGGCCACGTGGTTGTACAGGGACATCGCCTCGACCCCGACAGCCTCGCCGAGTTTGCGCATGCTGAGCGTCTCCAAGCCGCTGGAGTCGGCGAGTTCGACGGCGGCATGGAGAACCCGCTGCCGGGTGAGCGTCTCGCGGTTCGGTCGCGAGGTGGTTCGTCGGGTCACGGTGAACGGGCCTCTCTCTCGTCTCTCCCAGCGTTGACGACCTTACGCCGTAAGTGCTCTACTTACGGCGTAAGTACCGTGGGAGGCGGAACCGGGGGCAGTGATGATGCGAAACATGAGCGAGCCGATCACCACCGGCGAGACGAAGACGATGGCCGCTGTCGTGCAGGAGCGCTACAGCGTCGATCCGGAAGCCGTGCTGCGGACGGCGCGGGTCGTCCAGCCCGCCATCGGGCCGGACGAGGTGCTGGTGCGAGTGCGCGCCTCCAGCGTGGACCGGGGCACCTGGCACATGATGGCCGGCCTGCCGTACCCAATCCGGGCCGTGAGCGGGCTGCGAAGGCCAAAGCTCCCCAATCCCGGCCGCAACATCGCCGGCATCGTCGAGGCAGTCGGCTCTGATGTGACCGTGTTCGCGCCCGGCGACGAGGTCTACGGCACGGCAGCCGCCGCGTTCGCCGAATACGCCGCCGCTCGTCCCGACAGGATCGCTCCCAAGCCGACCCGACTCACCTTCGAGGAGGCGGCGACGGTACCCGTCAGTGCGCTCACCGCACTCCAGGCAGTTCGCGACAACGGCAAGGTCCATGAAGGCCAACACGTCCTGATCACGGGAGCCGCCGGCGGCGTGGGCACCTTCGCCGTCCAACTCGCCCATGGACTCGGCGCCCGGGTGACGGCCGTCGCGAGCACCCCCAAGCTCGAGGCCGTACGGGCGCTGGGCGCGGACCACGTGATCGACTACACGCGCGAGGATTTCCTCGCCGGCCTCCAGCGCTATGACGTCATCATCGACATCGCGGGCAACCGCGGTCTGCGGGATCTGCGCCGTGCCCTCACACCCCGCGGCAGGCTGGTCATCACCGGCGGCGAGACGAATGGCCGCTGGCTCGGCGGCACCGATCGGCAGCTCCGCGCCCAGGTGCTCTCTCCCTTCACCGGCCGGCATCTCGGCACCTTCATCGCCTCAGAGAACGCAAGCGGGCTACGCGAGCTGACCGCTCTCATCGACGCAGGCGCGCTCCGCCCTGTCGTGGACCGCGTCTACCCGCTCGCCGAGACTGCCGCAGCCGTCCGGCACCTCCTCGACGGCCGCGTCACGGGCAAGCTCGCGCTCGCCATGCCCGCCGAGTGACGCCGTGAGACGACGCCGACGCCGGCCACGACCGGACCCGGCACGGTGACAGCCGGCAGCCCTCCCCGGAGCAAGACACAGGCGACGTTGCCGTCGATAAATGCCTGCGCGAACCGCCCAAGGACCGTAGACTGGATGTACCGACGCGGGGTGGAGCAGCTCGGTAGCTCGCTGGGCTCATAACCCAGAGGTCGCGTGGTTCAAATCCCGCCCCCGCTACCAACCTTCGGCCCCTGCCCGACGTCCTGTCAGGCAGGGGCCGAAGTCTTGTACGTGGCCCGTCGGCCCCCTTGGCCGGGTCAGCTTCTCGACCCGGTGCGTACGGTCAGGAGCCCTGAGGCATCGGCGATCACGCTGCCGGGGACGATCCAGGCGGTGGCCGGCAGCCACCCGCCCTTCACGTCGTGGAACCACCTGACCACCGCAGTCCCGGGCTGCTGTCGACGGGGAAAGCCGTCACCGAGCCTGCCGCGATGGCATACAGGCCAATACGACCCATCCATGGGGCGTCGCACCATCTGCCGGCCGGACGGCCCCAAGGCGTCGGCGCGTCGACCGAACCATCGGCAGTCACCGGGCCGGTTGAGCGACCGCAGGCCGCTCGTACGGCGGCTCGGTGTTCCCCTTGCGGGATACGCCGGGCGGGTGAACAGTGGATCTTATCGGCTCTTCATTCTTCCGGTTCCGCTTTCACGGAGTCACCGTCGGCAGGAAGAATTCCAAGGAACTGTGCGACGCCAAGCGTGTCTGGAATCATCATGGCCAGAATTTCCCGGCGACACATCCTTCACGCGGCCAACGCATCCATTCTTGCTGCTGCACTCGCGATGCCGGCAAGCCTGACGATTGCCGCCGCGGATTCTCAGAGCTTGGACGGGGGCCGAGTCGCAGTACCGGCTCAGCCCACGGATCCTCCGCCGTCGCCTTCACCCCCGCCCCCGCCCCCGACCCCGACCCCGACCCCGACCCCGACCCCGACCACAACGGCGCCCGAACCCACGCCCACGACGTCCACCCCTACTTCGCCGACTGAAACGTCGCCGGACCCCGACGACACGGACATCCCGCCGGAGCAGGAGGCGGGAATCGGCGAGGCGACGAAGGAACTGAACGAGGAGAAGGAACGGGTCCCCGAGGAACTCGTGCCGACCGTGGGGACACTGATCACCATGATCGATGCGGTCCAGGATCCGGCGACGCCGCCGCAGGACAGGCAGGGAGTCATCGAGAGCACGGAGAACCTGGCAGCGACGCTCGCGGCCATCGGTGACCCGAAAACCTCCCCCGAGCTGCGCAAAGAGTTGACGCACATCGTGAAGCAGGTGACTTCGGCGCTCGAGACGGTCAATGATCCCCAGGTCCCGGCAGAAGAACGGTCCATTCTCATCCTCGTGGTCAAACGGACCACGTCAGCCCTGGACATGATCCGTGATTCCCACACACCGCAGGACGTACGGGACCAGTTGATCGCCATAGTGAACGACACCGCCTACGCTACGGAGAGAAGCCAGGACGGGGCTGCAGGCCGTAGCTATCCCGAGGGCTTCGCTTCGTATGGTCTGTGGACGAGCTCCTCTATCGCCACAGTCACCTACCAGAGCACACAGCCGGATGAACGAGAAAAGCTGGCGAATGACACGCAGCCTGTCGGCGCTCTGCTGAAGAAAATCAATGACCCCCGGACGTCGCAGGAGGAGAGGGCTGAAGCCATCGAAGAACTGAAAGAGAAAGTCGCACGCATGAAGGACCAGCAGGAGCAAGCCGTTTCAGCTCAGGAGCGTCCCGAGCAGTCGCTCGGGAAGGCTGCCGCGTTCTGCACCAGCGCCATATTCGAGTCCACCCCTGAGCACGACCTCATGCAGGGACTGCGGGATCTGGTTCCCGCGCAGTGGGCGGACGAAGGGGTGAAGGACTTCTGGAAGGCGGAGGAAGAGAACAACAAGACGCTCGACGTCCTCGTCCAGTTGCAGAACGACACGCACACCCGCGGCCCGTTCCCCGTCACAAAGCTCATCCCGGAACTCGCGGAGCTGGTACCGCACGACAGGCTGTTCGCCAGTCTGGGTCCCTCTGCCCTCTCTTGCAAGCAGACGGCCACGTACCTCGCCGAGGACGGAACCACGGCGGGCACCTGGCTCAGCGAGTGACCGGTCAGCGGCCTGCGGATCGCAACAGTTCGGCCACGGAGATCTCCGAAACGGCTCGGTCCTTCGCAGCTCCGTACCTCTCCAGTTCCCTCTTTTCCTCCTCATAGTCGCCTGCCCTGCGATAATCGTAGGGCAAGGATGAAATCGAGGAGAAATACCAGGGCAACGGTGACCAGTAAGCGGTCACGTACCGCGGTTTGCGCGTGACATTAATAAGATTGTTGTTGTGTCGTACCCTGCCGCGGTATACGAGCTGCTCTCCGCACAACACCGGGTCGCAGTAGTAGCGTCCATCACGTGCGTTCCACGTAGCGTGAGGGGACTTGAACTCGTCGACGTCGAGCCTCCCTCGATCCTTTCTGATGTACAAGATCTGCAACTCGGCAGTCACGGTGTCGTACGCGACATCCTTGGGAAGCTGAAAAACTTTCTTCAAGGCGTACTCCTGCCCGACGTCGAGCGAGTCGCCGGATTCGTAGAATCTCCCACTGCTTATTGTGGTGTACTTCAGTTGGTCGACGTAGAGTTCGGCCTCCCCATCGGGCGTCCCCGGCTTCCCGAAACTGTCGCTCCATTCCCGCATCCGATTCTCGTCCCCTTGAGAATACGAGGCGACCCTGCCGCGGACCGTGTAGAGGTCATTGATGACGTACACAGGGATCCCGCCGGTGTTTTTCATGTAAAATGTCAGCGGGACGTGCACGAAGGGATGCTTGCTGTCTTCCCATGGCTTTCCGAATTCCGCCCTGAGGGTAAAGTACACGGGGGCGGCCGCGGGCTGATACATGGTGGAATAAGCGAGGCTGACAGCTGTGAGGAGTGCAGTGGCGACCACTCCGGCCGCGAATCTTCTGGGTTGCGGCATACCGTTCCATGATTTTTGGCGCACAAGAAGGCAAAGTGCCCATACGGACCAGCACAAGGCCGGCACGAAGACGAGCAGGTAGGGCGTGTACTCCCTCTCCTCGAACCAGAGAAGAAGAAGGAGAACGTCGGTGGCGAGCACAATAATGGCGCCGAGCAGGACAATCGCCCCGGAGGCCCTGAAGTGCCGCTTCCCCCAGTAGTCGCGTGCCGCGATCGCTGCAATTCCCAGCACCACGCCCGAGAGCACGAAGAGCACTCCGGTAATCCGTTGGGCGAAAGTAAGGGCCCCCACGGCGTCCGGCCATCCGATGACGGCATTGAAAACCATGGAAGCGATCAGCCCGACCAGCATGAGTGACATGATGGAGCGTCTTTTCCAGGCTCGGTCGGGCCAGGTCCTGCCGTCACCCCCGCGCCAGCATACGGAAGCCGGATCATCCAGATCCATGTCCGCGGGGAAACCGCGGCGGCCGAGTATTTTACGCAGCTCGCCCGGCGACCAGGCGCTGCCGACCGTCTCGCCGCCAATGCTGATGCGGCGAAGACCACGACTGTCCGGCGGCTCCACGATGACCCATGGACGGATACTCATGACCACAGACTCAAACGGGAGCCGGCCCAGTGCACCCGGAACTACCCCGTTTGCCTCCAAGCGGTGGTGGCCTGCCTGGTGTGGACGTGGTTCTGACCTCGTATTCCGTGACCGCTTGGGGCATAGGTGGGGCCGGTGGCTAGCTGGACGCGGCGTGATGGGTTTTCGCGGTGGTGTGACGACCTGCAAGTGCGGCCCAGTGACGATTGTGCAGCGCGTGAGCTAGTGGATTTCGATGTGTTCGACGACTGCGCTCGTCATTCCGATTGTTGGACGGTCCACCGCTGTCAGTGGTGCTGTAGGGCCGGGCTGAGCACGGAGTGCGGCGGGAAGGTGCTGGATCTCGTTGCAGGTCAGCGGCATCAGGTCGTCCGAAGCCCGTTGTTGTACGGCGTTCATCAGCGGTGGCGGCCGCGGCATGGGCCGACCGGGCCGTCGAGGGGACCTGTGGCCCATCCCGTCGGTCGGGCCGTCGAGGGACGCCGAGAGCAGAGGCCGTCACCGGCCTTGCCCCGATTCCTCCGAGGATGTCACGGCTGCCCTTGCACAGGACCTCACTGCGGCCGTCCGCACCGCGGCACGCAAGGCGTTCGTGATCCTCGACGGAACGCTGCTGCCGATCGACCGAATTGCCGCCGACCGGCCCTGCTTCTTCGGCAAGCACAAGAAGCACGGCATGAACGTGCAGGTGATCGCCGACCTGTTCGGGCGGCTGCTGTGGGCCCCGCCCGCGCTCCCCGGCGCGGTCCACGACATCAAGGCGGTCCGCACCCACGGCGTCATCGACGCGCTGGCCGAGGTCGGCGTGCGCTGCTGGGCCGACAAGGGCTATCAGGGCGTGGGGGCACGGTGCACGTCCCCTACCGGGGCCGCCGGAACAACCTCTCCCAGGGCCAGCGGGCAGTCAACGTCTCCCACGCCAAGATCCGCGCCGTCGGCGAGCAGGCAATGGCCGCCGTGAAGTCTTGGCGGCTGCTGCACAAGTTCCGCTGCAGCACCACCCGCATCACCGACCTGGTCAAGGCGGTCCTGACCCTCCATCTCACCGCCTTGGCGGGCGGCAGTGGAGGGCCCGTTCTGTAGTTCCAGTATGGCGTCGAGCGAGGCAACGCGTCTTCATCATCCTTGACGATCTTGTTTTCGGCCCGACTCTGTAGCCTCTCGTCACGGATCCGGCCGCGACCGATGGCCGGTCAGACAGTCGAAGGCGGGACCGCGTGGAGGACCTGATCGCTTTGGACGAGTGCGGCCGCATGGTCCCCACGGACCGGGAAGCCCTGGCCCGAGCGGTGGCCGCCCTGCTTGCCAGGCCGCATGAGCAACCCCCGGTACTGCGCCGAGCAGGCGTAGGGCTGCTGGTGCTGGGCCGTCACACCGAGGCCATCAGCACACTGGAGCGGGCGCTGGCGCTCGCCGATGACAAGCTCGCCATCGCCATCCACATCAACCTGGGCGACAGCTACCGTTACTGTGGTGATCTGGAGGCCGCGGAGCCTCATTACCAACAGGCCCTCCATCTTTGCGAGGGTCACGCTCCGGACATGCTCTACTTCTGCTTCCAGCACCTGGGCAAGCAGCGCCTTGACCAAGGGCGGGCCGAGGAGGCACGCGACCTGCTGGAGATGGCGCTGCGTCAGCGGCGCACGAAGGGAGACCCCTCCCTTGTCGTCGCCACCGAGGCCGCGCTGAGGCTGGTTGACCGAGCCGAAGCCGCTGCGAGACAACTGGCTGAGGTGGATTCCAGCAATGGTGATCAGCCGACTGGGACAACGGGTGGTCGACAGCACACTGGACCTGCACGGTGAACTGCGCTGGTAGGAACGCGCTGGAGAAGATTCGCCGTGCCCTCCATTCAAGGGGCGTTGGAAAATCCTCCATGTGTGTGCGACTTCTCCGACGGCGACCGGACCATCGCCGACCTGCTGGGCGGCAAGGCTCGGGGCCGGCCGAGATGACCCGGATCGGGCTGCCTGTACAGCCCGGCTTCACGATCCCCACCAGGCCTGCCGGGAGTTCCTGGCCACCGGCGTCGAACCGCCCGTACTGGCCGCGTCCGCTGCCCCACAGCCTGGCAGCGCCGGCAACGCTCTCCTGGGACCGAACCGATCACCGGACCTGTCCTCACAGCACTTGCGCCCTGCCTGTGCGAAAGCCCAGGAAGGCTGCCACCGGCGCAGGTGCACCACAATGCCGGATGGCTATGACCCGAACTTCGTCCAGTGCCCTTCGGAGACCACCTCGACGGAGCCGCCGACGACCTTGATGGCCGTCTGTTCGTCGATCGCGTAGGCTGCGCCGCCGATGTCGGCAGCCCAGCGCTCAGCATCAGCCAAGGTGTTCCCCGGGAAGGCGTCCAGGTGCGGGAAGATCGAGAAGTCGACGACTCCCAGGGTGCGGTCGTCCGGCGCGAACTGCCACTCCACGAAGTAGGTGCCGATCCGGGGCGTCATGACCATGCTTCCGGCACTCACTCCCACCCAGACCGTGTCGGGCAGCGAAGGCAGCAGATCGGCCAGCCCCGACTCCCTCATCCAGTGGCACAGGTACGTCGCGTCGCCGCCGTCGACCAGGAGCACGTCGGCTTCCCGGACCCAGGGGACATACCGCTCCGCGCCGATGGTGGGCAGTGCGGTCAACTCGAGGACGCCGAGCGAGGCCCAGCCCAGGCCGGTCAGGTGCTGCCACCGGGGCTCGCCGGCTGCGAGGCCCCGTACCGATGCCGGACCGCACATCGGGTGACCCCACTGTGCCGTCGGGACACAGAGGGCGTGGCACTCGTCGATCGGCTTGCCCAGAAGCTGCACGAGCGCCGAGCGGATGCTCGGGTTCGTGACGCCGCCTGAGGTGAGCAAGAGCTTCAAGGTGTCTCCCAATGCGCGCGCGAAAGGTGGCTGTACGTGAAGACCCGGAACCGCGCCGGAATTCATCGTGGTTCGCGCAACCTTTTCGGAGGGCCTCGGGTCGCCGGGCGTGGTTCTCCCCGATCCCTCCGCCAGGTCATGCCTTCGGCCGACCTGCAGCATGTCTCCGTGAACCTCCGCTACGAAATGGTCTTCACCTGTTTCCTGAAGGACGACACCCCTCGGCCGGTCCTGGACACCCTGCGCTGGCACATGGGCCTGCTCACCGACCGGCCCGCGGCTGTCGGCGGCGATGAATACCCGCGTCCCTTGCTGACTCCGAATCCGGACACCAACAGGCCCCTGCCCGGAGGGGAGTTCGCGCGTCTGGAACGCCAGTCCCGCAGCGATCACGATGCCTGGGGACTGTTCGTCCGCGTCCTCTGGCCGGACCTGCTGGACGACGTCGTATCACTCCTCGAACTCCTGGCTCCGCACGTCGACGAACCCGACTACGCCGGCTACTTCCGTGCGGAAGCCGACCCCTGGCCTTCCGTCTTCAGGTTCCGCGAAGGACGTACGACGTGACCGGGCCCATGTCCGACTTCCGGCAAGGCTTCGACACCGGCGCGGTGGCCAACGCCTGGCCGAGTCCTGAAGCGCGTACTCCATCACGACGCTCCCGGCCCGGTCTCCGGCCTCAGACGAGAGGGGTGGCGGGGCACGGCGCCCTTCATGTGTGGGGTGTGACCGTCAGTCGAAGACGATGACCATGCGCCCGACGACGTCGCCGCGGCCCAGGGCCTCCAGGTTGTCGTTGATGTCCTCTAGCCCGACCTTGGTGACGTTGTGCTTGACGAGGCCCGCTTCGGCGAGGGAGAGCACCTCGACCAGGTCCAGGTGGTTGCCCCAGAAGGAACCGAGGTAGGTCAGCTCGGTCCCCACGAACGGGAACTGCTTGTGCTCGACGTGGTGACTCATGAGGCCGACCGCCGCCAGCACACCCTCTGGACCCAGCAGGTCGAACCCCATGGAGATGGACGCGTTGCTGCCGACGCAGTCCAGGATGGCGTCGATCGTCCTGCGGCCGGTGAGCTGCTCCAGTTCGTCCTGGATGGCCTCGGTGGACTTGTCGCGGACGTTGATCCCGTGGTCGGCTCCGTTCTCCTTCGCCACGTCCAGCTTGTTGTCCTTGCGGGCCAGGGCCACCACGGTCGCTCCGCCGCCGAGCAGCTTGGCGTACTGGACCGCGTAGCTGCCCAGGCCTCCGATGCCCGTGACGGCGACGGTGCGGCCCGGACCGAGCTTGCCGGTGTCCCGGAGCTTGCGCATCCCGCGGTACGGGGTCATGCCCGCGTCGGTCATCGGGGCGAGGACCTCGGGCGCCTTCGCCGCGTTCTCCGAGACCGGGATCGCGTGGCGGCCTTCCACGGCCATGTACTCCGCGAAGCCTCCGGGGGGCCCGAAACCCACCCACCTGCCGTTGCCGCTGCACAGCTGTTCGTTGCCCTCCCGGCACTGGCGGCATGTGCCGTCGCCCCAACTGGGGTTGACCACGACCATGTCGCCCTCGGAGTACCCCACCGACTTCGGTACCGCCCTGCCCATACCGGCCACCCGGCCGGTGACCTCGTGGCCGGGGATATAAGGGAGATCAACGGGGAACGGCACCTCGAAGTATCCGTTGAGGAGCTGGTAGTCACTGCGGCACATGCCCGTCGCGGCGACCTTCAGCAGGATCTCGTCCGGCGCCGGGTCTGGCATGGGAACGTCTTCGATTCGAAGGGGCTCTTTGTATCCGTGCATCCGAGCTGCTTGCATCTGCATGGTGCCGCCTCGCTTTCGCTGACAAGTACGGGTTACGTGCCGCGCAGCGTGACGGGCTCGGGTTTCGTCGCAGGCCACCGCAGCCGCCCCCGCCCCTTACCTACCTCCAGGTTCCTGCGTCCGCCGCCACGACGCATCCCGGACGGAGCGTGGCGAGGCACCGCCGACGGCCGGCACGGCGACATCGTCGTGGCACCGACGCCACCAGCCGCAGGGACACAGCAAAGTCAAACCATCAGGACCGATTGCCAACTGACAATTACGGTCATAGCGTTGATCCAGGGCAGGACCGGGCCGGGCGTGGATGCGGAGGCTCTTCATGATCAAGCCCTACGGTCCCTACGACTTCATGCCGCCGATCCCGGACTTCGCGGTGAGTTCGGAGTCCGTCCCCCACGGCGGCCAACTCGCCCTCGAGCAGGCCAGCGGCATACTGGGAGCAGGCGGGTCCGACATCTCACCGCAGCTGAGCTGGACCGGATTCCCCGACGAGACGCAAAGCTTCACAGTAGCGATGTTCGATCCGGACGTACCCACCGCCTCGGGTTTCTGGCACTGGGCTGCGGCCAACCTCCCGGCTTCCGTGACCGACCTTCCGGCCGGGGCCGGAGACGGGAGCGACCTTCCCGGCGGCGCGGTGACACTTCGCAACGACGCCGGTTACCGCAGGTACCTGGGGCCGGCCACGCCACCGGGCAACGGCCCCGACCGATACTTCCTGGTCGTCCATGCCGTCGGCGTGGACAAGCTGGACGTGTCCGAGGCGACGTCTCCCGCCCTGATGGACTTCCTCTTGTTCACCCACGCCATCGCGCGGGCCACGATGTACGGCACCTTCGAGCGATGAGTACGTTCCGGGCCCTCTCACGGAGGTGATCCGACAGCGGTGCCGGGGAACCGCGCACTTGCGCGGTTCCCCGGCACCGACTGCCGGCTCCTTACCCGGGGTGGCCCCGGTGGACGTCCGCGGATCGCAAAGACGTCACCAGTCCGAGTTGGTCGCCCCCAGACTCAGCAGGACCTGGTCGAAGGTGTTGCCGTCGTTGTCGTCGGTGTACGCCATGGAGAGTGTGCCGAACGGGGAGGAAGCCAGCGCGAGCTGCTCCTGCCGGCCCGCCGTGACCTGGCTGACGGACTGGGCCGGCAACCGGCCGGCGGAGGTGCCGTCGGGGTTGAGGCCCCGGGCCCAGACCGCCGGATCGGTGCCGGCGACGCTCCAGCCAACCACGGCGTCGCGCTGGTCGTCGATGCCGAGGGTGGGGTTGCCCGCTCCCGCTCCGCCGGAGACCTCGACCTCGGCCGAGCCGGCGGTGCCGGTCGCGGTGAACGACCGGGCCCAGACGCCGCGGGTCCCGGTGTGGTCGGACTCCCACGCCACGGCGAAGTCGCCGTTGAAGTTCGCGGCCACCGCCGGGCGCTGCTGCTGCCCGTCGGCAATGCTGTTGGCACTGCGGCGGCTGAGGGTGACCGCCCCGTTCGCCTTGGCCAGCTTCACCAGTCCGATCTGGTAGGTGCCGTTGTTGTCGGTGTCCTCGTCCCAGACGACGACGGCGTCGCCCGAGGCGGACGTCGCGATGTCGGGGTTGTGGTGCGCGCCGCCGGTCGCGTTGACGGTCACCTCGTAGGCCTTGGTCGTGGTCCCGGTGAACCCTGCCGCCTTGACCGTCGCCGCCGCGGTGCCCTGGATGTCCTCCCACACCACGGAGAACGCGACCGCCGTGGTGCTGCCCGGCGCACCGTCCGGATCGACCGCTACGCGCGGATGGATCTGCTGGCCGTCGGCGCTCGCGTTGGCCTGGCCGGAGCCGAGGAGTGCGCCGGCCGGGGAGAGGACTCGGTAGGTGATGTTGTAGAACCCGTTGCCGTCCGGGTCCTCGGCCCACACGACGACGGTGTTGCCCCGGTCGTCGATTCCCACGTCGGGCTGGAGATGCCGCCAGGCCACGCCCGAGGTCCCGCCGGCCGAGAGCTTCTTCTCGTAGGCGGAGACGCCGTTGCGGTACATCCGCACCCATACGTCGCTGTGCGCGTTGTCGCCCGGGGTGGCCGAGTCGCGGTCGTCCTCCCAGACCACGGCGGTGTCGCCGAGGCGGTTGGCGGCGATCGAGGAGGTGTCCTGGTCACCGGCGGAGTCGCTGTTCGCGGTCGCCCAGGACGAGGGTCCGGCCGCGGAGGCCGGGGAGATCATGGCGAGGACCGCGGCGAAGCCGGCAACGGTCGCGCCCAGTACGGAGAGCTTACGCATCGGCCAACCCCGGCTGTCCGTCGTGAATGACAAAGGTCCGCGCGGTCGTCGCCGCCGCGCCGTGTTCGGTCACCGTCGCCACCGACCGGAAGTCGGCGGTGAGCTGCGACCGGGTGATGTGCGTGCGGACGTAGCCACGCCGGTTGGAGTAGAAGCGCAGGTGCGGGTTGAGGGATCCGTTGGGGATCGCCGTGGTGGCGGTTCCGTTGCCGGTGCTGGTGATGGAGGTGCAGACGAGCTCGGAGCCGATCGTCGCCGAGGACGGGTTGGTGTAGTCGGCCTTGAGGTCGTTGCCCCACGACGCGTGCACGTCACCGGTGAGGACGACCGGGTTGCGTACGCCGCGGTCGATGATGCCCTGCTGGATCCGGGCCCGGCTGCCCCGGTAGCCGTCCCAGGCGTCCATGTTCATCGCGCCCGCCGAGTTGACGTTGCGGGCGAAGAAGACCTGCTGGCCTATGAGGTCCCAGGTGCTCAGGTGCTGTCCGAGCCCGTCGAGCAGCCACGCCTCCTGGGCCGGGCCGGTGATCGAACGGGACGGCAGATCGGCGTCGGCGCAGACCTTCGTCCCGTCGCCGCAGGCCTGGTCGTCGCGGAACTGGCGGGTGTCGAGCATGTGGAACGTGGCGAGGGTGCCCCAGCGGACCCGGCGGTAGAGCTGGATGCTGTTGCCGGAGGGGGTCGCGGCGGCCCGCAGCGGCATGTTCTCGAAGTAGGCCTGGTACGCGGCGGTGCGGCGCGCGGTCCACTGGGCCGCCGTGAGCGCGGGGCTGCTGTCGGCGCGGACCATGTTGGCGTAGTTGTTCTCCACCTCGTGGTCGTCCGGCACGACCAGCCACGGCGCGATCGCATGCGCGGCCTGCAGGTCGGGGTCGCTGCGGTAGAGCGCGTAGCGGCGGCGGTAGTCGGCCAGCGACACGATCTCGCTGCCGAGGTGCTGGCGCACGGCGCCGGAGGTGGCGCCGCCCTCGTAGATGTAGTCGCCCAGGTGCAGGATCAGGTCGGGGCGGTCGTCGGCCATGCGCCGGTAGGCGGTGTAGTAGCCCTGCTCGTAGTGGGCGCACGAGGCGAAGGCCATCGTGAAGTCGCGCCCGACCGTGTTCGGAGCCGGCGCGGTGCGGGTCCGGCCCACCGGGGAGATGAATCCCTGGGCCCGGAAGCGGTAGTAGTACTCCGAGTCCGGGGCGAGTCCGCCGGCCAGTACGTGGACCGCATGGGCCTGTGCGTAGCGGGCGGTGAACGTGCCGGAGCTGACGAGGCTGGTGAAGTTCTGGTTGGTCGACACCTGCCAGTCGACGGCGACGTCGGCGTTGGGCATGCCGCCCTGGCCGTCCGCGTTGGTCGGTGTGGGAGCCAGACGTGTCCAGAGAACCACGCTGGTGTCGTCCGGTTCGCCGGAGGCGACACCGAGGGTGAAGGGGAAGGGAGTGGAGGCGGCGGCCGACGGCTGGGCCATCGCCCCGAGTTGGAGCGCTGCGACGCTCGCGGTGGTGAGCCCGCCAAGGATGAAGATGCGGCGACTGAGGTTGCTCATGGCCGCAGATGCTCGCGGCCACGGGTGAACTTCCCGCCCTGCGACGGGGGCGGTCAAATGACATGATCGAACCGCGAGTTGGTGGGCATTTATACGGATGTCGCGGGCGTCGGCGCCGGCGCTCAGCCGCTGATCAGCCGTTGCGGTTCAGCCGCGCTGTTCACATTCCCGGCGTCTGTTAACCACCCGTCCAATGACGGCTCTGAGGCGCAACCTGTCCTTCATCTACCGGCATGCCTCGGCCACGGGACTGAGGCTGACCGCCGTGGACGTCGCCGTGATCGAGGTACGCCGAGCAGCCGGCGCCCCGCACGGGACTGTCGCCGACGTCACGCAGGCCGATGTCCCATGACCGCCTGCGCTCCCGCCGGCTTCCGCTGTACCGCCGCAGAGGCCGCTCTCGGCGTCACCCAGATTGCACCCTCCAACCCGTCGCTCACACCGCCGCCCGCCCACTCGCCGGCTCGGGACCGGCACCGACGCGCTGCTGTCCGGCCTCCGCGTTGCCCGCCGGCCAGGGGACGGCGGCTGGACGTGGAGGTGCGCTGCATCATGGCCGGAGGCCATGACGGTCCGCGAGACCGACCAAGTTCTCGGCGCGAAAGACCTCGAAGGCTTTCGACCGGTCTGCCTCGTTGAAGTTGGTGGCGTCCCAGCGATGACGTGATCCGTTGTGCGCTGGGGGGCGGTCCCGCAGGCTCCCGATCGATGCGGAGGCCACCGCGGTGACCACGACGACCCCGCATCAGCGCACGCGGAACAGAGCACGCGGCGCAACGGTCACCGCTCCAGGCAGCTGGACCCGGAGACGGTCGCGGCGCCGCCACGGGCGTGCAGGCCGCGGGTGGTGACCCACCCACTCAAGTCTACGACTGTACACTTAGCTGTGCAGCACGAGCCGGTCACGAGCGAATCAACGGATTGGCGTGTGGCACCGGCGCCGCCACCGCATGCGGCGCCGGCTCGCAGCCGACGGGACTGGTCCGGCCGGGTGAGGAGCGCCCGGTCTTACGGTGCGACGACTGGTGCCGGCTCATAGGCTGCCGCCATGACCAGTACCCCTGTTGCGATGCCTCACGATGCCTTCGCCCTGCTGCTGGAAGGCAACCAGCGCTTCGTCAGCGGGGCCCCCGAGCACCCCAATCAGGACGCCGTCCGTCGCGCCGAGATCGCCCCCGCCCAACAGCCCTTCGCCGTGCTGTTCGGATGCTCCGACTCACGCCTGGCCGCGGAGATCATCTTCGACCGCGGCCTGGGTGACCTGTTCGTGGTCCGCACCGCAGGGCACGTCATGGGCGCGGAGGTGATGGGCAGCATCGAGTACGGCGTCGACGTACTGGGCTGTCCGCTGGTCGTGGTGCTCGGGCACGACTCGTGCGGCGCGGTGGGCGCCGCGTGCGCCGCGCTGGAGGACGGCATGGCACCGGCCGGGTACGTCAGGGACGTCGTAGAGCGGGTCACCCCCAGCGTCCTGGCGGCACGGGCCGCGGGACGGACCGAGCCGGAGGAGATCCTCGCCGAGCACATCAGGCACACCGTAGACCTGCTCCTGGACCGGTCGCGGGCACTCGCCGAGAAGGTCTCCGCCGGACAGGCCGCCGTCGTGGGCCTGTGCTACCGGCTGGCCGACGGCAGCGCACAACTCGTCTCGGCCCGCGGCCTCGACGCCGCGGTCCCTGCAGCGTCCTGAACGAAACCGTCAGGCCGCCCGTGGCAGACACCTGCGCCCGGGGAACGACCGCTGCTCATGCGGACCGGTCGGGATCGTGCACATACCGAGTCTGCGGGAGCACATGAAGGTGCGGGCGGTGATGTTGCTCGCGCCCGCTCAGCCGACCAAAGGGTTCGCCTTGCGCGCGTCGGTCAGGGCTCGCTGTCCGAGGTCGCCGCCGAGCAACTGCATCGTGGCCGCCAGGACGTCATCCCTGCCGATGGTCCGCCCGTCGCCCTCGCGGGTTGACAGGGCCCGGTGGGAATCCCCGAGGAACGGGGGTGGGGCCGGTTCACCCGGCATCAGCAGGGCGGCGGTGCCGAATCGTTTCACTCCGCCCTCCCGGACGACCATGGCCGCGTCCCGGGCGAGATCCGTCAGGAAGGCGCTCGCGATCCCGTCCAGGTCGCGGACCATCGCCGGCACGGCCGTCACCCGCTGGCTCCGCAGCAGCTTCTTGACCCCGGCCTCGAACCTGTGGGCGCCGACCACAGCATTCGGTTTGCGCGACCTGCTGCGCCTACGGGGCGGCACGATCACGCCCTCGGCGTCGTGCAGGACACCGGTGAGGCCTCGGAACGTCGGGCTGTGGTCGTACCAAGCGGTCCCCACCTCGAGCTCGACGTCCCGGTCGATCGCCGCGAGGAGGTCGCCGGGGATCAGCCTCTTCCGGGCCTCCTCCCCCGCCGCTCTCCTCCCGCCCTCGATGATCTCCGCCAGCACTGTCCGCGTGACCGAAGCGGCGGCCCACGCGGCCGACCGAGAGACGTGCATCGGGGTCACGTCCCTGAACACCGCTTTGACGAGAGAAGGCTTGAACGGCGAGACATCCGTCACCGAGGCGGTCTCGGGACCTCTGCGCTCAGGGTGTGCGGGCAGTGTGGTCATCGGAAGGAATGCTCCCTGCCGTCGGGGTCATCAGAGACACACACCTCATCATGCGGACCCGCTCCCTTTCCCACCCCCCGTCGAAGGGGCTGCGGATCAAGGGCCTGACGGGCGCAATTCCGCGCCGTCCGCCTGCCGAGGTGGCGACCCTTTGCGCATTAGATGCTAGGTGTAATCTTAATGGAGGTATGGTCGGATTGCCGGCCGGGATGTGCCGGTGCACGGTCGATGCACGGACGGACACCATCCGTGCACGTGCTGCCGGCGAAGCAGAGGGGAAGGAATCAATGACCTCGATCTTGATCACGACAGCCAACGGCGCGACCGGCCGTCCGATGGTCGACTACCTGCTCAGGGAAGGCTTCGACGTGCGCGCCATGGTCCGCACGGACGACGAACGGGCTCAGCGGCTCCGTGACAAGGGCGCCGACGTCGTCTTCGGCGACCTGCTCAACCTCCGAGACGTTCGCAAGGCCATGGAGGGCGTCCAGCGCGCGTACTTCAACTACCCGATCGGCGACGGACTGGTGGAGGCCGCGGTGATGTTCGCCCAGGCCGCCAGGGAGGAGGACCTCGAGCTCATCGTGAGCATGTCGCACTTCCAGTCCCGGCCGCACGCACACAGCAAGGCCACGCAGAACCACTGGCTCTCCGAGCAGGTCTTCACATGGTCGGGGGTCCCCACCACCCATCTCAGGGTCACGTTCTTCATGCAATGGCTGCTCTACATCTCCGGGCTGATCCGCTACGGCCGCTATGTGATGCCCTTCGGCAAGGAGAGCCGGTTCGCCCCCATCGCCGGCCGCGACATCGCGCTGACCGCCGCCAACATCCTCGCCTCGCCCGAAGAACACGGTGGGCAGGTCTACGCGCTCACCGGCCCTGTGGAGTACAGCCACGAGGAGCTCGCCGCCGAGGTCGGCCGGGTGCTGGGCAGGGACCTTCCGTACGAGCAGGTCACCGCGGCCACCTTCCTCGAGATGCTCGGCATCGGAGGTGACATGGCGAAGCTCAAGCACTTCGAGGCCGTGAACCTCGATCAGCAGGAGGGCCTTCTCGCCGGCATCAGCGACACGGCGCCGCGCATCAACGGGCAGCCGCTCACGACGGTCGAGGAGTTCGTCAACGAACACCGCTCGGCCTTCGAGCTCGACTACGACAAGCCGAACGCCTAGCCGGCCGGCGCGGTGCGCCTCTCACGCACCGGTGACGGCCACGAGGTCATCGGTGTTCCGGGTTCGGGAAGTCGGGGCGGCATCCGGCGTCCCACTCGGCGCGCTGGTTGCCGTATACCGGGAATCCCCCTTCGCGTCGCAGCATGGCCGCCAGATGCAGGAGGTTGTAGGTCATGAACGTCGTGTTGCGGTTGGTGAAGTCGTTCTCCGGGCCGCCCGAGCCCGGGTCGAGGTACGAGGGGCCCGGTCCGGCCTCCCCGATCCACCCGGCGTCGGCCTGCGGCGGAATGGTGTAGCCGAGATGCTGGAGGCTGTAGAGGACGTTCATGGCGCAGTGCTTGATCCCGTCCTCGTTCCCGGTGATCAGGCAACCGCCGACGCGTCCGTAATAGGCGTACTGTCCAGCCGCGTTGAGCAGGCTTGAGCAACCGTAGAGCCGTTCGATGACGCGCTTCATCACCGAACTGTTGTCCCCCAGCCAGATGGGCCCGCACAGCACGAGGACGTCCGCGGCCAGGACCCGCTCGAACAGATCCGGCCAGGCATCACTGGACCAACCGTGTTCCCTCATGTCGGGCCAGACCCCCGTCGCGATGTCGTGGTCGACCGCGCGGACCGTCTCCACCTGCACGCCGTGCCCGCGCATGATGCCCGCGCTCACGTCGATGAGCCCCTCGGTGTTGCTGACCTCCGGCGAGCGCTTCAGCGTCGTGTTGACGAACATGGCGCGCAGTCCTTCGAACTGCGGCACCTGCGCCGCGGGGGCGTTCGTCGGGTGGGCCGTCACCTGTTCCTCCCAGCATGGGTCCTGTCGGAGGACACCCGGTCGGGAGCGATGTCCTCCTTGAGGAGGCTCACCCACAGACGACGCCCGGGCAACCCGACCACCGGGCGTACCCTCACCGCTAGCGTGGTGGGTGCTCGTCGAGGATCCGCGCGACGGATTCGGCGTCCTCGGCGTCGATCCTGGCCGCCTCCTGCAGGACCCGCTCGATACTGGCCCGCGGAATGACCACTGCTCCCGCCGCGTCGGCGAAGACGTAGTCACCGGGAGTCACGCACACACCGGCGATCTGCACCGCGACGTTCGCCGCGAACGGCATGATGGTGTCGCCGCCCCAACGTGTCGCCTCGCCCTGGCACCAGGTCGCGAACCCGTAGTCGCTCAGTTGGGCGAAGTCCCGCAGCCTGCCGTCCGCCAGCACTCCGGCCAGCCCGTGACGAGCGACCCGGGACAGTTTCGTACCGCCCGCATGGGAGAGGTCCGGATAGCCGCCGCTGGAGAGCACCAGGACCTTCCCGGCCGGGTCGTCGCCGATCGCCTGATCGAAGAGCTCGCCGAAGCCGGTCTCGGTCTGCGGCAGGTCGTCCCGGTAGGGCAGAAAGGCAAGGGTGACGGCCGGCCCGAAGAGCGGTTTGGTGGGGTCGGGGCTGGACAGGGCGACGATGTGCGCGCGGTGGTGGTGAAGGCGGCCCATCGCGTCCACCAGAGGCGCGCAACCGAGCCGTGCGGCCGCGGCCGCGTACTCGGTGCCGTGATCACTGCTCATGTGTCTCCTCCTGGCCCGCTCGCGATCGGTCCGCCACGCTGCGGAGCGCCGTGTTCCGGGCGGGCCCCAGGCGGTTCGGGAGCGTCACATGGGCGAGCGCGGCTCCCGGTTGGCGGGCCCGGGCACTTCGCCGGGCGCCCGCAGCGCCGCGGGGGTCGCCGATGACCCGTTCGGGTGATCGCCGAGTGATACGTCCGTACTCACGAGCGCGCGCCTTCGCGGCAGCGCGGTTCAGCCGATCCTAGGACGGAATCGGCTCGCCCGCCCGGGCTGCTGCAGCGTGGGCATGCTCCCGGCAGCGGCGGAGCGCCGGTCAGGTCAGCTGGTTGCGTTCCAGCGAGAAGTAGGTCACCTGGTAGTGGCTGCTCTGGATGTGCGAGGGCAACTGCCGCACGTGATCGGCGCGGATGGTGGTGTAGACGTCGTGCCTGGTCATTCCCGGCGCGGGAGTGTAGGTGCCGGAGAAGGTCATCAGATCCTGGTCGCGGTGACTGAAGGTGATGATGAAGCAGTATTCGACGAGGGGTTCCGCGGGGTGCGACATGGTCGCCTCTCGGTGGTGTGGGCTCGGCTCTGCCAGTACGACGTACGGGTGATCCATCGGGTTGCGGTCGTCGCCGTTGCGTGCTGTCCGACTGGGTGCAAGGCATGCAGGGATCCGACGCCTTCGACGTGTGACGGAGAAGCCGGGGCACGCAACAGTGTTGCGGTTGCTGGACCCCGTCTCTACGTCTGCGCTCCTTGCCACCCGTCGCGCTCCCGGTGCTCCCGTGCGCTGCTGCAGCTCCGTTGGGCTGGTCGCAGGCCGGGCGGCATGGTGGGGGCGGCTGATTCCGGGGACTGCGAGGTGGGGGTGTGGGTGGAAACCGCTGGCCCGTCCAGAACATCGGCGTTGGATCTTCAAGCTGTGCGGTCGGGGGTAGATGCCGTGCTGGACGCCTTCTTCAGCTCCCGCCTTCGCACTGCCGAGACGGCAGCTGAGGGGACGTTCGTCCTCGCCAGGGACGTGAGCGACTTCGTCACCCGCGGCGGGAAGCGGCTTCGTCCCCTGCTGTGCGCGGTGGGCTGGCACGCCGGCGGGAGGACGACGGTCTCCGACGTCGTGCTGCGGACGGCGGCATCGCTGGAGCTGTTCCACGCCTTCGCACTGATCCACGACGACATCATGGACCGCAGCGACCTGCGTCGCGGGGCGCCGACCGTGCACCGGGCCGCGGCGGCGCGCTACCCCGATCACCCGGCTCGCGAGGATGTGGGGACAGGGGCAGCCATCCTGGCGGGGAACCTGGCTCTGGTCTGGTCCGATGAGCTCCTGCACACGGCCGGCTTGTCTCCGGCTGAGCTGGCCGCGGTGCTGCCGGTGATCGACGTGATGCGCACGGAGATCGTCCACGGCCAGTACCTCGATCTGACCACCCGCGTGGACGCGCGCGGCGGGGTCGAGTCGGCGCTGCGGGTAGCGCGCTACAAGACGGCCAAGTACTCCTTCGAACGGCCCTTGCACGTGGGTGCCGCCCTGGCCGGAGCCGGGGAGCGACTGCGCGCGGCGTTGAGCGCCTTCGCGCTCCCGGCCGGGGAGTCCTTTCAGCTGCGTGACGACGTGCTGGGTGTCTTCGGCGCATCCGAGCAGACCGGGAAGCCGGTGCTGGACGATCTTCGTCAGGCCAAGCCGACGGTCCTGATGGCCTTGGGGTACCAGCGGGCGGACACCCGGCAGCGGCTCGTCCTGGACACCCTCGTAGGCCGGCCGGAACTCGACGAGCACGGGGCAGAGCGCGTTCGGCGTGTCCTGCGGGAGACCGGGGCCTTGGACGCCGTCGAAGACATGATCCGGCTGCGTCATCAGCAGGCACTCCAAGCCCTGGCTGACGCGGCCTTCCCGGCACCCGCGGCCGACGCGGCCCGGAGGTTGGTACACGGCGTCGCGGAGCGTACGGCATGACCCGGCGTCAACTCGCCGACAGGGCCCGGGCAGTGGAGGAGTGCACCGTGGCTGAGTACACCGCCCCCTCCGACCCGGATTCCCGCGATGTGGCCGGAGCCGGCCCGGACATCGTGATGCGACTGCCGGCGATGTACTTCCCCATGCCGTGGCGCCGCCATCCCGAGGTCGAGCTGCTCGAGGAGCAGGGCCTGGCCTTCATGGAGCGGCACGGCCTGTGCCACGGGCCCGGACGCCGTGAACGGGTCGCGGGCACCAGGTCCGCGCTGTTCTTCGCGGGCAACTGCCCCGGTGCCGACACCGAGCGGCTCCAGATGGCCGTGGACTGGACGTACACGATGTTCGTGTTCGACGACTTCGCCTGCGACGAGGAATCCCCCGAGGATGCCTTCTCCTTCCTCGACCTGGCCGTGCGCGTCATCCGCACGCTGGAGAGCCCGACCGCGGGCCTGCTGCCACCGGAGAATCCCTTTGCCGGGCCGGTGGTGGAGCTGGCCGAGCGCCTGCACCGCCTGGCCTCTGCGACCCAGCGTCGCCGCCTGGTGGACGCACACCTCTCCTGGTACCTGGGCGTGGCGTGGGAACGCGCGGCCCGCCGGCAGCCTCTGATGCCCAGCCTCAACGACTACCTCTACACCCGCCTCCTGTACGTCGCCGGATTCCCGACCCTCGCCTGGTTCCAGGTCAGCGAGGTGGACGACATCCCCGACCAGGAGATCAACGCCCCGGCCGTGCACGCGCTCACCGAGATGGCCAGCATGGTCGCCGCCCTCGACGACGACCTGTTCTCCTACGGCAAGGAGCTGTGGTTCGCCGCCCGGCGGCCTGCTGAGACGGGGCCCGTCCTGAATCTGGTCGGCCTCTACCTCGCCCAGCCCGGGTGCACCCAGCAGGACGCCCAGAAGCAGGCTGTCGCCTTGCGCGACCGCATCCTGGCCCGCTTCATCGAGGTTCGTGACATCGTCCAGCCGACCGCCTCCGAGCCACTGCGCCGCTATCTGTCCAACCTGACCTGCCTCATCCGCGGCAACTACGAATGGGGCATACGGGCAGGCCGCTACACCGATCCCGACGGCCGCCACCCCGGCGCCGTACGCGTGGCAACGAGCCCCGTCGCGGACGTTCCCAGCGCGACCGGCGCGCCCTCGGACATCCCTTGTATCGGCTGGTGGTGGCAAGCGCTGCCCACCGACGCCTCGGCCCTCCACAAACCTGCCGACTGACCACCCGTACATGCGGCTTCGGAGCAAAAGATGAAGGACCTTCGGTCACTACCCTCCGCCCCCAACGGGCTTCCTCTGGTCGGTCACCTGCCGCAATTGCTGCGGAATCCGCTGGCGTTCCTGACCTCCCTGCCCGCCCACGGTGATCTGGTCAGAATCCGGCTGGGGCCGCTTGCCGTCGTCGTGCTCTGCGACGCGGAACTCACCCGTCACGTCCTCATCAGTGACCGCGTCTTCGACAAGGGCGGCCCCGTCTACGATCGTGCGCGGGAAGTGGCGGGCAACGGGCTCCCCACCTGTCCGCACAGCGAGCATCGTCGGCAGCGACGCATGATCCAGCCGGCCTTCCACCCTGCCCGTCTCCACGCGTACGCGGAAACCATGACGGGCTGCATCGACGAGCGCACAGCCGGCTGGCACGCCGGACAAGTCCTGCATGTACCCACCGAAATGATGGCGATCGCCTCCAAAGCCGCGGCTGCCGCCTTCTTCTCCCGCACGCTGCCCTCAGCCGAGCTCGGCCGGATCCTCGACGACGTCACCACCCTCATCAACGGCATGGGCCGCCGTATGCTGATGATCCCCCCGCTGGACCGGCTCCCCACCCCACGCAACCGTTCCTACCTGCGGGCCCGAGCCCGCCTGCGTGACACCCTCGACCAGGTCATCGCTCAGCGCCTCGCGGAGGGCACCGACCGCGGCGACCTGCTCTCGGCCCTGATCGCGGCCCGTGACCCCGAAGACGGCGGCCGCGGCATGAGCGCCGCAGAGATCAGCGACCAGACGATCGCCTTCTTCCTTGCCGGGACGGAGACCACGGCGGCCACGGTGGGCTGGGCACTGGACCTGCTGGCGGAGCATCCCGAGATCGAGCAGCGCGTCCACTCCGAAGTGGACACGGTCCTGGGTGGTGCCGCGGCCACCCACGCACACCTGCCCCACCTGACACTGGCCGAACGTGTCATCACCGAAACCCTACGGCTGCGCCCACCGGGCTGGTTCATCACCCGTGTGGTCTCCGCCGACACCGAACTGGGCGGGCACCGACTGCCGGCCGGGACCACCGTCGCCTACAGCGCCTACCTCATCCACCACAAGCCCGACCTCTACGACGACCCCGATGCCTTCGATCCTGACCGCTGGGATCCCAGCCGCCCGCAGCCGCTCCGCCACGCCCTCATTCCCTTCGCGGCAGGCGCCCGCAAATGCATCGGCGACACCTTCGCCACCACCGAGGCCACCCTGGCCCTTGCGACCATCACCGCCCGCTGGCGTCTGGAACATGTGCCCGGCCACAGCACCCGCCCCGCCCTCGCCATGACCCTGCGGCCACGAGATCTCCGCATGCGGGCCCAGCCCCGTACCGGGCTCTGCGGGCGGCGAGCCCCACGGGCCTGGCCGCCCACAGACGCATCCGGACGCTAGGACACCTCGATGCCGTGCTCCTGCACCAGGGCCTCCAGCCCACCGGGGTATCCCTTGCCTCCGATCACGAAGTCCCAGTCGCCACTGGCACGGCGCCGGAAGGAGCCGAGCACCAGGGCTGTTTCGCCAGGGCGGCCGTCGGATACCTCCAGGCGGCCGAGTTCCTCACCATCGGGGCCCAGCAGCCGGATGAACGCGTCGGTGAATCCGGACAGGTCCGCTTCAGGGTTGGTGACGGGATCGACAGCCGCAGCGAGGACAAGCCGGTCCGCCCGGTCGGGCAGCGCGTCGAACGCCACACGCAGGGCGGCCTTGTCCGGGATGATGGCGGTCACCGACCGCACGCTTCCCTCGGGGGTCTGCGGATTGTTGTAGAAGACGAAGTGGTCATCGCTCAGCACCCGCGACCCCTGGCACACCAGGGCGCACACGTCCAGGGCCACGCTGCCCGACCAGGACATGCCGAGCACGTTGTCCTCGTGCGCGGGGCCGGCATCGGTCTCGTCGGGGGCGGGCCGCTGCTGTGGGATGCCGGCCTGGGCGCCGCCGAGCCTGCCGCTCAGACCGTGGCGGTGCAGGAGGTCCACCAGTTCGGGCCCGGCGATCAGTTCCAGCGGTTTTCCGTTGGCGAAGGTGTGCGAACCGGGGCCGAACCCGGAGGTGGTGACGAGCACGCCCTTGTTGGCGCCGGCGTCCTGCACGGTGCCGTACAGATCACGCACCGCGCTGGGCGGCACCGTGTTCCGGTAGCGCTTGACCTGGACGACGATCTTCCCGCCGCGGAATTCCGTAACCAGCCAGTCACCCACTCCACAACATCAGATCAAGCGGGTTCGCCTACCGGAGCGGGCCGGTGCACAGGTGCTGGATGGTGGACGCCAGTGCCCGCTTCAGTACGTCGGCATCCGCCTCGGCGATCGCCTCGAACATCAGCAGGTAGCGCCCCACATGCAGGCCCAGCAGATAGCTGGCCACCAGAGAGGCCCGGATCTCTGCCTGCTCCGGGGCGATGGCCGTGACGATGGGAGCGATCACACACGTGGTGAACAGCTCCCGCATGAGCGTGGCCGCCTCCGGGCGTTCGCATGCCGCGTTGAGCAGGGTGATCGCCGTGTTGGGCCGGCCATCCTGCTCCCAGGTCTCCAGGAACACGTCCGCGAGACGCTCGCCGATGCGGCCGGGGCCCCCGGCGAGAACCTGGCGAGTGACCGTGTCGGGATCGAAAGGCCATTCGACCGTGGCGGCCAGCAGTCCTGCTTTCGAACCGTAGAAGTGCACGACCAGTGAGGGTCTGACCCCTGCGTTCCTGGCAATCTCGCGCAGCGACGTATGGGCGTAGCCCTTCTCGGCGAAGGCCGCACGAGCGGCCGCCAGGATCGAGGCGCGTGTCGCCTCACCGTCCCGCGATCGCGCCGTACCGGGCGCCTGCGCACTGGGCACGCCGGCGCCGGGTGGCGGAGTTTTCGTTGCTGCCATACCGGCAGTCTGACACTCGCCAACTGAACATGTACAGTAGCTGCAGGATACAACTGTACATGTTCAGCACGGCGTGATCATTCACTGCGCGGCCGGTCACGAGCGGCACTCCTGGCCCGCGCGACACCGGCCCCCACGGCACCACGGTGGCGTACGCCACTCCGCACCGGACAGATCGGCGACTCCTGAGTTGCCGGTGAGTCTGCGGGACTCAGGTCGCCGTCCGGGCCTTGACCAGGTTCCGGCGCGTGCATCACTGGTCAGCCGGCGAACGTGTCATATCGAAGGAGTCACTATGAAGCCCATGCTCCCTGCGCTGGTGGTGCAGCCCGGTGAGGCGGCCGCAGCATCGCTCACGGACGGCACGTTCGAGCTGCTCGCCGACGGGGGTGCGGTCAGCGCCAGCAGGCTCACCCTCGCAACCGGTGCCGACGGGGCTCCCCCGCACCACCACAAACTCTCCCACGAGCTCTTCTACGTGCTGGACGGGACGATGCTGTTCCGTCTCGGCGACACACTGACGACGGTGGGAAAGGGCGGGCTCGTCGTTGTACCGCCGGGCCTGCCGCATGTCTTCGGGGCAGCAGAGGGTGAGGTGGCCGACGTGGTGGTCGTGCTCAGTCCCGGCATCGAGCGGTTCGGCTACTTCGAGCAGCTGGCCGCCATCAGTCGCGGCGAGGCGGAATTCGCGTCGCTGCTCCCCGAACAGCACCGCTACGACGTGCACTTCGAGGACCTTCCCGAGTGGCGGTCGGCCCCCTCACGGTAATCCGCCCCTCTGCCCTCGCTGGGCGGGCCGGCTCGATGCCTGCCCTATGAAGCGGCGGGCGCGTGCTCACCTACGCGGCTTAGAAGTCGTCTCATTTGGTGAGTCTGCGATAGCAGATGAGGGTGCAGGCAATGCTGGTGAAGGCCAGGAAGTGGTCGGCTGAGCGTTCGTAGC